>NZ_JAPXGQ010000004.1:0-150583 GCF_027277485.1 Campylobacter ureolyticus | reverse complement strand
GTATAAATTTGATCCTATGGATTTTGAAACTAAAGCATTGTCTTATAAGACACATTTAAATATTGGTATAAATTTGATCCTATGGATTTTGAAACAAAGATAATTTCTAATCAATAATCCTTAGTAATGGTATAAATTTGATCCTATGGATTTTGAAACTAAAGCATTGTCTTATAAGACACATTTAAATATTGGTATAAATTTGATCCTATGGATTTTGAAACAAAGATAATTTCTAATCAATAATCCTTAGTAATGGTATAAATTTGATCCTATGGATTTTGAAACTTTTGATAATGTAATAAGGTGTTTTACCATTAATTCTAGTATAAATTTGATCCTATGGATTTTGAAACATAAGTTAAAAAAGGACTAAAAAATGACAGATATATTAGTATAAATTTGATCCTATGGATTTTGAAACGATCGTTGTGAGTTACTTCGTGCATTTTCAAACTATGTATAAATTTGATCCTATGGATTTTGAAACAAATTTTTGAATGAAACAATTAGTGGTTCAAGTTTTGTATAAATTTGATCCTATGGATTTTGAAACTTAAGTAAATCATAATTAAAGGATAATAAATGAATTTTAAATATGTAGTTTTGCAAACTGAAAAAGAAGCTTTAAATTATTTAGAAAGCATAAAAGATAATTTAGCTGATGATATTTATAAAAAAGTAAAAGATAGAATAAAATTTAATTATTTAGATGATGATAAGAAAATGATAATTAAAAGTTTAAATGACTTTATAGTAGTTTTAGAACTTGCAAAACAAGGAAAAAATGAAGAAGCCGATGAAAAGGCTATGGAATTTGCAGTTGAAAATATGAATATTTGGTTAAAAGAAGAGGGAATTGCAAAATGAAAAAAATCTAGTATAAATTTGATCCCACTTATTTTCAAACTAAAAAACAAAATACTTGTAAGGCTAATTTATATATAAATATAAAAGTATCTAATTTCTATTTATCTGATAGATTTTGCAAGTTTTTAGAATAGTTTTTGATTGTAAAAATATATTTGACTAGCTTATGTTTTAGTAGTAAAACATAAGCCTAAGATCAATTATATGTTTTTAAAGATGCAATTCTTGAAATGTAGGCAACTTTAAGTTATATATTAATTAGAAATTAATTATAATTTTTTTATTTTTTAGGACAAATTGAGTTTGGCTGGATTCTTGTTTCATTTTGTTTTGTAATGATCATTAGAGCCTTGCCTGTTTGAAATTCGCACAATTTTCCTCCTTGAGTTGAAGTTTTTATTTTTCCATCAATACTGGTTTTATATGCGATCGTTACTCCATCAACTATTTTTTTATCTCCTACCATACTTCCAGCTACTGCTCCACCAGCAGCACCAGCTACACCGCCAGCTGTTGTTCCAGCCACGCTTCCACCACTTCCTACATTGTATCCCACAACTGCACCTGCGACTGCGCCAAGAACTCCGCCAGCTGTTTGAGCCAACCTTCTATTTTCGCTATTATCAACAGCTATTTTTGCAGGCGATATATGCACGATTTGAACATTTTGAGCATTTTGCTCTTGGTTAAGCTGCGAAGCATCATAAACATTTCCACCAACTGGATTTGATATTGTTGAACAACCACTCATAAATATTGCACCAATTATGCTAGCTGAAATAATATATCTTTTCATAAAAAATCCTTTATATATAAATTTTTTCTTTACTATATAAAAATAGAAGCAATTATCATTTAATATTTTATAAATACTATTAAATTCGCCTATTTTAAACAAATAAAGCTAAAATTAACTGCTTTTTGATAAAATATCATAATTTTAATATAAAGAAAAAATATGGAAAATGAAGAGATAAAGACTTATTTAAACAATTTAAAACAAAAAAACCCTTTGATTCACTGCATAACAAATTATGTAACAGTAAATGATGTCGCAAATTCACTCATTGCAATTGGTGCAAGTCCTGTTATGGCCGATGAGCCAAGCGAAAGTGGTGAAATAACTGCTATTTCAAATGGACTTTTAATAAATTTAGGAACTTTAAATTTAAATACTATAAAAGCTATGCAAAATTCTATAAAAATGGCAAATTCTTTAAATTTACCGGTAGTTTTAGATCTTGTTGGGGTTGGAGCAAGCACTCTTAGAAACGAAACTGCCATAAATTTTTTAAAAGAGTATAAATTTAGCATTATAAAAGGAAATATTTCAGAAATTAAGTTTTTAAATGGTGAAAAAAGTATAGCAAAAGGCGTTGATGCTAGCTTAAAAGATTTAAATGATGATATTTTAAATAGAGTAAATTTAGCAAAAGAACTTAGTATAAAAACAGATGCAGCTATTGTCATAACTGGCAAAATAGATATTGTTGCTTTTAAAAATGAGGCTTATTTATTAAAAAATGGAAGCTCTTTAATGGGTAAATTTTCAGGAAGTGGGTGTATTTTAGGAGGAATTTGCACAGCCTTTTTAGCCTCAAATACAGATCCTTTAAAATCCGCTATTATGGGAGTTTTAGCTGAATGCATAGCAGGAGAGTTAGTAAGAGGAAAAAATGTTTTAAGCGATATGGGAAGTATGAAATTTAAAAATGGTTTAATTGATGAAATTTATCTTATTGATGATAAAAAAATACAAGATTTAGCAAAAATTGAAAAGGTTATGAAATGAGAACTTTAGCTATTTTTATTATTACTTTAAGTATTAGCTTTTCAAATGCAAATAGTGAGTTTGAAAACAAAGCTAATGATGAAATTTATGATCCATTAATTGGATATAACCGCGTTATGACATCTATAAATTCAGCATTTTATAACTATATCATGTATCCTGTAAGCTACACATACGATTATGTGATGCCGGATCCAATTCAAGGAGCTTTTAGTAATTTTTTTGGTAATTTAATGTATCCAATAAGACTTGTTAATAATCTTTTACAAGCAAAATTTCAAAACTCATGGAATGAAACAAAACGTTTTTTAATAAATACAACCGTTGGATTTGCTGGTTTTAGCGATGCTGCTACAATGCATTTTGACATGCCTAAACATAATGAAGATTTTGGGCAAACTCTTGGAGTTTGGGGTTTTGCAGATGGATTTTATATAGTTTGGCCAATACTTGGACCATCAAGTTTAAGAGATAGTTTTGGGCTTGTTGGGGATTATTTTACAAATCCTATAAGCTATGTAAATGATGATGCTAAGAGACTTTACATAAACATAGGAAAAGAGGTAAATCAAGAGTCTTTAGATCCTGGGGCTAAAAAACGAGCGCTTGAGGGAAAAGATGATCCATATATTTTTATAAGAGATAGCTATTTTAAAAAAAGAAAATTTGAAATTTTAGAATGATATTTAAATGTAATTTTAGTATTTATTTGAAATTTATTTTTAATAAGAATTGTTTCTTTAAAATTTATAAAAATTTAACTCTAAATTTTGTATAATACGACCTTTGGAGAGTAAAACGATCTGGCGGCGTTCGCGGACTTCAAATCCGATGGCGGAGCAGTTGACTGTTTCGTGGGAGGTTCGATTCCTTCACTCTCTCGCCAATTATAATTATCACGGATTTTATATGAACAAACAGCAAGTTACTATTTCATCATTATTATTTTTAATTTTTATTTTAGCAACATTTTTAACTTTAAATTTTGCAAAAGATAAGCTAAAGTTAGAAGCTACGCTCTTAGAAAATGATGAAAATTTCAAAACACAAAGTAATTTGGAGTATATAATTTTTGATAGTGAATATAAAATCATAGAACAGTTTAGTCCAAATTTAGGTAATTTAAATGAAATTTATAGAAATTTAAAATTCGAAAAAATTAATTTTAAACAAAATAAAAAGACAAAAAAATTTGAGTTTTTTTATATTACTAAAAATAATGGTTTAATAATTATTGTTTATAAAAGTTTTTTTGAAATTTTTAATAAATGGATTTTTTGCATATATTTTTTACTTTTGTCTACCGCTTTTTTGTTTTTAAAATTTAGTCGTAAAAAAAACGAAAATATGAAAGAAATTCTACTTAAAAATATATTTGAAAATTCCTTTGAGGCTATTTTTTTAACTGATAAAAATGGTTTTATAAAAAATGTAAATGATGTTTTTTTAAAAGCTACTGGTTATCAAAAAGACCAAATTTTAGGAAGTAAGTATATTCTTTTTAATGAAACTAGATCTTCAAGAAGTGCAGAAAAGGAGATGAATAGTGATCTTTTAAAAAAAGGTTTTTGGAGTGGAGAACTTGATATTATAAATAAATATAGAGAAAAGGTTCCAACTATTTTAAAAGTTAAGTTCTTGAAAAATCAAAATTTATATCTTGGTATGTTTTTTGAAACATCAGCTTTTAAAGAAAAACAAGATCACTTAGAGCAAATGGCGTTATATGATCAACTTACAAATTTGCCAAATAAATTTTATTTTGAGAGACTTTTGGTAAAGGCTATAAAAGATACACAAAAAGCTTATAAGAAAAGTCTTGCTGTGTTATTTATAGATTTTGATGGATTTAAAAATATAAATGATACTTATGGACATAAAGTTGGTGATATATTTTTACAAAAAGCAGCTGATGAGATGAAAACAGCGATAAAAGATGGAGATGTTTTAGCAAGATTTGGTGGTGATGAGTTTGGTGTGATAGTTAAAAATTTGAAAGATGAAAAAGAGATAATTTTTGATATAAAAAGGTTTTTAAGACAAACAAGTGTAAAATTTAAAATAGGCGATCATATTATAAAAACAAGTATTAGCATTGGGGTTTCATTTTATCCACAAGATGAAGAAATAGGTTTTTTTGAACTTATCAGGCAAGCTGATAGTGCGATGTATGTTGCAAAAAAGGACAAATTTTTAAAATATCACATATATAGTTCTAATTCAGTTATATAATTTAAATTTAAATAAGGAAATTTTAGATATCCTTATGTTTTAAGTTAGTGAAAAAGGAAGTGTTATGGATAGGGCTGATTTAGACCACGAAATACCAAATGGCTCAAGGCTTTATTTTGGAGAACTTGCAAAAACAAAAAGGGAATTTGAGAGTTTTGCTGCTAGTGTTTTTATTAAATATGGATTTGATGAGATTGTAACTCCATATTTTTCGTATCATCAGCACTTAAGCGTTCCGAACGAGCAAATTTTAAAATTTCAAGATAAGATAAATCATACCATATCCCTAAGAGCTGATAGCACAGTTGATGTTGTTAGGATAATTTTAAGGAGAATAAAAGATAAAAATTTAAATAAAATTTTTTACATTCAACCAGTTTTTAAATATCCAAGTTTAGAATTTTATCAAATAGGCGCTGAAATGATAGGGAAAAGGGATTTAAAACTTGCACTTGAAATTTGCTCAATAGTTTTAGATCATTTTAAAATAAATTCAACTATTCAAATCAGCAATATAGAAATTCCTCGTATAATTTGCAAGCTTTTAAATATTGAAATAGAGGAGTTTGAAAAAGGCAATGGAACTTTATTTTTAGGCTCAGATAAAAAATGGCTAAGAGAACTTTCTAGAATAACTTCTTTAAGTGATTTAAAAAATGTCAAAAATAATATTCCAAATGAGCTTAAAGACCCACTTGAAAAAATGGAAGATTTATCTTGTAATTCAACTCATAAAAATATAAAACTAGCACCATTATATTATTCAAAAATGCGTTATTATGATAGTTTATTTTTTAGATTTTTAGGTGGAAATTCCATCTTTTGCAGCGGTGGGGATTATGAAATAGATAGTCTTAAATCTAGTGGTTTTGCTATAATGAGCGATCAAGTAATACAAAATTTATCAAAAAAGGATTAAAAAATGAGCAAAGTTGATTTAATAGTTGGAAGTCAATGGGGTGATGAAGGAAAAGGTAAAATTGTTGATATGCTTTCAAAGGAGTATGATTATGTTTGCAGAAGTGCTGGCGGGCACAATGCTGGTCATACTATTTGGGTTGATGGTGTTAAATATGCACTTCACCTTGTTCCAAGTGGAATTTTGCATAAAAATATTATAAATATTATTGGAAACGGTGTTGTTGTAAATCCTGATGTTTTGATACAAGAGCTTTCAAATTTTAAAGATTTAGAAGGTAGATTTTATATAAGTGATAAAGCACATTTAAATTTGGAATATCACGCTTTAATGGATCAAGCAAGCGAAAAACAAAAAGGTGATAAAGCCATAGGTACCACTGGAAAAGGTATTGGGCCAAGCTATGCTGATAAGATAAGCAGAAATGGTCATAGAGTAATTGAGCTATTAGAGCCTGAAAAATTATGTGAAAGTCTAATGCAGACTTTTAAAGATAAGAAATATATTTTTGAAATTTTGGATATCAAAACACCTACCAAAGATGAGATTTTAGAAAAACTAAATGAGTATAAAAGAGTTTTATCTCCATTTATTGCAAATACTACAAAAATGGTTTGGGATGCACTTGCAAACAATAAAAAGATTCTTTTAGAAGGTGCGCAAGGAACAATGCTTGACATTGATCATGGAACCTATCCTTATGTAACAAGCTCAAATACAATTTCAGCAGGAGCATGCACTGGAGTTGGATTAAATCCAAAAGACATAGGAAATGTTATAGGAATATTAAAAGCATATAGCACAAGAGTTGGAAACGGTCCTTTTATAAGTGAGGATTTTGGAAAAGATGGTGATACAATGTGTGAGGTAGGCAAAGAATACGGCACAACAACAGGAAGAAAAAGAAGATGTGGTTGGCTTGATTTGGTAGCTGTAAAATATGCTGTAAGACTAAATGGCATTAATACATTTGCACTTATGAAGCTTGATGTTTTGGATGGATTTGAAAAAATTAAAATTTGTACAAAATATGAACTTCCTAATGGAAAAAAAATTGATTATTTTCCAACAGATTTAAAAGATGTAAAACCTATTTATGAAGAGTTTGATGGTTGGGATAGTGTTGTTGGAATAAATAAATTTGAAGATTTGCCTAAGAATGCTAAAAAATATATTGAAAAAATAGAAAATGTAACAGGTGTAAAAGTTGGCTTTATCTCAACAAGTCCCGAAAGAGAAGATACAATAATAAGATAATTAGGAGTAAAAATGAAAATAAAATTTCCACACATTCCTTATGTGTCACGAAAAATCGGCATTGATATGTATAATTCGGGTTTTATAAAATTTAATCAAGGCATAGAAGGCGTTGTAAAAATTGCAGAAGAAGTCATAACAAATGATGCCTTAAAAGAAAAAGCTCTTGATGAAAAAACAGAAAATATTTTAGAAGAAAATAGTGAAGATATGCATATTATGCAGGTTGATAGAAGAAGTATGTTTTGGATGGTTAAAAAAAGACTTGCAGATGAGAGTGATTTTGTTTTAAAACATGATGATAGATACAATAAGCTTTCACATGAAATTTTAGAGCTTTCTTGGAAAAAAAACTATATTGATTATAGCGTTTCTGAAAATAGAGCCAGAAATATTATTTACTCATCTATTGAGGAGTATTTAAAAAATTTTGAAAAAATAGAGGATATTGTTGTTGAAAAGCTTGAAAATAGTTCCAAAAAATTAATTCCAGGAACTCCTGAATATGATTTGGCATTTGAAAAATATTATCAAGATGAGCTCAAAAAAAGAGGAATGTTCTAGTTTTTAATGGATTTATTAAATCTAATTTTTTACATTGTGCCCACAGCTTTTTTGCTTAGCTTTGGGCATTGTGCTGGAATGTGTGGTGGATTTGTTCTAGCCTATAGCGTGAGACTTAATAATTTAAGTAGGTTTAAAGCTTTTGTTTATTCTTTAAGCTACCATCTTTTTAGGACATTTGCTTATATTTTACTTGGTGTAATTGCTGGATATTTTAGCTCTATTTTCGCAATAAGTTCAAAACTTATGGGCTATATTCATTTTTTTATAGGTATTTTTTTAGTTATTTTAGGTATTGGGTTTATAAAAAGAGGTGAAATTTTAAAATTTATAGAAAATGATAAAATATGGAAAAAACTATTTAAAAAGCCAATGCTAATTGCTAGCAACATGCACTCTTTATTTGGCTTAATGTTGCTTGGTTTTTTAAATGGATTTTTGCCATGTGGGGTTGTTTATACATTTTTATCTATGGCAATTTTATCAAAAAGTATTTTAGTAGGAGCTTTTATAATGGGAATTTTTGGTCTATCTACAATTCCTATTATGTTAATTATTTCTTCTTTATCAAATTTAATAAATTTAAAATTTAAAAAAATAGCTCTTAATATTTCGGCCTTTATTATAATTTTATTTGGAATATATAATTCATATATTGGTTTTTTGGCTACAAATTAACCAAATTAATAACATATATAAATTTTTTTAAAAAAAATAATAACATTTTAAGTTATTATTAATAGTAATGTTAGTAAGATTTTAGTTGTAGTTTTATAATGCATGAGGAAAATTTTAAATACAATGGATAGAAATCAAAGTCGCTTAATACAGTATCAAAATGCAATAGATGCTAGTAACATTGTATCCAAAACTGATATTTATGGATACATAACTTTTGTAAATGACGAGTTTTGCAATATAAGTAAATACTCAAGAGATGAATTAATTGGCCAAAATCATAATATTGTTCGTCATCCAGATGTTAGTCCAGAAGTATTTAAAAGGCTTTGGAAGACAATTTTGGCAAAAAAAGTTTATAAAGGCATTATAAAAAATTTAGCAAAAGATGGCTCCGTTTTTTATCTAAATGCAACCATTATTCCAATTTTGGATGAAAATGGAAATATTGAAGAATTTGTTGCTATTCGTCATGACGTTACAGAGGTAATTGAACTTAATGAAAGGCTTATGGCAACAAGAATTGAACTAAAAGAGTTAAATTTATCATTAGAAGAAAAAGTAAAAGAACAAACAAAAGAGCTTTTAGAGCTTAATAAAAGCTTAGAAAATAGAGTAAAAGAAGAAATTTTAAAAAATGAAGAAAAAAACCGTCTTCTTTCACAACAAGCAAGACTTATAAGTATGGGTGAAATGATAGGAAACATTGCTCACCAATGGCGTCAGCCGTTAAGTGAGCTCGGAATTGATCTGTTTAAGATGAAACAAAACCTAAAAGATGAAGAGAAATTTATCCATACTTATGAACATGCGAAAACTGTTATAAAAAATATGTCAAATACAATAGATGATTTTAGAAATTTTTTTAAATCAGATAAAGAAAAAGAGGAATTTAGCATAAAAGAGGCCATTGATAAGAGTCTTGGGATGCTCGAAGGCACTTTTAAAAAAGAGGGAATTTGTGTTGAAATTTTAAAAAATGAAGATGTTAAAATCTCTGGAATTAAAGCTGAGTTTTCTCAAGTAATCATTAATATTTTAACCAATGCAAAAGATGCTATGCAAAATTTAGATGCAAAAGACAAAATAATAAAAATAAAAATTTATAAAAATGATAAATTTGCTTTTGTTAGTATTTATAATAATGGTGAAAATATTAAAGATAGCATTATGGATAAGCTTTTCGATCCATATTTTACAACAAAACATAAAAGTGTAGGAACTGGCATAGGACTTTATATGTGTAAGATGATAATAACAAATATGAACGGAAATATATATGTTAAAAATTTAAAAAACGGAGTTGATTTTTGTATAGAAATACCACTAAAAAAGGAGAAAAAATGAGTGATTTAGGTAGTCTTAGAATTTTAATAGTTGAAGATGAAGATAGTATTAGAAAGTCTATGGCTGAGGCTCTAGATAGTCTTTTTGAAGAAATTATTTTGGCCAAAAATGGAGATGAAGGTGTGAAAAAATTTAAAAAACACAATCCACATATCGTAATAACTGATATAGCAATGCCTATAATGAACGGTCTTGATATGGCAAAAAATATTAAAGAAATTTCAAGCAATACTCCAATTATTGCATTAAGTGCCTTTAGTGATAAAGAAAAGCTTTTAAAAGCAATAGATGTAGGAATAGATAAATATTTAATAAAACCAATTGATATGGATGAGCTTTTAAAGGTTATTGAAGATATTGTAAGGCGAAAAATAGGGCTTTTGAATGATGTTAAATTTGGTGATGGTTTGGAGTTTAACCAAACCACAAAAGCTTTGTCTAAAAATGGGGTTGAAATTCCTTTAACAAAAAAAGAACTTGCTTTTGTTTCACTTTTAGTTGAAAGAATTGGCACTTTAGTTTTGCATGAAGATATTAAGCAAAATATCTGGGGAAGTGAAAATGTAAGCGATGCAGCCATTAGAACTTTTGTAAAAAGAGTAAGAGATAAGGTCGGAGCAAAAGTTATAAAAAATATTCCTGGACTTGGTTATAAAATAGAATTTTAACAAAAAATATAAAAAAGTTAGATTTTTTCTTTATATTTAAGAATAAATCTAGCTAAATAACAATATAATTACTTAGTTATGTTTAATTTATGTTTAACATACAATTTATATAGGAGGGTGCAATGCGACCTGGTGATGTATTAAATTACGATTACACAATTTCAAAGTGTTTTTTATTTACAACCATAATCTTTGGAATTGTAGGTATGCTTGTTGGAGTAATTATCTCTTTTCAGTTAGTGTATCCAGACTTAAACTACATAGCAGGAGAGTTTTCTAATTTTGGTAGACTTAGACCACTTCATACTAATGCAGTTGTTTATGGATTCATGCTTTCAGGTATTTTTTCAACCTGGTATTATGTAGGACAAAGAGTCTTAAAAGTATCAATGGCAGAATCAAAATTTCTTATGATGATTGGAAAACTTCATTTTATTTTATATGTTATTGTTATACTTTTAGCTGTTGTTACACTACTTGCAGGAATAACAAGCTCTAAAGAATATGCAGAGCTTCAATGGCCTATCGATATTTTGGTTGTTATCGTATGGGTTTTATGGGGAGTTAGTATTTTTGGACTTATTGGTATAAGAAGAGAAAAAACTCTTTATATTTCATTGTGGTATTATATAGCAACATTTTTAGGAATTGCTATGCTTTATTTGTTTAATAATATGGCTATTCCTACAAGACTTTTAACAGGTATGGGTGATTGGATGCATGCAGTTTCTATGTATGCTGGATCAAACGATGCTATGGTTCAATGGTGGTGGGGACACAATGCTGTTGCGTTTGTTTTTACAGTTGGAATTTTAGCTCAAGTTTATTACTTCTTGCCAAAAGAGAGTGGTCAAGCAGTTTTCTCATATAAATTATCACTATTTTCATTTTGGAGTTTAATGTTTGTTTATTTATGGGCTGGTGGTCACCACCTTATTTATTCAACTGTTCCTGATTGGATTCAAACATTAAGTTCAGTGTTTTCTGTTGTTTTAATTTTACCTTCTTGGGGTTCAGGTATTAATATACTTTTAACTATGAAAGGCGAGTGGAATCAATTAAGAGAAAATCCATTAATAAAATTTATGATTTTAGCAACAACATTCTACATGTTCTCAACACTTGAGGGACCAATTCTTTCTATTAAATCAGTTAATGCTTTAGCTCACTTTACAGATTGGATTCCAGGACACGTTCATGATGGAACACTTGGTTGGGTTGGCTTTATGACTGTTGGAGCTCTTTATCACATGGTTCCTAGAATGTTTAAAAAAGAGCTTTATTCAAAGTCATTAATGGAAGCACAATTTTGGATTCAAACAACAGGTCTTGTAATGTTCTTCTCATCTATGTGGATTGCAGGTATTACTCAAGGTATGATGTGGAGAGCAACAAATGAATTTGGAAGTTTAGCTTATACATTTATTGATACTGTTAATGCACTTAAACCATATTTCTGGATTAGAGCAGTTGGTGGATTTTTATATTTGTTAGGCTTTTTCATGTTTGCATATAATATGTTTAAAACATTTAGCTCAGGTAGAGTGCTTACAAAAGAACCACAAAGCACATCTCCAATGGCAGCTTAAAAAAGGAGGATAATATGTTTAGTTGGTTAGAAAAAAATCCATTCTTTTTTGCGGTTTTTCTATTTATAGTAATAGCCTACGCAGGTGTTGTGGAAATTTTACCAAGTTTTGCCGATAGTGCAAGACCTTTAAAGGATACTAAACCTTACAGTGTTTTAGAACTTTCAGGTCGTCAAATATACATAGCCAATAGCTGTAATGCATGTCACTCACAACTCATAAGACCGTTTAAATCAGAAACAGATAGATATGGTGCTTATTCAAAAAGTGGTGAGTATGCTTATGATAGACCATTTTTATGGGGATCAAAAAGAACAGGTCCTGATCTTTTAAGAGTTGGAAATTATAGAACAACAGATTGGCACGAACACCATATGAAAGATCCTTTATCTGTAGTTCCTGGATCAGTTATGCCTAATTATAAATATATGTTCAAGAAAAAAGCTGATATAGAAACAGCTTATGCTGAAGCTTTGACAGTTAAAAAGGCTTTCAATGTTCCTTATGATCAAGAAGGTATGCCAAAACTTGGTACTTGGGAAGAGGCACAAGCACTTGTTATGGAAGAGGCAAAAGTTGTAGTTGATCAAATGGAAGATGAAGAGGTTAAAAGTGCTTTTGAGCGTGGCGAAATTAAACAAATTGTAGCTCTTATAGCATATTTAAACAGCTTAAAATAAGGATAAAAGATGAGTATAGAAACTATGAGAACACTTCAAGCTTATGGATATGTCGTTTTAATAATATCCTTATGCATAGGGCTTTACGCTTATTTTTTCCATCTTAGAAGATCAGAAAAAACAGGTAGAAGAAACTATGAAAAATATGGAAATTTAGCCCTTAATGATAGCATTGATGATGAGATTATAGAGACTATTCCATCAAATGATAATGAATGCAAAAAAGGAGCTAAAAAATGAAATGGTTTAACTTAGAAGATAATGTAAATCTACTCTCTATAATAGCTGCTATTGTTTTGGTCATTGCAACTATTGCTATTGTTGGGCTTTATGTTCGCAAGATGAAAACAGAAAAAAGTGGTGGAGAGTTAAAGGAAGGCGTTGAGTATGATGGCATAAAGGAATATAAAAATTCTTTACCAATAGGCTGGGCTGTTACTTATATTTTAATGCTAGTTTGGGCTATATGGTACTTTTTATTTGGATATCCGTTAAATTCATATTCTCAAATTGGTGCTTATAATGAGGAAGTAAAGGCATATAATCAAAAATTTGAACAAACTTTTTCAAGTCCTGATAAAGATACTTTACTTGCTATGGGAAAAGGAATATTTTTGGTTGAGTGTTCAGCATGTCATGGAATTACAGGAAATGGAATGAATGGCAAAGCTACTGACCTTTCTGTTTGGGGTTCTGAAGCTGGAATTTTAGAAGCTATTAAAGCTGGTTCAAAAGGACTTGATTATCCTTTAGGGGAAATGAATGCAGACAATGTAACAGGAGATGATGCTATTTCTGTAGCTGCATTTGTGTCTAAAGATATATCAGCTATAAGTAGTACTAAAAATCCAAATCATGTAGCTCAGGGAATGGAAAACTGGATGGTTTGTGCCGCATGTCATGGTGAAGATGGCAAGGGAATGGATGGTATGTCACCTGATCTTACAAAATACGGCTCAGCTGATTTTGTAGTTGATGTATTAAATAGAGGAAAACTTGGCTTTATAGGTAAAATGCCTGCGTTTAATGATGGAAGACTAACCGATATCCAAAAAAGAGCAGTTGGTGAGTATGTAATATCATTATCAAAAGAGAATTAGGAGAGAAGTTATGGAAAATGAAAACAGAAATAGAAGTGTTTTTAGCATTCACGGAGTTACAGGGATGCTTATAGCAACAGTATTGCTTATCTCTATTCTTGTGGTTTTGACTATACTTGGTTTAAAAACACAACAACAAGTTGCAAAAGAACCTTATGTCTTAAAAGATGTAAGTAGCGTCCCAATGAAGGCAAACATGAAGATCGCAGATGATGTTATGGAGGTTAAAAATGTCACAAAGTAACAATGGCTCATCAAAACTTTTTGAAATTATAATTTTAATAGGGCTTGTAATAACAGCTATAATTAGTGCTTGGGCGGTTCTAACTCCTAATAATCTTTTTATTGGGTAAGGATAAAAGTGAAAAAATTTATAATAGGTGCAATTTTTTGCACCTTTTTTTTAAATAATTTATTTGCAAATAATAATGTAATTATTGAAAATGATGGAATTCTAGAAAGTATCACTACTTCTCAAATGCAGCTTATTGGCGATGAACTTTATGAAAAAACAGGTGCATTTTTAGGAGTAGTGGCTTTAAAAGATTTAAATGGCACAAATATTCATAAAAAATCTGCCGAAATTTCTAAAAATTTAAAATCACCTTATGCTTTTATAATTATTTCCACAAATGATAAAAAAATAGATATCGTAACTGATATTAATTTTGACAAGGATGCAGTTTTAAGCCCTTATCCAAACAAAGGATCAATAATTCCACTTCTAGTATCAACAAAAAAAGGAAAAGATTCTTTTAATCCAGCACTTTTAAACGGATATGCAGATTGTGCAGAAAAAATAGCAAAAATTTATAATGTAAAATTAGAAAATTCTTTTGGAAATACAAATAGAATAATCCTAGATATTATAAGATTATTTGTTTATGGTTCAATAGTTTTAGTGATTGCTAGTGGATTTTATTATAAAAGGATAAAGAAAAATGCAAAAAAATAAGACTAATAAAAAAACATTTTGGCCTTATGGAATATTAATTTCTTTTGCCTTGATTGTAACATCATGTATTATGACTGTAATTTTGGCACTAGATCATCCAGTTCATATGGACAATTATTATTTTGAAAGTCTTGAAAATGTAGATAGAAACTATAATGAAATACAAGACTCACAAGAGAGATTTGATAAAAAATATAGCATTAGACTATTAAAAGATAGCTTTGATTTGCATAAAGACATAAATTTGCAAATAAGTGTTTTGCCAAAAATACAAAACAATCATAGGTTAAATTTTAAATTACTTATAACAAGACCTGAAACATCTGAATTTGATATTTCTCCAAATGCTAAGTTTAATGGAGATATTTTAGAGCTTGATAGCTTTAAAGTTCCAAAAGTTGGTAGGTGGAGAGTAGATATAAAGTTAAATGATGAAAAAGATACAGGATTTTATAGAATGGAGTTTATTGCTTATGAGTCAAAATCTTAAGGTTTTTAGTAGTACAAGGCGTATTAAATCTTACATAGCTTCTCTTAGTGATGGTAAAATCCCAAAAACTCTTTCAGTAAGTGAGTTTTTTAAAAAATCTATTTTTGTAAAAGATAAATTTCAAATCTCAGATATAGATAGGCTTATTTGCATGCAAAGAGCTGTTAAAAATACAAAAAAACTTGAAAAAGAGCTTAAAATAAGTTCTTTAAATTTCTTGCACAATAGTGATTATCTTTTCTCATTTTTTAAAGAACTTGCCATTACAAAAACTTCAATAAATGATCTTAAAAATAGCGATATTTATGCTCAATATGATGAGCATTTAGATATTTTAGAAGATTTGTTAAATAATTATAAAGCTGAATTAAACTGTAAAAATGCTTATGATGATATAACAGTTTGCGATAATTATGAGATAAATTTAGAATTCATAAAAAGCTTTAATAGTATTGAGATTTATGTAGATGGGGTTTTGAGTGATTTTGAACTTGACATTATAGATAAAATTAAAAATTTAACCTCGATAAAGCTTATTTTAGAAGATAATGAGCTTGTTAGTAAAAAAATAATTAAAAAATTTATTAAAGAAATTCCTGATGATTTTATTGGCAAAATTTGTGAATTAGATTTATCAAATTCAAATCTTAACCTAATTGAAGGAAATGAAAGCAAACCAGATGAAATTTTTCATCGCGGTTTTTCAACAAAAAGCTTGGAGTGTTTTTATATATTTGAAAAAATATCATATTTTGTCAATTTAGGATTTGATCCTAAAAACATAGTCGTTATTTTACCGGATGAAGGTTTTAGCGAGCTTTTAAAAAGTTATGATTTTAACAATATGCTAAATTTTGCAATGGGAAAGCCGTTAAATAAAACTTTATTTGTTCAAATTTTAAAAACAATAATAGAAGCTATTTTAGAAGATGAAGAGCTCTGTTTAGAAGAAAACTATTTATCGCAAAGAGAATTTACAACAAAAAATCTTTTTTTAAACATGCTAGAAATAACTGATGAGTTTTATAAAGATTTTAAATTAAATTTCAATAAAAATGTAAATTTTGAAAAATTTGAGCATTTCATAAACAAAATTTTAAATTATTCAAAAGAGGATATAAAAGAACAAATTTTTGAAATTTTGTTTGAAATAAAAATTTATATAGATCAAAGTTTGCCAACTTTAATGGATGCTTGTGAGATATTATTGCTTTATTTAAATATGAAATCAATCGAGCATGTTGGTGGTGGCGAAGTAAGTGTAATGGGGCTTTTAGAAAGTAGAGGGCTTAAATTTGATGCGGTAATAATACCCGAGTTTAATAAAAATCTAGTTCCAAAAGCTTCAGTTAATGAGATGTTTTTAAACTCAAATATTAGAAAAAAGGCTGGACTTATAAGCCATGAAGATAGGCTTAATTTGCAAAAATTTTACTATAAAAAGCTTATTTTAAATTCCAAAAAAGCTGCTATTTGTTATCTTGAAAATGATGATTTTAAGCCTTCTGTTTTTTTAAAAGATTTTGAAAATTTTAATTTAAAAAAAGATGATTATTTTAGCGATGAAGAGTATTTAGGCGTTTATAAATATTTATACAAAGATACAAATGAGCCAATTTTAAAAAGAAATTTTGTTTTAGAACATGATTTTTTTAAAGAGCCTCTTTCATTTTCAAGGCTTGATTTATTTTTAAGATGTCCCAAATGCTATGCTATAAAATATATTTATAATATAAGAGAAGAAAAAAATGTAAATTTAGAACTTGACAATAAAGATAAAGGAACATTAATTCATAAAGTTTTGGAAGAGACTTATAAGGCAAATAGAACTTTTGATTATAATCTTTTTAAATTAAATCTTTTAAAATATTCAAAAGATTTAAACATAAATGATCTTGAAAAAAATATAGTTTTAAAAGAGTTTATAGAATTTGATAAAAAGATGAAAGATCATGAAAAAAGTGGTTGGAAATTTTTAGAAGGCGAAGAGGAGAAAATTACCGATTTTAATGGCATAAGAATAAAAGGAAGAATTGATAGAATCGATGTAAATGATAATGGTGATAAACTAGTAATTGATTATAAAACTGGAAATGCCGATGCTAAATCTTTGCAACTTCCTTTTTATGAGGCTCTTCTAGGCGGTGGAGATAATATAAAATCCTGCTTTTTTTCTACAAAAAATATGGAATTTGTAAATGGTGAAAAAACTCTTAGTGATTTGCAAGCAGTTATTGATGAGTTAAAGCAAAAGTTTAAAAATCCTTTTGATTTTGGCAATAATGAAGGTTGTAAATATTGTGCCTATGATATACTTTGTGGATGTGAAAAATGAGTGATTTTAAAATATATGAAGCACTTAGTGCAAGTGCTGGAAGTGGAAAAACATTTGCTTTAACTATAAGGTATTTGGTTTTGATTTTTAAAGGTGTTATGCCAAATAAAATTCTAGCCCTAACCTTTACAAGAAAAGCTGCATCCGAGATGGAAAATAGGATAATAGAGACATTTTTAGGCCTAAAAAAATATAGTCCAAATGTTCCGAGTAATGAACGAAAATTTGAAGCTGAAAAAGAAGAGCTTTTGAATATATTGGATTTAAGTGAAGACGAACTTATAAAAAAAAGAGATTATTTAAAAGAAAGATTTTTAAACTCAGATATTAAAATTTCAACATTTGATTCATTTTTTTCAACTATTTTAAAATCGTTTGCTCTAAATTTTGGCATAAATCCAAACTATGAGATAGAAAACAATGATGCTAGTTTAAGACAAATTATAGATAAAGAGTTTGTAAAAAAAATCTCAAAAAACCAAATTTTTCTTGATGAAATAAGTAGTTTTATAGTAAATACAAAAAGTAGCAGTTATGATTTTTTAAACTCATTAAATGAACTTTCAAGTGAAATTGGAAAAGTAAAAATAGATGGATTAGATGCAGCCAATGAAAATTTAGAAAATTTAAAGAAAAATATCAATGATAAAGAAGTTGAATTTAACCGTATTAAGTCGCAAATAAAAAAATATTGTGATGATATCATTAAAAACACTTCGCCAAAAGGTTCGACAAAAACAGCTCTAAAAGAACATAGCTCAACAATAAATCAAGCACAAAATTTAAAAAATAAAACTGATGGGTTTATTTATGATGTTATAAAAAATGACCTTATAAAAAAAGAGACTTTAAATTATAGAAATTATTCTAAAATTTATTCTGATTATTTAGGTGTTCTTTGGGATAATCTTAAAAAAAGCTTAAAAGATTTTTTAAATGAGCTTGAAAAATATAAAATAACTGTATTTTTTAAAATTTTAAATCTTTATTTGCAAGTAAAAGATGATACAAATGTAAGATTAAACAAACTAAGCTTTAATGATTTAAGCACAAAAATTTATGAGTTAATTAGCCAAAAAGATATTTTAAATATGATTTATTTTAGGCTTGATGCAAGGGTTGAGCATATATTAATCGATGAGTTTCAAGATACAAATGTCATGCAGTATCAAATACTTTTTCCTCTTATCGAAGAGATTGTTTCAGGGTTTGGGCAAAGCGGTATAGGAAGTTTTTTTTATGTTGGAGATATAAAGCAAAGTATTTATAGATTTCGTGGTGGTAAAAAAGAACTTTTTGAAAAACTGATGAGTGATTTTAAACAAATAAAAAAATCAGAGCTTGATAGAAATTATAGAAGTGAAAAAGCTTTAGTTAAATTTGTAAATAGCATTTTCAAAAAACCTTTTGATGAAATTTTGGGTTATAAAGATCAAATTCCATCTAAAAACTATAATAAAGAAGAAAGAAAAAATATTAAAATTTTAAAACCTGAAAATTTTGACTATTTTGATGTGGAAAATGATGATTATGGATATATAAAAGTTTTAAGCAGTGATGATGTTTTAGAAAGTGCAGTTAATGAGGTTAAAAATCTGCTCAATAAGGGAATAAAAAAAGAAAATATCGCTATACTTTGTTGGAAAAATAAGCACATTGATATTTTAAAATCTCTTTTGAAACAAGAAAAAATTGAAGCAAATGGCATAGGAAGTCAAAATTTATTTTCTATTCCTAAAATAAGAGCTATTTTGGAATATGCTAAGTTTTGCATAACAAATGAAGAAATTTATAAATTTAACGCAGAAGAGCTTCTTGGCATAGAAGTTAAAAAACTAAACCTAAATTTACAAAAGTCAACTATTGAAAATGTATTATATCTACTTAAAAATTTAGGAATAAATATAGATAATGCAAACATCTTATATTTTATAGAAGAGTCAAAAAACTATGAAAATATTATAGAATTTGCCTTTAATAAAGATGAAAAAAATATTTCCTCTAGTAATAGCTTTGGTGTAAATTTACTAACTGTTTTTAGCTCGAAAGGACTTCAGTTCAACCATGTGATTTTATGTGATAAATTTCAAAAAGATCTAAATGATATATCAAATTTTATAAAAGAATATGATGTAAAAACCTCGAAATGGCAGATAAAATATAAGGTTAAAAATAGAGAATATTTAGATGAAGATTATAAAAATTTTATACAAAAATCAAAAAATCTCGATAAAGAAGAGGATCTAAACAAGCTTTATGTCGCATTTACAAGAGCAAAAAATTCATTTATTTTAGTAAAGTCAAATAATGCAAATAGTTATTTTGGAGATGATAAGCTTTTAGATATAAAGGATTTTGAATTTGGTGAAGTAATGGACTATGGGTTGGATAAAAATAAGGCCATTGCAAAAGAGGAAAAGAGTATAAATTTAGCAAAAATAAAACCTCAAGAAGTAATAGTTAGAAAAAAAGAAACTATACCAAATATCTACTCTGTCAAATTTGGATTAGCCTTTCATTATGCACTTGAAATGAGTGATTTTAATATAGGAAATATAGATATTGCACTAACAAAATCAAAGAATAAATTTGCAAAATATCTAAAAGAAGATGATTTTGATGATATAAAAAGTAGATTAAAAAATTTATTTTTAGAAAAAAAATTTGCAGATATTATTAAGGATGCTGAAATTTTAAAAGAACAGCCTTTTAAGACAAAAGGAGAAATAAAGCAAATTGATCTTTTAGCTATAAAAAACAGTGAAATTTATATAGTTGATTACAAGAGTGCAGTTGGCTTTGAAGAAGAAAACAAAATACAAGTTTTAGAGTACAAAGAAATTGTTTCAAATTTTTATAAAAATAAAAATGTTAAAGCTTTTATATTTTATATCTTAAAAGATAAAATTTCACTCTTAGAAGTTTAAAATATGCTTAAATTAAGCTATATTTAAGCATATTTTAAATACAATCACATTTTATAAAATTTATGAAGGTAAAAAAAATGACAAAAATTACAAAACCTACTGAGGTTAAACGCGATTGGATTGTTATAGATGCAACAGGTAAAAGATTTGGTAGAATGCTGACAGAAGTGGCTACCTTGCTTAGAGGCAAACATAAGCCAAGTTACACTCCAAATGTTGATTGTGGTGATTATGTAGTTATAATAAATGCTTCAAAAGCAGTCTATACAGGATTAAACAAGGGTGAAGATAAACTTTATCATAGACATTCAGGATATTTTGGAAGCGTAAAGAGTGAAAAATTTGCAGAACTTTTAGAAAAAAATCCTGTTAAACTTTATAATTTAGCAGTTAGAGGAATGCTTCCAAAAACAAAACTTGGAAAAGAGATGATAAAAAAACTTAAAGTTTATGAAGGAAGTGAGCATCCTCACACAGCACAAACAAATAAAGCAAATAAAGAAGGAAAATAATTATGGCAACAGTTTATGCAACAGGCAAAAGGAAAATGGCAGTAGCAAAAGTGTGGGTTAAACCAGGAAGTGGTAAAATAACTGTTAATGATATGGATTTAAATTCATGGCTTGGTGGACTTGAGGCTACAAAACTTAAGGTTATTCAACCACTACTTATAACAAAACAAGAAAAATCAATGGATATAAGGGCTGTCACAAATGGTGGTGGTTATAATGCACAAGCTGAAGCTGTAAGGCATGGTATTTCAAAAGCCTTAGCAGATATGGATGGTGATTTTAGAGCGGCATTAAAACCTGCCGGGCTTTTAACAAGAGATAGTAGAGTTGTTGAAAGAAAGAAATTTGGTAGAAGAAAAGCTAGAAGAAGCCCACAATTTTCTAAGAGATAAAAATTACTCTTTAAAAAGTATTTATATTCTTTATGTTATAATTATAGGTATATTTTTGAAAGGAAGGAAAAAGATATGAAAAAAATATTACTTGCAGTTAGTTTATGTGCATCAACTGCACTTTTAGCAAATGATGCTGATTATCATTGGGAATTTACTCCAACAGTTGGAGGAGTTTTACCTGAGGGAAACACAGGTCTTAAAAATTCATTTACATTTGGCGCAAGAATAGCTAAAAATTTAGGTAATGATGTTTGGCTAGATCAAATTGAGCTTGGATATGATAGAGTAAGCGATTTTAGAGTTAAGGGTGATGATTCTTATAAACCTGATTTAAATAGCTATTTTTTAAATATTGTTAAAGATATCTATAGCTTCAATGACAATTTTAAATTATATGGCTTATTAGGTGGTGGATATATGGACTTCAGCGGTGGAAGCGATGCTGATACAGGCTTTGGTCAATATGGTTTAGGTCTAAAATATTATGTAACAGATAATTTTGCTACAAAATTAGAAGTAAGAGATGCTATAACATTTGATCACGGTGATCATTTTATGTTCTATAACCTAGGCTTTGGTGTTGATTTTGGCAAGAGAGCAGAAAATGTTGCTCCTGTAGTTGTTGCTCCAATAGGCGACGAGGATGGTGATGGCGTTCCTGATAACATAGATAAATGTCCTGGCACTCCAGCAGGTGTTGTGGTTGATGAGTTTGGTTGCGAAAAAGTTATTAGATTAAATTTAGGTGTTCATTTTGCATTTGATAGTGCAAAAGTAAATGATGCAGCTAAAAAAGAGATTGATAAAGTAACTGACTATCTAAACACTACTGATAACTACAAAGTATTGCTTGAAGGACATACCGATAGCACAGGTAATGCAAACTACAATCAAAAACTATCAGAAAGAAGAGCTAATAGTGTTAAAAACGTATTGGTTAACCAAGGCTTAGAGGCAGATAGAATTACTACTGTTGGTTATGGTGAAACTCAACCAGTTGCTACAAATGCAACAAAAGAGGGTCGCGCACAAAACAGAAGAGTTGATGCAAAATTTAGAAAATAATTTCTAAAACCAAAAGAGTGCTTTTCAAAAGCACTCTTCATTTCTTCATATATGCATAAAATTATATTATTTGATCTAGATGGAACACTTATTGATTCTACAAAATCCATACTAGATGGTTTCAAGCATGCTTTTACTATTTATAATAAATATTATCCAGGTGATGATAAAGTTTTAAATTTGATTGGGCATCCACTTGAGTTTATGTTTGAAAATCTAGGTGTAAACAAAGATATGGTTGATAATTTTGTTCTATCATACAAAAAACATTACAAATCAACTTATTTAAACACTACCACATTACTTCCAGCTGCAAGAGAAGCTATTTTAGAAGCCAATAAATTTGCTATTTTAGGAGTCGTAACTACTAAAACATCTTTATACTCTAAAATTTTGCTTGATGAACTTAGTGTTGGAGAATATTTTAAGGTTATTATTGGAAGAGATGATGTAACTTTTCCAAAACCAAATGCCGAACCTATAAAAAAGGCATTAAGTTTTATAGATCAAAATATATTAAAAAATGATATTTTTATGATTGGTGATACCATAATGGATTTAGAGGCAGCTAAAAATGCTAATGTAAATGGCATAGGACTAACTTGTGGATATGGCAAATTTGATGATTTAAAAAACTATAGCAGTAATATTTTTAAAACTCCGCTAGAAGCTGTTTTATATATAAAAAATTTATAATATTTATACTTTTAAAAACACATAATATTTCATTGACCTTTTTTTTAACAATTTTAGATAAAATATCATAATTATACTTAGTTGAAAAAACCAAAGGAGCATATAGAGATATGAATAATAAAATAACAAAAACAATGGATGGAAACGAAGCAGCAGCATACGCATCATATGCTTTTACTGAAGTTGCTGGAATTTATCCAATAACCCCAAGTTCTCCAATGGCTGATTACACAGATGTTTGGGCAAGTATGGGTAAAAAAAATATTTTTGGAATGCCTGTTAAAGTTGTAGAAATGCAAAGTGAAGCTGGCGCTGCTGGCTCAGTTCATGGCTCACTTCAAGTAGGAGCTTTGACAACAACTTACACAGCATCACAAGGGCTTTTACTTAAGATCCCAAATATGTATAAAATAGCAGGACAACATCTTCCTTGTGTTATACATGTTGCAGCTAGATCTTTGGCAGCTCAAGCACTTTCTATATTTGGAGATCACCAAGATGTTTATGCCTGTAGACAAACAGGTTTTGCAATGTTAGCAAGTGATAGTGTACAGGAGGTTATGGATTTAGGAGGAGTTGCACATCTTTCAGCCATTAAGGGTAAAGTTCCATTTTTACATTTTTTTGATGGTTTTAGAACAAGCCATGAAATTCAAAAAGTTGAAGTTATTGATTATAGCGATTTTGAAAAACTTTTAGATAAGGATGCAGTAAAAGAATTTAGGGATAATGCTCTAAATCCTAACCATCCAAAAACAAGAGGAACTGCTCAAAATGATGATATTTATTTTCAAACAAGAGAGCTATCAAACAGATTTTATGATGAACTCCCTGATATTGTGGCTAATTATTTAAAAGAAATTTCAAAAATTACTGGAAGAGATTATAGACCATTTAATTACTATGGGGATCATGATGCAACTCGTATTATTGTAGCTATGGGTTCAGTTAATCAAGCATTAGAGGAAGTTGTTGATTATTTAAATAAAAAAGGTGAAAAAGTAGGACTTATAAAAGTTCATCTTTATAGACCATTTAGTTTAAAATATCTTTTTGATGTTATGCCAAAAAGTGTTCAAAAAATAGCAGTATTAGATCGCACAAAAGAGCCAGGTAGCATTGGTGAGCCACTTTATTTGGATGTTAAAGCAGCATTTTATGATAAAGATAATCCGCCATTAATAGTAGGTGGAAGATATGGACTTAGCTCAAAAGATACTGATCCAGCACAACTCATGGCAGTATTTGATGAATTAAAAAAAGATAATCCTAAAAATGGATTTACAATTGGAATTAACGATGACGTAACTCATACTTCTCTTAAGGTTGGAGAAAAAATATCACTTGGAAATGATGATGATATAGAGTGCTTGTTTTATGGGCTTGGAGCCGATGGAACAGTTGGAGCAAATAAAAACTCTATTAAAATAATTGGAGATAAAACTAATCTTTATGCACAGGCATATTTTGCTTATGATAGTAAAAAATCAGGCGGATATACAAGAAGTCATTTAAGATTTGGTAAAAAACCTATTAGATCAACATATCTTGTATCAAACCCACACTTTGTTGCCTGTTCAGTTGCTTCGTATTTAGAAATTTATGATGTTATTGATGGCATTAGAAAAAATGGAACTTTTCTTTTAAATTCAATTTGGGATGCCAAAGAAACAGTTGAAAAACTACCAAATAAAGTTAAGAAAATATTAGCTTTAAAAAATGTAAATTTCTTTATTATAAATGCTACAAAATTAGCTCACGACATTGGTCTTGGAAATAGAACAAATACAATTATGCAATCAGCATTTTTTAAACTAGCCAATATCATACCTTTTGATGAAGCAAAAAATTATATGAAAGAATATGCTAAAAAAACTTATGGTAAAAAAGGCGATAAAATAATTGAGATGAACTATAAGGCAATTGATGAAGGAGCAGATAAACTAGTTCAAGTAAAAGTTGATAAGGAATGGGCAAATTTAGAAGATGAGATAAAAAAAGAAGACTTTTATAAAGGAAGTGAATTTGTAGAAAACATCGTAAAACCAATGAATGCTGCAAGAGGTGATGATTTGCCAGTATCAGCTTTTTTGGGTTATGAGGATGGAAGTTTTGAAGCAGGAACTACAAAGTATGAAAAAAGAGGTGTTGGTGTAACTGTTCCAAAATGGATAAAAGAAAATTGTATTCAGTGTAATCAATGCGTCTATGTATGCCCACATGCTGTTATAAGGGCTTTTTTGCTTGATGAAAGTGAAGAAGCTAAAGCAAATTTAAGCGATGATTTACTTGAGGCAAAAGGTAAGGAATTAAAAGGTTTAAAATACAAAATTCAAGTAAGTCCACTTGATTGTACTGGCTGTGAGTTATGTGCTCAAAACTGCCCAAGTAAAGAAAAATCTTTAGTAATGGTTCCTTTAGAAGAAGAGCTTAAAAAAGGAGAGCAAGAAAAAGCGGACTTTTTATTCGAAAATGTAAAATATAAAGATGATTTAATGAATAAACAAAGTGTTAAAGGCATTGGTTTTTCAAGACCTTATTTTGAATTTCATGGAGCATGTCCAGGATGTGGCGAAACGCCGTATATTACGCTTTTAACTAGACTGTATGGAGACCATTTAATAATTGCCAACGCTACTGGTTGTAGTTCTATATATGGTGGTTCAGCTCCTTCAACCCCATATACTAAAGATGAGACTGGAAAAGGTGTAGCATGGGCAAATTCGCTTTTTGAGGACAATGCTGAGTTTGGCATGGGCATGAAAATAGCAAATGAAACTATTAGACATAGAATTGAAAATATAATGCTTGATAGTATTGATAAAGTTCCAAATAATTTAAAAGCTCTATATAATGATTGGATTACAAATAAATTTGACTTTTTCAAATCAAATGAAATTTCAAAAACATTAGTTGCTATTTTAAAACAAAATCAAAATATTGAAAGTGTTAAAGAAATTTTAAATTTAAAAGACTATTTGCCAAATATCTCTCAATGGATTATTGGAGGTGATGGTTGGGCTTATGATATTGGTTTTGGTGGACTCGATCATGCACTAGCGAGTGGAGAAAATATAAATATTTTAGTTCTTGATACAGAAGTCTATTCAAATACTGGCGGACAAAGTTCGAAATCTTCAAGGACTGGATCTATTGCGCAATTTACAGCATCTGGAAAAAGAATGCAAAAAAAAGATTTAGGAATTATGATGATGACTTATGGAAATATTTTTGTTGCGCAAATTAACTCAAATGCTTCACAAGCAAATACAATAAAAGCCATTATTGCAGCTGAAGCTTACGATGGACCTAGTTTAATTATAGCATATAGCCCGTGCATTGCTCATGGCATAAAAGGTGGACTTGGATATTCTGGAAATCAAGCAGAACTTGCCACAAGATGTGGATATTGGCCAACTTATACTTATGATCCTACTTTGATTAAAGAGGGCAAGAATCCTTTAAAACTAACTTCAAAAGAGCCTAATTTTGACCTTTATGAAGAGTTTTTATTAAATGAAACAAGATATAATGCTCTTAAAAAAATAAATCCAAAACATGCAAGAGAGCTTTTTGAAATAAATAAGCTTGATGCCATAAGAAGATATAAACAATTAAAACGTCTTTGCAATGCTGATTATAGCGATGAGCTAGTTTAAAACCCATTTAAATTCGAAAGTCTTTTTAAATAAAGACTTTCGAAACTTTAGAATAAATTCATTTAATTTACAATACATTTTCAACATAAAATTTAAAAATAAATATTTTTTAATTAATATTTAAAACGATAATGAGTATCAGATTTTTTTAAGTAATAATTTTATATAATATCTAAAAATAACAATAAGGAGAATGAATGTCAGTTTTAGTTATAGGAGCTGATGAGATAACACCTATTAAGGCTGTTTTAAAAGATCTTGGAGCTAGTAAGATAGAGCATTGGGATGCTAGAAATGAAAATAGAGTTAACAGGAAGTCAATTCCTCAAGACGTTGAATGCGTGGTTATGCTAACTTCATTTTTAAATCACAATACTATGAAAAAAATTAAAAGTGATGTTAAGAAAAGAAAAATTCCTTTAGTTTGTGCTAAAAGAAGTGTGAGTTGTGTATTTTGTGAATTTTGTAAAATTTTTAACTTAAATAAAGAATTTTGTTCACAAACTGGTTGCTGAGAAATGAAATTTGGCTTTTTAGTTGGAGGTAGTGAGTTTGTGCCAACTGTTTTTAAGGAATTTTCAAAAGAAGAAATTAGACTTTTTTTTCTAGTTTTTTATAATGCTTTTGCAAAAGATGATTTGAAAATTCCTTTAAAATATGCAAAATTAGCTAATTCCTTAGAGGAAATTTTTTTACTTTATATAGCAGATTTTTTACCAAAAAACTCAACTTGTAAAATTTCAAATAAAATTTATGAAGAACATGCTAGTAAAAACTATTCTTTTTTGCTTAGCACCCCAAAGGATAGTGTAGCTAAGATAATAAAAATGATTTATTATAAAAACCTAAAAGGACTCATTTTTGAAGCAGATTTTATGTTTAAAAACTATGTTTTTAGTAAAATTTATAAAATCCATATGGGAAAAAATATTTTTATAAAAAATGACATTTTGTATCTAAAAAAACCAAATAACGGATATTTGTGTGTCATGCCTTGCTTTAATAAATTTGATTTAAAGGAAAAAGATTTACAAGAAAAGATAAATTTTGCTTTTGGTTTAAGTGGTCATCTACATGAAATTTATATAGTTTTGCCTAGACAAAAAGGATTTTGTAGGCATTTACAAATACAAGGACCAATTTTAGATGGTAAAAAAAGTATAAAGTTGGTTCCTTATTCAATTACAAATAAAATAATTCAAAGGAGTTAATATGAGTTTGGCAATAGTCTATGGAAGTTCGATGGGAAATACTGAAAATGCAGCAAGCCTAATAAGTGAAAAATTAGGCATAGAAGCTGATGTTTTGGATGTGGCAAATACAAATGCAGATGCTATAAACACTTATGATAAACTAATCTGCGGTACTTCTACTTGGAGTAATGGTGATATGCAAGATGATTGGGATAGTTTTGATTTTGGCTCACTAAAGCTTTCTGGGAAAACTGTAGCAGTTTTTGGCGTAGGCGATAGTCAGGGTTATAGTGATGAGTTTTGCAATGGCATGGCTAAGCTCTTTAATGAACTTAAAAATGCAGGAGCAAATTTAGTTGGAGAGATAAGTACTGATGGATATAGCTTTGATGAAAGTGAGGCTTTAAATAATAAGGGTAACTTTGTTGGTCTAGCTCTTGATTATGATAACGAAGAGGAAATGAATGAGCAAAGGATTGATAATTGGATAAAAATAATAAAACCTCTATTTTCCTAAGTCAAATTTGGTGTTTTTTAAACACCAAATTTAAATCTCATTTTTACCTTTACAAATTTTTAAAAATTCTTTAAGCTTATCTTTATCGACAAGTATTTTTTCATAAATATTTTGCGGAATTTCATTATCTAAGCTTATGAAACTTAAATAAACTTTTCCATCACTTTTTATCAATAAAACTTCTTTTTCATCATCAATTTTATCGTGATAAATTATGCTTGCATTACTTTGAGAATCATTTTTATAGAGCTCATTGTGAGTTTTTATTTCTTTGTTTAGCATTTTTTCTTCAAAATTTTCTTCTTCGTTTAAATCATCATCTTTATTATCATCATAGCTATTTGAGTTATTTGAAGTTTCATTTGGTATCTCTTCATCTTGTTTATCTTCCATAGCACTACTAAAACTATTAAATTCTTCGTTTTGTTTTTTTATTTTTTTATATATTATAAAAGCTATTATAAAAATTAAAAACACAATAGTAATTAAAAACTTATAAATGCCATTAGAGCTTGATTTTTCATTGCTTTTTTTATCATCTTTTAAAGTTTTGCTAGTACTGCCTACTGCTTTATTTATAAATTTAACATTAAGTTCTAAACCATCTTGCAAAATAGAAGCATTTGTTTCTAAATTTGAATTACTTTTTATGCTTATTTCAGTATTGTTTTTATTGTTTTGAATTACAAATTCTTTTATAATATTTGAGTTTAATTGGGTTGTAAATTTCTCATTTGTTTGTGTATTTTCAAGTATAATAATAAAACTATCTTTGTCTTTTTTTTCAAATATTCCGCCCTCAAAAGCTGAGTCAAAAAAAAGTTTTAAAACTACATTGTTATCGTTTTCAACAGTCTCATATTTCATTAAAGTCGCTGAGTTTAAAAAACTAAATAGTATAAAAATACTAAAAATTATTTTTTTCATTTTAATCCTTAAAAATTTCATCAATTCTTACTAAAGCTTCTTCCACACTAAATTTGTTTAAAAGTTTAACTATAGATGTTCCTACTATAACTCCATCAGCATACGTTTTAGTTAGTTTTACATCTTCATTTGTTCTTATACCAAATCCAACAGCAATTGGCAAATCGCTCGCTTTTTTAATATCAGATATCATATTTTTTAGTCTGCTTATTGGGGTTTGTTTGCCGCCTGTTACGCCAATTGAGCCAATTGCATATATAAATCCACTCGATTTTTCTAAAAGTTTTTTTAATCTGTATTCTGACGTTATGCTTATAAGTGGAATTAAGCTAATTTCATATTTTTTACAAATTTCAAAAAGTTCGTCGCTTTCCTCGCAAGGAAGATCTGGAACTATAAGACCGCTAATGCCTACTTCTTTTGCTTTTTTTATGAAATTTTCTAACCCATAGCAAAAAATTAAATTATAATAAACTAGAAAAACTAAGCATTTATTAGTTTTGCATTCTTTTAGCATTTCAAATACTTTGTCAGTATTTACATCATTTTGACAAGCTTTAAAGCTTGCATCAAAAATGACTTTTCCATCAGCTAAAGGATCGGTGTATGGAATACCAAGTTCAAGAATGTCAATTGAACACTTATCAAGATTATTAATGAGTTCTTTTGTGTAGTTTAAATCTGGATATCCAGCAACTATATAACCAATATTTGCTTTTTTGCCGCTTTTTAATTTTTTGTCAAAAGACTCTTTTATTTTATCCATAAATTTTTCCTTTTTCATAGTTCATCACAGTGTCCATGTCCTTATCGCCTCTACCTGAAACATTTACAACTATTGTTGATTTTTTGTCTAGTTTAGGGCAAAGTTTTTCTAAATATGCTAGAGCATGAGCGCTTTCAATAGCTGGTATAATTCCTTCTTTTTGTGATAAAAGTTTTAAAGCATTTATGCATTCATCATCGGTTACTGCATAATAATTTGCTCTTTTTGTTTTAAATAGATTTGAATGTTCTGGTCCAACACCAGGATAATCAAGTCCTGCAGAAATACTATGCACAGGCAAAATTCTACCAAATTTATCCTGTAAAACAATAGTTTTCATGCCATGTATTATTCCTTCTTTTCCATTTGTAAGAGTTGCTGCGTTGTATGGTGTACTTGCTCCAAGACCACCTGCTTCAACCCCTATTAAATTTATATTTTTATCATCCAAAAAAGCTGAAAATATTCCCATTGCATTGCTTCCACCGCCAACACAAGCGATTATATAATCAGCATTTATACCTTTTTCTTTTAGTTGGGATTTTGTTTCATTTCCAATTATACTTTGGAAATCTCTTACCATAGTAGGATATGGATGTGGTCCAACAACTGAGCCAATTACATAAAAAACACTTTCTATTTCATTAACCCATGCTTGGATTGCTGCTGTGGTAGCTTCTTTTAATGTTTTTAAACCATCTTTTATTTCAACTACATTGGCACCTAGAAGTTTCATTCGAAATTTATTAAGCTCTTGTCTTTTGGCATCGACTTCACCCATATAAACATCACACTCAAGTCCTAAAAGTGCTGCAGCTGTAGCTGTGGCTACTCCGTGCTGTCCAGCTCCTGTTTCAGCAATTACTTTCTTTTTACCCATTTTTTTGGCTAATAAAGTTTGTGCTAGGGCATTGTTTATTTTATGTGCTCCTGTATGATTTAAATCTTCTCTTTTTAAGTAAATTTCATGCCCATAGTATTTACTTAAATTTTTTGCATGATATAGAGGGGTTGGACGCCCAACATATTCTTTTAAAAGATAGTTGAGCTCATCTTTAAACTCTTTTGATTTTGCTATTTTTTTATATGCGTTTTCAAGTTCTTCAACTGCAAACATTGCGGTTTCTGGAATAAATTGACCACCAAAATCACCAAAATATGCTTTTTTATTCATGTACTACCTTCTTTTTTGTATGATTATATATAAATTTATTTAAATTTAAGCTAATATTCACTATTTATATTCGTTTTCTTTCAAAATTTTTAAAATTTCCATTATTAATTCAGGATCTTTTACACCATTTTTATCTTCAACAAGGCTATTTATATCTAAAATTTTTGGATTATACTCTGCAGCCTCTAAAACATTATTAGCGCATATTCCTCCGGCCATAATAAAGTTAAATGGTTCTAGGTTTTTTAAAATTTCCCAACAAAAATTGACTCCATTTCCGCCCAGTTTTTTTCCTCTGTAATCAAATAATGCTAAATCGAATTTAGAATTTTCTAAATTCGGTAAAACATCTATAACGTTAAAAACTTTCCAAACTTTTATATTGTTTTTATTTAAATTTTTGTATAAGTTTAAACTATAATCCCCATAAATTTGAGCAGCATAAAGTTTTGCTTTTAATGAGTTGTTTAAAATTTCATCTTCTTTTAAATTTGCAAAAACCCCAACACATTTTTTACCACTATTTTTTACAAAGTTTGAAATTTCAGTAGCTGTTTTCAGGCTAACTTTTCTAATTGAATCGGCAAAAATAACACCTAAATAATCAATATCTAAATTTATAATGTTTTTTGCTTCCTCAAGGCTTTTAATTCCACAAATTTTAATCTCTATTTTTGCCATGTAAAACCCTAAATTTAATGCTTTAAATTCTTATAATTTTGATAAAATTCCCAAATTTTTCCATTTTTTATGGCATTTAAAATGATTTCTTTTGCATCATTTGGACTTTTAACTTTATCGGCACAATACATGCCAAACATTGCATTTAATATGACTATGTCAAATTTTGCTCCGCTTATTTCACCCTTTAAAGTTGCTTCTAAAATTTCAGCATTTTCATCACCTGTACCACCTTCCACATCTTTGTGAAACGCTCTTTGAAAACCAAATTGCTCAGGTGTAATTTTATATTCTAAAATTTTACCATCTTTTACTTCATGAATTAGTGTTTCATCACAAATTGTTATTTCATCCATCCCATCCATCCCATGAACTACCAAAGCATGTTTTCTTCCTAGATGCATCAAAGTTTCGGCCATTAAACCATTAACTTCTTCTAAATAATTGCCAGCTAGTTGATACGAAAGACTTAAATTTGGATTTAAAAGTGGTCCTAATATATTAAAAACAGTACCGATTTTTAAGCGGTTACGAACTTCTTTAACTTCGGCTGTAATTTTGTGAAAAAGTGGTGCATGAAAAAAAGCTAAATTTGTTTTTTCTATAAGTTTGTCGTTTTCTTCTATACTTGAACTAAAGTGGATATTTAAGGCTGATAGTGCGTCACTGCTTCCGCTTTTGCTAGTTATTGCTCTATTTCCGTGTTTGGCTACTTTTACACCAAGAGCTGCTAAGATAAATGCTGAGGTTGTCGAAACATTTATTGTTTTTAACTTGTCTCCACCAGTTCCTACTATGTCAAAATAATCATTTGGATTATTGTATGTGACTGAGTATTTTAAGATATTTTTAACAAAGGCAGCCAGACTATCCGGGTAAAGACTTTTTTCACTTATTAAAACTAAAAGTCCTCCAAGTTGAACTATATCATAATCTTTATTGTTTATTGCCGCACAAATTATCTCATAATCGCTACTATCAAGTGGATAGCCTTTTTGTAGTTTTATCATAAACGGTGCAAAATCTTGCATATTTCATTCCTTTTTTTATTAAATTTTGTAAAAAATTTATTAAGCTTGTAGCTACAAAACTCTTAAATATCCATATGGCAAAATGATAGTTTTTTTAAAAAACATAAAATTACTAATTAATTTGCAAATTTAAATGTTTTTAAAAATTTAAGTATTTCTTTATCTTGCTTCGCGTAGTTTATATAATCCTGTTTTGCAGATTCAAATTTTTTTGTAAATTCATTATACTCAATAATATCATCAATGAAACAGCCATGACCATCACGCATTGAAATATCATTAAGACAAAAAATATCAAGTTCTATTGTTGAAATTTTGTCATAGTTTTGAAAACTAACTTGTATATTTCCACTCGGAAGTTTAATAAATCTCATATCATTTACACTTTTAACACCAATTCCACCATTGCCTTGTTCTAGTCTTCTTCCATCTGGCCAGTTTCCAACAGCACTATTTAACTCATCTAGAAAATTAAGTTCAGGTGAGTAAAAATCATATTCATCATCACCAAAATTTATTATTCTATAATAAACATATTTTGCATAAGTTAGTTTTATATTTTCAGGTTTTGCATTTTTGTAGTCATATTCTTCTGCATTCAAAGCACCAAGCCCGAACACTAATACAAATAAAAAAACTAAAATTTTTTTCATAATCTTTCCTTTAATAAAAGTTTAGTTATTATATCAAAAAAATAACTTTTGCTTATATTTAATTACTTTTTGATACAATTTTTATATTTTATTTTTTTGGAAAATTGATGGATATGTTTTTTGATATTTTTGTATTTTTGGTCTTTGGAACTGTTGTTGGTATAATTTCAGGTTTTTTTGGCATAGGGGGTGGAAGTGTTGTTGTGCCAACTATGATTTTTATGGGATATAGTATAAAAACTGCAGTTGGAGTTTCAGTTGTTCAGATGCTTTTTAGCTCTATTTTTGGCTCATATCTTAATTATAAAGCTGGAAAACTTAGGATAAATGAGGGAATTTTTGTTAGTTTTGGAGGGTTTATAGGAGCTATTTTTAGTGGATTTATCGTATCAAATGTCAGTGAAATAGCTTTAGAAATTTTTCTATCATTTGTGCTTTTAGTTTCAATTTTAAAATTTTTCTTTTCTACTGAGCAGGCTAAAAAAGAGATTGATTCAAAACCACTTTTGTTTTTATTAGGGCTTTTTATAGGAGCTTTTGCAGTTAGCACTGGTGTTGGTGGAGCTGTTTTTTTAACACCTATTTTAGTAGGATTTATGGGATTTGATATAAAAAAAGCTATTTCGATGGGGTTATTTTTTGTAATATTTTCTTCTATATCGGGATTTGTGAGCATGTCATTAAATGGGCTTGTGAATTTTAAATACGGAATTATGCTAGGATTTGGATCGCTTTTGGGTGTTTATTTTGGTATAAAGTTAAGCCATAGGGTAAATAAAAAATTACAAAAAAACCTTCTTTTAGCCCTATATTTATTAATGCTTTTATTTATGCTTAAAAAAATTTTTGTGTTATAATATTAAATTTAAAATTTTATAAAAGAATAGGAAAATTATGAACGATTTTATAGAAATTTATGGCGCAAGAGAAAATAATCTAAAAAATTTAAATTTAAAAATTCCAAAGAATAAATTTGTAGTTTTTACAGGACTTAGTGGAAGTGGAAAAAGTACGCTTGCCTTTGATACCTTATATGCCGAAGGACAAAGGCGTTATATGGAAAGCCTAAGTTCATATGCAAGACAGTTTTTAGATAGGGCTGGAAAACCAGATGTTGATAAGATAAATGGACTTACTCCAGCCATTGCGATTGACCAAAAAACAACTTCTAAAAATCCTCGTTCAACAGTTGGAACAATAACTGAGATATATGATTATCTAAGGCTTTTATTTGCACGAGTTGGAGTTCAGCACTGTCATAAGTGTGGAAAGCCAATTTCTAAAATGAGTGCAAGCGATATAATAAATGAAATTTTAAAACTACCAGAAAATTCTAAAATAATTATCTCATCTCCAATTGCAAGAGAAAAAAAAGGAACTTTTATTGATGAGCTGGAAAGCTTAAGAAATAAGGGTTTTATAAGGGCAAAAATTGATGGAGTTATGGTAAGACTTGATGAAGATATTGAACTTTCAAAGACTAAAAAACATACAATTTTTGCTGTAATTGATAGAGTTGTAGTAAATACTGAAAATAAAGAAAGAATTGCCTCTGATGTAGAAAAAGCTTTAAATTTAAGCTATGGAGAGCTTGAGGTTGAAGTGATGAATGCTGATGAGGTTGGAGTAGAAGAAACAAATATTCATTATAGTGAGCATATGGCTTGTTTTGATTGTAAAATTTCTTTTACACCGCTTGAGCCACTGACTTTTAGTTTTAACTCAGTTAAAGGAGCTTGTGAAGAGTGTGATGGGCTTGGAGTTAGATACACAATTGATATAAATAAGATAGTAAATGAACAAAATAGTGTCCAAAAAGGTGCTATTAAACTATTATATGGTTTTAATAAAAGTTATTATCATAAATTTATGATTGCATTTTGTGAACAAAATGATATTCCAACAAACATGCCATATGGTGAGCTTAAAGAAAGTGATAAAAAACTTATTTTATATGGAAATAGCAAAGAAATAAAATTTGTATGGAAAAGACATGCATTAACTCGTAAATTTGAAGGTGCATTGAAATATGTTTATGAAATGCTCAAAAATGAGAGTGATTTTGAGGATTTCATGACAGAAAGAACTTGTCCAACTTGTAAAGGACATAGGCTAAAAGCACAAAGTTTGGCTGTTTTGGTTGCTGATAAAAATATAGCCGATATAATAGATATGAGTATAGAAAATTGTGTTGAGTTTTTTAAAAATAATAAAAATTTTAGCTATTTAAGTACTCAGCAAAAAACAATTGCAAAGCCAATATTAAAAGAAATAAGAGAAAGACTTATGTTTTTAAACAATGTAGGTCTTGGATATCTAAGTTTGGGGCGCGATAGTAGGACTATAAGTGGTGGAGAGGCTCAAAGGATAAGGATTGCTTCACAAATAGGAAGTGGCTTAAGTGGGGTTATGTATGTCCTTGATGAGCCAAGTATTGGGCTTCATGAAAGAGATACTTTAAAGCTTATTAAAACACTTGATGATTTAAGAGATAAAGGAAATACCTTAATCGTTGTTGAGCATGATAAAAAAACTATTGAAAATGCTGACTTTGTGGTAGATATCGGACCAGCTGCAGGAAAAAAAGGTGGGGAAGTTATATTTGCAGGAGATGTAAAAACACTCTTAAAAAGCGATACTCAAACTGCAAAATATCTAAATGGCATAAAAAAAATCAATCATCAAAAAAATAGACCACAAAAAAATTGGCTTACTTTAAAAAATGTAACGATTAATAATATTTCAAATTTAAGTGCCAAATTTCCCCTTGGAAATTTAGTCTGCTTAACAGGTGTTAGCGGAAGTGGAAAAAGCTCACTTTTACTTCAAACTCTTTTACCAACAGCACTAGAAGAGTTAAATCATGCTAAAAAAGTAAAAACTTTAAAAAATGCAAAAATTGAAGGACTTCAAAATTTAGATAAAGTTATCTATCTTGATCAAAGTCCAATAGGAAGAACTCCAAGAAGCAATCCAGCAACTTATACTGGCGTAATGGATGAGATAAGAAATTTATTTGCACAAACCAAAGAAGCAAAAGCAAGAGGTTATAAAATAGGTAGATTTAGCTTTAATGTAAAAGGTGGAAGATGTGAAAAATGCAGTGGTGATGGTGTTATAAAAATAGAAATGCACTTTTTACCAGATATTACTGTTGAGTGTGATACTTGTCATGGAACTCGCTACAACGACCAAACTTTGGAAATTTTATATAAAGGAAAAAACATAGCTGAGGTTTTGGCAATGAGCGTGGATGAGGCTTTTGAGTTTTTTAAAGCAGTTCCAAAGATAAAAGCAAAACTAAAAACTATGAAAGATGTTGGGCTTGGTTATGTAACTTTGGGGCAAAATGCAACTACCCTAAGTGGTGGCGAAGCTCAAAGAGTAAAGCTTGCAAAAGAGTTAAGTAAAGCAGATACTGGTAAAACTCTTTATATTTTAGATGAACCAACCACTGGGCTTCACTTTGCAGATGTTGATAAGCTTGTTGGAGTTTTGGGTCATTTAGTTGATCTTGGAAATTCAGTTTTTGTAATAGAGCATAATATGGATATGATAAAAAATGCTGATTATATTGTAGATATGGGCCCAGAAGGTGGGAGTAAAGGGGGTAAAATTATAGCTGCCGGAACTCCAAAAGAGCTTGCTAAAAACTATAAAAAAACAGGATCTTACACAGGTGAGTTTTTGGTGCAAGAATTAAAAGATATGGAATAATTTTTTAAAGGAGAAATTTGGATGAGTATATATTTAATAGATATAGAAAATGTAAATTTAGAACTATTTTTAAAAAGTAAAAAATTTGAGAAAACAGATAAATTTTATCTTGTTGGTAATTCAAATTTAAAATTTAGTATGTCTGTTTTGGAGTTTTTTGAAGATATTGAGTATAAAATTTATCATTTTAATAGTGCTGATAAAAACTATGCTGATAAAATTCTTTTTACTATTTTAGGCTCTATACTAAATAGACCCGAATATGTAAACGATAAAATTTATATGGTTAGTAATGATAATATTTTCTCTAGTCTTAGGTATACTAAAAAACTTTTCAATAAAAATGTAGAAAATATTAAATTTGACAACTCTACATCATTAGTTCCTGTAAAAAAGAAAGATTTGATGATTGTTAAAGATGATGCTACTATAGATAATTTATATAGGATAAATAAAGAAAAAATAAAGAAAATACTAATAAAAACAGATAAAAACTCAGATTTTCATAATGAACTAGTTAAAGAATTTAACAAAGATGGAATTGAGCTATACAGATTTATTAAAAACTACGATTCTAGTTTTGATCCCATGATATTTTATGTGCAAAAAAGATTAGATATCGATATTATTATTCAGGCTTATAAAGATGAAAAAGATATAAAATATTTTTTGGTTGATAAATTTTTTAATGATGGCGAAAAGCTTTTTGAGTTTTTAAAAGAAATAAATTTTATTGACAATACAGTTCAAAAAAGCAAAGAGGAAGATTTTTACAACAAACATAAAATAGAAATAGAAAATATAAAAAAATTATCTAATAACATGGGTGAATTTCATAACGCTTTGGTAAAAAAATATGGAATGGAAATAGGAAAGCACATTTATAAATTTATAAAAAATATGTAATTTAGAGGCAGCTTTCGCCTCTAAAAATTAAAAATTTTATTTAAAAATTGGTTTTTCTTTACCATTTATATTGAAAATTCCTTCGTTATTTTTATAGAAAATTTCAACTTTTTCATCTTTTGTAACAAGTCTTATACCATTTGCACTAACAGCCCTTTTAAGATCAAAAGTTCCTAGATCTGTTACGCTTAAAATTGCACTTTCAAAGTTATCATCACTATAGACTTTATATAAATTTCCATTTACATCTTTAAAAATTTCTAGTGTTGTTTTGGGAGCAACTACACCATAGTAATTTTTATAAACGCCATTGCTTCCTGCACAACCTGCTAAAAATAATCCTACAAAAGCACAAAAAATCATTTTTTTAAACATGTTTTCTCCTTAGATAATTAAATTGTGATAGAATTATACACAAAAATCACTAAATTTAAGGAAAATTTATGAAAACACTTACGATTATTGATACTTTTGGCTTTTTTTTTAGACTGTATTATGCGATGAGTTCCTTAAAAAGCAAAGATGGAAAGCCAAGTTCTATGGTATTTGGATTTGCAAATTTTATATTAAATTTGAAAAATGAATATAAAAGCGATTATTTAATTTTTGCACTTGATAGCAAGGGAAAAACTTTTAGAAGTGAAATTGATCCAAATTATAAAGCCAATCGCCAAACTCCACCCGATGGACTTTTAGCCCAGCTTCCAGTTTGTATAGAAATGATAGAAAAGATGGGACTTTGCAGTGTTTCTTATGAAGGATATGAGGCTGATGATATTATTGCAAGTGCTGTAAAAAAGCTAGAAAACGAAGATGTTTTTATAAATGTCGTAACACATGATAAAGATCTTTATCAACTGATAAAAGATGGAAAAGTTTCTATTTATAGTCCATCAAAAAAACTTTTTTATGATAGTGCGGCTTGCTATGAGAAATATGGTGTTTATCCAAATCAAATTAGAGATTTTTTAGCAATTACAGGCGATAGTAGTGATAATATTCCAGGAGTTAAAGGTATTGGCGACAAGGGAGCCAAGAAACTTTTAGAAGAATTTAAAAACATTGAAGAAATTTATGAAAATTTAGATAAAGTTTCAAATAAAAGACATCAAAATTTACTTCTTGAAAGCAAAGAAAATGCTTTTTTAAGTAAAAAACTAGCATCTTTATATGATAATTTAGAAATTCCAAATTTAGAAAATGCTAAATTTCCAACCTTAAATCCACTTTTGAAAGTTACAGATATTTTAAAAAGTTACTCTTTAAGTAAAATTTTAGCTACTTTGGAAACCCATTTAAATTTTGGTAATAATGAGGTTCAAAATGATGAAAATTTTAAAGAAAATAATGATAAATTTGAAGCTATTTTACTGAATGATGAAAAAAAACTTAAAGAAGTATTAGAAAAAATAGATAAAGACTCAATTGTTGCTTTTGATACAGAGACAACAGGACTTGATAGTAGAAATGCTAAAATTGTTGGGTTTTCATTTTGTTTTGAGTCTAAGAAAGCTTACTATGTTCCACTAAATCACAACTATTTAGGTGTGGATAGGCAAATTGATTACAATATTGCAAAAAAAGCTATTTTAAAGCTTTATGATTCGATCCTAGTAGGGCATAATTTAAAATTTGACTTTGATATTATAAAACATAATTTTGACATAGATACACCTAAGAATTATTTTGATACTATGATTCTATCATGGCTTGAAAATCCAGAAAAAAGTGCTGGGATGGATAATTTAGCAAAAAGATTGTTTGATTATGATACGGTTAAATTTGAAAATATTGTAAAAAAAGGAGAAAATTTTTCTAATGTATCTTTAAAAAATGCTAGTAAATATGCAGCTGAAGATGCTTGGATAACACTCAAATTTTATCAATATTTTAATAACAATCTTGATAAAAAACTTTTAAATTTGGCTCAAAATTTAGAATTTCCTTTTATAAAAGTGCTTTTGCATATGGAAAATTTAGGAATTTTAACTGATTCTAAAAAATTAAAAGAAATGAGTATTTTTCTAGATAAAGAGCTTAAAGATTTAACTAATAAGATTTATGAATTAAGTGAAGAAAAATTTAATATAAACTCTCCAAAACAGCTTGGCATAATCCTTTTTGAAAAACTAAATTTACCTTCTAAGAAAAAAACTAAAACTGGCTATAGCACAGATGAAAGTGTCCTAAACTCACTTTTAAACGAACATAAAGTTATAAAAAAACTACTTGATTACAGAGAACTTTACAAACTTTCAAGTACTTATGTGGAGCCACTTTTAAAATACTCTTTAGAAGATAAGAGAAATGGTGGTGAGGGTAGGATTTATACTCAGTTTTTACAAACTGGAACAATCACAGGAAGATTATCATCCAAAAATCCAAACCTTCAAAATATTCCAGCAAGAGGAATTTTGGCAAAAGATATAAGAGATTGCTTTGTTGCTAAAAGTGGTTTTAGTTTGATTTCACTTGATTATTCTCAAATTGAGCTTAGACTTTTGGCTCATTTTAGTAAAGATCCATCGCTTCTAAAAGCATTTAATGATGGTGAGGATATTCATACAAGAACGGCTATTAGCATATTTGGAAACAGTGATAAAGATAAAAGAGCTATTGCAAAAAGTATAAATTTTGGACTAATATACGGAATGGGAGCTAATAAGCTTTCAAATGAACTTGGAATTTCAAGAAGCGAAGCAAAAGATTATATCGAGCGTTATTTTAAGGCTTTTGTTACAATAAAAGAGTTTTTAGAGAGTATAAAAATAAGTGCTAAAAATAGTGGTTTTACAACTACTATTTTAGGAAGAAAAAGATTTTTTGATTTTGCAAATGCTAGACCGAGAGAATTGGCTATGTACGAAAGAGAAAGTGTTAATACTAAATTTCAAGGAAGTGCAGCTGATATTATAAAAATGGCGATGGTAAAAATTTATCCTTTGTTAAGTGAAAATGCTAGGATGCTTTTACAAATTCACGATGAACTTATTTTTGAGGTAAAAGATGAAATGATTGATGAGTTTGGAAAGACAGCTAGGGATATTATGCAAAATGTTTATATGCTAAATGTTCCATTGATAAGTAGTCTTTCAGTTGCAAAAAGTTGGGGCGAGCTAAAGTAAATTAAGTAAAAAGCCTTAACTTTAAGGCTTTTAAAATTCTAAATGCAACTATTCACAGCTTCTTTTAGATTTTGAACATATCCATCTTTGTCAGTTATTAAAGCTCTTTCACAACAGTTTTTTTCAGGGATTGTTGAACAACCATTATCATCGCATACATTAACCATAGTGCCTGTTGGTTTACAGTTTTCCCAAATGTAGATTTTATTTCCAGCCGAGTTTTGTCTTGTTGAGGTTGGATTTCCCCAAGTGTTTATTATTGTGTCTATGTGGAAGTTATTTTTATTATTGTTTATCTTTTCTTTTGACTTAGACATCTCTTCTTTTTTTGTGTTTTCCATTGTGGTTTTACCAATATTCCAATTTGAAACACTACATCCAGATATAAAAAGAGCTATCATAAAGATACTAAAATTTATTTTTTTCATAACCTATCCCTTTATTTGTTGAATTCTTAAACCTTCATTATATCTTAAATTTGATTAAATATTTTTTATAGGTTATTTAAAACTATTCCTTATATTAAAAATTCATAATATTTTAATGAAATTCCTTATATAATATGTCTACATTTTAGCAAAAAGGAGAAAATATGAAAAAGTTATCAATAGTTCTTTGTTCAGCTTTAGCTCTAAACTTTGCTTTTGCAAGCTCATTAGCTGATGATGCAAAAAATTTAGGTCTTATGCCTTTACCAAAAAGTGAAAAGAATTTAAAAAAGCTAATTGAAGATAGTTCGCCTGATGCACAAGCTTTCCCTACAACAAAGGAAAGAGTTGAGCTTGGAAAAATGCTATATTTTGATCCAAGACTTTCTAAAAGTGGAATTATTTCTTGTAATACCTGTCATAATTTAGGATATGGCGGAGCTGATAATATACCTGCTTCAACAGGACATAAATGGACTCCAAACCCACATCATGTAAATGCTCCAACAGTTTATAACTCAGTATTTAACTCAGTTCAATTTTGGGATGGTAGAGCAGCTCATCTTGCAGAGCAAGCAGCTGGACCTATGACAGCTATGCCTGAGATGGCATCAACTCTTGAAAGAGTAGAAAAAGTTATTAACTCAATTCCTGAGTATGTTGAGTTGTTTGGAAAAGCATTTGATCTTAAAAAAGATGAGCCTGTAAATTTTGATCTTGTAACTACAGCTATTGGAGTTTTTGAAAGAACATTGGTTACTCCAACAAGATTTGATGATTTTCTAAATGGCGATAAAAATGCTCTTACAAAAGATGAACAAGATGGTTTAAAACTATTTTTAGAAAAAGGTTGTACAACTTGTCACAATGGTGTAAATTTAGGTGGCAATATGCAGGCATTCGGCGTGGTTGCTAAGTATAAATTTGCCAATGTTGGTGACTTTACAGGAGATAAAAATGGAATGGTAAAAACTCCTGTTTTAAGAAATGTTTTATTAACTCAACCATATTTCCATAATGGAGCTATTTGGGATGTAGAAGATGCCATAAAGGAGATGGGAAGTATTCAGCTTGGCATCCAAATTTCAGATGAAGAAGCTGCTTCAATAGCAACATTCTTTGAATCATTAAATGGTAAAATGCCTGAAATAATTTATCCTGTTTTACCAGCTTCAACAAAAAATACTCCAAAACCAGAACTTGACTATTAATCATAGATAAGTTAAGTAAGTTCAAAACCTTGTATTTTAAGGTTTTGAACTGTTAAGAATATAAATATTAAACTTATAAAAATTGGATGACTAAAAAAATTATAACTGCCCTCACTTTATCTAAGTAGAATTATAAAAAATAAGCTTAGATTAAAATTTTTAAGATATAATAATCAGCTTATGGATCATTTTGGCTTTTTAAAATCTTGTTATAAGGCAAGTGCCAAATGGTTACTTACCAAAATATAAAGGATGGTTTGATGTATGCAATTATCAAACACAGCGGAAAACAGTATAAAGTTAGCGAAGGTGACTTTCTAAATTTAGACCGTTTTGAGGCTGAGAAAAAAGACACTATCGAGATTACTGATGTTTTGGCAGTGAACAAAGATGGTGATTTAAAGGTAGGAGCACCGTTTGTAGAGGGTGCAAAAGTTGTCTTGGAAGTAGTAAATCTTGGAAAAGATAAAAAAGTTGTTATCTTTAAAAAAAGACGCAGAAAAGACTCAAAATTAAAACGCGGTTTTAGAAGACAATATACTCGCGTAAAAGTAACTGAAATTTCAGCCTAAGGAGTAGATATGGCACACAAAAAAGGTCAAGGTTCAACCCAGAATAATAGAGATTCTATTGGACGCCGCTTAGGTGTTAAGAAATTTGGCGGTGAGTTTGTAAGAGCTGGAAATATTATTGTTCGTCAAAGAGGTACCGCAACACACGCTGGAAATAATGTAGGATTAGGAAGAGATCATACACTTTTTGCATTAACTGATGGTTTTGTTAAATTTGAAAGATTTGATAAAACCAGAAAACAAGTTTCTGTTTATCCAGCAGAATAAAATTTACGGCTTAAAGCCGTAAATTCTTTAATTTTATACAAACTTATATTTTTAATTTACTTATATTTCAAAAAGGTAAAAATTTGTTTATCGATAGTGTTAAATTTAGCGTAAAAGCTGGAAAAGGTGGCGCTGGAGCAAAAAGCTTTAGAAGAGAAAAGTATATTCCATTAGGCGGACCAGATGGTGGTGATGGTGGTGATGGGGGCAATGTCTATTTTCTAGTAGATAACAATACTCACGCACTTGCACATTATAGAGGAAAAAAATACTTTAAAGCTAAAAATGGCGAACCAGGTGGTGGCAAAGGAATGACTGGAAAAAATGGTGAAGATTTGATTTTAAAAGTTCCACCCGGAACTCAAGTTTTAGATGAAAATGGAACTATTTTGCTTGATTTAGTAGAAAGTGATAAAAAGGTTCTTTTTTTAAAAGGTGGAAAAGGTGGTCTTGGAAATGCCAGATTTAAAAACTCAACTAATCAGGCACCAAATTATGCTCAGCCAGGACTTGATGGTGAGAGTAAAAATATCTCATTAGAACTTAAATTAATAGGTGATGTAGGACTTGTTGGATTTCCAAATGTTGGTAAATCAACTTTGATTTCTACTATTTCAAACGCAAGACCTCAAATTGCAAACTATGAATTTACAACCCTTTCGCCAAAGCTTGGTATGGTTGAAATCGATGAATTTAGTTCTTTTATAATGGCAGATATTCCTGGAATTATCGAAGGTGCAAGCGATGGTAGGGGTCTTGGAGTTCAGTTTTTAAGACATATTGAAAGAAATAAGATTTTACTTTTTGTTCTTGATAGTGTAAACCATAGAGATTTAAAAGAACAGTTTATAACCCTAAAAGATGAAATTTCAAAGTTTTCTTCATCATTATCCGAAAAACCATTTGCTATTATTTTTACAAAATCTGAAATTTGTGAAAGTTTAGATGAAATTTACAGTGCATTTTTAAACGAATTTGGTTTTGAAAAAAAACAAAATATAGATATTTATAATAAATTTGATACAAAAAAACCATATTTTGTTTTACCAATTTCAAGTGCTGCAAATTTAAATATCGATAAGCTTAAAAATTATTTGCTCGAAATGTTAAAAATATTAGATTAAAAAGGGGAGTAAATGAGAGTTATTTTTATGGGAACACCAAGCTATGCGGTAGCTATTTTAGATAAACTTATAAAAAAAAAATATAATATTGTTGGTGTTTTTACTCAACCAGATAAAGTCGTAGGTAGAAAAAAAATATTAACTCCGCCTGATGTTAAAAACTATATTTTAAAAAATAATTTAAATATTGAAATTTTTCAGCCAAATAGCTTGAAGGAAGATACTATTTATGAAGAAGTTTTAACTTTAAAACCAGATATTATAATAGTTGCAGCTTATGGGCAGATTTTACCAAAAAACATTTTAGAAATTTGCCCTTGTATAAATTTACACGCTTCAATTCTTCCAAAATACCGAGGAGCTAGTCCAATACAATCAGCTATTTTAAACGATGATAAAATTAGTGGTGTAACAGCTATGAAAATGGGTGAAAAACTCGATGATGGAGATATGCTTGGATTTTCATTTTTAGATATCAGCCGTTTTAAGAGTGATGAGGTTTTTAAACAAATGGAAGAATTAGCTTCAAATTTAACAGTTAAAATTTTAAAAAATTTAAATAATATAGAAAATTTTTCCCAATTTGATGCTCTTTCATCTAAATGTTCAAAGATAAAAAAAGATGATGGTTTAATTAAATTTAGTGATGATGCAAAAGAAGTTTTTCAAAAATTTAAAGCATTTTATCCATGGCCTGGAATATTTTTAGAAAATGGAACTAAACTTTTAGATATTGAGTTTATTGATGATAATGAAAGTAGTGATTTTGGAAAAATTGTAAATTTGGATAGAAAAAGCTTTGATTTGCAATTTAAAAATGGCGTCATAAAGGTTTTTAAAATACAGGAAAAAGCTAAAAAGCCACTTTTGGCAAGTGATTTTATTAATGGAAAAAGATTAAAAATAGGTGATATTTTATGAAAAATTTTTTAATTGCATTTGCTATTTTAGCTATTGTGATTGGTTTTTATAAATATCAAAAAATAAAAGAGGAAGCTAAAATAGAAGCTGTTAAAAAGTTATCAGATGAAGAACTTGAAGATTTGTGTTTGAATAAATATAATAAAGCAGCTTGCACGGTTAGAGGCACGAGATTTATAAAAGGAAATAAATAAATGGAGATTTTTTATATTCAAACTTGTTCTTCAACCCAAAATGAAATTTTAGAAATTTTAAAAGAGAATGTTAAAAAACCTCCATTTGCAATTGTGTCAAAAACCCAAACTAATGGTATTGGCAGCAGGGGAAATAATTGGCAAAGTAGTGAGGGAAGTTTATTTTTATCATTTTGTATCGAAAAAAATGATTTAAATAGTGATATTAATACATCATCTTTAAGTATATATTTTTCTTATATTTTTAAAATTATTTTAAGTGAACTTGGCTCAAGTGTTTGGGTCAAGTGGCCAAATGACTTCTATATTGATAAAGATAAGATTGGCGGAGTTATAACCACTAAATTTAAGGATATTTATATTTGCGGAATAGGACTTAATTTGGTTTCAAATGGTGAATATATTAAACACTTAGATATACAAGTAGATGTTAACGAATTACTCATAAAATATTTTAAAAAACTAGAAGAAAAAATTTCATGGAAGAATATTTTTAGCAAGTTTTTGATAGAATTTGAAAAATCAAAAGAGTTTTGTTCGCACATCGATGATAAAAGTGTTTTGTTAAAAAATGCTATATTGTGCGATGATGGATCGATTTTAATAGATAATAAAAAGGTGTATAGTTTAAGATGATTGAAATTATTACTATTGCCAACCAAAAAGGTGGAGTTGGTAAAACGACAACAGCTATAAATTTGTCAGCTTCTTTAGCAGTTGCTGGAAAGAGAGTTTTGCTAATTGATGTAGATCCTCAGGCAAATGCAACAACAGGACTTGGATTTAGTAGAAGTGAGTATGAGTTTAATATTTATCATGTTTTAACAGGTAGAAAAAAACTCTCTCAGGTTATACTGAAAACTGAAATTCCAACTTTATTTTTAGCACCTTCAAATATTGGTCTTGTTGGAATAGAACAAGAATTTGCAAATAATGATGGGGATTTTAAGTTGATTTTACAAAAAAAAATTAATGAAGTTTTGGATAGATATGATTATATAATCATTGATTCACCCCCAACTCTTGGAAGTATAACTGTAAATGCTCTTAGTGCAAGTGATAGTGTGATAATACCAATACAGTGTGAATTTTATGCATTAGAAGGATTGGCGCTTATTTTAAATACGGTTAAAATTATTAAAAAAACAATAAATCCAAAACTTACAATAAAGGGTTTTTTGCCTACTATGTATAGTTCGCAAAACAACCTTTCTAAAGAGACTGTTTCAAATTTAGAACAACATTTTAAAAATAAACTTTTTAAAACAAAAAACGACCATGGTTTTGTTGTAATTCCTAGAAATGTTAGACTTGCTGAAAGTCCAAGTTTTGGTAAACCTGCTATACTTTATGATGCTAAATCAATAGGCAGTATTGCTTATCAAAATTTAGCAACTTGCATTATGGAGATACAAAATGGCTAAAAGTAAAAAGTTAAGTCTTGGAAGAGGATTAGATGCTATTTTGGGTGATGTTGAAATGGCATATACAAAAGAATTTGAAAGTGGAAAAAAAGATTTTGTTTTAGAGATAAGCGTAGATAAAATAAAACCAAACCCATATCAACCAAGAAAATATTTTGATGAAACTGCTATAAATGAGCTTAGTGCTTCCATTAAGAGACATGGACTTATTCAGCCAATTATTGTTTTTAAAAAAGATGACGAGTATGTTTTAATAGCTGGTGAAAGAAGATTAAGAGCTGTTAGGCTTTTAGGAAATAGCACCATAAAGGCAATTGTTGCTGATATAGAGTCCAAAAACTTAAGAGAGCTTGCGTTAATAGAAAATGTTCAAAGGCAAGATCTAAATCCTATGGAACTTGCAAATTCATATAAAGAGTTAATTGATGAGTATAAAATAACTCAAGATGATTTATCTGATATTATTAAAAAATCTAGATCGCAAATTACAAATACTCTTAGGCTTTTGACGCTTTTAGATAAAACAAAAGAAGCACTAAGTGATAATAAAATTTCACAAGGTCATGCAAAAGTTTTAGTTGGTCTTAATAAAGAAAATGAAGAAGAAGTTTTAAACACAATAATTGGTCAAAAATTAAGCGTTAGACAAACTGAAGATCTAGTTAAAAAAATTAAAAATGGCAAAAAACTAGGAATAAAAAAAGAAAAATTAGATTTTAATTTTATCAGTGAGATTAAAAATCTAAAAACAAAACTTTCGAATTTTGGAAAAATAAGCATTAAAGATAGAAAAATTTCAATAGAATTTAAAGACATTAGTGAAATTAAAAAATTAATCAATAAAATTAGTTAAAAAAATTTTTAGCTTTAATCAAACTTTCATAAAATTTATTGTATGATAGCCGAGTTATGTTTTTGAATAAAAGGAGTGCAATGTGATAGAAATCAGTGTATTTGCATATATCTTCACCATAGTAGTATTTATAGGACTTATTGGCTATCTGAACAGGCGCCTTTATCAACCTATGCTTAATTTTATGGATGCAAGGGATGCTGCTATACAAAAGGATGAAAAACTAGCTAATCAAAATTTAGCAGATGTCGGCTCTGAGGCTTTGGAAATAGAAAATATTCTAAGTAAAGCAAGAGATGAGGCTGCAAAAATAAGAGAAGCGGGACTTAGTGGGATAGAGAGTGAAAACAGCAAAAAAATAGAAGAAAAAACTACTTCTTTGGAAAATGACTTGGCTTCGTATTTGCAAGATTTATCTAAACAAAAAGATGAAATTAAAAAAGCTCTTGAAAAACAAATTCCTGATTTTAAAGCAGGAATAAAAGAAAAATTGGCAAGGATATAATATGAAAAAATATCTATTTTTATTTATTATTCCGGTAGCAATTTTTGCTAGTGATGGTTCAAAAAATTATGATATAATCCCAAGGCTTTTTAACTTTGTTTTATTTTTTGGAATTTTATTTTATCTTTTAAAAGATTTTGCTATAAAAGCATATAATGCTAGGATTAAGTCAATTGCGGATAGGCTAGATGATATCCAAAATAAATTAAGAGATTCAAAAGCAAAAAAAGAACAAGCTAAAAAAGATGTAGAACTTGCCAAAGTTAGAGCTAAAGACCTTCTAGAGGTAGCAAAAAATGAAGTTGAAACAACAAAGACAAAATCAGCTGATTCATTAAAACAAACTCTACTTGATTTGGAAAAAAATTATGAAAATAAAAAAGAATTTGAAAGTAAAAAGGCAACAAAAGAAGTTGTCGCTGATGTTTTAAGTCAAACTTTTAATGATCCAAGTGTAAAGCTAGAGCAATCAAAACTTATAGATATCATAAATAAGAAGGTTGGCTAATGAGTAGTGCAATAGTAGAAAAATATGCAAAAGCTATTATGAGTGAATTTAAAGGCAGTGAGCTTGATCAATTTCTGTTAGATTTAAAAACCATCTCTCTTGCCTTTAGAGAGGATAAATTCAGTTCTCTTATAAACTCTCCAATAGTTGATACAAAAACTAAAGAGCATTTGGTTATGTCTCTTTTTGAGAAAAAAATATCACAGAAATTTGAGAATTTATTAAAGCTTTTATCACAAAATAAAAGGCTTGATTTAATACCAGATCTTTTTGAAAGGGTAAGTTCTATTTTAAGAACTTCCAAAAATAAATTTAAAGGTGTGATATATTCAAATGAGGATCTTACAAAAGATCAAATTTTAAAACTTGAATCAATTTTTTCTAAAAAATTTGATGCAGATATATCTTTAGATTTTGATAAAGGAGATTATAGTGGTGTTAAAGTTGATTTAGAAGAACTTGGAGTAGAGATAAGTTTTTCTATGGATAGATTAAAACACGATATGAGTGATTATATATTAAAAGCAATATGATAAGGAGAAAAAGGTGAGTTCTAAGATTAAAGCTGATGAAATTAGCAGTATTATCAAAGAAAGAATTGAAAAATTTGATATTGGTATTGATATCGAAGAAACGGGAAAAGTAATAACAGTTGGTGATGGTGTTGCAACTGTTTATGGTCTTAAAAATGTTATGGTTAATGAGATGGTTGAGTTTGAAAATGGAACTCAAGGAATAGCACTTAACCTAGAAGAGAGCATTGTTGGTGTTATTATATTAGGTAGCATGGATGGTATCTCAGAAGGTGTTAGTGTAAAAAGACTAAATAAGCTTTTACAAGTTCCAGTTGGAGATGGACTAATAGGCAGAGTTGTAAATGCTTTGGGTGAACCAATTGATGGTAAAGGCACTATTGAAACAAAAGAAACAAAATTTGTTGAGGAAAAAGCCAAGGGAATTATGGCTAGGAAAAGTGTTCATGAACCACTTCAGACAGGTCTTAAATCAATTGATGCACTTGTTCCAATCGGTAGAGGCCAAAGAGAGCTTATTATTGGAGATAGACAAACAGGAAAAACAACAATAGCTCTTGATACGATAATAAATCAAAAGGGTCAAGATGTTATTTGTATTTATGTAGCTATTGGTCAAAAACAATCAACTGTTGCTCAGGCTGTTAAAAAACTTGAAGAATATGGTGCTATGGATTACACTATAGTTGTAGCTGCTGGAGCTAGTGATCCTGCTACACTTCAATATCTTGCACCTTACTCTGGTTGTACAATGGGTGAATATTTCAGAGATAATGCAAGACATGCTTTAATAATTTATGATGATTTAAGTAAGCACGCTGTTGCCTACCGTGAAATATCTCTTATTTTAAGACGTCCACCAGGTCGTGAAGCATATCCTGGAGATGTTTTTTATCTTCATTCAAGACTACTTGAAAGAGCAAGTAAGTTAAATGATGAGCTAGGAGCTGGTAGTTTAACTGCGCTTCCTATCATTGAAACACAAGCAGGAGATGTTTCAGCTTATATCCCAACCAACGTTATTTCAATTACGGATGGTCAAATTTTTCTTGAAACAAACTTATTTAACTCAGGTGTAAGACCAGCTATTAACGTTGGATTATCAGTTTCAAGAGTTGGTGGTTCAGCACAGATCAAAGCTATTAAAAAAGTTTCAGGCACATTAAGACTTGATCTTGCTCAATATAGAGAGCTTCAAGCTTTTGCTCAGTTTGCAAGCGATTTGGATGAAAGCAGCAGAAAACAACTTGATCGTGGTCAAAGAATGGTTGAAATTTTAAAACAACCTCCATATTCACCGCTTGCTGTTGAAAAGCAAGTTGTTATTATTTATGCAGGAACAAAAGGCTTTTTAGATGATGTTGCAGTATCGGCTATCGGCAAATTTGAAGCTGAGCTTTATCCATATATAGAGGCAAGATATCCTCAAATTTTTGAAGATATAGTCAATAAAAAGACTTTAGATAAGGATACTGAAGAAACTTTGGTAAAAGCATTAAATGAATTTAAAGCGACTTTTTCTGCAGAATAGGAAAAATTAATGGCAAATTTAAAAGACATTAAGGCTCAAATCAAAAGTGTTCAAAACACACAAAAAACAACAAAAGCCATGAAGCTTGTCTCTAATGTCAAATTAAAAAGAGCAAAATTTGCTGCTCTTCAATCAAGTGCTTATGCTATAAAAATCAATGAGGTTTTAAGCGAGATAGCAAATTATGCACAAGATATTGAAGAAGGAAGTAAATTAAAAAGACTTTTTGATACGAATAATGAGATAAAAGTAATGGATATTATCTTTGTTACTGCTGATAAGGGACTTTGTGGCGGCTTTAACGCTCACACTATTAATGCTGTTAAAAACCTTATCAAAGAGTATCAAGATAAAAAAATAAAAGTAAGATTAAGAGCTGTTGGTAAAAAAGGTATAGAGTATTTTAAATTTCAAGGCGTTGAAATTTATAAAAGCTTTATAGGAGTAAGTTCGTCACCTACATATGAAAAAGCTCAAGAGATTATTGAAGAGGCAATTGATGAGTTTAACAGAGGTGAGACAGATAAAGTTGTCATGGTTCATAATGGCTATAAAAATATGATAACTCAAGAAATAAGGATAAATGATATAGCTCCAGTTCTCCCACCTGTTAAGTCTGATATTTCTCAAAATAATTCTGTTATAGAATTTGAACCTGCAAAAAACAGTGAAAAAATTCTTGAAGAATTAATGGTTAAATATTTGGAATACAGCATGTATTATGCATTAGTTGATAGTTTAGCTGGCGAACACAGTGCTAGAATGAACGCTATGGAAAATGCCAGTAATAATGCAAAAGAAAGAGTAGCATATTTAAACCTTGCTTATAATAAAGCAAGACAGGGTTCTATTACGACTGAGCTTATTGAGATTATCAGTGGCGTTGAATCAATGAAATAATTTAAGGAGAGTTTATGAAAGGTATGATTAGTCAGGTTTTAGGGCCTGTTGTAGATATAGATTTTTCTTCTGATTATCTACCGCAAATTAACGAAGCAATTGAAGTTAAGTTTAGCGTTGAAGGTATTGAAAGAAGACTTATTTTAGAAGTTGCCGCACATCTTGGCGACAATAGAGTTAGAACTATTGCTATGGATGCAAGTGATGGTCTTACAAGAGGTCTTGAGGTTACAGCTCTTGGAGCTCCTATCTCTGTTCCAGTTGGTGAAAAAGTTTTAGGTAGAATTTTCAATGTTGTAGGTGAACTTATTGATGAAGGTGAGGAGACTGAGTTTGAAACAAAGTGGTCAATTCATAGAAGACCACCTGCTTTTGAAGATCAAAGTACAAAAAGTGAAATTTTTGAAACAGGTATAAAAGTAGTTGATCTTTTGGCCCCTTATGCAAAAGGTGGAAAAGTTGGACTATTTGGTGGCGCTGGTGTTGGAAAAACGGTTATTATTATGGAACTTATCCATAATGTTGCTTATAAGCACAGTGGTTATTCAATCTTTGCTGGTGTTGGTGAAAGAACAAGAGAGGGTAACGACCTTTATAACGAAATGAAAGAAAGTGGAGTTTTGGATAAAGTTGCCTTATGCTATGGACAGATGAATGAGCCACCAGGGGCAAGAAATAGAATCGCTTTTACTGGTCTTACAATGGCTGAGTATTTTAGAGATGAAATGGGACTTGATGTTTTAATGTTTATTGATAATATCTTTAGATTTTCACAAGCAGGATCTGAAATGTCAGCACTTCTTGGAAGAATTCCATCAGCTGTTGGTTATCAGCCAACATTAGCGAGCGAAATGGGAAAACTACAAGAAAGAATTACATCAACAAAAAAAGGTTCAATCACATCAGTTCAGGCTGTATATGTTCCTGCAGATGACTTAACTGACCCAGCTCCAGCAGCTGTTTTTGCTCACCTTGATGCAACAACAGTTTTAAATAGAAGTATAGCTGAAAAAGGTATTTATCCAGCTGTTGATCCACTTGATTCAACATCAAGAATGCTTGATCCTCAAATTGTTGGTGAAGAGCATTATGAGGTTGCAAGAGGCGTTCAGCAAATTTTACAAAAATATAAAGATTTGCAAGACATAATTGCAATTTTAGGTATGGATGAGTTAAGTGAAGAAGATAAACTTGTTGTTGAAAGAGCTAGAAAAATAGAAAGATATTTATCTCAGCCATTCTTTGTCGCTGAAGTATTTACAGGAAGTCCTGGTAAATATATAACCCTAGAAGAGACAATTGCTGCCTTTAAAGGAATTTTAGAGGGTAAATATGATGATCTCCCAGAAGCAGCATTTTACATGGTTGGAAATATTGATGAAGTAATAGCTAAGGCTGAAAAATTAAAAGCATAAGGATAAATTATGAAAGATAAATTTCAGTTAGAGATAGTTACTCCAAAAGGTACAATTTTCTCAGGTGAAGTTAAATCTGCTCAATTTCCTGGAAGTGAGGGTGAATTAGGAGTTCTTCCTAATCACTCACCATTAATAACACTTTTAAATACAGGCCTTATTGAGCTAGTTGATGAAAATAATGAAAAAGATATGGTTGCTATAAACTGGGGCTATTTAAAAGTTGATGAAGAAAAAGTTACTGTTCTTGCAGATGGTGCCGTATATGTTGGTGGAAAATCTGATAGTTCGATAGCTGAATCTTTAGATAAAGCAAAAGAGTTAATTGAATCAATGGGAAGTGAGAATGTTACATATGCTTCAACCATAGCAAAAATGGAAAATATGGCAAGGTCAAAATAAATAAATGCTAGATATTTTTCTTAGTTATATATCAAGAAGTTCATTTATAACTTTATTTGTTTTAATTTGGTTGTCTATTTATTTTATTACAACTTTTTCTATTTTAATTTCAAAGATGATATCTCTAAATTTATGGATATCATCTGAGATTAAAGCACTTGATTCTCTTTTGCTTGGTGGTAAAATTTCAAATTTAACTACAGTTGTTAAAAAATATGCAACAGGAGAAACTACAAAGGAAAAACTTTCTGTTTGTAAGGCAATGGCTGAGAAAAATTCTACATCAGGACTTACTTGGTTATCAATAATAGCTTCTACATCTCCTTTTATAGGACTTTTTGGAACTGTTGTTGGAATACTTGAAACTTTTACAAAAATAGGAACTTCAAATGCAAGTTTGTCTGTAATTGCTCCTGCTATAAGTGAAGCTTTAGTTGCAACAGGTGCTGGTATATTTGTAGCAATTCCTGCATATACTTTTCATCTTTTGCTAAAAAGAAAATCATATGAACTCATGAATATTATATCTAGAATTATAGATGTTGTTTTATTAAATTCACAAGAAAGAGCAAGTAAATAAATGTTTGATTATAGTGAAAAGCCAGAGCTTAACATCACACCATTAGTTGATGTTATGCTAGTTTTACTTGCTATTTTAATGGTTACAACACCAGCTATAATATATGAAGAAAACATTTCTTTGCCAGATGGTTCAAAAAAAGAAGTTTCAAATTTAACCTCTGAAAATATTATTATAAGAATAGATGATAAAAGAAAAGTTTATATAAATAAAGAATCTATGAGTTTTAGTGAATTTAGTGATAATATAGTATTGAAATCTGCAAATTTAGATCTAAATTCGCCAGTCTATATACAAGCTGATAAAAATTTAATCTACAATGATGTTATGTATATTTTAAAAACACTCAAACAAGCAGGTTTTACGAAAATATCTCTTCAAACAGCTGGATAGTGGAGTCTTTTGTGAAAAAAGATAAAACTATAAATTTCTTATCTTTTATTTTTAGTACTTTAATTTATATTTTAATTATACTTTCTATGCTTTTTTTTGCATATAATTCTAAAGTTAAATATTTTGAAGGTCAAAAATATACAAAAGACAAAGATGCCTTTATGGATATTATGATAATGGACATTGATGATTCTCTAGCTCCTGTTTCAAAAGATAGTCAAGAATTAGAGGATGAAAAAGAAGAAATTATTGAAAAAAAACCAAATTTACAAGATGAAGATGAAAGCTTAAAAACCACAAATAAAAAAGTTTCACCAAAAGAAGAAAAAAAAGAAACTCCTAAGCCTGTAGAAAAACAAAAAAATGAAGAGTTATCTGATCTTTTTAAAGACATAAATAAAACCAAACTTGAGGAAAATATAAAACAAGAAGATCTTGTCCAAAGTAGAAAAAAGAGCGATAAAACTACAAAAACAATTCAAAAAACAGCTTCTAAAAATAATACATCCAACATAAAAGGCGAAAAAGCAAAAGGCAAATCACAAAGAACTGGAGTTTATAATAAATTTATAGGTGAAGTCCAAAGTATTTTAACTAATGTTTGGAGCACATATAGGGCCTTGCCAAATCAAGATGCGACAGTTGAAATCACAATAAATAAAAATGGAAGATTAAGTTATGAAATTATTGAGTTATCATATAGTACAGAATTTAATCAAAAATTTAGAGATTATCTAAATAGGCTTGAAAATATTCAATTTCCAGCCCCACCTAATGGTGAAATTTATAAACATAAATATAAAATGAAAGATTTAATACGATAAATTTAAAAATTAGTATTAAAATTACAAAAATTTCTAAAGGAGAAATAAGTGAAGAAAATTTTTTTAATGTTTAGTTTTTGCATTTTCATGTTTGCAAGCGATGCAACAACTACTATTGTTAATGAAGGCTTGAATTTGCCAAAAATTACAATTCAAGATGCTTCAAACCTAAATGATAAAAATCTTCAAAGTCAGTTTTTTAAACTAATACTTGGAGATTTAAAAGTGGGCGCAACTTTCGATGTTGATGATGGATACTATACAAGCTCATATGATGGTGGTTATAGTTCAAATTTAACAACCAATTCATCACTAATTGTTCGTTATGAATTAGATGGTGATGTATATACGGAGTTAGTTTTAAAAATAAAAGTAATTGATGGTAAAAGTGGTAAAACATTATATGAATCAAATTTTTCTCAAAAAAATGGTGCAAAATTTCCTTTTTTAGCACATAATGCAGTATCTGAAATAGTTAAAAATTTTGGTTATTCAGATGTTGACTGGATGAATAAAATGCTAATTTATGCAGTTTATACATCTTCAGCAAATAGTTCTATTTTCGTATCTGATTATACTTTAACCTATCAAAAAGAAGTATTAAGTGGCGGGCTTAATATTTTTCCCAAATGGGGTTCAAAAGATCAAGATGAGTTTTATTACACACATTATGTAAATGATGTTGAGCCAGTTATTTATAAGTACAATTTAAAAAATGCTAAAAAAACTAAAATATTGGAAGGAAGTGGTATGCTTACAGTGTCTGATGTAAGTAGTGATGGTACAAAACTGCTTATTACAGATGCACCAAGTGATCAGCCAGATATTTTCTTATATGATTTAAGAAGTAGAACCAAAACTAAAATTACAAATTATCCTGGAATTGATGTAAATGGAAATTTTGTAGACGATGATACAAAAGTTGTTTTTGTAAGTGATAGACTTGGTTATCCAAATGTTTTTGCCACTGGTATAAATGGTGGTGGGATAGAACAAATGGTATTTCACGGTAAGAATAATAGTTCAATAAGTACCTCTGGAAATTATGTAGTTTATTCAAGCAGGGAAGAAAATAGGGATTTTAATCTTTATTTAATATCAACAAAAACAGATTATATTCGCCAATTAACAGCTGGTGGAAAAAATTTATTTCCTAGATTTTCACACGATGGTGGAACTGTGGTATTTATAAAAGATGCAAATTATCAAAGCGCTGTTGGAATTATAAGAATAAACGAAAATAAAAGTTTCCAATTTCCTTTGAAAGTTGGAAAATTTCAATCACTTGATTGGTAAAAATTTAAATTTTGTGGTATAATTCTGACAAATTTCATTTTAAAGGAAAATTATGAAAAAAACAGTTTTAACTTCAATCGCTATAGTTGCCATACTAATGGCTGGTTGTAGTAAAAAAAGACCAGAAGTTGCAGTTCAAGAAGCTCCTGTAATGTCAGATGCTCAAATGCTTGCTCAGCTTGCATCTCAAATTCAAAATCAAGTTCAAAATGTATATTTTGATTTTGATAAATACAATGTTAAACCTGAGATGCGCTCAGTTGTTAATAGCAACGCTGCATTATTTAATCAAGCAGGTGCAGACAGAATCAATGTAAAAGTTGAAGGAAACTGCGATGAGTGGGGAACAGATGAGTATAACTATGCACTTGGTCTAAAAAGAGCTAAATCTGTAAAAGATGCTTTAGTTGCAAATGGCGTAAGAGCAGATAGAATTTCTGTTGTAAGCTATGGTGAAAGCAACCCTGTGTGCAAAGATAAGAGTAAATCATGCGATGCTCAAAATAGACGCGATGAGTTTAGAGTATTTTATTAATAAATGAGAAAAATTTTATCAATGGTGGTTTTTTTAGGAACCACCATTTTAGCACAGGAAGTTTCTGTTTTTGGAGCGGGAAATATAGCTTCTGAAAATCCTTATGGATTAACAGAAAATGAACAAGTCTTATTATCAAATAAAAAAAGAGTTGATGAAGTTGAGAGCAAGCTAAACTCATACAACGAAGATATGATAGGTGTAAAGAGTGTAGTTGAGGGAACAAATTCTCAAATAGCTAAACTTGAAAGCAGGGTTTCTGATTTGGAAATTAGAACTACTGGTAAAGTTAGCAAACTAGCAAATAAACAAACTTCTGTCGTTACAGAACAAGATATTTTAGATTTAAGAAACGATATAGCTGATTTAAAAAGACAAGTTGAAATAATTAATCAAAGATTAGAAATCAATGTAAAAAAAAACTCTGAAGTAGTGGTTACTACCAAAAATCAACCAAAAAAAGAATTTACAAAAAAGCAAGAGGCTTTGCCACAACCAAATAAACTAGAAACAAAAGAAACACAAACAAAAAATACAAATAAAGTTGTTGCATTTGATGATATGAAACCAAGTGAGATTGAAAAAATAGCACATAGGCTTTTTAATGAAAATAAATATATTGAATCAAAAATTCATTATGAATATTTAGCAAGTAAAAAATACAATCTTGCAAAAACAAATTTCATGTTAGGTGAAATTGCTTTTAATCAAAAATCTTATGCAAACGCCATAAAAAACTATCAAGAAAGCATAAAAAATGATGACAAGGCAGACTATATGCCAAAACTTTTGCTTAATGCTGGTATTAGTTTAGAAAAAATTGGTGATAAAAATAACGCAGATAAGTTTTTTAAAGTTTTAAAATCACAATTTCCTAACAGCCCACAAGCAAAATCACTTAAATAATTATTTATTTCTTAATCTTTTTATGATAAAATTAAAAAACATTTTAATAGGAGAATAATATGGAAAATAGAGTTATAACTATGTTTTATGAGTTAAAAGACAAACAAAATAATGAAATTTTGGAAACAAATTTTAATCTTGAGCCATTTAAATTTCTAACAGGTTTAGGACATGTTCTAGAAAAGCTTGAAAATGAAGTTTTAAATTTAAGAGCAAATGAAGAAAAAATTATAAATATTTCTAAAGAAGAGGGTGCTATAGAGTATAATCCTGATGGAGTAAGATCTATTCCAAAAGAAGAATTCGCTGGAATTGAGCTAAAAGAAGGAATGGAGCTTATCGGAGAGAGCGAAGATGGAAGAAGTGCTAGAGTTATAGTAAAAGAAATTGGTGATGATGAAGTTATAGTTGATTTTAATCATCCTTATGCTGGTAAAGATTTAGAATTTAGAGTTAAAATTGTAGAAAATAGACTTGCAAGTGATGATGAAGTAGCAAGTGGAAGAGTTGAGGGTGAGCATGTTTGTGGTTGTCATAGTGATGATGATTGTTGTGGTGGGCATCACCACGATGAGCATGAGTTCTGCGGTGGTCATCACCATGATGAACATGAGTGTTGTGGAAAACATAAGTAGGCAAATATGAAATACGCTTTTATTTTTCCAGGACAAGGATCGCAAAAAGTTGGAATGGGCAAAGATGTATATGAAAACTTTGCTCAATCAAGAGAGATTTTAGATAGAGCTTCAGATTACTGCGAGATTGATTTTAAAAATTTACTTTTTACTGAAAATGAAAATCTTAGTAAATCTGAATTTACCCAACCAGCTATTGTACTAAATTCATTTATGGCTTATTTAGCAATTGAAGAAACGCTTGCTTTAAAGCCAGCTGTTTGTTTGGGTCATTCATTAGGAGAGTTCAGTGCGCTTGGCGTAAGTGATGCTTTTGATCTTTTAGATGCAATAAAACTTGTAAATAAAAGAGGCAAATTTATGCAAAAAGCATGTGAGGGAAAAAATGCTTCTATGATGGTAGTGCTTGGATTATCTGATGAGAGTATAGAAGAAATTTGTAAGAATGCTCAAGATAGTGGCAAACAAATTTGGGCGGCAAATTACAACTGCGATGGACAAGTAGTTGTAGCTGGAAATAAAGATGATCTTGCTTTATATGAAAAAGAATTTAAAGATGCAGGTGCAAAAAGAGCTATGCTTTTAGATATGAGTGTTGCAAGCCATTGTCCTATTTTAGAGAGTGCAAGCCTAGAACTTGTAAGTGAGCTTGAACCACTTTTAAGGGATGAGTTTGGCCCTGTTGTATCAAATGCTTCTTCACAAATTTATTGTACAAAAAGTGATGCATTAACTCTTTTAAAAGATCAGCTTGTAAAGCCTGTTTTATATAAACAAAGCATTGAAAATATTGATGATATGGTTGATTGTTATGTTGAGTTTGGAGCAAGTGTTTTGGGTGGTTTAAACAAAAGAATTACAAAAAAACCTACTTTTAGTCTGTATGATGTAAAAACAATTAATGAATTTATTAAATACGCAAAGGAAAATAGTTGAAAATAGCCATTTTGGGAGCCATGCCAGAGGAAATTGAGCCTTTTTTAGAAAAATTTGAATGCAAAAAAGTAGATTATGCAAACAATAGCTTTTATTTTACAAATTTTAAAAATCATGAGTTAATCATAGCTTATTCTAAAATTGGCAAAGTAAACTCCACACTAACTGCAACCATTATGATAGAAAAATTTAAAGCTGAAATTTTACTTTTTTCAGGTGTTGCTGGAGCGTTAAAAGATGGACTTAAAATTGGAGATATGTTAAGTGGCTCATCATTAGTACAGCATGATCTTGATATTACGGCTTTTGGACATCCTTATGGCTATGTTCCAGGAAGCCCTATATTTATTAATAGTGATGAAAAACTTAATCTAATTGCGCAAAAGACTGCAAAAGAGTTGGATTTAAAGCTTCTTTCTGGTATTATCGCAAGTGGTGATCAATTTATCTGTGATGAAGATAAAAAAGAGTGGATAAAAAATATCTTTAAAGCGGATATGACAGAGATGGAGGGTGCAAGTGTAGCCCTTGTTTGTGATGCTTTAAAAGTACCATTTTTCGTAATTAGAACAGTTAGTGATGAAGCTGGCCATAAGGCTGAGTTTGACTTTGATAAATTTATGGTTAAAAGTGCCAAAATAAGTGCAAATTTCATACTAAAAATGATAGAAAAAATAAATTAATTTTTTATGCAAATTAGTAAAAAACTTCTTAGAATTGTCGGTCAAACAAATGCAAAATATGAAATGTTTGAAGAAAATGACAGAATTTTACTTGGTTTAAGCGGTGGAAAAGATAGTCTTATTTTATCTCACATCTTAAATCATTTTCAAAAAGTTAGTCCTAAAAATTGGAAATTTAAAGCTGTTACTGTGGATTATGGTATAGGGCAAGATTTTTCTTATTTAATAGAGCATTTTAAAAATCATTGTATTGATTATGAGATTATAAAGACAAACTCTTTTGATATTATGCAAGAAAAGGCTAAACAAAATACTACGATTTGTAGTTTTTGTGCAAGGCTTAGGAGAGGGCATTTATATACTTATGCTTTAAAAAATGGCTTCAACAAAGTAGCTTTAGGGCATCATTTAGATGATGCGGTCGAAAGCTTTTTTATGAATTTTACATATAATGGAGCTTTAAGAACATTAGCTCCAAAATATACAGCCAAAAATGGACTTGTTTTAATAAGGCCATTAATTTTTGCAAGAGAAAGGCAAATAAGAGATTGTGCTATAAGAAATGAGTTAAAAGTAGTGGGTGATGAGTGTTGTCCAGCTTATAGTATGGAAAATAAAATGCCTCATGCAAGGGCAAATACAAAAGAACTTCTTTTAAATTTAGAAAAAAATAACTCAAAACTTTTTATAAGCTTAAAATCTGCATTTGAAAACATACATAAAGATACATTTTTTTAATAGTAGCTATAGTTGGTTATCTTTTTTTAGATGCTCTGTTATTTTGATGTATTTGAAATGTTTGTACTATTTGTATAGACTAATAAAAGATATTGATAAGATTTAAAAAATTGAAATATTTTGTATGTAATATCACTTATAATTTTATTGTTAAAAATAGTTAATATAGTATCTTGATATGTAAAATAATAAAAATATTATATTTATAAATCGGCTTAATCTATTTTTTAAAAAATAATATAAATATGCACGACTTTTGTAGAACTTATACATACAATTTTATCTACTGCGTGAGCTATGCTATTTCTAATTTTATTTAAGCAAAATTACTTATTTTTAAGCTGTATTTTACTTTTATTTTCATTATTTATTCCCCAACCTATGCTTATTTTGTATATATTTAGTTTATTATCTTCACGAATGACCAATACTATTATATCTTTTAGTATTGTATAGCTGTGTATAATTGCGATTTTTTTCTGTATTATTTTGCAAGATTATATTAAAAGAGTGAAAAACTTTGAATATATAAGACATCTTCAAAATCATCAAGTTCTTTTAAAATATGTTTATAAATTTTATTTTTTTTAAATTTTTTAAAGCTAGAATCTTTATTCTAAGTTGCATAACTAACTTTCATAGATTACATATTTGAGATGCTTAATGCATTGAGAAAGGGAATAAACACTAAATTAAAATTATCAATATTGATTTAGTAAGCCGTAGAATATCTCTTGCATTTCCATGTTGGTAAAAAAACTCCAATTACTTTTTTAAAGTAATTATTGGTGTTATGACAGATATTATTCTCAAGGTTGTATTCAAAAACATTTCATAATAAACGCCTTTTATATTTAATTATATTTTTCTTAAATTTGATATGATTCCACTCATTGTAAAACTCATCAAAGATAAGGAACTAAAAGAATGAATTATGTCTAAATAAAATTTTATTATTTGTTTCTAATCTTTTTTAATATGTTTCAAAATATTCAAAATTTTCAAGTAATTCATCCTAGTTTATACTATATTTCATAATACAATATTTTGAAACTCCTATTTTTAGAGAAAAATCAAGCTGTTTTTTATATTAATAATATAAAATATTTTATATTTCTTTTTCACTTATGATTTTTTTATAATTAAAATATTATTTTCATCTTCTAAGACTTCGTAAAACAACCTCCTGGATTTAAATTTAGTTCCAATTATAAAAAATTTATAAATTTTTATAATTTTATACAAAGCTCAAGCTATAAATTTCTCATCTTTATGCATTTCCAATTTATTTCATAATTAGCTGTTTTTGTAGGTTTTCTATTTGTTTGAGCTCTTACTTGCAGATGTCATATTCAATACTTTTATTAAAAAGATTATTAATGAAAACATGGTATAATTTTACAAATTAAATGATTACTTTTTTTGAGTTAAAATATTCAATTAGACAAATAATGTCCAAAATAATCTTTATAATTAACCGTGAAATTAAATTAAAGGAGTTATTATGATTAGTTGGACAGTTATTATCGCGATGATTGAAAGTGGGGCTATTGCAGACGTTGTATCTTTATATTGTGTAACTAAAAAAATTTTAGATGAAGTGTTTGGTGATTAAAACAATAAAAATCAATAAAACATTTATATATTTTTCAAAAAAAGAGATGATTTTAAATGTAAAGATAGTAAAATTGAACAAATCATACATCAAAAAAGAAAAAAATAGATTAAATAAATTTATCAATTTTTAGAAAATAACGATTCCAAAAACTTTTTAAAATTTTTTTAAATAGTATAGTTTAATGACTTTACTTTTTAGATTAACAAAAATTCAGAGTTTAAATGTGAATGAAAATTTTTATTTGGTTTATTGTATCAAACAAATTTTAATTTTATTAAAGACTTGATTTATAGTATAAAAAGATTGGGATTTTAAAATATAATTTTAATATAAATATATACAATTTTATTGAAAATATTCAAAATATTTTTTAGTAAGTAAAAGAAATGCGAGACATAAATTAAATAAAATGTTTTTTAAAAAACAGAAAAAGAAATTTATTATTTTAAATAAAACTGATGAATATAAAAATATCTATTTTGAGCATATTAATTTATTTGTTTTGCTTTAAAATGTTGTAATAGCACTGAAGACCATTTGGATAAAAATTAAAAATTATGTTTTATACGCACTGAAGTAATCAATAAAGCATAATAATCAAAACCCTTCCTTTAAAATTTCATAAAGTCTATCAACTTCTTCATCATTTAAGTTTATTGTTGATATATTTTTGTAATATTCATAAATTTTATTTTTTATAAAACCGTTCTTGCCGATACACTTTTCGTGAGCTGGTAAAAAAGCTCTTGCTAATGCTATTTTTTCATTTCCTATTTTTTTATCACAAAAAAAACAAATTTCTTCGTCATGAAGTCTTCCTTCAAATTTTAAAATTTGAATATAACTTTCTAAAAAAACTCTTTTTGGATTTTGTTTTTCAATCTTTATGGCTGATTGATCTAAAATTTCTAAGTAGAATTTATTAACTTCTTCAAGGTCCTTTAGGTGATTGTAAAAAAGCCTAATAAACATTTGCCAATATAAAAGTCTATCTCTGTCTAAAAGCCAATTATAACCAAGGTGCATTGTATTTTTTAAAGATGGTAAAAAATTAATTGAATTTTCCAGTTCAAAATCAAGCTTATATCCTAGTGTAATTTTAGAATGTCTTGCACCATAAAATCTATAGCAGCAAACTAATAACTCATTTGTTAAAATGTAAACTATACAATCTTCATCTTTTACTTTTTGAACTCTTAAAATATATCCTTGCATGAGTGTATTCTAGTAAAATTTGAATTTATTTTTGCTAAAATTAAGCTATAAAAGAAAAGATAAGGTTAGTTTTGTTATAATGTTGATTATTTTTATGAAGGTGGTAGAATGAATTTTGGTGATATATTTTCAAAAATAAGAAGAAAACAAGCAGATCCAAGCGAAGCTCCTACACATTGGATTAAGTGTCCAAACTGTCATTCTTTGATGTATTACAAAGAGGTTGAAGCATCATTTAATGTCTGTCCAAAATGTGCTCATCATATGCGATTATCAGCAAGAGAAAGAATTTCCATTTTAGAAGATGAGGGAACTTTTGTAGAATTTGATAAAAATTTAGAGCCAATTGATCCATTAAAATTTGTAGATAAAAAGTCTTATAAAAAAAGAATAAGTGAAGGGGAAAGCAAAACTGGAAGACAAAGCTCAGTTATTAGTGGTGAGATTGAAATTTATGGTATTGCTGCTCAAATAGTTGTATTTGATTTTGCATTTATGGGTGGATCTTTGGGGTCTGTTGAAGGTGAAAAGATAGTAAGAGCAGTTAAAAGATGCATTGCTAAAACACAACCTCTTATAATAATAAGTGCTAGTGGTGGAGCAAGAATGCAGGAAAGTACTTATTCTTTGATGCAAATGAGTAAAACATCAGCTGCGATTAAAAAACTTGGAGAATATAAACTTCCTTATATTTCTATTTTAACAGATCCAACAATGGGCGGAGTAAGTGCTTCTTTTGCTTGGCTAGGAGATGTTATTATAGCTGAGCCAGGTGCTTTAATAGGCTTTGCAGGTCAAAGAGTTATTAAGCAAACCATTGGAGCTGATTTGCCAGAAGGTTTTCAAAGATCTGAGTTTTTATTAGAACATGGTTTAATTGATGCAATTGTTCCAAGAGGTGAGCATAAAAAATATCTAAGTGATATGTTAGAGCTTTTAGGTGCCCATAGAAAAGAAAATGTTAAAATGGATACTATAGAGCTGAAAATAGAAGATAAAGAGATAGAAGAAAACAAAGAAGAGATAAAAGAGTAAAATTGGAAATTTTAGTTTATTCAATCTCAAAAGAAAAAATTGAGTTTTATTCTGAGATTAATGAATATATTAAGATGTCTAAAAAATATGCCAATATCAAAGATAAAGTTCTTTTTAATAATCAAATAGCAAAAGCCCAATCAAGTTCAAAAGATATGGCTTTAAAAGCCTATGATGAGGCTTATGAGCCTTTAATAGATGGGTTTTGTATTGGGCTTGATGAGGGCGGAAAGATGTTTGATAGTTTTGAGTTTAGCAAACTTTTTTTAGCCAAAAATAAAGTTTCGTTTTTTATAGGCGGGGCTTATGGTTTAAGCACCGATTTTAAATCAAAAATGGATAAAATTATAAGCCTTAGCAAAATGACATTTGCACACAAGATAGCAAAACTTGTTTTATATGAACAAATTTTTAGAGGGCTTTGCATAAATGCAAACCACCCATATCATAAATAAAGAGGTAATATGAAAAAAACCGAGTTAGAACATTTTAAAAATATTCTTGAACAAAGAAAGCAAGAGATTATTGATAATATTAATGATTCTACAAAACAGATTGATGAATTAAGACAAAATGGTGCTGTGGATGAATTTGATGTGGCAAGTATAAGCACAGACTCTGATTTGGAATATTCAATAAGCAGCAAACAAAAAATAGAGTTAAATGCAATAAATGAATCTTTAAGAAAAATAGCAAATGGAACTTACGGAATATGTGAAATGTGTGATGAAAATATATCCATTGCGAGACTTAAGGCAAAACCTAATGTAAAACTTTGCATAACTTGTCAAGAAATTTCAGAGAAAAACAACAATTAGCAAAAGGAGGTTTTTATGAGATTAAAGCATTTTATAGTATATTCGCTTATTTATATAGGCTTAGTTGGCATTTTTGCTTTTGTACAAAATGCATCTAGTTACAAAGTTTCTTTGTTAGGTGTTGGGCTTGAACTTCCTGTAGCATTGTGGTTTGTCTTGCCAATTATCATATTTGCAATTTTAGCTATTTTTCATGTTGCTTGGAGTGGGATTGCAAATTTTAGACAAAAACAAGCTATAAAAAACGATGAAGATATTTATGAAAATTATGCAAAAGAAATACTTTTAGGCATTGAAAGTGATAAAAAATTTAAGACTGATACTTTCAAAACTTCAAATGAAATAACTAAATTTTTATCTCCTTGGCATACACATTCAGTAAATATTGAAAATGAAGATATTTCAGAAATCATCAATGTTCTTGAGAAACTAAAAAACGGAGAAGTTGTTGAACTTAAAAAGTATAAATTAAATAATGACAATCCTTTAGTTATTCAAAATGAGTTTAATAAGCTTCAAGAAAATAGCTCTTATGCAAAAGAAATCTTAAAAGATAAAAAAACTCTTGATGATGAACTTAGTAAAAAAGCCTATAAAGTTGCTCTTAAAACATTCAGTTATTTTGATATAAAAAAATTTCCTTTTGAAATTTCAAAAGATGATGCTTTTCTTCTTGTTGAAAGATATGCAAAAGAAGAAAATTTTGAAATGACAAAAGATGATCTTTTGAATCTTTTGATTATATGTGATTTGGACAAATACGGTTATGTAAATGTTGCTAAATCTTTGAATAAAAAAATAGAACCAGATGTTTTAATAGCCTTATTTAATAAACTTAATTCTGAAAAGGAAAGTGCATCTTATGCATATTTATATCTTTTATATGAGTTTGGAATGATGGAAGAGTTAAAAGATATTTTAAATTACAGCGATGAATATCCGGAGTTTGAAATTTTAATGGATTTAAGAGACCAGGGCAAAAACATCTCTGCAAATTACTTTTTTAGATAATAAATGATTGATTTTTCTAAAAAGCCACTTTTTTTAGCTCCTTTAGCTGGATTTTCAGACATTGCTTTGAGGGGTGTTGTAAAGCGTTTTGGTTGTGATGTTACAACCAGTGAGATGATAAGTTCAAACGCACTTGCTCATAATGATAAAAAAACTATTAAAATGCTTGAAAAAAATGAGGAAGAAGTTCCTTATATTGTTCAAATAGCAGGAAATAATACTGACATTATAAAAGAGGCTGTTTTAGTTTTAAATAAATTTGATTTTATCGATGGTATAGACTTAAACTGTGGCTGCCCTGCTACAAAAGTGGTTAAAAACGGTTCTGGCTCTGCACTTTTAAAAGATATAGACCTATTAAAAGAAATTCTTTTCACCATAAAAGAATATTCCAATAAAAAATATTTAAGTATTAAAATCAGACTTGGTTTCGATGAGAAAATTCCTGAAATTCTAGTTAAAGAAATAGAAAAATGTGGTGTTGATTATATTGCTATTCATGGCAGAACAAAAGTTGGAGGATATAGCTCAAAAATTGATTATGAGGCTATCTTAAGAGCTAAAAATACAACTTTTATTCCAATTATTGCAAATGGAGATATAAGTTATAAAAATGCAAAAGAAGTTTTAAATTATACAAAAGCTGATGGACTTATGATAGGTAGAGCTAGTATTGGAAACCCATGGATTTTTTACGAAATAAAACATAATGAAAAAGTTAGCGATAAGATAAAAAAAGAGATTATTTTATGTCATTTTGATGAGATGATAAAACACTATAAAAATCAAGGAATTGTTATTTTTAGAAAGCATCTTCATCAGTATTCAAAAGGATACGATGGAGCTAGTGAATTTAGAAATGAGATTAATCATATAAATGATGAAAATTTAATGAGAGAAAAAATCGAACAGTTTTTTTAATAAACTAATTATTTTTGATGTTTTTATTGTCTTTTTGGCTGTACGATGCCTAGATAATGTGTTAACTAGGATAATAAATACTTAATTTTTTTTAAGATAAATATGTGGTTTATACAAAAGAAGAGCTAAAAAAGCAGTTAAACTAAGCAAAAAACCATAATAGCTAAAAATAGTAATTTAGCAAATGAGATTTTAAGATATAGTCAAGATTTAAATCCTGAAAATTATAGTGGCAGTTTTTGGTTTTGCTAATTTATGGTTGTTAATTATATCTTTTTTATGGATCGGACTCCTGAAAGTAATAAATAAAGTATATAATATTGAGATTTCAGGAGAACTAATTTGGTGTTAAGTTGTAAGCTAAACCATTAATACCAAATTAGATACTAGAAGTAGTTTTTTATTATTTGTGATATTTGTTAAAGTTTGTTTTTTAAATCTCTTTCATCTTTGCTATTTCATCTCTTAAACTTGCTGCTTTTTCAAACTCTAAATTTGATGCTGCTTCAAGCATCTGTTTTCTTAACTCTTTTATGATTTTTGCTCTTTCACTTGCTGGCATTTTTTCTAAATTTTTACTTGCTCTTAAAATTTCAGCTTCATCTTCTATTTTTAAGCTATCTTCTAAGTTTCTAGTTGCTGAATGTGGTGTTATACCATTTTTTTTGTTGTATTCATCTTGATATTTTCTTCTTTGTGTTGTAATATCAATGGCTTCTTTCATTGAATTTGTAATTTTTTTATGAAACATTACAACTTTTCCATTTACATTTCTTGCAGCCCTTCCCATTGTTTGAATTAAGCTTGTTTGAGATCTTAAAAATCCCTCTTTATCAGCATCCATTATGGCTATTAAGCTAACTTCTGGCAAATCAAGTCCTTCTCTAAGTAAGTTTATACCTATTAACATGTCAAATTTTCCTTGTCTTAGACCTCTAATTAGCTCATTTCTTTGTATTGCATCAATGTCTGAATGCATATATTTTACTTTAATTCCAAGTTCAAGATAATATTTTGTTAACTCTTCTGCCATTTTTTTTGTTAGAACAGTTACTAAAACACGCTCATTTTTAGCTATCACCTCTTTGGCCATATCGTATAAAATTTCAACTTGGTTATCGCTATCTTTTAAAATTATTTCAGGATCCAAAAGTCCAGTAGGGCGAAGTATTTGGTAAAACACCTTACCTTTTGAAAGCTCTATTTCAAGATCATTTGGAGTAGCTGAAACAAATAAAAATTTCCCTTTTTTATTTATAAACTCTTCAAATTTAAGTGGTCTGTTATCAAGAGCTGATGGAAGTCTAAAACCATACTCAACAAGAGTGTCTTTTCTGCTTTTATCTCCTGCATACATACCGCGAAATTGTGGCAAACTTACATGACTTTCATCTACAATTACTAAATAATCTTTGTTTTTTATCTCATAGTAATCAAACATAGAATATGGCGTTCCACCTGGCTTCATACCTGTAATATATCTAGAGTAGTTTTCAACGCCTTTTGTTGAGCCAGTTGCTCTAAGCATTTCTAAGTCAAACTCAACTCTTTGTTTAAGTCGCTGTGCTTCAACTAGCTTTCCAGTATCTTTGAAAAATTTAAGTCTTTCATCTAGTTCTATTTCTATTCCTTTTATAGCTTCTTTTAACCTATTTTGACCAACAATAAACTGACTTGCTGGATATAAAATAAATTTATTTATGGTTTTAGTTCTTTTGTTTTCTAAAAAATCAAAATGATAAATTTCATCTATTTCATCACCAAAAAATTCAATTCTTACTGCTTCATCGTTAAAATAAGCTGGATAAATATCAATTACATCACCATTTACTCTAAAATTTCCTCTATCAAAAAAGTTATCATTTCTTGTATAGCCCATTTCAACTAGTTTTATAAGCATATCTTTTTGTGAGATTTTAAAACCATTTTCTAAAAACATAACCATACCTTGATACTCAGCTGGATTACCTAAACCATAATTTGCTGAAACAGAGGCTACTGTTATAACATCATCAAAGCTTAGTAAATTCGCAGTTGTACTAAGTCTAAGTCGCTCTAATTCATCATTTATTGAGCTATCTTTTTCTATAAATAAATCTTGCCTTGGAATGTATGCTTCTGGCTGATAATAATCATAGTAACTTATAAAATATTCAACTTTGTTTTTTGGAAAAAAACCCTTAAATTCACTATATAATTGAGCTGCAAGACTTTTATTGTGCGTCATTATTAAAGTTGGAATATTTAAATTTTTAATAATATTTGCCATTGTGAAGGTCTTACCACTTCCTGTAACGCCTAGTAATGTTTGATATTTATTTCCTTTTAAAATAGAATTTACAATGTCATCAATTGCTTTTTGTTGATCGTTGCTTGGACTAAATTTGCTAATTAATTCAAAATTTTTCAAAAAACTCCTTTATTATTAAGCACATTTTTGATACAATCGAACATTATAACAAAAAAAGGTATAACAATGTTTGAAGAACAAAAAATAGTTCCTACTTTGGGTGATAAAATTAAGGAGTTAATTGAAAAATACAAAGAGGCTACTAGTGAAAACGAGAAACTGAGAAATGAGATAGTTGCCGTTAAAGCTCAAAATGAAGCACTTACTTCAAGGCTTGGAAAACTTGAAGAGGATATGGTGGTTAAAAATTTAACCGAGGATGAACTTTTCAAAGAAATTGAAAATGTTTTAGATAAATGAAAACAATAGAAGTAAATTTAACTAGTAAATCAATCTCAAGATCATACAAGATTAAAGTTGATGATGAGTTTGCTTTGGTCTTATCAAAAGAATTCGCCATGATGAGTGATGGCAATAATGATCTTGATGCAAAAGATTTATTAAGTGCTTTTGTAAAAAAAAGTTATGAAAAATATATGCAAACAAAAGAGTTAAATAAAATACTTGAAGAACTGAAAGGAAAAGAATATGAAAAAAGGTTTTAGTATAGGACAAATGGTTTTTTTAATAGTTGCAGCAATTGTTATTTTTAAAGTAGTTATCCCAAAATTCATGAATAAAACTGGTGGCGGAATTGCTATTTATCAAGCTGCAAGTGAGCTAAAAACAGGAATTGATGATATAAGAAGTTATTACTTTAGAAATGGAAAATTTACAAATATTGGTATTATGACAATATCTGCCGGATTTGAAGATAAAGATATTCTGTTTGATTTTGATAAACCTGTACGATATGGTGTAAATGAAAAAGGTGTTATGAATTACTGTGTAGAAGTAGTTGCAAAACAAGAAAATGGTGGTGAATATATTTACGTAAATAATACTTCAAATAGTAGTGATGTTTGTAGGGAATTTAGAGAGCATTCTATTGTGCAAGACTTAAAAAAAGTAAATTTAGCATATAATTAAAATTTTAGGCTCAAAAACTGAGCCTAAAATTAAAATATAAATTTTTCAAAGCCAAATTTCATCATAGCTCCAACACTCATTAAAGTTAAAAGTCCTGCAAAAAATCCAGCTAACACATCATCTAAAACGACACCATATCCACCTTTTACTTCTCTGTCAATCCTACCAATTAAAGATGGTTTGTAAATATCAAAAAGTCTAAAATAAATAAAAGACAAAATAATAACTAAATAACTCATTGTGCCATTTTCTAGATTTATAGCAAGTCCCATACTCAAAGTTATCCAAATTCCTATAACTTCATCTATAACTATACTTGAATTATCGTGTTCTCCACCATTTGCCTCATATGCATTTACCTCTTTTATAGCAATTAAGCTTAGTAAAATTGCAAGTAAAAAAAGAGTTGTAATTCCTAAAAAATAGGCTATTAAAACTCCTAAAATAAGACCAAAAAAACTCCCCCAAGTTCCAGGGGCCGGTCTTAAAAGCCCACTATAAAAAAATGTTAAAAAAAGTTTATTCATAAATTTCCTTTAAGTTAAAGATCCAGTTTGATAAAGCTTAGCAAGTTCTTTATAAAAATCTTCATAAGTGTGAGTTTCTAAAATACCTGCATTAGGAAAAATTTCATCATAAATTTGCTGCAAATTTTCAAATCTATTTGGAAATAAGTCACTTAAAATAATGCTAGAAATTTCTTTTCTCATTAAAATTGGCGGCGGTAAAACTCCATTTAAAAGAAGTGTTCTTATAGTTGGACTGTGGTATTTTATATGATGATGTTGTCCATGAGGGCATGTTTTTACACTAACTATTGTTTTGCATTCATTGCAATAAACATATTCAGGCATTACTAAAATTTCAATATCAAAGTTTTTTCTTATTTTATCGATTATAGTATGGGCTTGATTGTCATCAAAAAACATCCCAATTGAGCCATGATTTTGTCCAATTATTACTTTATTTGCACCAAAATTATATGCAGCGATACATTCAAGCTCTGGATTTTTATGAGCTGAAAAAAGTGTTGTGTTTTCTAAATCTATTAATAAAACCTTGTCTTTTGGTAAAAAGTTATTTATAAAATATTCCATTGTTTTTTTTCTAAGAGCATGGTTTAGTCTATTTTCTCGTGTACTTCTTAAAAGAAATATTATTAAAAAATCAGCCTTATCAATAGTTAGTCTAATAAGCCTTTCATGGACTCTATGAAAAGGATTTGCACAAAGCATTAGTGATGTTACTTTTTTTAGATTAAGTTCTTTTTTTAAGGTTTGAATTTTATTTTTTATCAAAGCTATTTTATCTTCATAAATTTCTATAAAACCACTTATGCAAAAACTTCCTATAAGCTCATCATTTGGACTATTGGATGCATCGGCTTCAAATATTGAAAAAAACTTCCAATATCCTTTAAATCTAAAATTATTTGTTACAATTACCTTTCCAACTATTTTTTCTTCACATTCTAAAAGTAAAGTTTGTGAAAATTCTACATTTTTTGCTATTTTTTGATTTTCTTCTCCAGGTGGGGCAAAAATATAGGCATATGGAATAAGCTCATTATTCAAATACCCACTTTGTATAACCTCATCTATTTCATTTTCATCCATTAGCTTATCAAAATTTGACAAAATTTGATTTTTTATAAGAGTTAAAGTTCCAAGTGTTTCTCTTGAAATTTTTAGAGTTTTATTTTTGTTTTTGGATGCCATATTTCTTTCTCTTTTCCCATAAAGATTTTCTTGAAATTCCAAGTTTCTTTGCTAAATCAGTATCTGAAAAAAGCTTTTGATTTTCTTTTATTATGTATTCAAAATACTCATCAACCGATAAAATTTCACCTTTAGCTATACTTGGTTTATCATCTTCAATAAGCGTAATTTGATCAAAGTTACTTGTATTTTCTAAGCCCATTCCATTTATGATGACTGGTTTGTTTTGAACTATTTCAAAAAGTTTTGTTTGATCTTTTAAAAGATTAGCGCTTAGAATATAAATTGGCATATCAAAACTTTCATTTTCTAGTGTTAAAAGCGCTTCAGGTTCATTTAAAAACAGTATCTTAATACCTTTTTTTACCCATTTTGAGTATTCATAAACAAATTTATCCGCCATTTTTTTTGAATTTGTTTCTATAAAAAGTGGAAATTTTAAAGATTCAAAGTTAAACTCAGGTATTTTTACAGAGGCAAAACTTTTTTCAAAATATTTCATAAAAGAGTTATTTATAATTTTTAATTTATTAAATTCTTCAAAATGATTTATTTTTCTTATTAGTTCTTCTACCATAAATGGTTTTTGGATATAATCATTTGCTCCTGCTTTTATTGGGCGAGATACTGTATCGTTGCTAATATATGGGATTAGCAAAATTATAATGGAACTTTTAAATTTTTTAATTATTTCATATATTTCTTCACCAAAAATACTTGTTGATAAAAGAACAGCATCTTTTTTTGAAGTATTTAATATATCTTTTATCTTTGTTAAAATCTCGCAATTATGTCCCAAAGAAGTAAGCTTATTTGCAATACTTTGAGCTAGGTACGCCTCATTTTCTACTATTAAAATATTCAAGCTTTTGTCCAATCAAAGTATTTAACCATAACACTTGCCATTACACTAATTCCCTCGCTTCTTCCAATAAAACCAAGTTTTTCTGTTGTTGTAGCTTTTATATTTACTCTATTTATGCCTAAAATTTCACTCACTTTTTTTTGCATATCTTTTTTAAAATATCCAAGTTTAGGACTTTGGGCTATGATTGTGATATCTGTATTTACTACTTCATATCCATAGCTTTTTATCTTTTTAAGTATATCTTTTAGTAAGATAACTGAACTAATATCTTTAAATTTTTCATCATTATCAGGATAAAGCTCTCCAATATCTCCAAGTCCGCATGCTCCAAGTAAGGCATCAGATAGTGCATGAAGTGCTACATCCCCGTCACTATGAGCAATAAAATCATACTCACAAGGCACTTTTATGCCACAAAGCATTATTCCATTTCCATTTGTAAATTTATGTACATCAAAGCCGTTACCAACAAAAAAGTCATTTGCAGGCGCTTTTAAGCATATTTTCTTTAAATCATCCTTATAAGTTATTTTAAGTGCTTTTTCATCACCCTTTACAAAGCCAAGTTTTCCGCCAACGCTTTTGATCGCTGCACTATCATCTGTGAAAATTTCATCTTTTAAAAGAGCTTTTTTTAATAAATTTGTTTTGCTTAATTGTGGTGTTTGAATTAATTTTATTTTTTTTCTATCTATTAAATTTGTATCTAAATACGCAGTATCCACAACTTCTAAATACGGGCTTATGCAGTCAAAACCTTCATCTTTTTTTGAGATTATTTTTTCTACCATATCTATGCTAACTCCAGCTCTAGCTACATCACTTACCAAAACCCACTCGCTATTTACCAAATTTAAAGCATTTTTAAGTGAAACTTGCCTTTCATTTCCACCTTCTACAAATTTAAAACCATCATCAAAGCTTTTCATATACTCTAAATCATCTTTATTTGAAACGATAATAATATCATCAAAATATGGCTTAAATTTATTAGCCACATGCTGCCAAAGAGGTTCGTGTCCAACCCTAATCCACTGTTTTTTTACACCAAGATTAAATCTAGTTGAACCTCCAGCAGCCAAAAGTATTAAAGAAATCAAATTTTGCCTTTTATTTATAAAGTTGTAGTATTATACATAAAAAAAGCTTTTAAATTTGTTACAAGGAAATTTATATGAATAAAAATGAAGTTTTAGAAAAACTTAAAAGTGTTATTTATCCAGGCTTTAAAAAAAGTATTGTTGAGTTTGGATTTGTAAAAAATATTGAGATTGGAGATAGAATTTTTATAGAAGTTGAGATAGTTTCAAGCAAACCTGAAGTTGCTCAAAAGTTAAAAAAAGATATCTCAGACATAATTCCAAATAGTGAAATTTTAATCAAACAGCCACAAATTCAAAAAGAAAAAAGCAATACAATAAGTGGTAAAAATATCGCTCCTCAAATTAAACATTTTGTTATGGTAAGTAGTGGAAAAGGCGGTGTTGGAAAAAGCACAACAACTGTAAATTTAGCTATTTCTATGGCAAAACTAGGTTTTAAAGTTGGTGTTTTAGATGCTGATATTTATGGGCCAAATATTCCTAGAATGCTTGGATGTGATAAAGTAAAGCCTGTCGTTGTTGGAAATATGTTAAAGCCTATCTTAACTCATGGTATACAGATGATGAGTATGGGAATTTTAATTGAAAGTGGTCAAGGGCTTATGTGGAGAGGTGCGATGATAATGAAAGCAATAGAACAGCTTTTAAGAGATGTTTCTTGGGATGAGCTAGATGTGCTTTTTATCGATATGCCACCAGGAACTGGAGATGCGCAAATAACTCTTGCGCAAAGTGTTCCAGTAACTGCTGGAGTCTGTGTTACAACACCACAAGTTGTAGCTATGGATGATACTGCAAGAAGTCTTGACATGTTTGAAAAACTTCATATTCCAATTGCTGGAGTTATAGAAAACATGAGTGGATTTATCTGCCCTGATAATGGCAAAGAGTATGATATTTTTGGAAAAAGTGGAAGCAGTGAACTTGTAAAAAAATACAATACTGAAATTTTAGGTGAAATTCCAATAGAAATTGCTATTAGAGAAGGTGGAGATAGTGGAAAGCCAGTAAGCTTTTATGAGCCAAATAGCATAAGTGCTAAAAGATATGAAAAAGCATCTTCTAGACTTTGGGAAATAATGCAAAATATAGATAAAGAAAACTTAGCTGGAAATGAGGCAATTCAACCACGAACTGATGGCAAGGCAAATTGTCATTAAAATTTAAAAAAGGAAAAAAATGAATAAAATTAAAAATATAGATGAGTTTAACAAATTTGTTGATGAAATTAAAAAAAGTAAATTTTATAAAGAGCCGATAGCTTGGGCTTTTGGAAGAGTTAATAAAGGCATTGTTGATACAAAAAAAACTTTAAGTGTTGATTATGCAGTTGTTAATTATAAAGAAAATTTAGGCTCAGCAGCAGTTGTTTTATGGGCTTTAAATGAATGCGGTGTTAAGTTAGGCTTAAATGATAGTGAGGTTGTTTTTGAGATAGATGATAAAATTACAAAAAAAGTTTTAAGTGTATTTGAGTTTTTAAAAGATGAGGCTGAGGGAAATAAACATAAAAATTTACAAAATTTAATGGTTATAAATGAAATTTTAACTAATAGCGAGTATGGTGATGAAAATCACTTTTGCGTTACTTTTTTATTTAGTGATGAAAAGCCAAAAAGTGTTGCAAGTGTTTATTTAAAACTATATCTTTTATCTCTTGGTAAGGTTGAGCTTAGGAGTATAAATTTAGATGGAGCTTTTGGAGTTCTTCCAAATGTTGCTTGGGATGAGTTTGCAAAACCTGTTGAACTTGAATGGTTAAGAGAAAATGAGATATTTTTAAAGATGAGTGGCGCATATCCAGTGATTTCAAGTGTTGATAAATTTCCAAGGTTTTTAAATCATATTATTCCTGATGATAGTGTTAGAATTTTAGATGCCGCAAAAGTTAGAATGGGCGCTCAAATAGCAAATGGAACAACAGTAATGCCAGGAGCAAGTTATATAAACTTTAACGCAGGAACTACTGGAAAAGTTATGATTGAAGGAAGAGTTTCAAGCTCAGTTGTAGTTGGAGAGGGAACTGATATTGGTGGTGGAGCAAGTATTTTAGGTGTTCTTAGTGGCACAAGTGGAAATCCAATAAGTATTGGAAAAAGATGTCTTTTAGGGGCAAATTCTGTTACTGGAATTCCATTGGGAGATGATTGCATAGTTGATGGTGGAATTGCTATTTTAGAGGGCACAAAAGTTTATATTGATGAAAAAAATAGAACTTCACTTGGCAAAATAAATCCAAATTTTGATTTTAAAAACGAAATTTATAAGGCAAAAGAGTTGGCAAATTTAAATGGACTTCATTTTAGACAAAATAGCCAAACTGGACAAATAACTGCAAGTTCAAGTAAAAAAGCAGTTAAGTTAAATAAAGATTTACATTAAGGGTGAAATGTGGTTGAAGTACATGGTTTAACTATGAGATTTGGTACTCAGTTATTGTTTGAAGATATTAATTTAAGCCTTGATAAAGGAAATAGATATGGACTTATTGGTGCAAATGGAGCTGGTAAATCAACATTTTTAAAAATTTTAAGTGGTGAAATAGAAGCAAGCAGTGGAGAGGTTTTAATTGATAGTGGTTTAAAAGTTGGAGTTTTAGGTCAAGATCAGTTTGCTTTTGAAAATTTTACTTTAAAAGATGCGGTTTTGTATGGAAATAAACGGCTTTATGATGCAGTTAAGGAAAAAGAAAAGCTTTACTTAAGCGAGGAATTTACAGATGAAATAAATGAGCGTTTAGGTGAGCTAGAAATGATAACAGCTGAGGAAGATCCAACTTATGAGTATGAAACAAGATGTGAAAAAATTCTCTCATCTTTGGGGCTTAATGAGTATGATAAATTAATGAGTGAGGTTGAAAACTCAGATAAATTTAAAGTTTTATTAGCTCAAGTTTTATTTCCAAAACCAGATGTGCTTTTTTTAGATGAACCTACAAACAACCTTGACATTGAGGCAATTTCATGGCTTGAAAATGAGCTTAATCATCACGCTGGAACACTTGTTGTAATAAGTCATGATAGACACTTTTTAAACAGAGTTTGCACTGATATTTTAGATGTTGATTTTAAAAAGATTAGAGAGTTTGCGGGAAATTATGATGATTGGTATATTGCCTCAAACTTGATGAATAAAAAAGCTCAAATGGAAAGAGATAAAAAGCTAAAAGAAAAAGAGGAATTAGAAAAATTTATCGCTCGTTTTAGTGCAAATGCTAGTAAGGCAAAACAAGCAACAAGCAGACAAAAAAGACTTGACAAACTTGATATTAGTGAAGTTATGACAAGCTCTAGAAGAGAACCAAGCATTTTATTTCGCCCAAATAGGGAAATAGGAAATGAATTAATTAGCCTAAATGAAATTTCAAAAAAATTTGATAAAAAAGTAATTTTAGATAATTTTAACTTTAAACTTGAAAAGGGTGATAAGGTTGCAATAATTGGTAAAAATGGTGTTGGAAAAAGCACACTTTGTAAAATCATAATGAATGAAATTGCCCCTGATAGTGGAAATGTACATATTGGAGCAACTATTGAGCTTGGGTACTTTGCACAAGACATAAATAATAAATTAACAAGCAATTTAAAGCTTTATGAATATCTACAAGATAATAAAAATAAAGATTTAGATGAAATTAGAAAATGTCTTGGTAGGATGCTTTTTAGCGGGGCTGAGCAAGAAAAAAGTGTAAAAGATCTAAGTGGAGGTGAAAAACATCGCGTAATGCTTAGTAAATTAATGCTAATAAAGCCTAATTTGCTTATTTTGGATGAGCCAAACAATCACCTTGATTTAGAGGCAATTATTGCTTTAGGTGAAGCACTTTATCAATTTAAAGGAAGTGCAATTTGCGTAAGTCACGATAGAGAGTTAATTGATGCTTTTGCAAATAGAATACTTCATCTAAAAGGTGATGGAGAAATAGTTGATTTTAGGGGAACTTTTGAAGAGTATAGACAAAGTTTGGGTCAAGATTAACGCTAAAGAGGTTGAGGTTAAAAATGGTACAAAATTGCTTGAAATTATAAAAGACTTTAAATTTGACATTAGTCGTATTGCTGTTGAAAAAAATGGCGAAATTTTAAGCAAAAATCTTTGGAAATACGATCTTGTAAGCAAAGATGATAATTATGAAATAGTTGAGTTTGTAGGTGGTGGATAGTATTTTATGCAAAAAAAATATTTCGAAAGCGAAATTTACAAAAGAAATGATGAGTTAGTTACAAAAAAAGTTAAAAATTCTAAAGTTGTGATTTTAGGACTTGGCGGACTTGGTTCAAATATCGCTTCAATGCTTGCTAGAGTAGGAGTTGGAAATTTAAAACTAGTTGATTTTGATAAGGTTGAATTAAACAATCTAAATCGTCAGTTTTATAATAAAACCCATATTGGACTTTTTAAAACAGATGCCTTAAAATCCGAACTTGAGCTAATAAATCCTTACTTAAATTTTGAAATTTTAAATTTAAAAATTACAAGCCAAAATTTAAATTCCGTTTTAAAAGATGATTTTTTAATATGTGAGGCTTTTGATAATGCTGATTTAAAAGCCTTACTCATGGATTACGCCTCTAAAAATTTAGATAAATATTTTGTTTTTGGAAGTGGAATGGGCGGATATGAGAGCTCAAATTTAATGAAAGTAAAAAGATTTGGTACAAACTGCTATATTTGTGGCGATTTTAGTTCAAAAGCATCATTAATGGCTCCAAAGGTTGTGCAATGTGCCTCAATGCAGGCAAATACAATTTTAAGAATTATTATGAATGAGTTTGAAATTTAGCATTTAAATTTTCAAATTTTAAAAAATTTATCATTTTATAAAACTAAAACAGTAGAATTTTATTTATTTTAATTATAAAAGGATAATTTTTATGGAAAATGATAATCTAAAATTAGGCGAATATGAGTTTAATTCAAGGTTTATTTTAGGCTCTGGCAAGTTTAATCCAGAACTCATAAAAGCTTGTGTGGATGAAGCAGGAGTAGAGATTATAACATTAGCACTTAGACGAGTAAATGAAAGCCAAAATAAGAATATCCTTGATTTTATCCCCAAAAATATTACTATTTTACCGAATACAAGTGGAGCTAGAAATGCAAATGAAGCTGTGAGAATTGCAAGACTTTGCAAAGAACTTAACGTTAGTAAATTTATAAAACTTGAAGTTATAGATGACTCAAAATATCTTTTTCCAAATAATTATGAAACTTTAAAAGCAACTGAGATTTTAGCAAAAGAAGGCTTTATAGTTATGGTTTATATGCATGCTGATTTAGGAATAGCACGAAGTTTGGAAAGTGCAGGAGCAGCAGCTATTATGCCTCTTGCATCTCCAATTGGCAGTAATCAGGGCTTAACCCAAAAAGAAATGATTAAAATATTAATAAATGAGATTAAAACTCCAATTGTTGTTGATGCTGGCATTGGTAGACCATCACAAGCTTGTGAGGCTATGGAAATTGGGTGTGATGCAGTTATGATAAATACTGCAGTTGCAACAGCTGGGAATTTACCACAAATGGCAAGAGCTTTTAAAAATGCTGTAATTGCAGGTCGAGATGCTTATTTGGCAGGTTTTGGAAGAGTTAAAAAAACAGCTTCGCCAAGTTCACCGTTAACTGGATTTTTAAGAGATTAAAATTATGAAAAATTCTAATCCATTCGCATATCAAAACGGCATGATTGATATAAAAAGTGATATTTTAAAAATAGTTTTAGATGAAACTTCTAAATTTGAGTATAAAAACTATACAAAAAATGATATATATAAGGCATTAAATTCTAAAATTAGAACGCAAAATGATTTAAAAGTGCTTTTAAGCATTGAAGCAGGGGAGTGTTTAGAAGAAATTGCAGAAGTTTGTAAAAATGAAACAAGAGCAAAATTTGGTAAGAATATAAATATTTTTACTCCACTTTATATATCAAATTTTTGTGATAGTCATTGCGTTTATTGTGGATTTAATACAAAAAATAATATTAAAAGAGCAAAACTAAGTTTTGAAGCTATAAAAACTGAGCTTATAAATATAAAAAAAACAGGCTTAGAAGAAATTTTGATTTTAACAGGAGAAAGTAGAGTTAACTCAGATGTAGAATATATCGCTAAAGCATGCAAAATGGCAAGTGGGTATTTTAAAATAGTTGGAGTTGAAATTTACCCATTAAATGTTGATGAGTATTCATTTTTACATGAAAACGGAGTTGATTATGTAAATGTCTATCAAGAAACATATAATCCTTCGAAATATCAAAAAATTCACCTACTTGGTGAAAAAATGAGTTTTATATATCGTTTTAATTCTCAAGAAAGGGCAATTTTAGGTGGTATGCGTGGTGTTGGGTTCGGTGCACTTTTAGGTATTGATGATTTTAGAAAAGATGCTTTTGCTACTGCGCTTCATGCAAATTTAATATATCAAAAATATCCGTTTGTTGAAATCTCACTTTCAGTTCCAAGGCTTCGTCCTGTTATAAATAACTCTCGAATAAACCCACGCGATGTTCATGAAAAAGAGCTTTTGCAAGTAGTTATGGCATATAGGCTTTTTATGCCACATGCAACTATTACGATTTCAACTAGGGAAAGAGCTGGATTTAGAGATAATGCCATTAAGATTGCAGCCAACAAACTTTCAGCTGGAGTAAGTGTAGGAATTGGTGGTCATAGTAAAAAAATAGGCGATGAACAATTTAATATAAATGATGAAAGAAGTGTTGATGAAGTTTGCAAAAGCGTTGAAAATAGTGGATTTTATCCTTTAATGAGTGAATATATTTATGTCTAATTTAGTTGTAATTACTGATTTAAAGCTTTGCGAGGACAATATTTATAAAAGAGTTTTTAAATTTTTAAATTATGGTGCAAATGTAGTTTTAAGAGCAAAAGAACTTAGTGAAAATGAGTATTTTAAATTTGCAAATGAGGTTTTTAAATCTTGCGCTAGTTTTAAAGAGCAAATTTTTATACATAAATTTGTAAATATTGCATTGAGCTTGGAATGTAAAAATATCTGGTTACCACTGAAAGAGCTTGAAATCTACAAAGGTGATTTAGTTAAATTTGATAAAATTGTAGCCTCAACTCATAGTGTAGATGAAGTAAAAAGTGCTTTAAATTTAGGAGCTAGTTCAATCTGTCTAAGTCATATTTATAAAACTGATTGTAAATTTAATCTTGCCCCAAAGGGGTTAAATTTAATTAATGATGTAAGAAAATTTTATAATGGTGAAATTTACGCACTTGGTGGAATAAATAGTTTAAATTTCAGGAATTGTTTAAACGTAGGAGCTAATAAAATTTGTATAATGAGTGAAGCTATGAAATGCAAAGATGAAAGTGAGTTTGTAAAAAGTTTTTGTTAAAAGCATAACAAGTTTTGTTGTGCTTTTAAAATAGGCTTAAAATTTATAATTTTTTACTAGAAGTAAGCCGCTTTTTGGCTTACTTCTTAAAATTTACATTTTTTTAGCAGCAGTTTCTACAACATATAAAACTTCTGATAAGTCTGTATAGGCAATTCTACTTTTTCCATCTGTTCCAGTGAAATTTGTAGTTAGTTCTATGCCAAGCTTGTTTGATAAAAACTCATAAAGATCAGCTCTTTGGTTATTTGCACCATCTTTATTTGCATATTCTTTTAATGCATCTAAAACTTTTTGAATTTTATCCATTTGGTCTGTGTTTATAGCCATTTTTTATCCTTTTTATTAAAATTTAGATAATTATACTAAAATTTTATAAATAAAAAAACTTTACAAATTAACAATGAAGAACTTTAATATATTAAAATTAAATCTTATTGTTTTTACTTATTTTATTAATAGCATCATCGACGCTTAATACAATATCACTATCTGGTTTTAAAATCTTATTATTTTCTTTTCCATCATATTCAAAATTATAAAGTATAGATTTTATTGTGTTTATGCGAGCTTTTTTCTTATCATTAGCATCTATTATCATCCATGGGTTTTCTTGTGAACTTGTTTTTATAAGCATATTGTAAATTGCAGCTGAGTAATCATCCCAAAGAGTTTGTGCTTTTTCATCAACAGTTGAAATTTTATAAGACTTTAGTGGATTGATTCTTCTGTCTTTAAATCTTTTTGCTTGAGTTTTCTTATCAATTGAAAGAAAAATTTTAAAAATTTTAATGCCCGATTTACTTAAAAGATGCTCAAACAAAGGCACATCTTCTAAAAATTCTTTTGTTTGTGAGGTGGTGCAAAATTCCATAACAGGCTCAACTACAGCTCTGTTATACCATGATCTATCAAATATCACTATTTCACCACCGCTTGGGAGATTTGCAACATATCTTTGAAAATACCACTGAGTTATTTCAACATCACTTGGTTTTGGTAGCGCAACTATGCGAGCACCTCTTGGGTTTAAATGTTCAGTTATTCTTTTTATCGTACCACCTTTTCCAGCAGCATCTCTTCCTTCCATAATAATAAGAAGTTTTAAAGAGTGTTTTTTTATATGATTTTGAAGTTTTAAAAGCTCAATTTGTAACTTTACAAGCTCTTCTTTGTATAATTTCATTTTTTTAGACCTTGTGATAAATTAGTTATATTATACAGTAAAAATATAAAATTTTTATTTTATTTAGATAAATATATTAAAATGCATCTCATGATTTTTAATAAAAGGTTAAATTTGATAAGAAATATTTTTTTATTTATTCTTACGATATGTTTTTTAAACGCAGAACCAGTAAATGTAAGTGAAGCTTTTAAAATTAATGAAAAAGCTGGTTCTTCTGGCATTAGCTTTGATATAGCTATAGATAAAAGTGTTTATCTTTATGAAGATGAGTTTAAGGTGTTTTTAGGAAGTGAAAATATTACAAAAATTTTAGATTTACCAAAGCCTAAAAAACACAAAGAGTATTTGATTTATGATGAAAATTTTACTCTTTTTATACCATCAAATTTGATCTTAAACAATTCAACTATAACGCTTAAATTTTTAGGTTGTGCTTATAATGGATATTGCTACAATCCTCAAAATTTCAAATTTAGTCTTTTGAAGGCTGAAAATGGATTTACAATATCAAAAGTTGAAGATAAAAAAGTTAGCAATAATAATAAAAATTATGAAAATAAAATTTCATCAGATATAAAAAACAATAATTTTTTTATCACTATAATAACATTTTTTGGGTATGGACTTTTGTTGGCTTTAACGCCTTGTGTTTTTCCTATGATTCCGATTTTATCATCTATTATAGTTTCAAAATGTAAAAATAGTAAAAACAATAATAAAAAAGCTTTTCTAATAAGTTTTATTTATGTTTTTGCTATGTCGCTAGCTTATTCTATTGCTGGTATTTTGGCTACATATTTTGGCTCCAGCGTTCAAGGATTTTTACAAATTCCTTGGGTTATTATTTTATTTGGTTTAATTTTTATAGTCTTAGCTTTTAGTATGTTTGGATTTTATGAGTTACAGCTTCCTGCTTCACTTCAAAGTAAAATTAGTAAAAAAAGTGAGAGTAAAAATGGGCTAATTGGGGTTTTTATAATGGGTTTTTTATCAGCTTTGATAGTTGGCCCTTGTGTGGCTGCACCACTTGCTGGAGCATTAGTCTACATAGCTCAAAGCGGTAATTTATTACTTGGTGGAAGTGCATTATTTATAATGAGTTTTGGTATGGGAATGCCACTTTTGCTGATAGGACTTGGAGCTAATAGGTTTTTACCAAAACCTGGATACTGGATGAATGAGATAAGTAAAATTTTTGGATTTATTATGTTATTTATGGCAGTTTGGATGCTTTCAAGACTAATAAGTTCAAATTTGAGTCTGCTTTTATACGGAGTTATTGGTATATTTTTTGGTGTAAGTTTATTTCCTGTAAAAAAAGATAGTGCCACATTTAAAAAATTCAAATTTGGATTTAGCTTATCGATAATAATTTACTCAGTTATCTTAATATTTGGTTTTGCAAGCGGTTCAAATAGTCTAATCAATCCGCTTAATATTACTTTTAAAAGCCAACTAAAAGAAAATTTAAATTTCAAAAAAGTATCAAATTTAAATGAATTAAAAGAAGTCGTTAGAGGCAGTAAAAAACCAGTTTTAATTGACTTTTGGGCTACTTGGTGTGTTAATTGTAAAGAGTTAGATGATACTTTAAACTTAGCAGAAATTTCTGAAATTTTATCAAATTTTGAGCTTATAAAAGTTGATGTTACGAAAAATAGTAAGGATGATTTGGAGTTGATGAAAGAATTTCAAATATATGGACCACCTGCTTTAATATTTTTTAAAAATGGCAAAGAACTTCAAGAATACAAAGTTATAGGTGATATAAAAAAAATTGAACTTGCTAAAAATTTAAATGAAATTTTAAATTTATAAAAAATTTATTTTTTAAATAGTATAATCAAAGTTTTTGATGCCTTATAGTTTAGTGGTAGAACTGCTGACTCTGGATCAGCTAACACTGGTTCGAATCCAGTTAAGGCATCCATTGAATTGTTTATAAAATCCTCTTATGTATCATAAAATCTTATTTAAGCCTTATTTTAGGCACTTTTATTACTCTCACTATTTAAGTTGTATTATAAAATACAAAGTAATATTAGGTCATGTAAAACATTTTTGTGGTATTGTTGTGGAATGGAATAAAAAGTTAAAAATCATTTTTTATAAAAAAATGTCAAAGATACCAAAGCCATTCAACAATATATCTAAAAAATAGTTTACAAATCTTCTAAATAATTTTTATTAATAAGGAATAATTTATGACCGATAAAGATATTGAGAACGTGGCTATATTGATTAAAGAGTAAGGAATTAAACTTTCTAATAATTTAGTTTGATAGCTAAAAAGTATAAAGACTTTTACTTAGAAACAACCTTGAATATTATTGTAAAAACTAGATGGATTTTTCAATGAATCTTAAGTATTTTTTTATAGTTAAAACTATATTATGTCAGTCATTTAAATGTGTTAAAAATAACTAAAATTAAATTACTTCAAAAGCATCATTTTCTATTTTGAAGTAAATCTCATCACCAGTTTTTAAGTCTAAATTTTTAGAAGAATGGCATTTTAAAAGATAATCTCCAAATTTGATTTTTACCAATAAAGTATTTTTATTTATTAATGATATTGAATGCAAAAGTCCTTTATAAAAGTCTTGTGATGGCATTTTTTCAAGTGTGATTTTACTTGGATCTATAGCTACTTTTCTAGTTTCTTTAAATGGGATTTTGTAGTTTAAATTTTTACCAAAATTTATTTTTCCATTTTTTGTTTCAAATACATTTTTATACTCAAATTTTGCAACTTTTCCATTATATAAAAAAATATTTTCATCTGTTAAAACGCTAAGCCATTTTTCATCATGACTTGCTATTATAAAGCCACAATTATGTTTTAAATTTAGCTCTTTTATGGCTTTACTAAAAAGCCTCGCGGTTTGTAAATCAACACTATTAGTTGGTTCATCAAGCAAAATAAGCCTATTTTTTATGGCAATTATTAAAGCAAAAGCAACTCTTACAGTTTGCCCACTGCTTAATTCGTAGTATTTCTTATCCAAAAAACTTTCATTAAGTCCTGCGTAATTTAAAGATTTTTTTACTCTTTTTTTAAACTCACTCATAAGTCCATTATTTTTTAAAACAAATTCAAAATTTTTCCTGATACTTCTTTTTAAAAGCATTGGTTCAGGCAAAAGTATCGATATGTCTTTTGTGGAAATATTTAAATCAACAGTTCCACTAGTTGGCTTCTCAATGCCGGAAATTATTCTTAAAAGTGTGCTTTTTCCACTTCCATTGGTACCTGTTAGTCCTATTATTTTTGTAGTGTCAATATTTAAATTTTTTATATCTAAAATAAGATGTGAATTATATATTTTGGTTAAATTTGAAATTTTCATTTATCAAACTTTTTTAAAGCATAAATAAATAAATTTACTAAAAATGCTATTGTTATAAGGACGCTTGCAAGGGCTATTCCCATTGCAAATTCTCCTTTATTTGTCTCAAGGGAAATAGCGGTTGTGATGGTTCTTGTATGCCATTTAATGTTTCCTCCTACCATCATTGCAACTCCAACTTCTGCAACAATTCTGCCATAAGTGGTTGCTATAACTACCATTAATGGGTATCTATTTTCAAATAAAACAGTTAAAATTTGTTTATAGCCTCTTAAATGATAACTTTTTATAAGTCTTAAGTGTTTTATTTCCATATTTTCTATCACACTTGCAGTTAGAGAAATCACTATTGGTAAAGATAAACAAATTTGACCAATTATAACAGCTTTTAAAGTAAATAAAAGACCTAAATTGCCAAGTGGGCCTCTATTTGAAAACAAAGCGTATAAAATAAGTCCAATTGCAACAGTTGGCATAGCTAGACCAGTATCGCTTAAAATTCTTAAAAATTTTTTTCCAAAAAAGTTAAAATATCCCAAACAAAATCCAAGTGGCATACCGATAATTAAGGCTATAATGATGGAAAAAAATGATGAATAAAGTGTTGTTTTAATGGCAAAATAAGTCTCTTCATCAAAAGAAATAAGAAGTCTTAAAGCTTCATAAATTCCATCTAATATAAAATCCAAGATTTTCCTTTTCATATAATTTGAAATATTTTATTAAGTTTATTTAAAATTTCTTTTATATATGCTGAAAAAATATAATTAATATGCAAAATTTACATATTTTCAATTTAAATATGATAGAATATTTGAAAATTTATTTAAAAGGATAAAAATGCAAAATAAATTAGCTTTATTAGCACTTAGTTTTATAACTGCTTTGTCATTAAATGCAAAAGATAGTGATTTGGTTATGGCAACAACTACAAGCACTGATAATACTGGCTTGCTAGATGCCATTGCTCCTGTTTATAAAGATAAAACTGGAGTTGAACTAAAATGGGTTGCTGTTGGAACAGGTCAAGCACTAGAAATGGGTAAAAACTGTGATGCAGATATTTTATTTGTTCATTCACCTGCAGTTGAGAAAAAATTTGTAGAAGATGGTTATGGCATAGATAGAACAGCTGTTATGTATAATGATTTTATTTTAATTGCTGATAAATCTTTAGCTGGTAAATTTAAAGATAAAAGCTTATCTGAAATCTTTAAAATTATCAAAGATGAAAAGATTAAATTCTTTAGTCGTGGTGATAAGAGTGGAACTCACAATAAAGAAATTTCTGTTTGGAAAAAAGTAGCTGGGGATGTGCCTGAGAAAGAGAGTTGGTATAATCAAACAGGACAAGGAATGATAGCTACTATAAATATAGCTGCAGAGCAAAAAGGTGTAACTTTAACTGATAAAGGAACCTTTATAAAATACGAAGATGGCTTAAAAGGCAACTCAAATATGGAAATTATAAGTCAAGGTGATGAAAGTTTAAAGAATTTCTATTCAGTAATGGCTGTAAATACTAAAAACTGTCCAAAAGCTGATTATGAGAATGCAAAAGAGTTTATAAATTGGATAGTAAGTGATGAAGCTCAAAAATTTATAGCTGATTTTAAACTTATGGGAAAACCTTTATTTACTCCTGATGCAGGAAAAAGAATAGAGTAGTTATTTATCAAAGCTCCAAATTTTTTGGAGCTTTGTCTTAAAATAAAAGTGAGTTTCCACCACCAGTTCCGTCTTCATATCCTAAATCAAGTGGTAATGTATCTTGATAAGGAAGTGGTGAAGTTGTAGTATAAAGCTCATCTTTTCCTTTGTAAATTTTATGATAGACCCCTTCTGGAGCATTGAAATTTCTTTTTGTTTCTGGGTGAATTGTTAGGTAGTTTTCCATAAATTTTTTAAATACAGGGGCTGAACTTCTACCACCAACTTCAACATATCTCATAGGCTTGTAGTTATCATTTCCATACCAAACCATGACTAAAAGCTCAGGTGTATATCCACAAAACCATGCATCAATATTGTTATTTGAAGTGCCTGTTTTTCCAGCTATTTCTATACCATTAACTTTTGCGTTTCTTGCAGTTCCTTCATTTACAACATCTTTCATCATATCAACCATTAAATATGCTTGTTCAGGTTTTGTAACAGTAACTTGTTCAGCTTTAAAAACAGTTTCAATACCACTAAAGCTAGTTGCTCGTTCTATAAATTTAGGTGTTGTGGCAATTCCACCACCAGGAAATATAGAGTAAAATTTAGAATATTCTAAAGGTGAAATTCCATAACTTCCTAATGAAACTGAAAGTGCATATGGTATATTTCTAAAACCAGCTTCTTTTAGCCTATCAATTACATTTTTAACACCAAGTGAATGCATTAAATTTACAGTTGCTAAGTTTCTTGATTTTAAAAGTGCTCTTCGCATAGTTATGTAGCCTTCATAGTTTTTGCTAAAATTTTTTGGTGTCCACTCTTTATTTGAGCCATCATTAAAGCTTCTTGGAATATCTGGTATTTCGCTAGCTGGTGAATAACCCTCATCAAGGGCAATTTGATAAATAAAAGGTTTAAAGCTTGATCCAGTTTGTCTTTGGCTTTGTGTTGCGCGATTAAAATTACTTTTTTGATAATCAACTCCACCAACAAGAGCTAAAATATCACCATTTATTGGATCTGTTACAACTATTGCTCCATTTAGTACACTCTCATTTGCATCTTTATCTCTTTTTAAAATTTCATTATATCCCCAAATAAGAGCATCTCTTGCTAGATTTTGAACTTCTAAATCAACGCTTGTGTAAATTTTATATCCAGCTGTTTTTATGTCTGGTAGAAATCTTGAAGCCTCTTTCATGACTTCGTCTGCGACATAAGGAGCTTTATTTTTAGTTAAGCTATCATCATAAATAATAGGTTCTTCATTCATAGCAAGCTCGTACTCATTTCTTCCTATCCATCCTATTTCATACATCCTCTCAACAACTCTATTTGCTCTTGATAGGGAAAGATCCGGATGTCTTGTTGGATCATAGCTACTTGGTGCTTTTGGAAGTCCTACAAGTATTGCTGCCTCTTTTAAACTAAGTTCATCCAAATCTTTTCTAAAATATCCTAAAGCTGCAGTTTTAATTCCATAGTATCCATGCCCAAAATAAACTTCATTTAAATATCGTTCTAAAATTTGTTCTTTTGTTAGCTCATTTTCAAGTTTTAGAGCTAAAATTATCTCTTTTATCTTTCTATCGATTTTTTTTTCATTGCTTAAAGCTATGTTTTTTATAAGTTGTTGAGTCAGAGTAGATGCTCCTTGTGTAAAACTCATAGTTTTTAAGTCTTTTATAATTGCTCTAAAAATAGCCTCAACATTTATTCCTTTATGTTCAAAAAAATTTGTATCTTCTATGGCAACAAGGGCTTCTATTACGCGTCCAGGAATATCATCATATTTTACATAAACTCTATTTTCTTCATCAAATACATTTGCTATGAGGTTATTGTTTCTATCATAAATTTCAGTTGTAAGCTTTGGATGATAGTTAATGATAGCATTCATATCATGTTTTACTTCTGTATAAAAATACATAAATATCCCACCAGCTGCAAAAAAACACACCGCAATAAAACCAAAAATAAATCTAACTATCATATATAAGCCTTTAAAATTTCAGCATTTAGTCCCATTGCTGTGCTTGTATTTCCTTTTTGTGATACAATATACTTTTTATTAAAACCTTCTATCATCATTGCTCCTGCTTTTCCAATATATTCTCTTTTGTCAATATAGTTTTTTAAATCTTTTTCATCAAATTTTTTAAATCTAAAAGTTGTAATACTTAAATTTATAAGTTTGAGTTTTTTGTCTTCATAAATCATAGCCGTTATTACACTTGCTTCATTGTTACTTTGTTTTTTAAGCATATAAAAAGCATCTTCATCATTTTTTGCTTTTCCAAAAATTTCATTATCAACTATAACTGAGCTATCGGCAAAAAGTAAATTTTCCAAATTTGGATAAACTTTTTTGAACTGTAAATATTTAGCACATACAACATTATAGGCATAAGTTAAAGGCTCTTTTTTTGCAATAAAACTTTCATCATAATTAAACAAAACTTGTTTAAAGTTAAATCCAAAATCTCTTAAAATTTTTGCTCTAGTCTTTGAGCTTGATGCCAAATTTATCATTTAAAACTCACTATAACAACTCCTAAATAGGTACTTATAAGTAAAAGCACAATATCAAGGATCATAAAATAATTTACAGCAATTATTAAGTGCTCGTTCATCTCATCATAGTCAGCTTTTTTATAACATTCCTTTGCAAGGAAAAATCTATAAATTATATAGCTAAAATTACAAAGCAGTAAAAAAGCAATTGCATATTTTGTATTTATAACACTTTCTATCATTGGATCCGAAAATTTAAAATCTCCATTTTGAGATAGTAAAAAACCAGTTAACACTGTAACACTAAATGTTATAAAAAAGGCAATTGCCAAATTTTTGCAAGATTTGAAAATAAAACTATAGTTTTTTTCTAAATTTAAAAACCTAGTTATACAGATTATTAAACCTTGCAAGGTTATAAGTACTACGATAGAAACAATGTGCAAAAATGGCAAAATATGATCTATTCTTGCAAATGAGCTATCAATTTCGCTTGTTAAGATAGTTTTTCCTTTATATATTTTAGGCCAAATTTCAAAGCCTCTTTACTTTTTGAAATATCTTTTCCGCCTGCTGTTGCAAAGTCATCTCGTCCACCACCATTTCCACCGACAATTAAAGCAGTTTGTTTTACTAAATCCCCAGCTTTTATAGGAGCATTTTTAACTCCTGCACAAAGTGTGATTTTATCATCTTTAATGTTTTCAAGTAAAACTACAACTTTTTCATATCTGTTTTTAAGCTCATCAATTTTAGTTTTTATATCACCATCAAACTTGCTAACTATGACACTTACTCCATTTATATTATGAACTTCAAGCTCTTTATTGTTTGAAGTTTTTTTAAGTTCGTTTTTAAGCTCTTTTATCTCATTTTTAAGCTTATCAATGGCAATAAGTGGTTCGTTTGATTTAAGCTCTGAATTTATTGTCTCTAACTCATCCCTTAAATGATTTGTGTAATTTATTACTTCTTTACTGCAAATTGCTTCTATTCTTCTAACTCCAGCACTTACACCACTTTCTTTTGTAATTAAAAATGCTCCAATTTCAGAACTGTTTTTTACATGTGTTCCACCGCAAAGCTCTTTGCTAAAGTCACCAAAGCTCAAAACTCTTACTTTATTTGCATATTTTTCTCCAAATAAAGCAATTGCACCACTTTTTTTAGCTTCACTTAGTTCCAAAATTTCAGTTTTAGCAGGAATAGCTTTTAAAATTTCAAAATTTACCAAATTTTCAACTTCTTTAATTTCTTCAAAATTCATAGCTTTTGGATGAGTAAAATCAAATCTTAATCTACTTGCTTCTACACTACTTCCAGCTTGTGATATATGATCTCCTAAAACTTTTCTTAGTGCTGCGTGAAGTAGGTGAGTAGCACTGTGGTTTCTTTTTATCATCTCTCTTTCGTATCCAACAACGGCTTTTATTATTTGATTTGTTTTGAAATTCTCAGCTGCTTTGACAAAAGATAAATTCAATTCAAAAAATTTCTCAGTTTTTAAAACTTCACTTTTGCTAATAGTGCCCTTATCGCCGCATTGTCCACCACTTGTTGCATAAAATGGAGTATTATCTAGCATTATCCAACCATTTTCACCATTTTTAAGATCATCTATTATTTTAAAATTTTCATCTAAAATAGCTAAAATTTTAGCTTCACATTCTAATTTTTCATAGCCGACAAAATTATTTTTACCAAATTTTTCTAAAAGATTTTTAAAGTCACCTTCTGTTTTTGCCTTATCTCCACTTCCTTTCCAGCTAGCTTTTGAGCGGAGTTTTTGCTCTTTCATGAGTTCATCAAACTTAGCCTCATCAACTTTTAAATTTGACTCTCTTAGCATATCAGCAGTTAAATCAAGCGGAAAACCATAAGTATCATAAAGTTTAAACGCAACTTCGCCACTAAAAATATCTTTTGTGTTTTTAAGCTCTTCATTGAATAGCTCAATTCCAGATGCTATTGTTGTGTAAAATCTTTCTTCTTCAAGTTTTATAAGCTCTTTTACAAACTCTTTTTTATCTTTTAAGTAAGAGTAGTGTGAGCCCATAACTTCACACACAATATCTACTAACTTATACATAAATGGCTCTTTTAGCCCAAGTAAATACCCATGTCTTACAGCTCTTCTTAAAATTCTCCTTAAAACATATCCACGACCCTCTTTATCGAAATTTGTACCTTGAGCTAGTAAAAACACAGTTGATCTTATATGATCTGCAATAACTCTATAACTTGCTCCTTTGTCATATTCATATTTAACACCTACAAGATTCTCAATTTTTTTAATTATTGGCATAAAAAGTGAACTGTCAAAGTTGCTAAAAACTCCTTCTTTTATAGCAACAACCCTCTCAAGTCCCATTCCGGTATCAATGCTTGGTTTTGGAAGTTTTGATATATTTCCTTTTTCGTCTTTTTCGAACTGCATAAAAACCAAATTCCAAATTTCCAAAAATCTATCACCATCGCCACCCATATAATCTTCATCAGAGTGAAATTTCTCACTTCCTTGATCATAGAAAATTTCACTACATGGCCCACAAGGTCCAGTTTCTCCCATGGCCCAGAAGTTATCTTTATCTCCAAATTTATAAATTCTTTCTTTATCAATGTGAGTTTGCCAAATTTCATATGCTTCATCATCACTTTCATGAACTGTTACATAAAGCCTATCTTTAGGAAGTTTTAAAACCTCAGTTATAAATTCCCAAGCATATGAAATAGCTTCTTTTTTAAAATATTCTCCAAAGCTAAAATTTCCAAGCATTTCAAAAAAAGTATGATGTCTAGCGGTGTATCCGACATTATCAAGGTCATTGTGCTTTCCACCAGCTCTTATGCAAGTTTGGCAACTTGTTCTAATTGGTGGGGTAGGGCGAGGAACTTTTCCTGTAAAAATATCCTTAAACGGAACCATTCCCGCGTTTGTAAAAAGTAATGAGTCATCATTTGGTACTAGCGCGGCACTTGGAACAACCTCATGCCCTTTGCTTTTAAAAAAATCTAAATATGCCTTTCTAACATCCATGAAATTTATCCTAACTTTATATAAAATTTTTAAAGCCCATTTTATCTAAAAATTATTAAATTTAAGCTTTTTGAGTTAAATTTAAAGTTTATTTAGTTAAATTCAAGGTATAAAAACTAAATATTTATTGAGTTAAGATATAATAGATTTTAAACAAAAAACTCAAGGATTTTGATGAAGAAAAAGATTTCGATAATTGGACTTGGAAAAATCGGTAAAAAACATTTTAGCGAGCTTAGAAGATCTGATTATTTTGAGCTTGTTGGAGTCTGCGATAAGGATGAAAAGCTTGATAATTTCGCAAGATTTGAGTTTTTTAGTGATATTGAAAATATGTTTGTAACTTCAAAGCCTCAAGCTGTGATAATAGCAACACCATCAAAAACACATAAAGAAATCATTTTAAAATCTATGAAGTATGTGAAAAATATATTTGTTGAAAGTCCTTGTACTGAAAATTTAGAGCAAGTTAGAGAGATGCGCTATGCTGCAAATACAAGTCAAACAAAGATAGCTGTTGGATTTAATGAAAGATTCAATCCTACCGTAATATCTCTTTTAAGGGAATTTAAAAAAGAAAATGAAGAAATTTATTCTATTAGCATTATTAGATCTTGTGATTGCTATCAAAATATAGATATAATAAACGATTTGCTTTTAAAAGATTTGGACTTAATAAGGTTTATTTTAAAAACTGAAATTAGTAATATTGATGTTAAAAAATCATCTTTTGAAAATAAAGAAGTTGTTTCATCAAATTTAAAAACTAAAAATGGAATTTTAGTTAATATAATTTCTGGATCTTTATATCCTATAGATAGAGTTTTTATGGAAATTTCAGCTAAAAGTGGTGTTTATCTTGCTGATTTAGTAAATTTTACACTTCATAAAATTACAATGAATGGAAGAGTAAATTTAAGAGTTGAAAATGAGGATTTTTCCATAAGAAATGAACATAAGTGTTTTTTAGATGTTTGCGAAAATAAAGAGTTTGGAAATTTAGCAAATATGGAAGATGTGATAAAAATAAGGGAGATTTTAAGATGAAAAAAGTAGTTTTGCTTCTAAATATGGGAGGACCAAATAATCTTGATGAGGTTAGTGTTTTTTTAAAAAATATGTTTAATGATAAATATATTTTAAATATTAAAAATGAAAAACTAAGAGATAATATTTCATCGTTGATAACACGTTTAAGAAAAAAATCAGCAACTAAAAACTATGAATTAATTGGTGGAAAATCACCACTAGTTGATATTACATATTCTTTGGTTAAAAAACTATCTAAAACAAAAGAATATGATTTTGATTTTATTATGCGTTATACTCCCCCATTTGCAAAAGATGTGCTTAAAAAATATAAAGGATATGATGAAATTGTGTTATTTCCTCTTTATCCACATCATTCTATTACTACTGTTGTTTCTAGTTTAGAAGATGCAAAAGACTGGATTAATGAGCTTAATATAAATGCAAATATAAAAATAATTGATGTCTTTTTTAATGATTTGGAATATAATAAAATTATAATCAACTCAATCAAAAATGAAATTTATGGTATAAACGAAAATGAAGTTTCTGATATAACTTTGATTTTTTCGGCTCATTCTTTACCAAAAAGCATTATAAAAAATGGTGATTTGTATGAAAGAAATATTAAAGCTCATGTTGATATTTTGTCAAATTTAATTAAAAAAGAGGGTATTAATTTTAAGGATATAAGGCTAGCTTATCAATCTCGTCTTGGGCCAGTAAAATGGCTTGAGCCAAATTTGAGTTTTGTTTTGCCACTTTGTGTTTCAAAAAAAGCTTTAATTTATCCACTTTCATTTTGTATTGACAATTCAGAAACTATTTGTGAGCTTGATATAGAGTATAGAAAAATAGCAAACAAAAGTGGTTTTAAATACTATAGAGTTTGTAAATGTCCAAACGATAGTGATAAATTTGTAAATTTTATAGTAAATAAAGTGCAAAATTTATAAGGCAAATTTCTACATTTGCCTTAGTCTTTAATGCTATTTAAAATTTCGTGATCAACTTCTTCAAAATTTTTATCTTCAAAAGGCTTTAGGTAATTATCCTTTATGAGCAAATCAATTATTTCTTTAAAAACAGGGAGTGCATTTTGTGCTGCGTAGTAACTTCCTTTTTTAGGCTCTCTTACTAGGACACCTATTGTATAGCTTACATTACTATCATTTGCAAAACCAAAAAATGAGCTGTTATATAGTCTTGTATATTCACCTTTTTGTGCTATTCTTGCAGTTCCTGTTTTGCCACCAATAACAAGTCCTTTTGTTATTGCTTTTCTTCCAGTGCCTTTATTTACAGTTTCTATTAATATGTGTTTTATAGCATCAGCTGTTCTTTTAGAAATTATCTCTTTTTTAAAAGGTTCATTTAAATTATAAATTTTTCCATCTTTTTGCAGATGTTTTACAACTCTTGGATTTATCATAATGCCATCATTATTATAAATAGCAAAAGCATTTAAAATTTGCATAAAAGTTGCTTGTAAACCATATCCATAACTAATAGTTGCTTTGATTGAAGTGTTTTGTAGCATATTTAAAGTTGGTATATTTCCAGCTTGTTCATAAGGCATATCAATACCTGTTTTATTAGATAAACCATATTTTAAAAGCCCTTCAAAAAGCTTTATATTGTCTAGTTTTGAAGTGATTTCTATCATGCCTATATTTGATGATTTTACAACAACATCTGTTGCACTTAGGCTTTTTTGTGGGTTTGTGTCTTTTATAATTCTCGAGCCAAGTTTATATGAGCCATTATGTGTGTTTATAATATCATTTAAGTCAACTTTATTATTTTCATACACAATTGAAAAAATTATTGGTTTTATAACAGAGCCTGGCTCATAGGGATATTCAGTAGCAGTTAAGTTTAAAGCATCATAATCTTTTCTTGTTATATTTGATGGATTATAACGCATAGATGTTGCGAGAGTTAAAATTTCTCCAGTTTTTGAATTCATAATGGCTGCTACAATTTCAGTTGCATCGTATTTTAAAGCATTTTTGCTTAGCAAAAGTTCAATTTCTTTTTGAAGCTTTAAGGGGATGTTTAGAATAGCATCATAGCCATCTTCTCTGATTGATTTTATGGAGTTTTTTTCTATTATTATATTATTTCCTATATCTCTTGGACCTTTTAGGATCTGATCTTTTGTGGCAAAAAGATAATAATCATAAAATTTTTCAACACCTTTTACGCCTCTTACTCTTGTTATATCATCGACTTCAACCTTTTTTATATATCCTAAAAACGGACTCATGCTATCATTGGCTAGATAGCGCCTGTTTTCTCCGCTTTCTATTATACTCATTCCAATTGGTGGATGAAATTTTCCATCTTTTGTCATAAAAGAAATAAAAACTTTTTTTTGATTTAATGTGTGAGCAAGTTCTTTTAAATGAGTTGCTATTTTTGGATTGATTTTATAAGATAAAACTACTCTTCCTTTAGTGCTTTGAATCAATTTTTTAATTCTTGTTGCATCATCGTTTGTATAAATAGTATAAAGTTTTACAAAAAGATCAAGTTTGTCCTTATCTATGCTTCTTGTATCAATTTCAACTTTATAAAGCTTTTGTGATCTTGCTACTTTATAGCCATCAAGTGAGATTATACTTCCTCTTACTGCGCTAGTTTTATCACTACTTTGAAGTTTTGGCAAATTTCTTTGTGAACTTGACCAATAAAATACAACTGTTAAAAAAATTAAAAGTATTATAGGAGTAAGTAAAAATTTAATTAACCAACTACCTAATTTATTATCTTTTTTTATTTGCATCAAATTTTCCTAGATTAAAACCATAATTATATAAATTTAAACTTAGTTTTTAGTTATAAAAAGGTTTAAATTTTTTAAAATCTAAATTAGTATTTTCATTTATAAGCTTATGGTAAATTGTTAAAAACTCTTTTTGAGAAATTTCTTTTGCACCCATAAATTTAAGATGAGGGTTTATAACTTGAGCATCGATTAAAAAATTATATTTATTAAGATTTTTACCTAAATTTATCAAAGCCACTTTTGAAGCTTCTTTTTTTATACTAACCATGCTTTCTCCACAAAAAACTTTACCAAAAATAAGTCCATAAAGCCCTCCTATTAACTCATTTTCAAAATAAACTTCAACACTGTGAGCTATGCCTAAATTTGCAAGTTTTATATATGCTTTTAATATTTCATCGTTTAGCCAAGTTTCGTTTTTATCTCTTGATTGGTAACATAAATTTATTAAAGATGTAAAGTCATGGTCAAATTTAACTTCATATTTTTTTAAAAATGGTTTTGTTGATTTATGTAGTTTTATTTCATCTGGGAAAAATATAGCTCTTTTTTGCGGAGAGTGCCAAATTATTGGATCTCCTGGCATAAACCAAGGAAAATATCCACTTTTATAAGCTGTTATTATTGTACTTGGTTCCAAATCCCCGCCAATACAAAAAGATGCCTCTTTTGGAAGCATGGCAGGGTTTGGGAAAATATATTTTTTCATATTTTAATTAAAAGGACAATAAAGTCCTTTTAAATTTAAAGCTTTTGTGCATCTTTTCGTTTAAAGTATGCAAGAGTTGCTAAAATAATCATAACAAGCATACTTACCCAGATTGATTTTGGAACAGGTATGGCATCTCCACTAGCATAGCTATGAAGTCCTGAAAGGTAGAAATTTACTCCAAAATATGTCATCATTACGCTCCAAAATGAAAACATTGAAGCTACTGCAAACCAATATTGTGAGTTTGCACCTTTTAGTAATCTCATGTGGATTACTGCTGAGTATATTAAAATAGTTATTAGTGACCAAGTTTCTTTACTATCCCACCCCCAATATCTTCCCCAGCTTTCATTTGCCCAAACTCCACCTAGGAAGTTTCCAGCTGTAAGTAAGCAAAGTCCAAAAATTAAACTCATTTCATTTATTCTAGTTGCTTCTAGAATATTTCTTGCAAGTTCATTATCATTGCCAGGTTTTTTAATGATAAATAAAAATAGACAAAACATTGCTAAAAGCATACTTAGTCCAAAAAATCCGTAACTTGCGGTTATAACTGAAACATGTATTGTAAGCCAATATGAGTTTAAAACTGGAACCAAGGTCGTAATTTGAGGATCTATGTGGCTAAGATGAGCTACAAAAAGTGTAATTCCTGCCATTATTGATGTTAATGAAAGAGAAATTGCCGAGGTTCTTGAAAAAATTATGCCACTAAAAGAAAGAGCCCAAGCTATATAAACTAGCGATTCATAAGTATTGGACCAAGGCGCATGACCTGAGATATACCACCTAAGACCAAGACCTGTTGTGTGAAGTAAAAAAGCTATGATATTTACTAAATAAACTGCCTTAAAAGCAAAGTTCATATTTAAATTTGGGTTCATCATTCTTAAAAATACAAATATTAAAAGTGCAAAACCAGCAAGTAAATAAACAGGCATTAATCTTTTAAAAATATCAAGTTCGTTAAATAAAACTTCAAATTTAAGCTTGTTGTATGATGGAACTACCTTTGCTCCTATTTTGTTTTGATATTTTTTTATAAGATCAAGTGCTTTATCAGCCTCACTCCAATTACCACTTTCTTGAGCATCAAGAACTGACATTGTGTAGTTTTGAAGAACCATTTTAGCTCTTTTTTCTTCTGCTGCACTAAAATTTGTCATAACTCCGTAAGCTGCAAACCAAGTGTGATTAGGATCGTTTTCTTTTGGAATTATTTTAAAGATTGATTTCATTAAAGTCGCGTAGTAGATGTTGAATCTTTCATCAACCTTTATGACTTCTTTATCAAATTTTGTTCTTGTGTTTGGAGCTTTTCTATTTGTTTGTTCAGAAAGAAGCATAAGCTTATAAGAAGATTTTCCGTTTTTATCAGTTGTAAAAAAGTCTTCAAATGAAGCATGGGTTTCATTTGGCTTTAGACCAAGAATTTTTTTAAGCTCATCATCGCCTATTTTTACAAATTTAGTATGTTGCCAACTTTCAGGATTCATAGTTATTGAAAGCATAGTTTGAACGGCATTCATTCCTTCAAAGCTTTTACCTTTATATACCTTGCGTAAAATTTCATTTGCCATTGTATCAAATGGCTCCATTCTTCCATCAAATCCTTGCACTACTAAAGTAGCAGCTTTTTTGGCGTGTTCTTTATCTATATTTGGTATATCATTTGCTTTTAAGTTATTTGCTGTAAAAAAGCTAAAAAATGCAACTAAGATAAGACTTAATGCTTTTTTATTTACATTATTATTTTCTTTTTTGACAGTTTTTTTATCTCTTGAACTACTTTTATCTATAAGTCTTGCAAGTTCTAAAAATCTTGAGTTTTTGTTAAAGAAATTTAAAAACATTCCAAGCATTAAAAGAAAATATCCAATATAAGTAGGAATTTTACCTGGGTCTTTGTTAACTGATAAAATAGTTCCTTTTTCATCTAAATCATAAGAGCTTTGGAAAAACCTAAATCCACCATAATCCAAAACGTGGTTCATATAAATTTCATAATCCATTTTAAAATCTCCATCTTCTACTACAACCTCACTGCTATATCCAGAAGGCGAATTTGAACCTGGATATCTATCAAGTTTAAAATCTTTTAGATAAATACTAAAAGGAAGTTCAATCATTTTTGGAGACCAAGCAAATTTAAACTCTTTCCCTCCAACTGTATAGGTTCTTGCAAAATCTCCGAAAAAGGCAAAAACTTCTTTTGTTTCGCCATTGTATGTTAAATCACAAATTATGGCATTATTTCCTTTTTGAGTCATTGGAACTGGCTTAACTCCAAGTTTTGCTTTTGCAAGCATTGTTGTTGGGGCAAAATTTACACCATCAATTGTGTATAGTCTGTGTTCATTAAAATCAATTTCTGTATTTTTTTTAAGCTTTCCATCAGTATTGTCAGACATTTGAAAATATTTTATATCTTGATTTGTTTGCATATAAAATTTGCCATCATCTTTTAAATATATTTTTATAAAATTATGCTGTTTCGGCTCATTGTTAAAAGTAATATCTAAATCACCAATTGGTAAAATATCTCCATTATTTAAAGTAATTTTTCTTTTATTTTTATCATCTGAAAAAAGAAGCTCTACAATAGGCTTTCCATCATCTGCTTTAATCCAACCTAAATCGCCATTTAAAACTAGTTCTTTATATTTTAATACGGCATCTTTTTTTCCTAAATCAAGTTTTAGATCAAAACTATTTTTTTCATTTGTTGCTATATATCTATTTACATCTTTTGAGATGGTTTTACCTTTTTCATCTTCGCTTATAAGCTGTATGTAAACTTCTCTTGTTGAGATTAAATTTGTTTTTGTATGCTCTCTTATATGCATTGAGCCTTCTTTACCGAAGTAATGAGTCATCGTTGCACCTACAAAAATTACAATAAAACTAAAATGAAATAAAAAACCAGGTAGCTTTTTAAGTCCATAAATTTTATATTTAATCATATTGTAAATTAAATTTATAGTAAGTAAAAGCATTATAAGGCCAAACCAATTACTTCTATATATAAATGCAAACGCAGCATCCGTTCCTTTTATGCTCTCAACTATTGTAGCCACAGCACAGGCACAGGCAAATATTAAAAGTAGAGCATTCATTGCTCTAATACTTAAAAGCCCTCGCAAAAATTTCCCCATATGTATTCCTTTAAGATTTTAAAATAAGCGTAGATTTTATTGTAGAATTTATAACATTTAGCATATAAATTTTAAACTTTATTATTTAACTTTAACAGGCATAAATAAAAAGTCATAAATTCTCCATTTTGCATCTATCATATGTAATACTATGTTTTTTTCAAAAATATGATTTTGTTTTTTGTAATTTGATGTAAGTTTTACAACCGCAATTGTAGGGCTGCTTTGATCTTTTAAGTAATCAAATTTAAGTTCAACAATATCATCATTTCCCTTGTAATCATAATCTATATAAAAAAGATCTTTTCCGTTATTTTTTTCTTTAAATTTATCCATATAATCAAGATTGTTTTTTGGTGCTAAGAGTTTTTCAGCTTCAGCTATCTTGCCTTCTTCACACAACAGTATAAAGTTATATACAACATCTACGGGGTTTTCTTCATTTATTTTTTTAGAGCATCCTGTTATAAATAAAAAAACAAATAAAGTTAAAATAAGTTTTTTATACATTTTATATCCTTTTAAAATTTAGTAAGATTTATTTTACCTTAAATTTATAAATATTTAAGTAAATGCAAATTATCTCTTTTTATGGCTTATATTTTACTTAAAGTTTTTATTTAAACAAATGATAAAATATTTGTTGTTTAAATTTCATTAATTAAATTCTAGTATTTAATAAAATATATTATATCTATAAAAAATATATATTATATATATTAAAATATAATTATGTAATCATTTTGAAACAATGAATTTAAGCATTTTGCACTTCATTATCAAAAAAGAAGTATATATTGTTGAATAAAAAGAATTTATTTATATAAATTGTTTATTTTAAAGTTAAATTCAGTAAAAATTAAATAAAATACTAACACATTGTTTGAGATATTAAATAAAAGTGAATAAATTTTACATTTTTGTTTAAATATCTTTAAAATATTGTAAATTATGAAAAATGAGTAAATGAAAGTTTATCAAGGAGGATACTCATGAAAGCAAAATGGTTTAAAAAGGCATCACTTGCCTGTTTTATGGTTTTGTTTGCAGGAACAGCCTGTTTGCAAGCTGAAGAAAACGTTTCAGCACAAAATGTACCTGTTAAAACAGAGAAAAAAGTTAGTGAGTCAACACTTGCTGATAAATATCAAGAAGAGATGAAGCAAAATTTAAAGCTTTATCATGATGAAGACCCACTATTTCAAGGTAAGCCAAGAACATTGGAAGACTATGTAAGAGGAGCAGATACTTTTTTTGATATTTTAATTGATCAGCACCCAATGTTTAAGTACGAAAAAGCAGGTAGACTTAAAGGCAAATACACAATGAGTGATAGGCAAGAAGAATTTGTTGAAATAAACAAAGGCCCTAAATTTGCTGAAAAGTCTGGTCTTGCTCATGCTGCTGTTACATATAGACTTGGAATGGAATCAATTTTGGATTATCCAAATAAATTTGTAGGACCAAAAAAATGCGGTGAGTGTCACCCAGCTCAATATGATCAATGGCAAAGATCAAGACATGCAAAAGTTGTAAGATTTCCTGATGAAATGTCAGAAGTTGGCGGAGCAGAAGGTCTTAAAAAACCTATGTATAATTCACCTTCTACAATATTGCCTTTAGGAATTTATCCTGATGATGTTTATGCGGTTATTGGTACCCCTAGAACAAAATATGGATTTATTGATAGATGGTTAGTTAGAGGAACCTATCATGTTCAAGATGGTAATTTAAGTGATTTAACTGGTACTATGGTAGCAGGAGGTAATCAATTTTCAAGACTTTGGTCTGAGCACATTACTCCAGATATGGCTAAAAAAATAGCTGAATTTAGTCCAGGTTTCCCAACTAAAATGGAGGATTTTGCACATTCAAGATCAACTGTTTGGGGTACAAATTCATATGGTTCAAAATATGCTGAAACTATGATGTTCCAACCAGCTAGTTCATACTGTGAAGTTTGTCATAGTTTTAAATTTGATTTTAAATCAAAAGAAGATTTTTATAATGCAATAGGTGATGCAAAAAAACTTAGAGAACATACTATTTCACAAGGTATTAGCTGTGAAGAGTGTCATGGAGCAGGAGCTCACCTTTATGGCGCAAGAGGTGCCGGTATGCCATCAAATTGTGAAAGATGTCACCAAAGATTTGCTTATCAAGACGATGAAAAAAATCCAAATCCAAGAAAACCATTTAATGTTTATTTTAAATCAAGTTGTCCAGCTTGTGGAACAGAGGGTTCTCAAATGTATAGCTCACTTCACTATGATAAAGGTATGAGATGTACAACTTGTCATGATCCACATGAAGTTACAGCAAATGATTGGACAACAGAATATACAAGAGTTGGACTTAAAAAAACTTGTCAAGATTGTCACGAAACTCAAGCAGAGTTTTTCAAAGCAATGGGTGGAATTCATGCAAAAGATAATTGTACTGGATGTCACATGCCAAATATGATGAGTTGTGAAAACTTTGCTGCTATTCAAAACCCTGATAAAGCAGGATTTGATAATGTTAGAGCAAGCCATATCTGGAAAATAGATATTCATCCAACAAGAAAGTCAATCAACCCACCTGAGGGTAAACCAAGAGATCCGCTAAAAGTAAAAGGTTGGAGAATGGAAAGAGATCAGAACGGAAGGTTCTTTGTTGACTTAATGTGGAGTTGTGGTAGAACAAGCTTTAGTGATCCAGATTTAATTGAAAAAGATGCAAGTGGATGCCATAGTCCTGTTCAATCAACATTGCCAAATGACTTGAAATTTACAAATCAAGAGATGATTTATGAAAAAGTTATGGCATGGCAAACTCCTGTAAAAGAAGGATATGAAAAAATTAAACAAGGCTTAAGAGAGTTGGATAAAGCTTTAGCTAATTCTCAAGGATTAGATGTTGAGAAAAGATCAAAAGCAATATTCTTAACAAATGAAGCTAATAAAATTAAGAAAAAACTTGAAGATGATGGTGCTTGGGGTGTTCATGGACCACAATATTCAAAGAAAATTGTTAATGAGGCATTAGTATATATCGAGCAAGCTCAAAATATACTAAAATCAACTAAAACTACTAAAAAATAGAGTAGCCTTCTAAAAAGTTTGGCTTTAATTAGCCAAACTTTTATGTATATTTAAGGATAAAAGATGAATAAATTAATAAAAAATATATTTATTGCTACTTTTGTGGTTTTAGCTTCTGCAGTTATTACTCCACAAGTTCATGCTTCAGGTAATGGAAGTATGGCTTTCGTAGATGGTGTAGTGCCTATTAGTATTTCAAAAGCAAAAGAGCTTATGAATGATGGTGCTTATATCTTTGATGCAAATGAGCTTGAAGTTAGACAAGAATATGGACATGTTGAAGGTGCTGTTCATATAAACGTAGATAATTGGGAAAGATTATTACCAAAAGATAAAAACTCTGTTATTATTGTTTATTGTTTAAATAGAATTTGTTATATAAGTAGCGAAATTGCACTTGAGATTTCAAAGCTTGGATATAAAAATGTCTATGTAATGATAGAGGGAATTGAGCAGTGGATATTAAGTGGTAATCCTGTTATAAAAGATGCAGTAGATCCAGCCGATCTTAAAAATAAATATTTAGGAAACAATAATTGGGAAAAGTCATCTAAAGTAACTGATTATACTGATACAATCCATAGACAAATTTTATTTGGCGAAATTCCTTCATGTAGAGATTGTCACGGTATAAATGTAGGAAGCGATGCAAAAAGTATCAATGCTGATTTTGCAAGTCTAAGGCAAAATGTAAATAAAAACTGTATGTCTTGTCACGATGATGTTGGAGAAGAATTTAAATCAAGTGTTCATGGCAATGTTATGAGTACTAAAAAAGGTCTTCCATTGTGTTCTGATTGTCATAGCATACATATGGGACCAGCTGTTTCAAGTATAAATATGAAGAAATTTGCTGATAAGAAATGTGGAGATTGTCACCAAAAAGAACAAGCTATGTATCATACAACTTTCCATGGTAAAGCTATGCTTTTAGAAAATCCAGGAAAAGCTATTAGTGTTGCAGCTTGTTATGATTGCCATGGAACACACAATATTTACTCTGTAGATGATGCTAGATCAACACTTTATAATGGTGAAAAAAGAATAGAAACTTGTGCTTCTTGTCACCCTGGTGGAAATCAAAACTTTTCAGAGTTTATGGCTCATGCTGATCATACAGATGGTGAGAATTACCCAGTATTAAACTTTGCTTATAAATTTATGACAGCACTTATTATAGTAGTGTTTGGATTCTTTGGTATTCATACTTTGTTGTGGTTTATAAGACTTACAATGACAAGAATGAAATATTCAAAAGAATGGAAAGAAGCTAAAAACAGAGCACATTCTGATAAAGTAAAAATTAAAAGATTTACAGGATTCCATAAAGTTCAACACTTCTTATTAGCAGCAAGCTTTTTGGGATTAGGCTTTTCAGGTATGCCACAAAAATATCATACAGCTGATTGGGCTCAAAGCATGATTGATTTAATGGGTGGACCAATAGGTGCAACTAAGATTCACCACATTTCAGCATTTATAATGCTAGCTGTTGTATTTAGTCACTTTGTAGAGATAGTCGTGGTTGCTTACAGAAATAGACAAGCTGTAATTGATCCAAATACTGGTAAATTTAGTTGGAAAATTTTCTGGAGAAAATTCTTTGGACCTGATTCATTAGTTCCAAATTTCCAAGACTTTAGGGATTTGAAAAACAATTTCTTATGGTTTATCGGTAAAAAAGATAAAATGCCTCAATTTGACAGATGGACTTATTGGGAAAAATTTGACTATATTGCAGTTTTCTGGGGTATGTTAATCATCGGTTTATCAGGGCTTATGCTTTGGTTCCCAGTTACATTTACAAAAGTTTTACCAGGACAAATGCTAAATCTTGCTACATTCTTACACTCAGATGAGGCGTTACTAGCATTAGGATTTATCTTTGCGGTGCATTTCTTCCATACGCACTTTAGGGCAAATAAATTCCCTATGGATACAGTTATTTTCTCAGGAAATTTAACTGAAGAAGAAATGAAACAAGAAAGAACTCCTTGGTATAACAGATTAAAAGAAAGTGGTAAATTTGATGAATTAATTGTTAAAGACGACAACTTTGATAAGTGGAAATGGCTTGCTTATATAGTAGGTTATGCGATGCTTATAACAGGTATTGTTTTCTTATTAATGATAATTTATTACTACATCTTCTAATTTTTAAGCCACCTTTTTTAAAGGTGGCTTTTTAAAAATATCAAATAATATAAAATCTCATTTTTTCAATTTTATTGCTAAAAAATAAATTTTTATTTCATTTATTAGAATTTATAAGGTACAATTTGTATTTTATATTTTAATATAATTAAGGATAAATATGAGTAAAACTCAGCTATATTATGCTAAGCAAGGCATTATCACAGAAGCTATGAAATTTGTAGCCAAAAAAGAAAATCTTAGTGAAGAGATTATTAGAAACGAAATTGAAAAAGGACATCTTATAATACCTGCAAATATTAATCATACAAATTTACAACCGATGGGTATAGGAAGTGCTTTAAAGTGCAAGGTTAATGCTAATATAGGCTCATCAGGTTTAAATAGTAGCATAGATGAAGAAATAGAAAAATTAAATATATCTATTAAATATGGTGCAGATACTGTTATGGATCTTTCAACTGGTGGAGATTTAAACGCAATAAGAAAAGCCATTATCAATGCCTCGAGTGTTCCTATTGGCACTGTTCCAATATATCAAATGGTTCATGATATAAAAGATATAAAAATGCTTGATAAAAATACAATACTCCAGACATTAAAAACACAAGCAGAGCAGGGCGTTAGTTATTTTACAATTCATTGTGGGTTTAAGTCAGAATTTATGCCATTAGTTGCAAAGAGAAAAATGGGTATAGTAAGTAGAGGTGGTAGTTTAACAGCTTCTTGGATGATGCATCACCATAAGCAAAATCCTTTTTATGAATTATTTGATGAGATATGCGAAATTTGTGCTAAATATGATGTGTCTTTATCGCTAGGAGATGGTTTAAGGCCAGGATGTCTTTATGACGCAACTGATGAAGCTCAAATAAGCGAGCTTAAAGTTTTAGGTGAGTTAGCAAAAAGAGCTTATGATAATGATGTTCAAGTCATGATAGAAGGACCTGGGCATATTCCTTTAAATGAAATAGAAAAAAATGTAAAATTGGAGCAAGAGTTTTGTAATAATGCACCTTTTTACGTACTTGGACCTTTGGTTACTGACATAGGTGCTGGATATGATCACATAACAAGCGCTATTGGAGGAGCTTTAGCAGCTTATCATGGTGTAAGTATGCTTTGTTACGTAACACCTAAAGAGCATCTTGGGCTCCCAAATGCTAATGATGTAAGAGAGGGGCTTATAGCTCATAAAATAGCAGCTCATGCAGCCGATATAGCAAGATCTAGAATTGGAGCTATTGATAGAGACCATGCCATGAGTGATGCAAGATATAATTTTGATTGGAATAAGCAGTTTGAATTAGCACTAGATCCTAAAAGAGCAAGGGAGTATCATGATGAGAGCTTACCAGAAGAAAGTTTCAAAAATGCTCATTTTTGTTCAATGTGTGGACCAAAATTTTGTGCTTATAAAATAAGTAAAGAAGTAGCAGCTAAAAGTTGCGAATACTTTAAAGAGTAATTTATTCTAATTTTAGTGATATAAGATTTTTAAAGATTAAATTCTATATTTTTTAAGGCTGATAAAATTTAAAATATTTATCAGCTTTTTAATATTTAGTCTAAAAATTCAAACTCAAGTTCATTATTTACTGCATCAATTTTAACAATTCCACCATTTTTAAGTTTGCCAAACAAAACCTCTTTGCTTATTTCATCGCTTATTTTAGAAGTTATTATCCTTTTTAAGTTTCTTGCACCAAATTCCGGACTATATGAGATGTTTATTAAAAACTCTTTTGCCTCTTTTGATAAATCTATCTTAACATTTTTAAGCTTTTCTTCTAGTTCTTTAACTACTTTATCTACGATTTTTAGTAAAATTTCATTATTTAAGACATTAAAATTTATAACTTCATCTATTCTATTTCTAAACTCAGGCGAAAAGAAATCTCTTATCGCGGCATTTATTTTATAACTTTCATCTTTGGTAAAGCCCATTTGAGGGGCTTCTTTTGTTCCTAAATTCGAAGTCATTATAATAATTGTATTTTTAAAATCAGTTTTTTCGCCACTATTATCACTTAAAACTGCATTATCGAAAATTTGTAAAAATATATTTAATAAACTTTGATTTGCTTTTTCTACTTCATCAATTAAAATTACACTATAAGGATGTTTTTTAATACTATTTGTAAGAAGTCCACCTTCCTCAAATCCAATATATCCAGGAGGGGAGCCAATAAGTTTTGAAACACTGTGAGATTCCATATATTCACTCATATCAAATCTTTGAAAATTTACACCTAAATTTAGAGCAAGCTCTTTTGCTAGTTCACTTTTTCCAACACCACTACTTCCTGTAAATAAAAATACTCCTATTGGACTGTTTTCATTTTTAAGCCCAGCGTAAGATCTAAAAAGAGCATTGCAAAGTGAATTTATAGCTTCATCTTGTCCAAAAATTCTAGTTTTTAGTTTTTCTTTTAAATTTTTCAAAACTTCTGTATTATCTTCGCTTTTTACGATATTACTTATATTTGCGTTTTTAGAAAGCGTTTCTATAATATCATCTTTTGTAACTTCATAATCTTTTTTTTCAAGTAGTGAAAATTTAGCTCCAACTTCATCTATTAAATCAATTGCACTATCAGGTAAAAATTTATCATTTTGGTATTTTTTTACTAAATTTATAGCTGTTTTTATAATCTCATCACTAAATTTAACATTGTGATGAGCCTCATATTTACTTTTTAAGCCTTGCAAAATTTTAAAAGTATCATCAACTGATGGTTCATCGATATCGATTTTTGCAAAGCGTCTAAGAAGGGCTTTATCTTTACTAAAATTTCTAAATTCGCTATAAGTTGTAGCTCCAATGCATGAAATTTCACCCTTTGAAAGAAGTGGTTTTAAGATATTTGCCATATCAAGACTGCTATTTCCTGCATCACCAGTTCCAATAATAGTGTGAATTTCATCTATGAATAAAATAGCATCTTTATCTTTTTTTAGCTCATCCATAATATTTTTTAGACGCTCTTCAAAATCTCCTCTATATTTTGTTCCAGCTACCAAGTCAGCACTATTTAAGGCATAAATTGTTTTGTTTTTAAGCTTATTTGGAACTTCACCATTTGCTATTTTTAAAGCAATCCCTTCTACAATAGCAGTTTTTCCAACTCCAGCTTCGCCGACTAATATTGGATTATTTTTTTTTCTTCTACAAAGAGTTTGCATAGTTTGGGCTATCTCTTTTTGGCGTCCTATTAAAGGATCGATTTTTCCATTTTTGGCAAGCTCGTTTAAGTTAGATGTATATAATGCAAGTAAATTTTCTTTTTTATCATCCTTAGTTTCATTTTCTAAATTTTCATTAAAATTAAAAATATTATGATAGTTTAAAACTTTAGCGCAATCACCTTCCTTATCTTCTAAAAGTGTTTTGAAAAACTGCATGGCATCAAAATTAATATTTGAGTTGTTTGCTTTATTTAGTATAATTTCAAGTGAGTAGCTAAGAGTTGGTGCTAGGTTTGAGCTAACTTTTGGGTTTGCTTTTGTTATAACTTCTATATGTTTTATTAAATCATTTAAATTTGTATTTTTGCACTCATTTTTGATGAAATTTCTAAGTCCTTCATCATATTTTAAAATTATATATAAAAGGTGCATTGTTGTTATGTATTCGTGTGAATTACTTTTTGCATAATCACTTGCTTTTTGCAAATAGTATGTAAAAGTATAATCTATCATTTTTCTCTCTTTTTATTTATTATCTTTTTTCTTTTACTGTGCATTTTAGTGGGAAATTTGCCACTTTTGATGCCATTAAAACTTCATTTTGTTTTGTTAGGGCAATTTCTTTTGTGTATGTTCCACAAACTGCAAGTCCTTGGTTGTGAATTTTAAGCATCAAATTCACTGCCTCATCTGTGGTTTTATTAAAAATTTGCACGATGATATCAACTACAAAATCCATTGTTGTTTTATCATCATTGTGTAAAATCACATCATATAAAGTTGGAAAAAATAGCTCTTTTTTATCTTTTGTTTCTACAACTTCATTAGTTTTTACTTCTTGCATTGTTAATTCTTTCAAAATCATCTTTTAAAACACTTGTGCTTATTGCACCATTGTAGTAGTATTCACCTGCTGGATTGTTGAAATTTGATAGCTTTTCAAGCTCTCCATTTTGGTTATACATAACTTTAAATGGCACTGTTAGGCTTCTTTGATAGTTTAAATCAGATAAAATTTGATTAATTATTTCTTCATTTGGGTTTTTATCGGAATTTGCTATAAAATAATATGCATTATATTTTTTAGCAAAATTTTCCATTATATACTCATCACTTACTTCTTCAAAATGAATTAGTCCAATCATCATAAAGTCATCTTTGTTATTTAGTTGAAAATCCATTAAATGTGGAGCTTCTGTTTGGCAAGGCTTACAAAATGTTCCAAATATATCTATCATCAAAAGTTTATTTTCGCCATCAAGCTTAAAACCTTTTTGAGTTCTTACAATGGTTACTTCTTTTCCTAAAATATTTTTTAAAGTTATTTTTTCACCAACTTTAAAATAGCTTTTATCTTGGGATATTGAGATATTTTCTTGTTTTTGTTCTTTTTCATTTGAACAACCAAATATTAAAAATGCTGCCAGTAATGTTAATAAATACTTTTTCATAATTTTTCCTTTTTTAAATTTTACCTTTTTTAAAATTTGCCATTGCTATTTTTGCCTCTTTATCGGCAGTTTTTCTTTTTAAGGTTTCTCTTTTATCATGCAAAGTTTTTCCTTTTGCAATAGCAATTTGAACTTTTATTATATTTTTATTATTTAAATAAAGCAATAACGCAACTATTGTAAGCCCATCTTTTGTTACCATACCAAGAAGTTTATCGATTTGATATCTATGCATCAAAAGTTTTCTAGGAGCTTTTTCATCTGGCTTATAGTATGGATTTGTCGTATTTAAATGGCTAATATGCGCATTTAGTAAAAAAAGTTCGCCTTTTATAATTCTTACAAAGCTATCTTTAAGGTTTGCTCTGCCAGCTCTTAAAGCTTTTACTTCGCTGCCTTTAAGCACAACACCGGCTTCAAATTTTTCTAAAATTTCATAGTCAAAAAAAGCTTTTTTATTTTTTGCTAATACTTTCAAATTTTCCCTTTTATTTTAAAATAACTGCTCCCACTCCCACTAAAAAACTCATTTTCTTTTAACTTAAAATTTGGGTTTATAGCTTGAAATGGAGCTAAAAGATCGTTTAGTTCATAATTTTTATATTTTTTTAAAATCTCTTTTGTTGATAGATTTTTTAATTTTTTGGCTAAATTTAAATCGATCTTATTCATAAAATCAGCTCTAAATTTAGCATAAATTTCAGGCGTTGAGGCAAAAATACTTGGTGTAAATACTTCTAAATTTGGAATATCATCATTAAAATTTTCTACTATTTCGCCAACACCACTTACATTTGCACTTTCAAACTCAGTTATAAAAAAAGCCACATCGCTTCCAATATTTTTTGAAATTTCGATTAACTCTTTTTTTGAAAAGTTTAAATTTAGGGTTTGATCTGTTAAATTTAAAAATGCCGCAGCATTTGAGCTGCCGCCCCCAAGTCCTGCACCCATCGGAATATTTTTTTCTAAAATCACCTTATGAGTTTTAAAAAAATCAGAAATTTTATCTTTAAATTTTGTTTTTAAAAGCTCTTTAAAAGCTTTATTTATAATATTTTCTCCATTAATTTTAATATTTGATATTATATTTAAATCTTCGCCGCTGTGTTGAAACTCTGACTTTTCAAAGTAAATTTTATCAAAAAGACTTTTATATAAGATAAAGCGTGATGAAATTTCGTGATAATTTCCTCTTGTTCCAGTTATCTTTAAAAAAATATTAAGTTTTGCATAACTTTTCAAATTTTTATCCTATTCCAAAGATATTTTACTTGGTTATTTTCTATTTGTACAATGGAGTAGAATTCGCCTAAATTTAGCAAATACTCACCATCATCTAAAAATTTAAAATTTTTAAAATTTAGCTTTTTACCTAAAATCACATCATCTAAATCGCCTAAATAAAAGTTTTCTTTCAAATTTAAATATTCAAATGGATTTAAAAATTTTTCATTTTCATATTTAAATTTTCCTTCACTCACTCTATTTAAAGCACTTAGGGTGATATCGCATCCAAGTTTTTTACTAAAAAGTTCGGCATAACTTCTTATATAAGCTCCTTCGCTGACACTTAAAAGAATGGTTAAAAAAGGGTGTGAATAATTTATTATTTTAGATTCATAAATATTCATTTTACACTCTTTAAGTTCAAACTCTTCATCATTTCTAGCCATCTCATAGGCTCTTTTTCCATTAATCTTTTTAGCTGAAAACTTAGGCGGAGTATATGTTAGCTCGCCTTGTAAATTTTTTACTATCATTTCAATAATTGATTTATCAAATAAAGAGATATTTTTAATACTTTGTATATTCTCACTATCTAAACTTTTACTTTTTGCTCCAAGCCAAAGTGTTGCTTTGTAGACCTTTGGCTCTTTATCTAAAAATCTGAAAAATTTTGTATAATCACCAAACGCAATTATTAAATTTCCACTTGCAAATGGATCAAGTGTGCCTGAAAAACCTGCTTTTTTAACGCCGTATTTTCTTTTTAATTTACTAAGAAAAAAATTTGATGAAATTCCTATTGGCTTATTTGCAACAAATAAAGCATTCATACTACTTTTTCCACAAAACTCGATATTATATCTCTGTGAATTCCGCCAAAATTTATACTAAGTTTGAGTTCATTTTTATATTCACCAACATTTGTAACGCGACCAATTCCAAAAAGTTTATGTTTTACTAAATCGCCTTTTTTAAAACTAGTACTTTTTTCAAATACTAATGCACTTTCACAGAGTCCAGATTCACTTAAAAACCTACTTTTATCAAGATTTTGTCTTTTTCCTTTATAAAACCTTGAGTTAGAATAGCTTAAAGTTAGTGTTTTTTTAGCTCTTGTTATTGCCACATAAGCAAGTCTTCTTTCTTCTTCAATATCAGTGTGATCTCCAATTAAAGGGAAAAATCCCTCCTCCATCCCTATTACAAAAAGATGGTTAAATTCTAAGCCTTTGCTTGCGTGAACGCTCATTATACTAATGCCATCTTCACTTATGTTATCTTGCTCGCTTTGAAGACTTAGTTCGTTTAAAAACTCTTCTAGGTCAAAATTTGGTTCATTTACAAGTGCATCTTTAAGCATTGCTAAAAACTCATCGATATTGGCTATTTTATCATCACCTTCTGGGAGTTCTTTGTAAAATTCTTTAAGTTTAAAAGTTTCATCAAGTTCGTTAATAATATCATAAAAATTATCTTTTTCTTTTAGCTCTAAAATATCTTCATATAATTGTGTAAGCATTAATTGTGATTTTTTACCTAGATTTGAAGTGTTATTTAAAGTTTCAAATAATGGTAAATTTTGATTTTTTGCAATATTTTCAAGTTTTTCAAGAGAAGCTGCACCAACGCCTCTTTTTGGGCGATTTATAATCCTTCTTAGTGAAAAATCATCATTTGGATTTAAAATAAGTCTTATATAGCTTATCATATCTTTTATCTCAGCTCTTTCATAAAACTTCATTCCGCCAACCATTTTATATGGAATTCTTGCTTTTGTTAAGCCATCTTCCAAAGCTCTTGATAGAGCATTTACTCTATATAAAACTGCGATATTTTTAAGCTCTTCGCCGCTGTTTATAAGTTTTTTTATAGCATTTGAAATTTTATTTGTTTCGTAGTTTTCATCTTCGCTTTCCATTAAAGTTACTTCTTCGCCTTTTTCTTTTGTTCCGATTAATTTTTTACCAAGGCGGTTTTGATTGCAGTCAATTAAGTTATTTGCTGTATTTAGTATATTTTGAGTGGAGCGATAGTTATTTTCAAGTTTTATTAAAGTAACATTTTTAAACTGGTCTTTGAAATTTAAAATATTTTCAACTCTTGCGCCACGCCAGCCATAAATGCTTTGATCATCATCTCCTACAACGCATAAATTTTCATGCATTAAACAAAGTTTTTCTAAAAGTTTAAATTGCAATTCGTTTGTATCTTGATACTCATCTACCATTATATATCTATATTTTTGTGAAATTTCTTCGCAAAGTGTTCTATTTTTAGCTAAAATTTTATATGGGAGTCCAAGTAAATCATCAAAATCAACTAAATTTTCATTTTTTAATGTATCTTCGTATTCTTTATAAACTTTTGCAACTTTTTGATAAAACCCACTTTCTTTTTTAGCGTAATCATTTATTAATGTTGAGTTGCTTAAAGCATCATCAACGCTTACAAGAGAGTTTTTCATCTTCGAAATTTCATTTGCTAAAATTGAAGTTGATAGATCACTTTGAAATTTTTTAATGATTTTTTTCTTATCATCTGTATCAATTATGACAAAATTGTTTTTTCTTTTTAACTCACTCATGTAAAATTTCAAAAATAAAAGTCCAAATTTATGAAATGTGCAAAGCAAAGGATAAGCATCGAGCTTTGTTTGATTTATAAGATTTAAAGCTCTATTTCTCATCTCAAGAGCTGCTTTATTTGTAAAAGTAAGTGTTAAAGTAGAGTTTGCAGGAATGCCTTGAGATATAAGATATGCAAGACGAGAAGTTATAGTTTTTGTTTTTCCACTTCCAGCTCCAGCTAAAATAAGCATTGCTCCATCAACGTGTGTTGCTGCTTTTTTTTGTTCCTCGTTAAGTCCTTGTAAAATACTTTGCAATGATTCCTCCATATATAAAACCTTTATTTTATCAAAAATAACTTATAATAAGGTTTTTTATCTATTTGCTTGAAAATATTTTTTTTGATTTTGCTCTTTTATCCTCTTCGTTATCTTTTTTTTCTTGAATTGATAAATTTATAAAAATTGGCTGATTTTTTAAATTTATTTGTATTATGTCGCTCAAAGGCACACTTAGAGTTGAGGCGAAATTTTCATTTCCAAAACCAGCTTCAAATATTAAAAAATCATCTTCTAAAAATGCACTTTCTAAAGTATAATTACCAAGTTCAAACATTATTAAATTTGAAAAATTATCACTTATTTCTTTTGGTAGCTCTGGGTTAAATTTAACATTTTTTAAATTTACAACTATGTTAAAACCACGATGTTTTTCAAGTAGATATTCTAGGCATTCTTTTGCATGATTTTTCATTAAATCACAAAAAACACTATCTTTTAAAATGGTCATTTTAGCTCCTTAAATTTTTTTACCAATTTTTCAACTTCATTTAGTCCTATTTGCCAAAACTCTTGACTATTTATATCAAGGTTAAACATCTCAACCATTTCTTTTGGACTTTTGCTACCACCAAGAGTTAAAAATTCAGTATAAATTTCTACAAAATTTTCACATTTTTTACTTTTATAAAGTCCAAATAAAGCTAAAACTAAAAGCTGAGCGTAAGAGTAGCTGTAGCAGTAAAATGGAGTGTGGATAAAGTGTGGTATATAACTCCACCAAGATTTATAATATTCATTTAGTTTTAGACTTTTTCCAAACATTTTAGCTGATTCTTCTAGCCAAATTTTATCCAATTCATCTTTGCTTAACTCACCTTCAAAATTATGCACTCTTCTTTCAAAAGTTGTAAAATTAATTTGCCTATAAAGTGTGGCAAAAATATCTTCAAGTTTTGAAGCAAGGAGTGAAATTTTATCATCACTTTTTTGATAAATATAGTCAAATACAAGCATTTCACAAAATACTGATGCTGTTTCAGCTGTGGTAAGTGGTGTGCTTGAATTAAAATATCCGACTTTATAAGCTAAATATTGGTGAATTGCATGACCAAGCTCGTGAGCAAGGGTAAAAAGATCTCTTTTTTTGTTTGTAAAATTTAGCATTACAAAAGGATGAACACTACTTACTGCTGAGTGAGAAAATGCCCCGCTAGTTTTATTTTTATCAGGATAGACATCTATCCAGTTTTCATCAAAAGCTTTTTTTGCAATTTCTCCAAATTTAGGGCTAAATTCATTAAATGCTTTTAAAACTATTTTTTTAGATTCTTCAAAAGTTATTTCTTCATCACTTCTAATTGGAGCGTATCTATCATAATCATACAGCTCTTCAAATCCTAAAATTTCACGCTTTTTTGCGTAATAATCAATAGATAAATCAAATCTTTTCTCAACTGCTTTTATTAGGTTATCAACACTTTTTTTCTCAATTTGATTATATAAGTGCATCGAGCTTTCGCTAAATTTGTAGTTTCTTAGCTCTTTTTGAATGTTCAAATCAGTTTTTATCATATTGTAAATATATGTCAAAAGATGAGAATTTGCATCTAAGGTTTTGCTAAGACTAAGTGCAGCATTTTTTCTTTTATTTCTATCTTCATCGCTTAAATAGCTTAGTAAAGCTTCAATTTTTATCTTTTTATCCTCAAAATCAAAATCTAAATTTGCCATTGTTTCATCAAAAAGTCTTGCAAAAGCACTGCTTCCAACAGGTGAGGTTTTAAGCAAAACCTTTTCTTCTAAAAGAGAGAGTTGATGAGCTTTTTCTTTGCTTAAAAGCTCTAAGTGATATTTGTATTTTGGTGAGGCATTTATAAATTTATCTTTTTTAGTTTTTTCTAGGTTATTAAATTCGATTTCAAAAAATAGTAAATTTTGTGAAATTTCATTACAAATTAACTCACTACTTGCTAATTCTTTTCCTTTTGTGGTATCCTTAGCAAATGCAAGATATCGATAAGTTAGTGCTTTTGATATATTTTCATTTATTTTTTCAAGAGTTTGTAGGGCATTTAGAAATTTACTATTATCAAGTTTTTCTAAATGATTTTTATATGTTTTATTAAAAATTATGGCTTCATTTTTTATTTTTTTTATAAAATCATTAAACTCATTTTCACTACTAAAAAACTCTTTTAAATTCCAATTCATATATTTCCTTTTTTAAATTTTACATATTTTAATATAAATTTGTTTAAAAAAAAGTAATTGTAAAAAAGCGAGTTTAAAAATTTAAAATTAGTGGTTGTTTAGACCACTAATTTTTTAGTTAATTTTTGGTATTATTTGTAGCTTCTGAGGCAACAGCTGTAAATAAAACATCAGTTGAGCTGTTGATTGCTGTTTCAACTGAGTCTTGGATAACGCCTATTATAAATCCAACAGCTATTACTTGCATAGCAATATCATTTGGTATGTTAAACAAAGATGTTGCAAGAGGAATAAGCATAAGTGAACCACCAGCTACTCCACCACATCCGCAAGCTCCAAGAGCTGAAACAAAACAAAGTAAAAGTGCAGTTCCAAAACTAACTTCAATTCCTAAAGTAAATACTGCTGAAAGTGTTAAAATGGCAATTACCACCGCAGCTCCAGCCATGTTTACATTTGCTCCAAGAGGGATTGTTATAGAGTAAAGATCTTCATCTAAATCAAGTTTTCTACAAAGGTTTAAATTTACAGGTATGTTTGCAGCTGAGCTTCTTGTAAAAAATGCATATAAGCCACTTTCTTTAAGACAAGTAAATAAAAGTGGATAAGGGTTTTTCTTTAAAACAATTCCTGCTAAAAGTGGATTTGTTACAAAAGCAACAAAAGCCATAGCAGCAACTAAAACTATAACAAGTTTTAAATATCCCATTAAAGCTTCCCCGCCAGCAGTTGCAACGCTGTTTGCAACAAGACCCATAATACCAAAAGGGGCAAGTTGGATGATAAATTGAACTATTTTTGTGATTGCGTCTGATAAGTCTTCAAATAAGCTTTTAGTAGCAGGGCTTGCAAATTTAAGCGCTAAACCAAAGCCAATGGCCCAAGTTAAAATTCCAACATAATTTCCTGTTGTAAGAGCATTTACAGGGTTATCAACCATTTTAAATAAAAGTCCTGATAAAACTTCTACCATACTAGTTGGGGCTGAGCTTGCATCAGCTGCTGTAACATCTAAAACCAAAGTTGTTGGAAACATGAAGCTTGCTATTACTCCAATGGCTGAGGCCAAAACAGTGCTTATTAGATAGAGGATTAAAACAAATTTAAGTCCTTTTGTGTTACTAAAATTTCTAGTTATAAATGAAGCGGCTATTAATATAAAAACTAAAATTGGCGCAACTGCTTTTAAAGCTCTTACAAATAAACTTCCTAAGGTTCCAACAGCAGCAGCTAAGCTGTTTATAAAGCCAGTATCGCTATTTTGAGCTAAAAAGCCAATAATTGCACCTATAAAAACTCCAACTAGAATTTTAATAACTAAATTTTTATCTTTATAGCTTTTTACAAGCTTTTGAAATGAAGACATGATTATTCCTTAAAGTTTAAAATTATAACTTTGAAAATATATCCAAATTTTTATAAAATAAGAGTTAAATTCTTATTTGAATAAAAAATTATTATATTATTTTTAAATTTTTAGTAAATTTATAACTTTTTTACACCTTTTATAACTTTGGCAATAATATTTTAGAGATGAAATTGTTTAAACAATGTATTATTTAAACAATTTCGTATATTAAAAAGTTTGTTATTTTTTAGTTTTTTTGTAAATATAGTTTCCAACCATTTGAAAAATTTGAACCATAACAATTAAAATAAGCACAGTATAAAGCATAATATCATCATTAAATCTTTGAAATCCATATCTTAAAGCCACATCTCCAAGTCCGCCTCCACCAAGCGTTCCAGCCATCGCTGAAAAGCCAATAACAACAATAAGCGTTAAAGTTAGCACATTTACAAGCGATGGCACCGCCTCAACTAACATAACTTTAAAAACAATTTGCATTTTACTAGCACCATAGCTTTTTGCAGCTTCTATTACGCCATTATCAACCTCTATTAAGGCATTTTCTATAAGTCTTGCGATAAATGGTGCAGTTCCTATAGTAAGTGGAACGATAGCAGCGTTTGTTCCAATACTTGTGCCTATTATGAGTTTTACAAAAGGAAATAACACGATAATTAATATAATAAATGGAAAACTTCTAACAACATTTACTATAAAATCAAGCACAGTATAAACATATCTGTTTTCCATAAGTCCATTTTTTCTAGTAATTACTAAAATTATTGCTAGAATTAATCCAAAAATAGAAGCAAAAACTGTAGCTGTTATGCTCATATAAATGGTCTGCCACGAAGCATTTAGTAAAATACTTATCCAAATTTGATAGTTTTTATTTCCTAAAAGTTCTTTTAAATTTTGGCTTAAATTTGTAAAAATTCCTTCAAAAAATGGATTTTCTTTAAAAAATATATTATCAATAGTTGTAAAAATAGTATCGCCGACAAAAAATGGATAGATAAAAAATAATCCTAAAAATAGTAAAAATAAAATTAATTTTTTCATTTCAATTCCTAGACTTTTATTTAGATTATTATTTTTTTATTTTTAAAACATCAGTTGATATATGTTTTATGGTATTATTTGTGATTGCATCAAATAATTCTTCAGCATCTCCACCTAGTGCACCAATCGAAACAGAACTATATAATGTAAATTCGGATATTTTTGTTCCGTTGATATCAAAAAGCTCATTTTTGGTTTCCAGTTTTGCTTTTCCTGCACCAAAGCCTACAAAATACCTTAATGCTCTATTTCCTTTATCAAAATTCATAATCTCGCAAATTAATTTTAAATCATTTCCATAAATGTTTTTTTCTTTAAGTTTTTTATTGATGATTTCTTGCAGTTTTTTACTATCATTTTTATCTACACATTCTGCGTAAAGGTTATTATATTTGATATTCTTCTCATTTTGATGATTAAAATTTACTTTTGCTGGTTGGCTAAGTACACAACCGCTAAATACAACAGCACCAATTATTATTGAAAATATTTTATTTTTCATTCTATTATCTCCCATAAAACACCAGTTTTTTTAATAAAGTTTATAACTTTTTCTCTATCTTTTGGCTCTATATTTATAACCAAGTGTCCAAGCACAAGCTCGCTTAATTGCTCAATTTTTCCCCAAACGATGTTAAAATTTAAGTCAAGCTCACGCGCCATTTGTGTGATAACGCACTCAAAAGCAACTTCTTTTGGAAAGTAAAGTGCTATGTTTATACCATCTTGTGGAAGAACCATTTCCTCGCCCAAAAACTCACGCATATTTTTATCAGGCTTTAAAAATAGTTCGTGAATTTCGCCTTGATTTGTAATAATACCATTGCTTAAAAGAACAGCTTTGTTAGCGATACTTTTTACAACTTCCATTTCGTGAGTAACTAAAACTATAGTAATGCCAAATTCTTTATTAATACGCTTTAAAAGAGCTAAAATTTGTTTTGTTATACTTGGATCAAGTGCCGAAGTAGCCTCGTCTGAGAGTAAAATTTTAGGATTTAGCGCTAAGGCTCTAGCTATGGCAACTCGTTGTTTTTGTCCGCCAGAAAGTGCTGCTGGATAAAAATCCTTCTTATCATTAAGTCCTACGATTTCTAAAAGTTCATCAACTCTTTTTTTAGTATAATTTCTATCATAACCCCAAAAATTTAGAGGCGTTGCAACATTTTCAAAAACAGTTTTTCTATTCATTAAGGCAAAATTTTGAAAAATCATACCGATTTCTTTTCTAAGTTCTCGTAATTTTTTGCCTTTTACATCTTTTATTTCTACGCCATCAACTTTTAAGCTTCCACTTTGGTAGTCTTCAAGTCCATTTATGCAGCGAAGTAGAGTGCTTTTACCAGCGCCACTATGTCCAACAAGACCAAAAATTTCACCTTTTTTAATGTTAAAATTTATATCTTTTAGTACAAGTGTGTTGCCATAACTTTTGCTTAAATTTTTAACTTCTATCATGTTTTTATTTTGTTATAAAATAGTAAATTACATAAATCCAGCTTAAAAAGCCATGTATTATTGCCCATAAAATACTTTTGTTTGCACTCCATGAAAGTGCCACTGCTATAACTGTTCCAAGGCTAAAACCACCAATGATACCTTGCATAATTTCTCCTTTATTTTTTAAATATAAAATAGACCGCCAATATAAGAAAAATAAAACCTATTAATAATCTATAAAATATAGCTAGTAGCCATATTTGTTAAGCGTTGCAAATTCACGACAACCTTGTTGAGAACCTAAGTCGCAAGCCTTGCTATAATACTCCTTTGCCATGCTATAGCTCTGTCTTACACCTTTACCACTCTCATATAAAAATCCAAGATTGGCACAACCTGAAAACTCTTTATAATCACAAGCAATTTTAAAGTATTTAAAAGCCTCTGTATAGTTTTGCTCTACACCTTGACCACTCTCATATAAAAGTCCAAGATTGTTGCAATCTAAATAATTTCCACTGTCGCAAACTAATTTATAGTATTTAAAAGCCTCTGTATAGTTTTGCTCTACACCTTGACCACTCTCATATAAAACTCCAAGATTATGACAACCTTGATAGTCTCTATTATCGCAAGCTAATTTATAGTATTTAGAGGCTTCTTTGTAATTTTGTCTCACACCTTGACCACTCTCATATAAAAATCCAAGATTGGTGCAACTTCTACACTGTCCACTATCATAAACTAATTTATAGTATTTAAAAGCTTCTGTGTAGCTTTGTCTTACACCTTTACCACTCTCATATAAAAATCCAAGATTATGACAACCTTGATATTCTCCATTATCACAAGCAATTTTAAAGTATTTAAAGGCTTCTGTGTAGTTTTGTTCTACACCTTGACCATTGGCATATAAAATTCCAAGATAGGTGCAACCTTGATATCCTCCATCATCACAAGCAATTTTAGAGTGTTTAAAAGCTTTTTGATAGTCTCCTGTTGCATAAGCTTTGATGGCAGTTTCAAGTTCATTGCCAAGCAAAACAGCACAGAGAAAAGATAGTAAAACTATAACTTTTTTCATATCATACTCCTTTTTTTTAAATTTGGTTATTTTAACATTTTATTTTTTAAATATAAAATAGACCGCCAACACAAGAAAATAAAACCTATTTAAAATAACCTATAAAATATAGCTAGTAGCCATTTTTGTCGAGCTTTGCAAATGCATCGCAGCCTTTTTGATAACCTAAGTCGCAAGCCTTGCCGAAATGCTCCTTTGCTATGCTATAGTTCTGTCTTACACCTTGACCATTGGCATATAAAACTCCAAGATTGTAACAACTTCTATGTTCTTCATTATCACAAGCTAACTTATAGTATTTAAAAGCTTCTTTGTAATTTTGTCTTACACCTTGACCGTAAGCATATAAAAATCCAAGACTGTTGCAACCTAAATATATTCCATTATCACAAGCTAATTTATAGTATTTAGAAGCTTCTGTGTAATTTTGCTCTACACCTTGACCATTGTAATATAAAATTCCAACAATTCCACAACCTCTATACTCTCCATTATCACAAGCAATTTTAAAGTGTTTAAAAACTTTTTGATAATCTCCTGCTTCATAAGCTTTCTCAGCAATTTCAAGTTCATTGCCAAGCAAAACAGTGAAGACAAAAGATAGCAAAACTATAACTTTTCTCATCTTATATTCCTTTTTAAATTTGGTTATTTTAGCATTTTTATTTTTTAAATATAAAATAGACCGCCAATACAAGAAAAATAAAACCTATTATGTGATTTAGTCTTAAAGTTTCATTTTTAAAAACAAGCAGTGTAAATGTCGTAAATACAACTAGCGTGATAACTTCTTGCAATACTTTTAACTGCCATATATTAAACGCACCACCATTTTCTACAAAGCCATATCTGTTTGCAGGAATTTGAAAACAATATTCAAAAAATGCAACTCCCCAACTAAGTAAAATTATCCAAATAAGACTAAGTGAGCTAAAAGTTGGTAATTTGCTAAGTTTTAAATGCCCATACCACGCAATTGTCATAAATATATTTGATAAAATTAGCAAAATTATCGTGTAGTATGGCTTCATTTTAGTTCTTTAAAAATTTTAAAGTCATCAATTTTATTAAAAATTTTATCTCTGTTTTCATCAAGCTCTTTTTTTCTAGCTAAACTAATATCAATAAATTCTTTTTCTTTTTCAATTCCTATAAAATTTCGACCTAGTAAATTTGCAGCAATTCCAGTTGTAGAGCTTCCACTAAATGGATCACAGATAGTTGAATTTTCATAACTTGCCATTAAAATAAGCCTTACTAAAAGCCTTAAAGGTTTTTGAGTTGGGTGTTTACCACAACTTTTTTCCCAAGGTGCAATGGCAGGAAATGCCCAAACATCTTTCATCTGCTTATTGTCATTTATCTTTTTCATAAGTTCATAGTTGAAAATGTGTTTATGTTTTTCACTCTTTCTAGCCCAAATAATTTGTTCTGTTGAATGAGTGAGATAACGACAACTGAAATTTGGTGGTGGATTTGTCTTTTGCCAAGTAATAATATTTAGAATTTTGAAATCTAGTTTTTGTAAAGCTCTGCCAATAGAAAAGATATTGTGATAGGTTCCACTAATCATCACGCTTCCATTGTCATTTAAAGCATTTTTTGCCATTTCTAGCCACTCTAAATTAAACTTATCAATCTCATCGATACCATAACTTTTATCCCAATTGCCCTTATTTACGCTTACAATTTTTCCACTTTGGATGCTAAGTCCGTCATTTGAAAGAAAATAGGGTGGATCGGCAAAAATAAGGTCAAATTTACTTTTAAATTTCGGCAAAATTTCAAAAGTATCACCATTATAAAGTATAAATTTTTTATCATTGCTTATAAATTTAGCCATTTTTTACCTTGTCAATAAAGTCTTTTAAGTTGAATAAGTTGTAAATTTCAACACTTTTATAGGCTTCTTCAAGTTTGTTTTTGGCGCTTAACCAACCTTGTCCGTCTGTTATCCAAATAAATTTATATTTATTATTTAAAGAAATTTTTGCATTTAGCTCGGTGTAACCTCTTGCAACTTCGTTTAATTTTGAACCGCCAGAGTTATAGAAATTTGTTTCAATTAAATATGTAAAATTTTTAGATTTTATAACAAAATCAAATCTTTTTAGATCTTTTCCCAAATCCAAATCTACAAAATTAGTGCTTTGCACCTCTTTTTTATACTGAATTTTTTCTTTATCTAGTTTTTTGGCAATTAAATTCTCAAAATTTGTTCCGCCTCGATTTTTCCTAGCATTTGTATCCAAGCCAACTTCTATACCAAAAACATAATCATTTAAATTTTTAATTTCTGAGTTTTTGAAAATTCCTTCAAGCCCTGTTTGTTTGAAAAAATCATAAATTTGTTTTGGGTCTTCAAAATAGGTTTTTAAATCTACTAAATTTCCATATTCATCAAGTAGTTTTGTATTTTTATCTCGCACAGCAATTAACAAATTTAACACAGAAAAACACTCTTTATTTATATTAAATAAAAACTCAATTTCTGACTTTAAATCCTGTTTATTTAACAAATAATTTAATTGGTTTAAATGAGCAGAGATCTTTTTTATGTTTGTAGAGCATTTTTTAAAATTTACAAAATACTCAAGTGTTGCATTTGTTTTTTGTAGAGCTTTTAAAAAATCATCAAATGAAATTTTGTTTTTCATTTTCAAACTTCCAAACTTCTTATCTCATTTTCAACTTTACTAAGTTGATCTTTTGCATTTTCTAGTCCTTCGCGGTTGGTTTGCACAACCTCAGCTGGGGCATTAGCGATAAATTTTTCATTTTTAAGCATTCCCTCAAGTTTTAAAATCTCTTTTTCAAGCTTTGTTTTTTGTGCGTTAAGACGTTTTAAAATCTCACTTAAATCAACTCCGCTTAAAGGCACAAAAACGCTTAAATTTTGGCTTACATCAGCCACTGCGTCAGTTACTTTCTCGTTCACAAATTTAACATCGTCGCATTTTGCAAGAAGTTTTATAAACTCAAGTTCATTTTCTAAATTTATATTTTCATTTAGCTTGATATAGGCAAGTGGAATTTTTGAATTTCCTAAATCAATAGTCGCTTTTGCACGGCGGATTGCTACGATACTTTCTATAATAAGGCTAAATTTGGCCTCAATTTCGCTGTTTTGTTTATTGGCTTTTGGATATGGCATTATCATAATTGAGTCTGAGTTTTGCAAGCTTGTCCCGCTTAGCTCATGCCACAAATATTCACTTAAAAAAGGCATAAAAGGATTTAAAAGTTTCATGGCCTCTTTAAAAATCGCACCAAGTTCTTTAACTGCACTTTTTTGGGCCTTGCTTAACTCAATTCCCCAGTCGCAAAATTCATCCCATAAGAATTTATAGATTTCATTTGCAGCATCGTTAAATCGGTATTCATCAAGGTTTTTTCTAGTTTCACTCACACAGTTTTGAAAACGAGAAAACATATAAATTCCAAGCTCTGTTTTAAGCTCTAACTCGCTTAAATTTGGAAATTTATTTTCATTTAAAAGCAGGAATTTATGAGCGTTGTATAGTTTGTTTGTAAAATTTCTAACTAAGATAAGTTTTTCCTCGCTTAGTCTAATATCGCGTCCTTGAATGCATAAAAGTGCCAAAGTAAAGCGTAAAATATCAGCACTATACTCATCAATTTTAACGAGTGGATCAATGACATTACCGCTACTTTTGCTCATTTTTTCGCCTGTTGCAGTTTTAACAAGAGCGTGAAGATAGATATCCTTAAATGGTAGTTTTTCTAGAGCATTTTCGCTTTGAAACATCATCCTTGCAACCCAAAAAAACAAAATATCGAAGCCAGTTATTAGCATAGTATTTGGGTAAAACTCTTTTAGGTCATCCTCAAACCATTTTTCATTTTTATAGTTTTCATTATTACCCCAACCAAGTGTTGAAAATGGCCAAAGTCCGCTACTAAACCAAGTATCAAGGACATCAGGATCTTGATAGAAATTTTTGCTTTTACATTTTGGACAACATGATGGATTTTCATCTTCATCCGCCCATTCATGACCACACTCATTGCAGTAAAATACAGGAATTTGATGCCCCCACCAAAGCTGTCTTGAGATACACCAATCCTTTAATTCTCTCATCCATGCGTTAAAACTATTTATCCAATGAGCTGGGAAAAACTGAGCTTCGCCATCATTTACAGCTTTTATGGCATCAGTTGCAATCTCTTTTTTTACAAACCACTGCTTTGAGATATATGGTTCAACGATATTTTTGCAGCGATAACAATATCCAACTTGATTGGTATAGTCTTCTGTTTTTTCAATATTGCCGATTTCTTGAAGTTTTGCTACAACTTTTTCTCTTGCGTCTAGTCTTTCAAGTCCTTTAAACTCACCACATTCATCGTTTAGTATACCTTTTTCATCAAAAATTGTAATAAACTCAAGGTTGTGGCGGTTGCCAACTTCATAGTCGTTTTGATCGTGCGCTGGAGTTACCTTTACCACGCCAGTTCCAAAACTCATATCAACATGCTCATCGGCAATTATTTGAATTTCGCGACCAATTAGTGGTAAAACTACTTTTTTGCCAATTAGGCTAGTATATCTTTCATCGTTTGGATTTACCATAACAGCTGTGTCGCCAAAGTAAGTTTCAGGGCGAGTTGTGGCAACTACTACAAACTCATCACTATCTTTTAAAAAATATCTTAAATAATAGAGCTTTCCAACATGCTCTTTGTGTTCAACTTCTACGTCACTTAGTGCTCCGTCGTGCGTGCACCAATTTACCATATAATTTCCGCGGATTATAAGACCTGAGTTATAAAGACTTACAAATGCCTTTCTAACAGCACTTTTAAGCCCATCGTCCATTGTAAAACGAAGTCTTGACCAAGCAGGGGTAATGCCTAGTTTTCTCATCTGTTTTAGGATAGTGCCGCCACTTTCTTCTTTCCATTTCCAAATTTCATCAACGAATTTTTCACGCCCAAGACTCTCTTTTGTGATACCTTTTGCTAAAAGTTTTTTTTCAACAACATTTTGAGTTGCTATTCCTGCGTGATCCATACCTGGTTGATAGAGTGTTTTAAAGCCGTCCATTCTTTTGTAACGAGTCATAATATCTTGCAAGGTAAAAGTTAAAGAATGTCCGATATGAAGCACTCCTGTGACATTTGGTGGTGGCATCATAATACAGAATTTTTTTCCATTTTGGATATTTTTATTGCCATCAACTTCAAAATAGCCTCTGTTTTCACAAATTTGATAATATTTTTCTTCAATCTCTTTTGGGTTGTAAAAATCCACTTCAAACTTCCTTTTCTTATAAAAATAGCTTAATATTAGCTAAATTTGGCTTAAAATTCATTTATTTAACCTTGATTTCATAAGCTTCAAGGCTATAATCATTTATCTTTTCATCATACATTGACTCAGCGTTTGCTTGTGGAAGTTTGCAAGTTCCACTTAAAACAACTTTAAAAGGAGTATAAAATGTTATGCTTTCACCGCTATAAACAGGTGGTAAAAAGTCTGTTACAGAGCCATCTTTTATCTCTTTGTGAACCATTAAGATATCATCTTTAAGTCTTTTATCTCTTATGTTTTGGATAATTCTTTCATTGACTATCTCAAGGCAAGATGGGACTTTTTGATAGACTAAGATGTCATTAAAGTTTTGATTGAACTTAAGTGTAATTTTGGCAAATATCAAATCATTTATTTTTAAATTTGCTAAATCAACTAAGTTTCCACTACTATCTACAAATTCCCTCTTTATGTTTAAACTCTTCATCTCTAAACTATTTTTAATAGGCTTTGGTTTGTAGTCATAGCTAATTAGCGAATAATAGGCTTTATTGCTTGACTCGATAGTTAAATTTCTATCTTTTAAGTCTATGTTTAAATTTGCATTTTGGCTAAACATATAGAGATCATCGCCATTTTTTACCTTTATTTTTAAGCTTTTGTCTTTGACTTGTTCTTTTTCAAACTCGTTTATTGCTAAAAGAACAAAAGCTCTATCTTGGGTTGATTTAATGCTGTTTTTCAATAAAACTATCTCATTTAAAAGTTTTTGACTTAGCTCATCATCTTTCAAATATCTTAAATTTAGATAGAGCGAAAAGCTTAAATCTCTAATTTTTGAGGCGAAATTTAGCTCTTTATTTTGCATTTTATCTATCTCAAAAGCCTTTATCTGCTCTTTTATGCTTTCTAACTCTTTGTTTAGTCCAGCATTTTTCAAAATAGCAGCTGTTAAGAAAAGCTTAAGCAAGTCATCTTTATAAAATTTATTGTCTAAAAGTAGATTTATCTTTTCATCTAAGTTGTTTTTTGAATTTTGGCTTAAAATATACAAGGCGTAAATACTACTTAAATTTGAGTTTATGCCTTTTTCTTTTAAGGATTTTAGGGCTTTGCTAAGTGAGATTTGTGGCACTTCAAAGCCATTTTCTTTTAGAAGTAAAAGCGCGTGAGTTGCATAAATACTAGAAAACTCATCTACATTTGAGTTAGCCCTCCAATATCCAAAGTCGCCATTTTCATTCTGTAAAGCCAAAAGATCTCTTATGCCCAAATTTATGAAATTTTCTCTGTCTGTTTTGCCTGCTTTATTTGCTGGGTTTAAAAACATAAGTGCTAGAAGTTGTGAGCTTTTTTGTTCGCTGCAGCCATACGGATAGTTTATGAGTTTATCCATCTCATCTATAAAAAGTGTTTGCAAATTTGATGAAATTTGAACTTTTACTTTATCTAATTTATCAAGCATAAACTCTTTTTTACCTTTAAGTATGCCGCTTTTTATCTCGGTATTTAATGAGCTTGGCTCTAAAATTTCAAAATTTAAATTTGTAGTTTTATCATCTATTGTGATATTTATATCTCCTTTTCCTAGGCTTAAAGCCTTTGTTTTTACAATAATATCTTTAAAACTATTTTGTGCAATGCTTAAATTTTTATCATAATAAAGTTCTAAATTTGGGCTTTGTGATAGAGTAATTTTTGGTTTTAACTCTTTATCTGTGTTGTTAAAAATTTTAAAGACTAAATTTACTTCATCGCCATTTAAAAGATAGGCAATGAGCGGAACTTTGACTAAAATATCATCTTTTATAACCACAAAAGTACTTTCTTCACCGATTTGATTTTCATCAATGGCAATGGCGTCAAGGCGGATCTTTGTGTTGAGATTTGCTGGGATAAATTTGCTAAATTTAGCGGTGCCATTTTCATCGGCAATTGCTGTTTGCATAAAGATAAAAGTATCGATTTTTTTATTTTCCAATGGATCTAGATATTTTTTCATAGCAGCACTTTTTAACATCTCGCCACTTCCAAATTTAAGCACTTTTCCATCATTTATAAAGTTTGTAAGCTTGTCATAAATGTCAAAATCACTTCCTAAAACTGCTAATTTTGTCTTAAAAAACTCATAGCTTTTTGGACTTTTTTGATTAAGTAGATTTAAAATTCCCTCTTCAACCCCAAATAGGGCGATTTTGGTGTTTGGTTTGGTGCGAACTTCAACTTCTAAATTTTGAGCAGATTTTACTAAATTTGGAGCTAAAATTTGTGGTCTGAGATTAAATTTGGAGCTGTTGTTTTCTATGTAAATTTGATCCCATGCTTTAAATGGCAAGAAAGCTGAAGGAGTATCACTAAGTCTTAAAAGTTTGGCCTTTATATATCCACCTTTGAAATTTAGCGGCACTTTAAAGCTTAAATTTGTCGCTTTGCCAGATAGTTTTACTATCTTATAATCGATTAATTTATCACTCTCAAAGCTTACTAACATTAAAGGATCTTTTAGGGCTGAGCTAATAGTTACGGATATATTTTCATCATCATTATAGATGAGTTTATCGGTTTTTATTGAGGCTTTGCTAAGTCTTTTTGTAGGTACTAGCTCGTCACTTCCAAAGCCACTTACTTCAAAACTTACCACGCTTTTATGAGAGCTGTTTAGATCCAAAACTTCAAGTTTATAGTTTCCAAAACCGGGATTTTTTATAGTTAAAAAATTATCTTTTATATCAAAATCTTTAAGTTTGCTATCTTTTTTAAACCATGATAAAAAGCCCTTTTCATTGAGTGTGTAAATCCACTCCTCTTTGTATAGGCTAGCTTTTAAAGAGCTTTTTGTCTCATTTAGAGTTACAGGGTCGATAGTTATAAAACTAGCTTTTAGATCTTGGTTTTGATCTAGGATATTTTTCTCTAAATTTATGCCAACAATGCTTTTAAATGGATAAAGCTTACTTTGCGAATATCCAGCTACATTTTTGCCACTGTCATTTAGTAAAAAACTTGCTTTGATGTTTATAACTGAGTTTAGCGGGGCGTTAAAAGTTGGTAGGATGAGAATTTTAGAACTTGCATTTTTATCTAATAATATAGTTTTTTCATCAAAATATAAATCTTTTTCATTTAAAGAGTTGTCATCAAAAGTATAATCTTTGAATTTATCATTTTTAAAGGTGCTATTTAAAAAAGATACGCTTAAATCGCCGCTTAAATTTGAGGCATTTTGACCAAAGAGATAATTTGCACTCAAATTCAAAAGTGGTTTTTCATCTTTTGTATAAAATTCTTTGCTAAATTTAACATTTACTTTTAAATTTTGTGGGATAAAAGACTCGATAAAAAAATCTTTTCTTGCTAAGATTTTATTTTCAAAGATAACTTCAAGCCTTTGTTTTCCACTTGTTTTAAAGCCTTTTTCTATTTTAAAATCTAGGCTTCCAAACTCATCTAATATAAAAGATTTTTCATAGATTTTAGAGTTTTGTGCGTCATAAACCCTAACTTTTATCGGCAAATTTTTAAGAGATTTAAAGTTTTCTTTAAGGACGATGATGCCTGAAATTTCGCTATTAGGTCTTATAATATCACTTGTTAAATAGACATAAGCTTTTGGTTTTTGAGTAGACTTTAGATTTTGAAATAAAACATCTGCACCCTTTGAAGTGCTTTCTACTGGTTCTTGAGTAGTATTTGTATTTTGAAACTCATCTAATATAAGGAAATTTCTCTCATTATTTAAATTTGCCAAAATAGACTTTGGTTTTTTATCAATTATGTTTTTTTGACTAAACTTAAAGACACCTTTTTCATCGGTTATTCCTTTTGCAATGATTTTATTTTTATTTGAAAAAATGGTGATTTGGGCGTTTTTTACCACTTCATTGTTTGAAAGCCTGTTTACAACAACAAAAATTTCATCTTTAAAAACCTTTGTATGAAGTGCTAAATCACTATAGTAGATAAATTTATTTATACTTTTTAATCTCTCATCTTTGTCTTTATAGAAAATCTCAAGATTATAAATTCCATCTTTGTCAAAATCAAACTCCAAAAGAGTTTTTATCTCTTTGTTTGGCTCAAAATCAAGATGTAAATTTTGACTTTTTTCATCGCTAAAGGTATTTGTGCCATCATCGAAATTTAAAAAATATCTTAGATTTTCATCTTCAACTTTTGATAAAACAGTCTTTATCTCTTTTAAGTTTATACTTTTTAGGGCGATTTTTCCTTTGCTTGAGATATAGGGTTTATCATCTAAAAACCAAATTTCAGGGGCAAAATCAGCTGTTTTTAGTCTAAAATTTAGATCTTTTTTTAGAACTTTATAATTCTTCTCGCCAAAACCTTTTTTAAGAGTTATCTCATACTCGCTATTATCCTTTAAATCGCTACTTACGATATCAAAATAACTTTTGGAGTTTTCATATCCACTATTTATGACTTTGAAATTTTGCGTATCATCGCAACTTACCAAAACGCTATTTAACCATAGATAATCATCCATATAGAGCCTAAAACCAAGCATTTTATCTGGATATGAGAGTGGCTTGATAAGAGTGGTATCAAGTTCTAAAGTTTTAGAGCTTTTAAGTTCATCATCACTTTGGCTAAAACTATTTAAAATAGCGTCATATTCTAAGGAACTATTTTTAGGATTTTTTACATTTTTAGAGATTTTTAAGGTGTAAGAATTGCTACTTAAAACTTCTATTATTGCCTCAGATGAGCTTAAAATATGCAGTTTAAAAGGTACTATTTTTTCATCTAGAGTTATAGCTTTTATATTTTCTTTTAAATTTGTAACTTCATCATTAAAAGAGATAAAATATCTATTTTTATCCATTTGTTGAAATTTTTCTATTTGAAATTTATCGCTTTTAAAACTAATTTTTTCGTCATTGTATGAGCAGTTAAAAGTAGTCGATGTTGGCAGTATTGTTTTTGAGTAAAAGGTTATAAGCTCATTACTTTCTTGATGAAAAATACCATCAATTTTAGGCTCGCAAGTTATAAAATCATCCCTAAAAACTTTACCAATTTTGGAGTTATCAAACGTTTTACTATAAAACTCAACTCTATCTTTATAAACTTTTATCTCATCTATGGCATTAGCAAAAATAAAATTTAAAACCAGTAAAAAAACAGCTACAAATTTCATCTAAAATCCTTTTATCTCTATATTTGAAGTGGATAAATTTGAGTTTTCATCTAGGCAATAAATGGTATGCTTGCCACTTTTAAGCTCAACAAAATTATCACTTGCGCTATCAACTTTTTTATAATCCTCATCATCAACTTTTATAAAAACACTTTTACCTAAAAAGCTCATACATTTTACACTAATTTTGCTTATATCTCCCATAATCACGGCATTGTTATAAGGAGTGGCTATGAGCGGGGGTTTGTTTGTAAAAAGCTCTTTGCAAGGACTATTTAAGATCTCTTTTTCATCTATTATTTTGTTAATTAAGAGGTGATTTAACTGCTCATTTGTAAGGAGTTGGCAGATATCTTTAAGAGCAACATTTTCTATCAAAAAGTCATCTTTATAGTTTTTGCACTCTTGAAATTTAAACTCATCAACACATCTTTTTTCTTTTATTATCCCACTTGGCTCTTTTAAAAATTCCAGTTTTTCTCTTTTGTTTAGAAAGCTGTAAATTTCAAATAAAAGTTTAGCCGAACTTTGTGCGGCACTTATATTTTTGGTTGGCAAGCCACTAAAGTTTCCAAGCCAAATTCCAATGGTATAGTTTTTATCATAGCCAACTACTAAAAGATCAACGCCGTTTGCACTAGTGCCAGTTTTAAAGGCTATTTTTGGCATATCCAAAGTATTTTGCCAGACTGAGTTTAAATAGCTTCTTGGTGAATTGCTTAAAATCTCACTTACTAAATAAGCGCTTTGTTTTGAAAAAAGCTTTTCATTTTTATCTATCACAAAACCAGCAAACTTAAGTGGTTTTAGCTCACCGCCATTTGCAAAAGAGGTGTAGAGATGAGCTAGGTCTAAAAGACTTAAAGATAGCCCTCCAAGTGCGATTGATGAGCCATAAAAGTTTTTGTTATTTTTAACTAAATTTGCCTTTAAAAGTAGTTCATAGAGCGAGTTGCTTTCTAATTTGTCATTTAGATAGACAGATATTGTGTTGATAGAAAAATTAAGTGCCAAATCAGCAGAAACAACGCCTAAGTAGTCTTCATAAAAATTTGTAGGCCTGTACTCATTTATATAAATTTCACTATCGATTAAACGCTGTTTTGGGGTGATTAATCCGCTATCAAAAGAGAGAGCATAAATAAATGGTTTAAGTGTTGAGCCGACATTTCTTTTGGCTAAAACGCCGTCATTAAAGCCGTTTTGAGTCTTTAGGTCATGACTTCCTACATAAGCAACTACCTCCATCAAAATATTGTCAATAACAACAATAGAAGCGTTGTTTATATTGTGATTTTGTAAATTTAAAATTAGATTTTTAGCACTTTGTTCTATATAGTTTTGCAAACTAAGATCTAAATTTGAGTTTTTTAAGTTGTTTTTAAAAGCTAAATTGCAATAGTGAAAGGCGCTATTTTTTGCGCTAAATCTTTTTGGTGAAAAACTCTCTTTTAAAGCTCTTTTGTAGGAATTTTCATCTATAATTTTATCTTTTAAAAGATTTTTTAAAACCCTATTTTTAAGGGTTGTTAAGTTTTTATTTTTATCTAGGCGATTTTGGTTTGGGTTTTTAGGAATTGTTGTTAAAAGTGCTATTTGAGAGAGACTTAGCTCATCTAAGTTTTTATTAAAATAAAAATAACTTGCCGCTTTTATTCCTGTGATGTTTCCACCGTATGGGGCTAGATTAAAATAGAGTGTTAAAATTTCATCTTTTGTGTAGTTTAGCTCGATCTGCAGGGCTCTAAAAATTTCTATCAATTTATTTTTATAGCTTCTTTTTTTTGGCTCTATCATCCTTGCAATTTGCATTGTTATGGTTGAAGCGCCGATTTTGTTTGGGCTTGTTAGGTTGTGAGAAAATGCTCTTATGATAGAAAATGGATTTACACCAAAATGATAGTAGAAGTATCTATCTTCAAAGCTTATGATACTTTTTTTTAAAATAGGTGGAATTTCATCTGTTTTATAAAACCAAAGACCATCATCATTTACCCTTTGTGAGACTATTTTGCCATTTTTATCATATAAAATGTAAGACTCTTTTAAAAAGAGCTCTGTTTTATCAAGTGGAAATGCCAAATTTAAGATAAAAAATAAAAAAGATAAAAAAAATACGATGAGAAGTAGGGCAACGATAAATTTTTTCATAAAGTTATAAAAATTTATAATGTTTCATAAGCCCAAAATGGGCTTATATCAGTAGTTTTCAACTAATTTTTTTATTCTATCAAGTGCTGTTTTTATCTCATCTAAACTAGTTGCAAAAGAGAGTCTAAAATATCCATCCATTCCAAAGCCAACACCTGGAACAACTGCAACTTTTGCTTTTTCAAGGATATCTTTGCAAAGTTTCATTGAATCTTGCTCAACTTCTTTACAATTTACAAAAAGATAAAAAGCTCCATCTGGGTTTAGTGTTTTTAAACCTTTTATGTTCTCATTTATAAACTTAACTGCGTAATCTCTTCTTTTTTGATACTCTTTTCTCATAAACTCAATATCTTTATCACTTTGTCCTAAAAGTGATGGAATAGCTCCTGCTTGAACTATTGAGCTTATATTCGAAACACTTTGGCTTTGAAGTGCTTTACAAGCTTTTATTAGTTGTGTATTTGGTGTTGCCATGTATCCAAATCTCCAGCCTGGCATTGCTCCACATTTGCTAAGTCCATTTACTGTAATTGTTCTTTTAAACATATCATCATTAATGCTTGCTACTGCATAAAATTCATGTTTGTAATTTACTTTTTCATAAATTTCATCACTAGCTACCATTATATCTGTGTCTTTAAGCACATCAGCTAATGAAATTAACTCATCTTTTGAATAAATTGCTCCAGTTGGGTTGCTTGGAGAGTTTAAAATTAAAAGTTTTGTTTTTGGTGTTATGGCATCTTTTAGTTGCTTAGCTGAAATCTTAAAATTTGTTTTTTCACAAGTTTTTAAAAATACTGGAGTCCCACCAGCATATTTTACCATTTGTGGATAGCTTACCCAATATGGAGATGGAATTATAACTTCATCACCATCATCGATTAGGCATTGAATAATGTTAAAAAGTGAATGTTTTGCTCCAACATTTGTAAGAATTTCAGAAGTTTTATAGTCTAAGTTATTATCTTTTTTTAATTTTGTTTGAATTGCTTTTAAGACTTCTGGAGTTCCTGGGATTGCGGTATATTTAGAACAACCTTTTTCCATAGCTTTTATAACGGCATCTTTTATAACTTTTGGTGTGTCAAAGTCTGGCTCTCCTGCACTTAGGCTTATAACATCTTCGCCTCTTGCTTTCATCTCTTTAGCTAGTGAGCTAATTGCAATTGTTATGGACTCTTCTAAAACGCTTACTCTTTTGGAAAGTTTCATTTTCGTTCCTTTTTATGAAATTTGGTTAATTATATCTTTTATTTTAAAGAATTCAAATAAGCCTTATAAAACTCTTCAAGTTTTTTATCTTTTTTAAGCTCATTTATGTCATCTTTACACAATGCATCTTCTAAAATGCAAATTCTTTCTATTAAATATAAAAATAACTCTTTATTTATATCAGGAATTTGGTTATGAGAAAGTGGTTTTTCCTTTTTTGAACCTATTATTTTAGCAGGAATTCCTACTGCTGTTGAGTTAGCAGGAACATCTTTTACCACAACTGAGTTTGCACCGATTTTTGAATTTTTACCAATTGTAATATTTCCAAGTACTTTTGCTCCAGCTCCTACAACCACTCCATTTTCAAGTGTTGGGTGGCGTTTTTCTTTTTCTAAACTAACTCCACCTAAAGTAACTCCTTGATACAGTAAAACTTCATTTCCAATTATTGCAGTTTCTCCTATAACAGTTCCTGTTGCATGATCTATAAAAACTCTTCTTCCTATCGTTGCACCAGGGTGGATATCAACTCCGGTTAAAAATTTTGAAATTCCAGATATTGCTCTAGCTATCCTTTTGAAATTTTTTTTATATAAAAAATGAGCAAAGCGGTGATTTACAATAGCCCAAACTCCAGGATAGTTAAAAAAAAGATCCACAAAGCTATTATAAGCTGGATCTTGCCTTTTAGGCTCATTAAAATCTTCTTTAATAATATTAAAAAATTCCATTACTAGCCTCTTAGCCAAAAGATTTTAAATATCCATTGTCATTTAAAAATAGATAAAGTTCTCCTAAAATATGCTTTTTTTGTTTTTCATCAACTAAATTTGAACTTTCTATTCTTTGATTTAAAATTTCTTGAATTTCACTTACATCATAATCCATATCTTCTAATATATCAAGAACTGATTGGGATTCTAAAATATCTTTTACTTCAAAACTGCCATCTTCTTTTAGCATAATGGTTGCTTCTGTTGGATGGACAAAAAGATTGTGATCCATTCCAAGAACTTCTTGGTATGCCCCAACCATAAAAAATCCTAAAAAATAATTCTCTTTTTCGACATCTACATCGTGTAAAAATAAAGGATTATTAACTGAATTAAAGCTTATTTCTCCATCGCTATCACAAGTTATATCCCAAATTGAAGCCGATCTTGTTGCACGCTCATCAAGTTTAGTAAGTGGCATAATAGGAAAATGCTGTTTCAAGCCCCAAAAATCAGGCAAAGACTGAAATAATGAGAAATTTACTAAATATCTTTCTTGAACTTCGTCTTGAATTTTTAATAAATTTGAATAATTTAATTTATTTCCTAAAATTTCCACTGATTTTTTTATAATTAAATGAACTAAAATTTCTCCATTTGATCTATCTATTAAATCAACATATCCTAGATCAAATAGTGTTAAAATGCTTTCCATATGAGCAATTGCATCGTTTAAATATTCAAGTGCGTTTGAGCTTTTTATGTTTTCATACAAGTAGGCAAGTTCTGTTATTAGAGGCGGATTTTCACCCTTTAAAGATAATTTTTCTTCTGTATATTCTTGTGAAAAAAGTTCCAATACAGATGCTACTAAAACAGCATGAGAAGCAGCTACATAACGACCAGATTCTATAAAAATATCAGGTTGAGCAACATTTTTAGATTCAGCAATTGTTTTAAACAAGAACACGACATCATTTGCATACTCTCTTAAAGTGTAGTTTTTTTCTGCTGTTTCTTTGGTTTGTGAATATTCAACTGATAAGCCTCCACCTATATTTATAGCTCTTAGATTTTTGGCTCCCATTTTCCTAAGTTCTGCGTAGATATTTCCAGCTTCTGTTAGGGCTTTTTTGAGTGGGTTAATCTCATTTATTTGCGATCCTATATGAAAATGAATCATTGTAAATTTTTCTATAAGTCCGGCATCTTTTAATAAATTTATAGCCTCAATAAGCTCTGTTGCAGTTAGACCAAATTTTGAGTTTATGCCACCACTTTTTTCCCATATTCCGCTACCTGAACTATGAAGTCTTATCCTAAGACCAATATTTGGCTTTGGTGTAAAACGCTCTTTTGCTGTTTCTATAATAGCCTCAAGCTCACTTAACCCCTCAATTGTTAAGGTTATATCATGACCCATTTCAGCTGCGATAAAGCCAATATTTATAAGTTCTTTATCTTTAAAACCATTTACTGTAATTGGAGCTTTAAAATTATTATAAGCCATAGCTAGTAAAAGCTCAGCCTTACTTCCTGCTTCAAGCCCATAATTAAAAGGCTTTCCAATCTCAACTAAGTGCTTTACAAAGCCAGGATATTGATTTACTTTAAGTGGAAAAACAGCATTAAAAGTTCCATTGTAATCATTATCTTTTCTAGCTCTTTCAAAGTTTGAATAAATATCAACAATTTGCTTTTTGATAAGGTGTGGAAAACGAAGTAAAATAGGGCCTTTTATACCATCATTTCTAATTTCTTTTACAATATCTATTAGTGATGGCTTAAAATCAGTATTTAAACAAATCTCTCCATCTTCAACAATAAAATTTGAATTTCCCCAAATATTTAATCCATAAAGATTACTGTTCATTTAATTTTCCTTCTAAATTTGAAAGTTTTATTTTTTGATCATCACCATTTTCTAGGTTTTTATACCAAATTTCGTTATTTTTAAATTCATTGTCGCCAATGCAAAGAAATATTAATTTATTTAAGTTATCAGCTGATTTTAGATGTTTTGCAGGATTTTTAGCTTCATAACTTACTTCGACTTTATATTTTTTTCTTAAATTTAGTCCCAAAGAGTAAATTTCATTTATAAATTTATCATTTAGTGCACAAAGATAAATTCCATCTCTTTTTTCTTCTTTATTTCTTATAGATAAAATTTCCATTACCCTTTCAATTCCAAGAGCAAATCCAACACCAAAAGTAGGTTTTCCACCTAAATACTCAACTAAATTATCATATCTTCCACCACCTAAAACTGCACTTTGTGAGCCAAGTTCATCGCTTACAAATTCAAAAGCTGTTTTAGTGTAATAATCAAGCCCTCGAACTAGCTTTGGATCAACTTCAAATTCAATGTTGTTTTTAGTTAGTATTTCTTTAAGTTTGTCAAAATCACTTTTACACTCGTCGTTTAAATTTTCTGTTATTAAAGGTGCGTTTTGAAGAGCTTTTTGGCAAGCCTCATTTTTGCAGTCTAAAACTCTTATTGGGTTTGTTTTAATTCTTCTTTGGCAATCATCACAAAGAGTTTGTGAGTTTAAAAACTTAACTAGTTTTTCTTTATAAATAGGCATACAGTTTTTATCACCTAAGGAGTTTATTTTTAAAGTTGTTTTTATGCCAAGATTTTTTAAAATTAAAGAACCAATTATTATAACACTTGCATCTTCATAAACTGAATTCTCCCCAAAACACTCTATTCCAAATTGATGAAATTCTCTAAAACGACCTTTTTGTGGTCTTTCGTACCTAAACATAGAGCCATGATAAAAGTATTTTCTAACTCCACCAGCTTTATCGTATTTATGTTCTATAAAGGCTCTTACAACGCCTGCAGTTCCTTCTGGTCTAAGACAAATACTATTATCGTTTTTGTCTTTAAACTCATACATCTCTTTATTTACTATATCACTGCTTTCACCAACGCTTCTTATAAAAAGTGAAGTTTCTTCAAGTTTTGGAATTTCTACAAAGTTATACCCAAAATTTTCTGCTGTTTTTTCACAAATTTTAATAATATGTCTATATAAATTACCATTATCTATGATATCTTTCATCCCTCTAAGTGCTTTTATCATTTTATAAACTCCTTGATTTTTGCGTGAATATTTAAAATTTCATCACTTGCATTTATTTTTAAAACTTCAAATTTGAGATAATTTAAAATCATCTCCATATTTTCTTGAACTGTTAAAAGATATTTTATACCTCTTTTTTCTATATTGTCTAATTTTTTATTGAAAAGTCTGTTTTTAAGTGTATTTTCATCAGCTTTTAAAAAGATAAATTTATCGCCAAAATGACCATTTAGTGCAAATTTATTAAGATTGATTAGTTCATCTATATTTAAATTTTTGTCATTTGTCAAAGCATAGCTAATACCAGATATAAAACTTCTATCGCTTAATATCAAATTATTTAAATTTGGTTTTATAACTTTTTCATAATGTTCATTTCTATCGGCTAAAAACAAAAATAACTCAGCTTTTTTTGAAATTTCATCACCGTTTAATAATAAATTTCTTATCTTTTTTCCAAATTCGGTTCCACCAGGCTCTTTTGTTATAATAGCATCTTTGTAAATTTCTTTTAAAAGATTAATTTGTGTCGTTTTGCCGACGCAATCAATTCCTTCAAATATCACTAGCATTTTCATCCTTTAAAATATCTAAAATTTCCTTTGGAACTAAATGTGAAATATCACCTTTATGATGAAAAATAGATCTTACAACAGAACTACTTATAAAAGCGTTTTGTAATGTTGGCATAAGATACACGGTTTCAAATTCATTCCATAAGGATGAGTTTGCATATCCCATTTGAAGTTCATATTCAAAGTCACTAACAGCTCTTAATCCCCTTATAACTGTAGAAATTTTTTGTTCTTTTGCAAAATCTACTAATAAATTTTCAAAACTTACTACTTCAACATTTCCTAAATTTATAGTTGCAGCTTTTACCATTTTAAGTCTTTTTTCTATATTAAAACTAGGCTTTTTTGCATCATTTAAAGCAACTGCAACAACAACTTTATCAAAAAATCTTAAAGCCCTTTTTATAACATCAATATGTCCGTTTGTAATGGGATCAAAGGTTCCAGGATATATGCAAGCTCTTCTCAAATTTCCCACCTTTTATAAATTTCGTTTTTTATATCTAATAAATCAAGCCACTTCCCAAGTATAAAATTTTCTATTTCTAAAATATTTTTAAATCCAGCATAACTTCCTAAAACTGGTGGAGATATACTGACTCCTTGACTAGAGAGCTCATACATCTGTTTTAGAGATATTGTAGAAAACGGCATTTCTCTGACACATAAAATTAATTTTTTTCTCTCTTTTAGTGCAACTGCTGCGGCTCTTGTTATTAAAGTATCACAAATTCCTGAGTGAATTTTTGCCAAAGTATTTATAGAGCAGGGTGCAATTATGGTTTTATCTATTTTAAATGAGCCAGATGCTGGACCCTCAAATATATTGTCATCATCAAAAAATTTAACATCTTTATAGTTACTTTCATTAAAAATTTGATTATTTTCTTTTTCTAAAACTATTTTTGCATTTTTACTTAAAACTACAAAAAGTTCATTTTCTTTTTTTATATGTGGTATGAGTTTTAAACCTAAATTTATAAGGCTTGCACCTGATATACAAAGTAAAATTCTCATAGATTCTTGCCTGTAAAATTTGTTAGGTCTGAGAATCTAAAAATGGAGCGGGAAACGAGATTCGAACTCGCGACCCCAACCTTGGCAAGGTTATGCTCTACCCCTGAGCTATTCCCGCATAAAGAATAAAAAGATTTTAATCTTATCATACCAATCCTTAATCCAACTTTAAAATTTCTATAATTTCACCATCTTTTAACTCTTTTTTATCCAAATCTGAGAGGTAAAGATGAGTTGCTTTTGCAAGTGGAGAAATTGTTCCTGAGCCAAATTTATTATCATCAATGACTTTAAAACAAAAATTATCATAAATTCCTAAAATTGAATTTATTCTTCCACTTTTAAGTTTTAAATTTCCACTAAATTTTGCCTTTGAAATTTCAAAAAAATCATTATTTTGATTAATTAATTTCTTAAGTGTTGGAATTACTAATAAAAATGCTAGTAAATATGCGGCTGTTGGATTTCCAGCCAAAACAAAAACTATTTTTTCATCTTTTATAAAACATTTTGTAGGACGACCAGGTTTTATGTTTACATGGTCAAAAATTTCTTTAAAACCAAAATCTTTTAAAATTCCATCCATATAGTCTTTATCTCCAGCACTTGCACCGCCACTTGTTATAATAAAATCAAATTCTTTAAAGCACTTTTCAAAACTTTCTTTTATAGTCAAGGGTTCATCTTTTATTATTCCTAGATACTTACTTTTAAAGCCATTGTTTTTTAAAAGAGCTTCTATCCCGCTTGCATTTGCGTTATATATTTCGTATTCATTTGCTTTTTGCCATGGCTCTTTTAGTTCATCTCCACTTGAAAATAGGGCAATTTTTGGTTTTTTGTAAACTTCAACTTCACTTATTCCCTGACTTGCTAATAGCATAATTTTTCTAGGAGTTAGAATCTCTCCTTTTTTAATTAATATTTTACCTTTTGTAACTTCCTCACCTTTTAGTCTATATCCATCAAATTTTTTAATCTCATTTGAAAGAAATAAAACATCATTTTTAACATTTGCATCTTCTATTCTTAGAACAGTATCAGCTCCTTTGGGCATAATCGCGCCTGTCATTATCTTATAACACTCATCATCTTTTAAGTGAAATTCTTTTTTGTCTCCTGCGTAAATTACGCCTTTTATTTTTAGAGTTTTTCCTACATTTTTGTGATTAAATGCATATCCATCAAGTGCAGAGTTATCAAAACAAGGAAGATCTTTGATAGCGACTATATCTTTTGTGCAAATTTCATTTAAAGCTTCATTTAAATGTACAATTTTTTTTAAGTTTAGGCTTTTTATCTCATTATAGATTAAATTTAAAGTTTCATTTATCATAATTTAATCCTCTTTTTTTCGTGTTATTTTTGCACCAAGACTTGATAGTTTTTTTTCTAAACCCTCATAGCCTCTATCAAGATGATAAATTCTATGAACTTTTGTTGTGCCTTTTGCTACAAGTCCTGCTATAACGAGTGCTGAACTTGCTCTTAAGTCAGTTGCCATAACATCTGCTGCACTTAAGCTTTTACCATTAATTGTGGCTGTGTGGGTGCTTAGTTTTATATCAGCTCCCATTCTAAGAAGCTCTGCAACATGCATAAAGCGGTTTTCAAAAAGTCTCTCATCTATTATACTAGTTCCATTTGCAACACAGCAAACGGCCATAAATTGAGCTTGCATATCTGTTGGAAAACCAGGATATTCAGTTGTTATTATTTCAGTGGAGTTTATTTTTTCAGCCGGTAAAATTGTAATTTTATCTTTTTTAATTTCAAATTTAAAACCCATATCTTCAAATTTACTTAAAATAGCGCCAAGATGATTTGGTTCACACTTTGAAATAGTTATTTTAGAATTTGTTATAGCAGCTGCACAAAGGTATGTTCCAGCTTCTATTCTATCAGGAATAACTTCAATATTTTTAATATTTAAAAGATCTTTTTTTGTACCTTTTATAGTTAGTTCATCACTTCCAATGCCTGAAATTTCAACTCCACTATTTTTTAAAGCCTGACACAAAGCGACAACTTCAGGTTCTTTTGCTGCATTTATTAATTTTGTAGTTCCATTTGCAAGAGCTGCTGCCATTATTATATTTTCAGTTCCAGTAACTGTAATTTTGTCAAAAGTAATAGTTGCACCTTTTAAGCCATCTTTTGGGGCAGTTGCAACTACATATCCATCTTTTATTTCTATTTTTGCACCCATTTTTTCTAATGCTAAAAGATGTAAATCAATTGGTCTTGCACCAATTGCACATCCTCCTGGAAGTGAAACTTCACATTTTCCAAATCTTGCTAAAAGTGGTCCTAAAACCAAAATTGAAGCTCTCATTTTTCTAACTATATCGTATGTGGCTTTTGTCGAGTTAATGGAGTTTGTGTTTATTTTAATACTGTGGTTGTCTAAAAACTCAGTTTTTGCGCCTAAGTTTTCTAAAAGTTTTATAAGTGTTTTTATATCAACTACATTTGGCAAATTTGAAATAACTAAATCATTTTTTGCCAAAATACTAAGAGCGATTAACGGCAGAGCCGCATTTTTTGCTCCAGAAATTACAACTTCACCACTAAGTTTTTTTCCACCTACTATTTCTAAATACTCCATTTAAAATCACCTTTTTAAAAAATAGTTAAAATTATACAAAATTTTTACTTACAAAAATGTAATAGTGCTAAATATCGTAAAATTTACAAAAATTTGATAAAATTACCTAAGTTTTTGATTTTTAATTTTTATTTGAAATTTAAGTAATGGAAATTTTTATGAAAAAAAAGTTATTATTAGTTTTTTTATCGCTATTTTTTTTAACAGGATGTGTTAAAAAACAATCCATGATAGATGTTCCTATAGCCCAGGATTTAGACTTTGAAAGCGGGTTTTATGTCAATGAAAACTTTATAAAGACTTTAGAATCTCTTGAAGAAAAGAAAAAAGGCAGAGATTGTTCAGGGCTTATTTATCTCATAAATGAAAAAAATGATAATATCTATTTTTTAGAAGAAGAAATTTATAAGTTTACTCCAAAAAGCGGCAGAAGATCTGCTGGAATTTATAATTTTTATAAATCAAATAATAATATAATTTTTAAATCTCCAAAAATAGGTGATTTAATATTTTTTTATAATACTACAAAAAACACTAAATATTCCAAAATAAAACAAATCACGCATATTGGCGTTGTAAAAGATGTTTTTAGTGATGGAAGAGTAAGTTTTTTACACAATGTCCGTGGAGTAAATCGAATTGATTATATCAATTTGTATCAAAAAAATAGCCATAAAGTAAATGATAAAATAGAAAATAGTTATATTGTAAGATGCTCTAAAAACAAAATTTCTTGCCTTGCGTCAAACCGTTTTGCAGGATATGGAAAAGTAGACCATGAAAAAATATATTTTGAAAAATAATCGTAGCAAAAGGATAAAAATTTGAAAGTTACCAACACACTAATTGTATTAAATTTAATAATATTTATTTTAAGCCAGTATGTCCTAAGTACAAATTTAGTAATGAGCTATTTTGGACTTAATTATCTATTTTTTAGTGGATTTTATTGGCAAGTATTTACTACTATGTTTTTACACGCTTCATTTTTACATGTTGCTATGAATATGGCAGTGCTTTATCAATTTGGCTATATTTTAGAAAGATATTTTGGAAGTTTAAAATTTGGATTTATTTATATTATTGGTGGAGTTATAACATCTATTTTAAGTCTTGCTTACACATATTACATGGCAAGACATGGTGTTGTTGTAAATTTAGTAGGAGCTAGTGGGGCGATATCTGTTTTACTTGGAGTTTTGGCTAAATTAGATAAAAATATGAGAAATGGTTTAATAATGGCAATTTTAGTTATAAGCTTTGTTCCAATGCTTGTTGGTATAAGAGTTGGTTGGTATGCGCATCTTTTTGGTTTTGGTATTGGATATTTATATGCTAAAATTTCATTAAAAAGATAAATTTGAAAGGATAAAAAATGATAAATGAAAAAAGATTTAAAGCAGAATTTGTAGAAATTTCAAAATTTGGAGCTATTAAAGAAGATAGGTATTTAGACAATGGAGTTTTAAGTGGTGGCTTAACTCGTCTTGCATTTAGCGATGAAGAAAAAGAAGCTAGAAAATATTTAGAAAGCTTAGCCTTAGAGGCAGGACTTAAATATAAAACCGATGAAGTTGGAAATATTTTTATAAGATATGATGATGTAATAGAGCCAAATTTGCCGGCTGTAAGTGCTGGTTCACATATTGATAGCGTTCCAAATGGTGGATTTTATGATGGAACACTTGGTGTTATGGCTGGACTTGAAGCTATAAAAAGCATAAAAGATAGTGGTAAAAAACTAAAAAGACCACTTGAGCTAATAATTTTTGCCTGCGAAGAATCAAGCAGGTTTAAAATGGCAACTGTTGGAAGTAAACTAATAGCTGGAAAATTAAATCTCGATCAACTTAATTTTTTAAAAGATAAAAATGGTATTTCGCTTTTTGATGCGATGCGAAATTTCGGACTTAGTCCAAATAAATATTATAATGCTGTTTTAGAGCAATCAACATACAAAAGTTATTTAGAGCTTCACATTGAGCAAGGTCCAGTTTTAGAAAATCATAATATTTCAGTAGGAATTGTTACAGGAATAGCCGCTCCAATTCGCTATGAACTTAAAATTTATGGAAGAGCTGATCATAGTGGTGCAACTCCTATGAATATGCGAAGTGATGCACTTTTATGTGCTTCAAAAATAATTTGTGAGGTTAATAAAATTGCATTAAAGGGAAAAACAACAGTTGCAACTGTTGGATATGCAAATGCAAAACCAGGTGTTTTAAATGTAATTCCTGGAGAGTGTGTTTTAGGAATCGATATAAGGGATATAGACAAAGAGATGCTTTACAAAATAGATGGTGAAATTACTAAGATGATAGATCAAATTTGCAAAAATGATGATTTTGATTATGAGCTTACAAATTTAGTAAAAGATACACCTGTTGTGCTTAGCAAAAATCTTATAAACATGCTTGAAAAAAATGCTAATGAACTTGATATCAAAACTATGAAACTTCCAAGTGGGGCAGGACATGATGCTATGAATATGGTCGGAATTGCTGATGAGGTTGGGATGATATTTATTCCTTGTAATGAAGGTGTTAGTCACAACATCAATGAAAATATAGATTTTAAAGATGCCATCTTAGGGGCTAATGTTTTGGCAAAAACTATGCTTGAACTTGCAATGTAGGTTATAAAATTTAGCATAATTTTTAAGAAAGAAAAAAAATGAAATTCGTTTATTTTATAAGGCACGCAAAAGCAAAAAAAGAAGCAAGTAGTGATTTTTTAAGAAAATTAAATAAAAGAGGCAGGGAAAATGCCTCATCTTTGGGAAAGTTTTTAAATGAACTTAGTATAATTCCACAAGCTTTTTATACAAGTAGTGCAGTTAGGGCATTAAGTACAGCAAATATTATAGCCGAAAAAATAAATTTTAAAGGTGAGTTTAAGAGTTTTGATGAGCTTTATGATTTTGAGGGAAAAAATCTTTTGAAATTTATAAAAAATTTAGATGATAAATTTGAGACAGTTTTTATAGTAGGGCATAATTACGCAATTACAAATATTTGTGAAATTTTAAGTGATTCTGCTATTGGAAATATTCCAACATGTGGAATTTTTGGTATTGGTTTCGATATTAAAAAATTTTGTGATATTGAAGAAAAAATAGGCAAAGTATTGCTTTATGATTATCCAAAAAAACATCTTAGTTAAGGAGATATTTTGCAAGGTCAAGTTATAAGTGATCAATTTATTATAGGTGATGATGGGCTTTATTATAGATATAACAAAAGCCTTACGCAAAATGTTGCTATCGGAGATATAGTTAGTTTTGAAGAAAGTGATAATATCGCTATAAACATTACTTTTATTAGTAAAAAACCTCCAAAGGAGGAGCCAAAAGAAAGCGTTTTAGAAAAAATCAAGAATGTAGATATTGAAAAACTTAAAAATCGTGATTTTCCAAAGATAGACTTTAAAAAATTTTTAAATCTATTTAAATTTAGAAAAAAAGATGATAAAAAAGAAACTATTTTTGAAGAGTATGAAAGCCATTTAGATGATAATTCTGATGGATTAATTGTAAAAAATAGCAAAATAGATAAGAATTTAGAAAATAAAATTGAAAAAGTAAAAACAAGCAAGAACGATAGTAAAGATGATAGCAAATTTGTTTTTACATTTAATGTCGGCAATGATAAAAATAAAGATACTAAATTTCCAAATTATGATAATTTTGATAAAAAACCTTCTTCAACAAAATCACTTTTTGGAAAAATTAAAGATCATAAAAACGACAAAAAAGAAAAAGATTTTACTATTAAAGACGATATGATTAAAAAACCAAGTAAAAACCAAAAAGAGATTTTTACGGCTAAAACTATTGCTATTTTTTCGCTTTTAATTCCTGTTTTAGTAGTCACTATAATTTTTTATCTAAATTATGGATTATTAGACACTTCTTATAAAAACATGCCTTTAAATATAGCTATTTTAGTGCTTGGCTCTTTATTAATAATGCCTATTGGAACATACATAGCACTTAAAATAATTTCAAATTTAAGTGGCTCTGCAATTCATATAAATTATCTTAAAGCGATATTTTATCCATTGATTTTGATGTTTTTATTTATGTTTATTTTTGGATTATCAAATGCATTTTTAGTAGATTTACAATCCAAGGAAATATTAATTATTGGAAATTTAGCTCTTTTTATTATTTTAATATTATTAATTATATATTGTATTAAATTACAGCTTAGGATATTTTTCGAGCTTGCTAGACTTACAAATGTTGAGCTTTTTAAACTTTATGCTGTATTAATTGTCGTTTCTGTTTTTTTAAACTCACTCCCATATTTATTTGGAATATTTATGGTTTTTTTGATTATGTTTGGAAATTTTTTCATAAATATTTTACCAATTTTAAATCTAATAAGCTTTGCATCTTATTTTGTTGGCCTTTTAAGTTTTTTTGTTTATTTAATTGCATGGATAAAAGTAAAGAATGTAAAAAAAGCTATGTTTGCTTAAAATTATAAAGCTCAAATTTTAAATTTGAGCCTATTTTTTAATATGTTTCTTCAAAAACTTCAAAATGTGCTTGTGGATGATCACAGGCTGGACAAACTTCAGGAGCTTCCTTTCCTTCGTGTAAATATCCACAGTTGTTACATTTCCAAATGCAAACTCCATCTTTTTTAAATACCTTACCGCTTTCAATATTAGAAATAAGTTTTTTATATCTTGTATCGTGAGCTTTTTCAGCTATTGCAATATGTTCAAATACACTTGCAATTTCATCAAAGCCTTCTTCTTTTGCTATTTTTGCAAATTCTGGATACATGTGTGAGTGCTCTTCATGTTCACCTTCAGCAGCAGCTTTTAAATTTGATAAAGTATCTGCTAATGCAACAGGAAAATCATTTGAAATTTCTATTTTTTTACCTTGAAAATCTTGCATTAGAAATTTATAAAGCCTTTTTGCGTGAGCTTTTTCATTTCTTGCTGTTTCTAAAAATATATTTTGAATTTGAACATAGCCATCTTTTTTTGCTTGAGCACCATAATACTCATATCTTATTGCAGCTTGTGTCTCGCCGATAAATGATTTCATTAAATTTACAGCAGTTTTTGTTCCTTTTATACTTTTCATATCTTTCCTCCTAAATAAAAGTCTTATCATGTTATCATATTGTTGATAAATAAAAAATAAAAATTTTGATATCTCAATAAAATAATTAAAAAATATAATTCTATCGCGTGGATATTACGACTTTTAAACAATAGATTACATGGATTAAAATATATAAGAAATTTTCTTTATTATATATGGTTAAAAAAATACAAGTGTATTTTTCATCTTTTTCATCTCCCCCAAATTTCTTCCAACATTTTCTCCCACTTTAATGAAACTTTAAGCTTTATGTTTGTATAATTTCATTTCCGTTTTACGAAAGACCTCTTAAACGAGTTGTTTAAACAGTTCTT
>NZ_JAPXGQ010000049.1:0-511 GCF_027277485.1 Campylobacter ureolyticus | reverse complement strand
AGGGGAACAACCCAGACTACCGACTAAGGTCCCAAAATCTTATTTAAGTGGAAAACGATGTGAAGTTACTTAAACAACCAGGAGGTTGGCTTAGAAGCAGCCATCCTTTAAAGATAGCGTAATAGCTCACTGGTCTAGTGATTTTGCGCGGAAAATATAACGGGGCTAAAATAAGTACCGAAGTCGTAGACTTAGTTTTACTAAGTGGTAGGAGAGCGTTGTATTTAGCGTTGAAGATGTACCGGTAAGGAGCGTTGGAGCAAATACAAGTGAGCATGCAGGCATGAGTAGCGTTAAATCAGGTGAGAATCCTGATCGCCGAAAACCCAAGGTTTCCTACGCGATGCTCGTCATCGTAGGGTTAGTCGGGTCCTAAGCAAAGTCCGAAAGGGGTATGCGATGGAAAATTGGTTAATATTCCAATACCAATTATTATGTGCGATGGAAGGACGCTTAAAGTTAGTGGAGCTAACTGATGGAATAGTTAGTCTAAGGTCGTAGGTTGAGTTAT
>NZ_JAPXGQ010000048.1:0-559 GCF_027277485.1 Campylobacter ureolyticus | reverse complement strand
CTCAAAAAATAAATAGTTGGTGTGCTGCTTAGAGTAACCATTTTGATAATGTGGATGCGAAACAAAAAGAGATAATCAGACTTCGTAAAAAATTGAAACAGGTTGAAATGGAGAATGATATTTTAAAGCAAGCTGCACTACTGTTAGGCAAAAAATAGACCTCATTATCTCGAACCGAGATAAATATAGCATTAGTGCAATGTGTAGACTACTTGGGGTCACAAGAAGTTTAGTCTATTATCATTTGAACAAAGAAAAAGATGTGAAATTAGATGAAGATGAAAAACTAATAGAAGAAATAAAAGAAATATTCAGAAGAAGTAGAAACAACTATGGAACACGCAAAATAAAAAAAGAACTAGGGAAAATTGGATATAAAATATCGAGAAGAAAAATAGGCCGAATAATGAAGAAAAATGGCCTAGTCTCAAACTATACAGTAGCACAATATAAAGTAATAAGATCCAAATGCAACGAAGAAGACATCCCTAACCTTTTAAATAGATAATTTGACAATAGAGACTATTTAGAAGCAATAGTAAGCGACCTAACATATGTA
>NZ_JAPXGQ010000047.1:0-604 GCF_027277485.1 Campylobacter ureolyticus | reverse complement strand
GTTAATTCCGAATTTACGCCTATGGACTTGACGGCTCTGCTAGATGATTTAGCAATAAATCAAATAGTAACCAGCAAGGTTGAAGTAGGAATACAACAAAAATTCTATTAGTATAGTTTATATATATTTATAGAATTTTATAGGTTTGTAGGAACGGGAACATATTATATTTATCTTAATAAAAATTAAGTTCTAACAAATAGCTTTAAAATATGATTTTAGGCATAAAAATAATTATATTTTTGATTTCAAAAAACTTAATTTAGAAAAAAATTGTAAAATATTTTCTTAAACAATTGAAAAAATTTACTAAATAATAATAAAATATAATTTATTCAAACAGCTAAAACATATAATTTACATTTCAAAAATTATTAAATACTGTTAGATTAATAATTAAATATTATTAGTTTTAAAATAATCCTATGTCAACTTTACTAAAATAACACCTTCATCACTCAATTTTTAAATTCTTTCGTAAAGCCACTTTTACTAAATAAAACATAATGCTTAATTTTAAGAGTAGTTTTTATATTTTTAGATTTTTCTTTTAGGCTTTGTAAAATGTCAGTTCCTACTTTTTTATTTGAGTATTTACACTCAG
>NZ_JAPXGQ010000046.1:0-636 GCF_027277485.1 Campylobacter ureolyticus | reverse complement strand
ACTATTAAATTTATCTTTTTTAATTGTGTTATTATTTCTATGATATGAGTTATCTTTTAAAATATCTTTCATAAGGACTTGCTTATTTCTTATCTTTAAAAGCTCATCATCAGGCGTTACATTAAGAACAGCCACACCTTTAAAATACTCTTTAAATAAAAAACTATTTTTATCAATTTTATCAGCCTTTAAAAGCTTACTTTGCACGAAATTAAAGCGATTTTTAGCAATATCAATGATAAACTCCTTATTATCATTTAAACGCTTTTTATAGCCATTTTTGTCATCATCACTCAAATTTGAATGCTCCAACAAATATAAGCTTTTATCTAAAATTTCAAGTTTTTTACCAAGTTTAAAAAGACTATTATTTTTACCAAGCATCCTAGAAGCCATCAAACTATCATCAAAGTATTTTATAGCATCATCACCTTGCCTTTTACGATAAATTGCAATCGCCCTACAAACTTTTTTATAATTTTCAAAGTCAGACTTTGTAGCATTTTTACCTTTTGGATAGAGTTTGTGGTAGTTGTATTTAAAATTTTCAAGCAACACAAGAGCCTCTGACCTATCTTTGTAATTAGCCATTTTCATCTCATTAATTTGATTAATTTTATATGAAATTTTATCAAG
>NZ_JAPXGQ010000045.1:0-732 GCF_027277485.1 Campylobacter ureolyticus | reverse complement strand
CTATACAGTAGCACAATATAAAGTAATAAGATCCAAATGCAACGAAGAAGACATCCCTAACCTTTTAAATAGATAATTTGACAATAGAGACTATTTAGAAGCAATAGTAAGCGACCTAACATATGTAGGAGTAGGAAAAACATGGAATTATATATGTTTAATAATAGACTTAAACAGCCGTGAAATAATAGGATACTCATCAGGTAAAAACAAAGATGCAAATCTAGTAGCAGAAGCATTTTACTCAATAAGGCAGCCACTAAATCGTATAAAAATATTTCACACAGACAGAGGAAGAGAATTTAAAAATATAAAAATAGAAGAAATATTAAAGGTATTTTGGATAAAAAGATCGCTAAGTAAAAAAGGAAGCCCATATGATAACGCAGTAAGCGAAGCAGTCAATAAAGTAATGAAGACAGAATTCATATATCAGGAGAACTTTACTAATTTCCAAGAACTTAATCTAAAATTAGCAGAATACGTATATTGGTATAATAACCTAAAAATTCATGGATCTTTAGGATATAAAACACCAGTAGAATATAGAAAAGCAGAATAAAAAGCTCTGGAAGTTTCATAAATTAAATAAAATATATGAACAGACTGTCAAGGGCAAATTTCAACGAAATTTGGGCGAAGCCTTTACCCTTGATTGTCTGAGAATATATTTTATAATCTAAAGAAACTTTCAAGCTTGATAATGTTCGGTTATAAATTGTCTAAAAAAGG
>NZ_JAPXGQ010000044.1:0-767 GCF_027277485.1 Campylobacter ureolyticus | reverse complement strand
AAGTTTTACATTTTAGTTTAAAGTTTTTCATAACTTTCCTTTTAAAATGTAATTTTTTTAGCATAAGTTTTAAATAGTGGTAAAATGCCACTTGCATAGGTTTTACAGGGGGTTAATCCCCCTAAAACAGCCTCATACTCTCTACCTTAAAATCACTTCTTAATAAAGTATAATGCCTAAACTCATCACTCTTAGAAGTCTTTATAAACCTAATTAGCCCACCATCACTAAATTGATAATTATGCAGTCTAAACTTAATACTTGCTTCTAACTCATAAAGTTTTTTAAGACAAAGTTCTAAATTCTCATCAACACTATCACCCAAATAAATGCTAAAATAAATATCCTCAGCCCACCCATCAAATGTGTCAAGTTCATTATCATTTGGCACCACCCTAATAAGCGGAAAATCATCTATATTTATACTTCTTTCAAGTCCTATTTTAATGCTTTTTACATCTATATCATTAAGTAAGGCTACCAAACGCTGCATTATCTCAAATATACTCATAACTACTCCTTATAATACGGCACTTTTACCACTTTATCGCCAACTTTTAGCTTTATAAAGCCACTTGGACTTTGAGGCAAAGTAGTTTCGTTTAAATCACTTGTACTAGCTAATATCAACTCTCCAAATACATTTAAATTCTTAGTATAAAAATCATTTTCTTTATTTCCATTTTTAAGGGCGTAGTCTTTTAAGCTTTGGGCTTTTACATAAAGCTTTAATGTCTCATTTAGCTCAGTTTTTAACTGATAATTCT
>NZ_JAPXGQ010000043.1:0-778 GCF_027277485.1 Campylobacter ureolyticus | reverse complement strand
AAATGGAGAGTTAAAACACTTATGAGAGGACTTAGTGGGACAAAGATATCAAGACATTTAAAAGGAGCTAAAGTTTGGTTTGCACCTGTTGATGCAAATGATCTTATCACCTTGCCACTGATTGCACCAAATACAACACTTTTTTATGAAGTATCAAATTTCGCTGTAAAAAGTGAAGTTAAAAAGCTTAGTTTTTCTCACTCTGGGGGTGGTAAATATCCATACCCACCATCAAATTTAAAAGCTTTTAGAGAGGGTGAAAAAGTTATCTTAGAGTGGAAAAACTGCGTTAGACTTCATGGAGCAAACTACCGAAATGCTGATAATTTAATAGCAGGAGTTGATGAGGGGTTAAATGAAAATAAAATCATAATTAAGTGGCTTCTTGACAATAAAGAAAATGTATATGAAACAAAAGGTGAGAGATTTGAGGTAAAAGCAAGCCCAAGGACTACTTTTTATCTGTGGCAAGTAGCATATAAGGGTGGGTTTTTAAGTAAAGAAGTTAGTATAACTATTTAAAAGGAGAAACAATGGCAAGACTTACAAACGGACTTGAAACAATGGAACTTGGAGTTACTAGTTGGCGAATCATCATAAATGATAACTTTAAAAAGCTTTATACAAAATATGAAGTTGATGCAAATTTAAAGAATTATCAGTTAAAAACTGAGCTAAATGAGACATTAAAGCTTTATGTAAAAGCCCAAAGCTTAAAAGACTACGCCCTTAAAAATGGAAATAAAGAAAATGATTTTTATACTAAGAATTTAAATGT
>NZ_JAPXGQ010000042.1:0-825 GCF_027277485.1 Campylobacter ureolyticus | reverse complement strand
ATGAGTTTATGCTAATATCTTATAATCCTATCTACTTGCCAGTAAGATACAGCATCTATGAGTGTAAGATAGTAGGAATGTTTGTAGGAATTATAAGAGGTAGGGGAAAGTTTAAGATAAATCTAAATAGGATATAAGTTTAGGTGGATTATTAGTTTTTATAAAAGGATAAATAATGGATAAGATTGATAAATTTATTAATAATATTGCAGATGAAATAGCCAACCAAGCAAAACAAATTGCCCCTGTAGATACAGGAAACCTAAAAGATGACATTAGAGTTTGGCATAGCCGTGGTGGTAAAAAAGCAGCATATATAGGCAATACTTTAGCCGCTCCATATGCAAAATTTGTCCATTATGGAACAAAGCCACACGTTATAAAGGCTAAAGATAAAAAAGTCTTAGCAAATGTTAAACTAGATAAAGTGTATGGTAAAAGAGTTTTTCACCCAGGCACTAAGGCAAATCCGTATTTACTGAATGCAGCAAATGATTACTTTAAAAGCGCCTCTTTTAAAAAAGCACAAGATAGATTTATAAAAGATTTAGAAGATGAGATTTTTAAAGGTATAAATTTTAATAAAAAATAGGTCAAATTAAGCCTTAATAATTCTCATTTTTTACCATTTAAGTTTTAAAAAAATCATTTAAGGGTAAAATATGAGAATATTTTTTACATTTTCCGTGAGAATTATCAGAATTTATAATAAAGTAAAGGAAATAACAAATAAAAATTTAGCACCTTTGATATTTGAAAAGTGGAAGATTAACGGATTTGATTTCAATAAAAAAAATTATGTTTTTAGACACGAATGCGAATTTG
>NZ_JAPXGQ010000041.1:0-1074 GCF_027277485.1 Campylobacter ureolyticus | reverse complement strand
TTGTAAAAAGAACATCTTTAACTAATTGGGATAAATACAGTGGTGCATTTGATGAGATAAATGGTGATGTTAACCCAGCGTCTGCTTTATGGTATATGCTAACTTCCTTAATCGGACTTGATAAAAATGTCCTTGATGAAAGTAGCTTTATAAATGCCAATAAAGCACTAGTTAAAGAAGGTCTTGGCATTAGCTTTGTTATGAGTAAACCTCAAGAAGCTAAAGAGTGGGTGCAAGAAATTTTAAGAACAATTGATGGAGTACTTTGCATAAATCCAAGTAGTGGAAAACTAACTTTAAGACTATTAAGAGATAACTATAAACAAAGTGATTTAAAGCTAATAAATGAAAGTAATGTGGCAAATTTGAAATTTAAAAGAAAGGCTTGGGATGAAACTTACTCAAGAGTTACGGTTAAATATACCCAGCGTGGCAGCTTTAGCGAGGCAAGTGTCAGTGCCATAAACTCAGCTACAAGAAAAACTTTAGGCTTTGAGAGGGCTTTTAGTGTTGAGTATATGAGTATAACAAATGCCTCTAACGCAAATAAAGTCCTAACTAGACTTATGAGAAAACTTAGCTATCCTTTGGCAAATTTAAGATTTGAGGTAAGCAGTGATGAGTTTAAAAACTTAATGGTTGGAGATGTGCTACTTTTTTCAAATAAAGCTTTAGGTGTAAGTGATATGTCAATAAGAGTGCTAAATATAGGAAGTGATAAAGAAGGAAGCCTTAGCGTGGAGGCTTGTGAGGACGTATTTGCGCTAAAAAACATAACTATTACAAGTGTCCAAGATGATCTTTACAAGCCAATAGATTTAAGCATTGAGGAGTTAGAGTATTTCGGAGCAACTGAGAGCACCATAGAAATGGGTGATGAGATGGGAGTTTTACCATTTATGGTTAAACCAAAGGGCTTTATACAAAAGATGAGTGTAAGAGATGGCTTAAGTGGAAAAAGTGTGGATATTAAGCCATGGAGCTTAGGTGTTTTAAGTAAGGACTTTGAAATAAGCGAGGAAATGGGTGATGAGCTAAATTTCGAAATAGATGAGATAACTAAGCTTTGGGAAG
>NZ_JAPXGQ010000040.1:0-1083 GCF_027277485.1 Campylobacter ureolyticus | reverse complement strand
TTGACGACGGATTTTATCACTCGCCGCCTGACTGCTATGATTACATTAAAGGTATTCGGAGTTTGATAGGGTTTGGTACATTGGTGTATGCCCTAGCCCATTCAGTGCTCTACCCCCTCTAATTACTACATAACGCTATACCTAAATATATTTCGGAGAGAACCAGCTATCACGAAGTTTGATTGGCCTTTCACCCCTATCCACAAGTCATCCCAAGACTTTTCAACGTCAGCGGGTTCGGTCCTCCGCCGGCTCTTACACCGGTTTCAACCTGCTCATGGATAGATCACTTCGTTTCGGGTCTGCAATATCTGACTAAACGCCCTATTAAGACTTGCTTTCGCTACGGCTCCGGATTTCCTTAACCTTGCCAGATATCACAACTCGCAGGCTCATTATGCAAAAGGCAGTCCATCACACGTCATAAAGAATCGTGCTCTGAATGATTGTAAGCAAATGGTTTCAGGTTCTATTTCACTCGGGTCACCCCCGTTCTTTTCACCTTTCCCTCACGGTACTTGTTCACTATCGGTTTGGTAGTAGTATTTAGGGTTGGAAAGTGGTCTTCCCAGATTCAGACAAGGTTTCACGTGCCTCGCCCTACTCAGGATACTGTTAAGTAAAAAAGAGTTTTCATATACGGGAGTATCACCCTCTATGCTTAAACTTTCCAGATTATTCTATTAACTCTTTTTAGTCTATGTTACAGTCCTACAACCCCACTAGTAAACTAGTGGTTTGCCCTTTTACGATTTCGCTCGCCGCTACTTTCGTAATCTCATTTGATTTCTTTTCCTGTGGGTACTAAGATGTTTCAATTCCCCACGTTTGCTCCATATAGGTAGTATATATCACTATATACTGGGTTGCCCCATTCAGAAATTCCCGGATCAAAGCTCCTTGACAACTCCCCGAGACTTATCGCAGTCTAGCACGTCTTTCATCGCCTCTACCAACCAAGGCATCCACCATTCGCTCTTAGTAGCTTACCTTTTTTTGACTTCTCATAAGAGCAAAGCTCTTATTGCGACAAGGAGTGTAAACACTCCTTTGAACCACCTAAAGCACAAAGTTGCTAAAGCA
>NZ_JAPXGQ010000003.1:0-157432 GCF_027277485.1 Campylobacter ureolyticus | reverse complement strand
ATGAGTTTATGCTAATATCTTATAATCCTATCTACTTGCCAGTAAGATACAGCATCTATGAGTGTAAGATAGTAGGAATGTTTGTAGGAATTATAAGAGGTAGGGGAAAGTTTAAGATAAATCTAAAAGAAGTTTAGAGCGTTTTTAATACTTAAATATTTAGTTTTTCGCATTAAAATGAGAAAAATGTAGCTCTTAATTTTCTCATTTAAGTAAAAACTTTTTTCTCATTTTTGTGGGGATTTACAAAATTTATTTTCATCTGATTTTTCTTGAAAATATTCTATATTTCTCTTGAAAGAAATTTCTAAATAATGCCTTAATAAATAAAACATAGGAAGAGTAGTTTGCGTTATTTTATCCCATTTTTCTTCTTTAAATAAAATCTCAAAAGCATTTTGAAATTGAATAATATAATCCTCATTTGAGAATGGAAATATTCCACCCATAAATCGCTTGGAATACATTCTCTCATCAAAAAAGTTTATCTGCATCTTATCAAGCCTTAAATTTATCAAAAAACCACATAAAACAAAATGCTAAACTTGCTGGTTTTGGGATATTTTCATCATAAATAAACTCTTTTGCTTCTTTTATAGGCAGATAAAAAATCTCTATTTTTTCATCATCTATACCACCTCCAGCAGACACCTTCACTTCATCTGAAACCTCGGTATAAAAAAATGTCTGTTTAGATGCCGCAGTTCCTAAACTACCATAAAATGAAGCTATTTTTTCTACACTATCAACCCTGTATCCGCACTCTTCTAAAATTTCTTCTTTTATTGTATCTTCTTCACTTAAGTTTTTATCCATTATGCCAGAACAAAGCTCATAGCTTATTCCATTTTCGCTTAAATTAATACTATCTTTTTCACATTTTAATAAAAGTGGAATGCGAAGCTGTTTCACAAGAACAAAAGCTTTTTTATCTGCATCAAACAGAAGAACTGAAACACTATCATAAACACTTATACATTCCCATTTTAATAGCTTTTTATCAAACTCATACTCAACTAAAAATGGTTTTATAAATTTAGGATTTTCCAAACTTTTTATATTTTTTATTTTATAACTCATTTTAAATTTTTCCAAATTTTATAAAAGTATCCAAGACGCAAGCGCTAAGAAACTAAAAAAGCCAATTATATCAGTTCCTGCTGTTAAAATAACTGATGAGCCAACAGCTGGATCGATGTTAAATTTCTTTAATGTTAAAGGGATTATAGCTCCTAAAAGCCCAGCGCAGCCCAAAGTTATAAACATAGCAAGAAATATAACAACTCCAAGCATAGGTTTATTAAACCAAATATATGCGATAATGCCAACTAAAAAGGCAAAAGTAATTCCATTTATCAAAGATATCGTAAACTCTTTTTTAATAACTTTTTTAGCATCTTTAAACTCAATATCCCCCAGTGCTAAACGTCTAACTGTAACAGTTAATGCTTGCGAGCCTGTATTTCCTCCAAGAGAAGCGACTATTGGCATTAAAACAGCAAGTGCTACAAATGATTCAATAGTTGAATCAAAAATTCCTATAATAAAAGATGATAAAAATGCAGTAATTAGATTAAACCCTAGCCAAACAGCTCTTGATTTACTAGCTTTTAATGCACCATAATCATCTTCTTCAACTTCATCATCAACACCAACAAGGTTATAAATTTGTTCAGTTGCACTTTCTCTTACAAAGTCATGAATATCATCAGGCGTAATTCTTCCAAGCAAAATACCATTTTTATCAACAACTGGCAAAACTGATAAATCAAAATCTTGGAAAAGTATAGCTACATCTGAAATTTTATCTGTATCTAAAGCAAATTTTGGCTTAAAAGCATCAGGTTTTGCACTTTTAACAACTTCATCTATGGTTAGACTGAAATTATAAATTATAAGATCCGATAGTGGGATACAGTATTTTAAAATTCCTTTTTCGTCAACTGCACAAAGCTGATAAGCCATCTCTATTTCGCCACTGTGTCTTAAGTCTCTTAATCTGTCAACTGCTTCCATAACAGTTTCATTTAAATTTGCTTTAAAAACTTCAAGTTGCATATAGCTTCCTGCTTCATCATCCTTATAGGCAGAAAGTTTTAAAATATCTTTTTTATCTTCATCATCAAGTTCATTAAATATTGTTTTAGCTTTTATTTCATCTATGTCTTTGATATAGTCTAAAAGCTCAAATTGATCATCACTTTCAAGTTCTTCTATGGCATTTACAAGTTTTTCTTTTGGTATATTTTCAAGAACGTCTTTAAGCATATGCTCAGGCATTTCAATCGCAGAAGTCGAAAGACTTTCTAAATCAAGCTTGTGTAGATATTTATAATATAAATCTTCATCTTCTTTTTTTAATATTTTTAAACATTCAGCTATATCATCAGGGCTTAACTCTTCTTTATTTAAACTACTTAAATGTTCATCAAGTCTATTTTGTGCTTCTAAAAGCTCTTTATTTTCTATATTTTCCATATTTGCCCTTTTTTATAATTTTATAACCACTAAAACTCTATAAAATTTTCAAAATCAATAAATTTGGAAGGATTGTGATATCCACCCATAGCCATTTGTAAAATTTCATTTTGAGATTTTATATATTTTTTAAATCTTTTCTTCTCTTCTTTTTCAAGTTCTATATTTTCTTTAGCAACTTTTACAACTTTTTCAAAATCCATTGCTTTGTTATTTTTATAAAGTCCAAGATGCAGGTGTGGTCCTGTACTCATACCTGTATTTCCAACAAAAGCAACGATATCTCCTTGTAAAATTTTTCTTCCTTTTTTCATTCCTTTTGCAAAACCGTTCAAATGCGCATACAAAGACTTATAACCATTTTGATGTTGAATTTCAAGTGTTTTACCATATCCGCCTTTATTTCCCACAAAAACCACAGTCCCATTTCCAACTGCCTTTATAGCAGTTCCTCTTGGAGCAGCATAATCTGTGCCAAGATGAGCTCTATATCTTTTTAATACAGGATGATATCTTTTTGGAGTAAATTTTGATGAAACTCTAGCTCCTGGAATTGGAAGTTTAAACAAAAAATTTTGACTTATTTTACCATTTTCATCATAAAATTTAGATTCAAAATAATAAATATAATTACTTTTTTTATTTTCTTCTATCATAGCTGATAAAATTTGAGGACTTCCGTAAGGTTTTCCAAGTCTAAATCTTTGAGTATAATTTATAGCAATTTGATCACCTTTTTGAAGACGTGAAAAATTTACTCTTCCTTTAAAGGCATTTGTAAAAGCAGCAGCAAGCTTACCATCTCCAGTTGCATTATTTATGTCTAAATATGGCATAGTTTCGACATTTAAACCTAAAGTATTATCTGTTTGTGTAAAAATTGTTGGAGTAAAAGTAAGATTAAATTTATTTTTTTCATCTTTAAAGATATGAATTTGAAGCTCTTCTGTTATTGGTATTAAAATTTGCTCTAAATTTCCATCTTCATCTACAAGCATCTCACATTCTACATCAGCACCTATTTCAGTAGCCAGTTCTTTATCATCTTGTGATAAATCATAATAAAGACTTGATGGTATGTTTGAATCTTCTAAAAAATGTAAAAATGTTTTTCCATTTGGCCAGTTAAATTTTTGAACAGTGCTAACATTTGCAAACAAGCTTAAATTTAAGATAAAAAAAATAAATACTTTTTTAAACATAATTCCTCTTTTTGAAATTTTGACTAATTTTTTATAATACTATATTTTTTTTGACAGCTGGTAAATGAACAAAAATTTATACTTTCCCAAACATTAACTAAATTTTTAGTATAATAATTTAATTTTTTTCGAGGAGTAATTTTGAGATATTTTATAACTATTTTTGTTTTTTTAATTTCAATTGCCAGTGCGGCAAATTTTTCCATGCCAACTTATACTTCAAATTTAACATCTGTAAAAAATGGTTATGGCAAAGTTATAGATAGTCCTGATATTATAATTGGAAGCAGTGGAATTGTAATGCACACTTTTAATAACGGTGAAAGCTCAATCATTGCAAGAGCAGTAGTAACTGATAAAAGTGCAGGTTTTGCAACTGTAAGATTTGAAGTATTTCAAGCTCTTAGCCAACCAGCTCTTCCAGTTCCTGGAATTTTACCAAAAGTTGGTGATAAAGTTATACTTAATTATCTTTACAATAGAGCAATAATTGTCGTTCCAAATGAAAAAATTTACACTCAAATTATAAACTCATTTCCAAATATTCATTTTATAAATCCAGATCTTGCAGCATCACACTTAAATGCCTATAGAAAACCAAACCCTTCCAGAGATGATTTTAGAAAAATTTGTTCTCAAACTGTTGCAGGACTTATTTTTATAGCCATGGATAAAAAGGCAGTTTTTGCTGATTGTGGAAGTTTTGAAATACTAAAAAGTTTTAAAACAGGTGAAGTTAAAAACTATCAAGTACCATTTTTTAGTAATGTTTATGGCATTGCACCTGCTTGGTGGAAATGGGAAAGTGCTTATATAGCAAATTATAATAAACATTATAAATTTTTATTAGACATTAAGGATTAAGTCTTGGAACAAATTCATATAGATTTTTTTAAAAAACTTTTAGGTGCAGATAATGCTTATTTTGATGAGGCACATAAATTTGCATACTCTTATGATGCCACAAGAAAAGTGTTTAAACCAGATGCTATTTTATTTCCAAAAGATGAAGATGAGGTAAGTAAAATTTTAGCATACTGCAATGATAATTTGCTACCAGTTATCCCAAGAGGTGCTGGAAGTGGCTTTACAGGTGGGGCATTGGCAGTTAGTGGCGGAGTTATAATTTCATTTGAAAAACATATGAATAAAATTCTTGAAATAGATATTGAAAACATGGTCGCAGTTGTTCAACCAGGTGTTATTAATATGGACTTGCAAAAAAAGGTTGAAAAACTTGGACTTTTTTATCCGCCTGATCCTGCAAGCCAAACATACTCTACAATAGGTGGAAATGTGGCTGAAAATGCAGGTGGAATGAGAGCTAGCAAGTATGGTATAACAAAAGATTATGTTATGGCATTAAGAGCCGTACTTCCAAATGGAGAAATTATAAGAGCTGGCAAAAAAACCATAAAAGATGTAGCAGGATATAACCTAGTAGGTATTTTAACAGCAAGCGAGGGAAGCTTAGCTGTAATTACAGAAATTACTCTTAAGCTAATAGCAAAACCAAAGCTTAAAAAAACAGCTTTTGGAGTTTTTAAAAGTGTAAATGAAGCTATGAATGCAGTTTATAAAACTCTTTCAAGTGGAGTTAAGCCAGTAGCAATGGAGTTTTTAGATAATTTAAGCATAAAGGCCGTTGAGGAAAATTTCAACAAAGGACTTCCAAAAGATGCTGGGGCTATTTTAATAACTGATGTTGATGGGGATTTAGAAATTTCACTAGATAAAGACTTAGGAATTATAGAAAAAGTTTTCAAAGAAAATGGTTGCTTTAATTTTATCATTGCAAAAGATGAAAAAGAAAGTAATGATTTATGGTTTTCTAGAAGAAATTGCTCTCAAGCAATTACATGCTATGGAAGTTTAAAAATAAATGAAGATATTACAGTTCCTCGCTCAAAACTCCCTGCTCTTTTAGAAAAAATAAATGAGGTTTCTAAAAAATATGATGTTTTAATCCCTTGTTTTGGGCATACTGGCGATGGAAATGTTCATACAAATGTAATGGTTGATAAAAGCAATGAAGATGAAGTTAAAAAAGGATATGCTGCTATTGAGGAGATTTTTAAGATTACTATAGACCTTGGAGGAACTCTAAGTGGAGAACATGGTATAGGAATTTCAAAAGCACCATATATGAAGCTTGCTTTTAGCGACGCTGAAATGGAACTTTTCAGAGCTATTAAAAAAGCTTTTGATCCAAATAATATCTTAAATCCAAATAAAATGGGGCTTTAAATTTAGCCCTAATTTAAATTTATGAACAAAATAGAATTTAGTAAATTTATAAATTTTATTTTTATAGTCTATCTTATTTGTCTACTTCGTTTAGCTGTTTTTAGAGATAGTTTTAGTATTTTTCATGTATTTGAAGTTGGCGAATATAATTTGTCTTTTTTTAGTGATTTGGCTGAAATTTATAAAAATGATAAAAAGATTTTTCTAATTTTATTTTTGGGAAATTTAGGTTGGTTTTTCCCTTTTGGAGCGTATTTAAGATATAAAAACATAAGCATTTTAAAAATTTTATTTTTTAGCTTTTTGTTTTCATTGCTAGTTGAAAGTTCGCAATTTATTTTTAAATGTGGTATTTTTGAAATAGATGATTTGATTTTAAATACAATTGGTGCAGTGCTTGGAGCTATATTTATAAACATTATATTAAATTTTAAAAAGGAAAAAAATGATAAAAAAAATAAAAGATTTTTATAATAAATTTTATGATAGAGATTTAGTGCATTTTGCTGCAAGTCTTAGCTTTTACACTATGCTTTCTATCATTCCACTTTTGCTTTTATCATTTACGATTTTTACCCAACTTCCAAGCTTTGAAGAGTATCTAGATAGAATAAAAAGTTTTATTTTTGAGAGTTTGCTTCCATCTCATCAAGAGATAATTTCACAATATTTAGAACAGTTTTTATCCAATAGTTTAAATTTAGGACTTATTGGTTTTGTTGCGATTATATTTTCAACAACAGCTTTTTTTGATAACTATAAATATGTAGTGAAAAAGCTAACTACATCTTCGGCAAGTGGGTTTTGGCAAGATTTTAGTAAATACTGGACTTTGATAACCCTTGCTCCGCTTGGACTTGGACTATCATTTTATTTAACAGCTAAATTTCAAATTTTACTTAATCAAACAGAGCTTACAAAATGGATAAATTTAGCTATTTTTTTACCATATATCATTATTTGGGCAATTTTTGCCATAGTTTATAAAATATCAATCAACAAGCAAACTTCTAATAAATTTATTTTATTTTCATCATTTATAACAAGCCTTGCATGGAATGGATCGAAATTTGCTTTTATAAAATACACTTTTTATAACAAAACTTACACCAGTATTTATGGCTCATTTAGTATTTTACTCTTTTTTCTTTTATGGATTTATATAAGTTGGATTATATTTTTATATGGATTTAAAATTTACACTATCTTAGATGAAAAAAATGGGAATGAGACCAAAAATGGGGAGCAAAATAGCTACTAATCTATTTTTAATAGCTACAAAATTTAGTAAATTTAAACTATAAAAAAGCATTGGCGGTATGAAAATTTCATAAGTTTTAATGTTGTAATTTAAAAAATTAAGCAGCAACTCATCCATTAAATTTCCAGTTCCAAAAATGTGTAGAAATAAACTCAGTTGATAAAAAATAGTAAAAATATATCCTATTGGAATAACTGCAATTTGCGAAAAAGTAAAAGTGTTAAAATAATAATAAACAGGTATATTCATCGCAATAAATACATAAATATTAAAAACTAAAATGTGTTTTAAAATACCTATTTTAGTGCTTTTAAATAAATTTTTAAAGTGATGTAAATACAAATAAATATAAAAAACTCTAAGACAAGAAAAGTAAAATCCAACCGAAAAAACCAAATTTGGCATAAAACAAATGCTTATAATTATCGTTAAAAACAGTGTCCAAAATAAAAAAATTTAAATTTTTACCTAAAAATAAAAATCATTAGTAAAAACACTATCAAACTTATTAAAAACCCATTTCTATAATGGAAAAATCTATTTTTAAAAACAATATGTAGGGGTTAAAAGTAAAAAATAGTTGTAAAAATTGTATCAATATGAAACCCACCAACCAAAACAACATGAGTAATTCCATACTTTATAACATAGCTTCTTAGTTATTTTGATGAATTAGACTTTTCTAATAAATTGCGGAATAAGATTCTTTAATTTTATTACTTCAATCCTGATTTGTGATAAAATTTATAAAACTAATAACTTAAATTTAACCCAAAAATTATAAAAACAACTATAAAAAAATAGTAAAACTCTTTTTGAACTAAATAAATTATTAGTTTTCTTATTCTAATAAAATTATTTTTAAATTTTAATTACAACATAAAATTTAAAACTTTTATTATTTAACTATCCTCTAAAAGCTTGCTTACTAAGATATTGCTTGTATCTTTATGTTTTCTTATGTTTTTAGCAAGCTTGTTATAGTAATCTTCTAAAAACTCTTGGCTATTTAGAGGATTTTCAGAAGTTAGCTTTACATACTCTCCATCATTTTGAAGCTCAAATGCCAAAGATGTATCGTTTAACTGGACATTTAATATATCAATCATCTTATTTTTTAAGCTTTCATTAAAAATAGGAGTCATCAATTCAAGTCTTCTTTCTAAATTTCTAGGCATCCAATCAGCACTTGAGATATAAATTTCAGGACTTGAGTGTTTAAAATAAAAAATTCTTGCGTGCTCTAAATATTTGCCAACTATCGAAATTACTCGTATATTTTCACTAATTTCAGGAATTCCTGGTCTTAAACAACAAATTCCCCTAACAATAAGTTCTATTTTTACACCTGCTTTACTTGCACTGCTTAAAGCTTTTATCATATCAGAATCAACCAAAGCATTCATTTTAGCAATAATATGCCCATCACTTCCTTTTTTTTCCTCTACTTTTATCATATCAATTAAGCGCTCTTTTATCTGCATTGGCGACATAGAAAGCGTTTGTAATACTCTATTTTTATTATATCCTGATAAAATATGGAAAAAAGTCGTAGTATCTTTGGCAAATCTTTCATCAGTTGTAAAAAAACTTGCATCTGTGTAAATTTTTGAACTGCTTCCGTTATAATTTCCAGTTCCAAGATGTATATAAAATTTAAGTTTATCACCATTTTTTCTAATTATTTGAGTTGATTTTGCGTGAACTTTAAAACCTGGTATTCCATAAACCACATGAGCTCCAGCACTTTCTAGTGATTTTGCCCAGTGAAGATTATTTTCTTCATCAAATCTTGCTTTTAATTCAACCATTACAGTTACTTGCTTGCCATCATTTGCTGCATCTATTAAAGAAGCCACTATAGGAGAGTTTTTTTCAACTCTGTAAAGTGTCATTCTAATTGATACCACCTTAGGATCTTTTGAAGCTTCTTTAATGAGTTGCTCAACTGGGTTAAAACTTTCATAGGGGTGATAGATTAAAATATCGCCTTTATCCATTGTCTCAAATATTGACTCATTTTCATTAAAAGGTGGTAAAATTTTTGGAGAATATGGCGGAAGCGTTAGATTAGAAAAGTTTTTATTTCCAACAACACCCCAAAGACCATCGAGCGAAAGCGGTATATCATATTCAAAAATATCTTTATAGAAAACATTTATATGCTCATTTAAAAACTTAGTTATGTCAGGATCTGCATTTTTGGCTATTTGAAGTCGGACAAATGCACCTTTTCTGCGAAGTTTTAACCCTTGTTCAAGTATCATCATAAAATCATCAGCTTCTTCTTCTTCTATTACAATATCGGCATTTCTTGTAACCCTAAAAGGAGCTGAACTAATCAAACTATACCCTGGAAAAATTTCTTCTGCATGGCGATGAACAATTGTTTCAATTGGCGTATAAGTATCTGTACTAACTTGAACAAATCTTGGAATTACTCTAGGAATTCTTATCATTCCAAATTTAAAGCCTTGAGAGTCGTTTGTGTCTTTTAGCTTAACAGCTAGAGCAAAACTAAGATTGTTTAAATGTGGAAAAGGATGAGTTGAATCAACAGCTATTGGTACAATAATAGGCAAAATATTTGAGAAAAAATACTCATCTGCTTTTTGCTTTAATTCATCATTTAAATCGTCATAGTTTTTGATATAAAAACCATCATTTGCTAAAGCCTCAATGGTTTGTTTATAATAAATTTCTAAGCTATTTTTTTCATTATGCAAATACTCTCTTATTTTTCTAAGTTGATCAAGTGGTGTCATCTCATCGCTTCCACTAGCTGTAATACCTGCTATGAAAAGTTGTTTTAACCCAGCTACTCTTATCATATAAAACTCATCTAAATTTGTTGAATAAATCGCTAAAAATTTAAGCTTCTCAATCAATGGAATATCTTTTTTACACTGAGCCAAAACACGAGTATTAAACCTAAGCCAAGAAAGCTCTCTATTTAAAAAAATAGAACCATTTTTTAAATCTTGCATATTTAACCTTTAAATTTTTATATGTAATTATAGCTTAATTTTTTATCTGTTTTGTAAAACATATTTGTAAAAATTTAAGTCAATTTAAAACAATAATAAATTTAAGGCTTTAAATTTCAAGCCTTAAATTCTATCTATAAAATTTATTTCACTTCTATTCTTATTTTAGATTGTTTTTCTTCTGTGATTTTTGAGTATTGCTTTCCTTTGTAATATCCTATATTTTTATACCCTACTAATACTTTTCTATCAACTTTTTGCTCCTTATACTCACAACCACTTTTTTTGTTTCCTTTTATATTTCCCTCAACCCTATTTCCTGCATATCCTCCAGCTATAGCTCCTGCAACGGTTGCTAGTTTTTTACCACTTCCACCGCCAAATTGATTTCCTACAACTCCGCCACCAACTGCTCCAATTGCTGTTCCTAAAAGATTGTAGTCATTTATGGAGTTATTACAGTTTTCTACATACTGAGTATCAGCTTTCATCTCATAAATAGGTTTGTGCTCTACAACATCGATAACTATACTTCTTGCAAATGCAAATCCTATAAAAGCAAATGATAATAAAATAATTTTTTTCATAAAATCTCCTTTTTGAGTCAAATTTTACTTATTATAATTTAGATTTTTAAATTTATCTTAAAATTTCTAATCTTTTTTTAGCAGCATCTGCAATATCTTCTTCATAATTATAAAATTTGAATGTCGCACCATGCTGGATACTTCCATCAAGTAAATCCCCACTTTGGCGGTTTTTAAGGTCAATTCCAGCAACTTTAAATCCATCTAATGTTTTAGCAAATTCTAAAAGTCTAGAAGGTGGCTTTTTTAATTTTGTAAAAAGATAGCACCAACCACTTCCTCCGTTTCGCCCAACTCGACCACGAAGTTGATGTAAAGTCGCAAGTCCCATTCTCTCAGGTGCTACTACAACAATAATGCTAAGTCTAGGGAGTGAAATTCCAACTTCAACAACCGTTGTTGTCAAAAGCAAATCCCCTTTATCTCTAAACTCTTTTAAAATTTCTTCTTTTTCTTTATCACCACCGTGAGTTAAATAGACATTTTTAAAATTTTTATACCAGTAAGTACTTCCCTCATTTAAGCTTTGATAGTTTGAGCTTTGGCTTTCTTCAACAAGTGGATATACGATAATTGCCTGCTTTCCTTTATTTATCTCATCTTTCATATGCTTTATCATATCAAAAAAACCATCTTTATTTACAATAATTGTTTTTATATCTTTTTTAAATGGCATTTGTTTTAAAAAGCTTTGCTCTACGATATTTGATTGTATTAATGAAAGTGTTCTAGGAATTGGTGTGGCGGAAAATTGTAAAAAATGAGCCTTAAATTTGCCATCTTTTGTGAGATTATTTATCTTTTGTCTTTGATTTGAACCAAAGCGGTGCTGTTCATCAACCATTATCAAATTTGCTTTTGGAAGTGGCTGAAAAAGTAGTGCGTGAGTGCCGATTATCAAATTTATATCTTTAAAATCTAATTCTTTATCTCCACTTTTTACAAGCATAATTTTCATAAATTTTGGTAAAAGTTTTAAAGCTTCATTATAAATTTGCTCAGCTAAAATACTAGTTGGAGCCATTAAAATAGCAGTTTGTGGATAAACCATAAGAGAAGCCCCAAGCATAATTAAGGTCTTTCCACTTCCAACATCACCCATTACAACTCTTCTTTTGGCCACGCAACTTAAAAGATCGTTTTTAACATCATTTAAAGCATTAATTTGATCACTTGTTGGAGTAAAAGGCAGAGTTCTTATCCAAGAACTTATATCATAAATTTCTATTTTTTTAGCAGGAAAATTGAACTTTTTTTTACTAAGTTTTTTCATATAGTTAAAAATTTCTATAAATTTAACCATTTCTAAAGAGTTGTTATCTAACTCTAAATTTTTAACAAGTTTTATGCTTTCTTTACTTTTTTGATGAAGGCTTAGTAAGAAACTAGCTTCTTGATCGTTTAGTCCTTCTTTCAAAAGTCCATCTTTATTTAGGTATTTTTCTATTAAATATGTGATTTTATCATCTTTTAGGCTAAGTTTATATTTTGGTAAAATTTCACCTATTTTTGTTATAATTTTTGGATTTGTAAATTGCCAAGTAGAGTTATAAAAAGAGCTTTTTCCATTAATATAGATTTTTTTACCATTTTTAAAAGCACCATAATGCCATGGTTTTGCGTTAAAAATAATTATTCTAATGTCTAAATTCCAAGTTATACAAAATGCAGTTATGCTTAAAAAACTTCCTTTATTAAGCATAAATTTACACTCAATTAAGACTGTATTATCGCCCTCATTTGGAAACTCACTTAAAGTTAAATCTTCAAAGTTTTTAGGCAAAATTAAAGCTAAATCAATAAGAGTTTTTACTCCAAGTTTATCAAGCTCTTTTTTGTCTAAAATTTCCATTTTTCTTACTTTTTTTATTTTTAACTTCCACTAACTACCGAAAAACTTAAATTTAAAATTTCATCATGAGCTTTTATAAATTTATTTAAATCATCTAAATTTAAAGCTTTTATTTTTTCTAATGTTCTTTCAAGCTCGCCAAATTCCTCGCCCATATAAAACTCTTTTTGCTTGATATTTATACGACCAAACATAGTTTCTTTTTGTAAAACAACACTTCCAAGTAAGAAATTTTTAGCACTATTTAGTTCATCTTGGCTAACTCCATCTTTTACAAATTTTAAAAACTCAGATTTTATAACCTCGATGGCATCATCTTTGCTTTCATTTTTTGTTTGCATATATCCCCAAATTTTAGAACTACTTAAACCAAAATCAGCTCTTGCATAAATAGAGTAAGCAAGTCCTCTTTTAACGCGGATTTCTTCCATTAACCTACTTCCAAAACCACTGCTTCCAAAGATAAAAATTGCAACATTAGCTTTAAAAATTTCATCTTTTTTTACATTATATGGCGCACCGAAATAAATATAAGCTTGTTCTACTTGCTTTTTTACAAAAGAGAGTTTTTGTTCATCACTTGTTTTTATAAAAGGAAGATTATTTTTATTTCCATTTTTAAAACAATTTAAAAGCTCATTTAAATTTATATTTTCTTTTATATCTCCAGCTAAAACAATAAATAAATTCTCTAAAAATAAAGCGTCAAAGAACTCTTTTACTTCATTTAAACCAATTTTATCAATACTTTCTAAAGTCCCAATTTGTGGATATTCTAAACTTGTATTTTCATATAAAAGTCTATTTAGCTCAGTCCTTGATAAATAGTCAAAATCTGTATTATTTGAAGCGATTTCACCTTTTATTAAAGTTTTAATCTTATCAAGTGTTTTTTGTGTAAAATTTGGATCTTTTAGTAGACTTATAAGCAAATTTAAACCGTAGTCAAAATTTTCTTTTAAAGTATTTATCTCAAAACCAAATGTTTCAAAACCTGAAAATACACTTAAATTTACAGCCTTTAACTCAAGTAAATTTGCAAACTCGCTAACTCCAAGCTTTGAAGTTCCTTCATTTAGCATTTTAGCTACTAAATTTGCTAAGCCTGGGAATTTGTCATTTGCCACGCTTCCACTTGCTTTAAAGATGAGTTTAAAATTTACTACTGGCATAGAATTATCAAACTCATAAAGCAAAGGAATGTTTAAATTTTTATACTTTAAATCTATTTTTTTCATTTGTAAATTTCCAATATATTATAATTTGTATTTCTTTTAGCAGGGATTTCACCCACGTCTTTAATTAAATTTATTAACTCATCTGCATTCATTCTAAAATTTGCCCCTGCAGCTTTTACAACATTTTCTTCCATCATTGTTGAGCCCATATCATTTGCTCCAAATTTTAAAGCAAGTTGCCCGATATAGCTTCCCTGTGTTACCCATGAGCTTTGTATATTTTTAAAATTATCTAAAAAAAGTCTTGAAACTGCAAGAAGTCTTAAATAGTGGTTTGATGAAGTTTTCATAATTTCAGGATGCTCTTTTAAAAGACGGGTATTTTTTCCTTGAAAACTCCACAAAATAAAAGCCCTAAACCCACCAGTAATATCTTGCAAATCTCTTAAAAATTTCCAATGCTGCACTATCTCACGAGTTGTTTCAACTGTGCCAAACATCATCGTAGCTGTTGTTTTCATACCAATTTCGTGTGCTTCTTTATGGATTCTAAGCCAAGTAGCAGTATCACATTTTTTAGGTGCTACTATGTCTCTAACCCTATCGCTTAGCACTTCTGCTCCAGCTCCAGGGATTGAATAAAGACCTTTTTTTTGAAGTCTTAACAAAACTTCTTTTGTTGAAATTTTGCTAATTTTTGCAATATAGTCAATCTCAATAGCAGAAAATCCATGAATTGTAATACTTGGATAATTTTTAGCAATGTATTCTACTAAGTCTTCATACCAGTCAATTTTAAGCTTTGGATGAACACCACCTTGAAACAATATCTGCGTTCCGCCTATTTGAATCAATTCTTCTATCTTTTTACCAATTTCTTCAAAACTTAAAACATAAGCATCATCTTCATTTACATGTCGATAAAACGCACAAAATTTACAATCCACCCAACAGGCATTTGTATAGTTTATGTTTCTATCAATTATAAAAGTTGTGATTTTATCAGGATGTAAAGAGAGTTTTTTTTCATAAGCCATTTTACCAAGCTCCCAAAGCTCGGCATTTTCTATCAAATTTACAGCTTCATCTACGCTTAATCTTTTATTTATATCTAACATTATTTACACTATAACCTTTTAAAATTTAGTAAAAATTATTATATCAAATTTAGGCTTAATTAATATTTCTAAGCTAAATTTTGCAAATTTTCAATTAGTTTTTTATAATCAATCTCAACTAATACCATATCTAAAAACTTTTTATCTATAAATCCCTCATCGCTTTGAAACTTAACAAACTCAAAAAGCTTATCGTAAAATCCATTTAAATTTAAAAAACCAATTGGCTTTTTATGATAGCTAATTTGTGCGTGAGTCCATACTTCAAACGCTTCTTCAAGTGTTCCAAGCCCGCCAGGAAGTATTATAAAAGCTTCACACATATCATTCATCAAAGCTTTTCTTTCATGCATTGTTTTTACAGTTATTAGTTTTGTTAAATTTTTAGTTGCTAGCTCTTTTTTAAGCAAAAGTTCAGGTATTATGCCAGTTATATTTCCACTACCACTTATAACACCATCAGCCAAAGCTCCCATAAGACCAATTCCGCCACCTCCATAAATCACATTATGATTATTAAAAGCTAGATATTTACCAAGTTCAAAAGCTATATTTTTAAAGTTTTCATTTCCTATTTTTGAGCCACAAAATACAGTTACATTCATAATAATTTCCTTGAAATAAAAAAGATTATACCAAATTTTGATATTTTAAGATTTAAAAGATTATAAAAAATTTAAAAGATTAAAGTATATTTATAAATTTCATAGCACTTCAAATTTGAAGTGCTATGTTTTTAAAAAAATATTAGTTAAAGAAGTATCCTATAGATCCACCAATTGTGGTATTTTCTTGAGTATCGTAACTAACACCACCTTTAAATACCCATTTTCCATCATCACTCATTCCTGATAAACCAAGTGCTGCGGCACTTTCGCCTTTGTGATGACCTGCGCCAATTGCGATTAGAGATTTTCCAGGGACAGTTGATTGAGGAAGCATACCAAGAGCAGTTGCAGACGCGATACCAGCTCTTGTTTCATCTCTAAGATCATTCATATCGCCATAAACATTAGCTAAGCGGTTATTTAAATAATTTAGATTGACCGCATCAGTTCCTTTTACAGGATTTGCAACGTTACTTATAGTTCTTTCATGTCCAGGAGCTCCTACTGATACGGTGTTGCTTCTACCACCATCAGTTGATCCACCACCTATAGAAACTGAGTTTTTACCTTTTGCTTCTGGTCTTTTTTCAGCCCATTTATCTTTTTTGTCACTTTCTTTTACACTACCAGCACTAGCAGCTACTTTATTTAATTGTCCTACAGTAGCAGCATCACTAGCAGCTTCACCATCAGCTACATTTGTTATCTTATTGCCACCATTGTTAAGACCATCTTTGGTAAGTTTAACATCACCGTTTTGGACAACATCTTTTGTGATTTTAACATTATCACCAACTGTTAAGCCATTTTCATCAAGTTTTGTTTTATCAAATGTTATAGAGCCACCTTTTAGATCTAAATCTTTTGAAAGTTTTATATCTAAATTTCCATCTTCTGTGGCTTTTGTTTCAATGTTTCCATCACCTTTTATGGTTAAAGTTTTCTTGTTATAAACTTTTTTACTTCCAATATTTCCTGCAAGTGTATAATTTTCTAATGTTTTATCAATATTGCCACCCAAATTTTCTTGGAATTTGTTTTGAAAATCTTTGAGTTGACCCTCTGTAGCAGCCCTGTTTTCGACTATCTCATTAGCATTCCAACTTGTATTTGTAAGACCTGTGATAGTTCCATCATCTCCACTTATAGTAACTTGTTTATTTCCTTTAGCAACTAAATCTTTTGAAGTTACATTGTCTTTTGTAATATTTGTTTGACCATCTCCAAATTTAATAGAACCCTTATCTGTTAAATCTATCTTTTGTTCTAGACTTACTATTTTTTTAGTACTGTCACTTGGATCAGATTCAACTTTTATATTATTTTTGCCTATTACATCGGAAACCTTACTGTTTAGTTCAGTTTTGCTTGAAAAGGTGCTATCACTATATTTTTTTAAAGATTTTAGTTAAGCGACATTTACTGCGTCGGTGTCCTCTGTTCCTGCTGCGACATTTGCGATTTGGCGAGTTAGCTTTTTGTCCGCATCTCCCACAGATACAGCTCCTAGTGTGCTTTTCCAAACATGGCTTTCATCTTTGCTTAGCTCGTTGGTTGCGAAGTCAAAGCCTGCAAATCCACTATTTCTGTTTGCTACAGAGTATGAACCCAATGCAAGAGAATCTTTTTCATTGGCTACTGATCTATAGCCTATAGCGCTGCTATACTCACCATCTGAGTGGCTCGAAGCTCCTACGGATAAACTATAATGACCAATAGCATTAGAATTTGCACCTAAGGCTGTTGATTCATATCCTTTTGCCCAACTGTGTTGTCCAACAGCTGTTTGCCATTTGTTTTTTAGAAAATATACATCTTCTTCATAATACTCAAAACTGCCATCTGGTTTAGGACGTGCTTTCCATATAGCTTGTTTTACGAACAAATCTTTTTCATTTTGTTGAAGTTTGTTATACTCTCCAACACTTAGCATATAGTATTTTTCGGTCAAATTTAATGAATTTTTATCGCCTGTTTGGCTAGCAGTACCTATAGCAACTGAGTTATGTGAAAATGTACTTGATCCTAGTCCAGTGGCTATTGATCCATAACCATGACTTTTCGCTCTAGGTCCTACCGCTATAGAGCCTATATTTGATGCATTTGAAGAATCCCCTAAGGCCATTGATCCATGTTTTTCAGCTCGTGCTCTATTGCCGATAGCAACTGAATTATTACCTTTTGCCTCAGAGAGAACACCTAAGGCCACTGATCCGTCACCACTTGCTTCTGGATTGTTTCCAATGGCAATTGAGTGATTTCCTTTTGCATTTGAGAAAAGTCCTATAGCAACTGATGTTAGACCATGCGATCTCGTACCTAGTCCTATAGCTACGGCATTATCTCCTTTTGCTGTTGCCTTTGGTCCTATAGCTATAGCATCTTTGCCTGTTGCACCGTCATTGTTTTTATTTTCTTCTTTTTCAGATTTTACAGAGAAATATTTTATCTTATTTGCCTCATTTGATGTTTGCATATCATTAAGCCATTGGGTTAAGCTTATATAGTTTTTAGGGTCTCCACCTTTACCATCTTTTGAGATATTAATATCGTCAAATTTTGGAGTTTTAGCCATAAGTAAATTTATACTTCCATCTTTCTCTATAGAAGTAGCTAAATTTTCGCCACTTAGATAGTTATTTATATTATCATTTGTTAATTTTTTACCATCTAGTGGTTTAAAATTTCCACCTACTTTTATAATTCCGCCAAGTTTGTGAGAAACATCATTTCCCTTTGTTATATCCGTAGCATTATAATCAGCTTGTGTATGAAAGCCTTTATTTGTATATTCTCTCAAGGATTTTAGTTGAGCCACATTGACTGCATCGGTGTCTTCTCTTCCTGCTGCGACATTTGTGATTTGGCGAGTTAGCTTTTTGTCCGCATCTCCCACAGATACAGCTCCTAGTGTGCTTTTCCAAACATGGCTTTCATCTTTGCTTAGCTCGTTGGTTGCGAAGTCAAAGCCTGAAATTCCTTTATCGGTCTTTGCTGTAGAGTTACTTCCAAGGGCGACACTATTTTCTGCAACAGCCTTTGCATTGGCACCTAAAGCCATAGAGCTATCTTTTATAGATAGTGAACCATATCCCATGGCAATGTTGTTACTCATATTTTTATACGCATCTTCAAGCTTGTATACATCACCAACTTTTTTATAAAGCTTTTGTTCTTCAAGGTCTAATTCATGCTTAAAAGTATCCTCATCTATATCATCTGGAGATCCAGCATGAGCTTTTTTTCCTATAGATATTGAGTTTTGGCTAAATGTCTCCGATGAATCACCAACTGCTACACTTGAAACTTCTTCGGTATAAGAATCTTTTCCTATAGCTACAGAATTTTCTTTGTAAGACATCGACTGATGACCGATTGCTATAGAATCATCTCCATCAGCAACTGATAAATGGCCAAATGCAATAGAATCACTACCGGTTGATTCTGCACTAAGACCAATAGCGTTTGACGCATTTCCAGATGCTTTTGAAAATTTTCCAATAGCATTAGCATCTGAGTCAGTTGCTTTTGCTTGATATCCAAAGGCGTTTGAATTTGAGCCATTTGCCTCTGAACCAGCACCAAAGGCGTTTGAATTTTCTCCAGTTGCTGTAGCAAAAGCACCTATGGCATTTGAGTTTTTAGCTGTTGCTTTTGCAAAATAACCAAGTGCATTTGAATAAGCTCCACTAGCTTTTGTTCCTAATTCAATAACACCTTTATTGTTAACATAACCCATACCTATAGCATTGCTTCCTATGCCTGTAGCCATAACACCGTGACCTATAGCGTTACCACTTTCTTTTGAGTAAGCCTTATATCCTATCGCAGTACCGCCACCTCTATTTACATATGCTCCAGCTCCAATAGCCGTAGAACCATCAGTAATCGCCTGAGCCTTATCTCCTATGGCAACGGCTTCTCTTTCGTTAGCGTTTGCGTTTGAACCAATGGCGATAGAATTTTCTTTTGCTGCATTGGCTAAGTTACCAATAGCTACGCTCTCTTTTTTTTCTGCCTTAGCATTGTAACCTATAGCGGTAGAGCTATCTTTTGCTACAGAGTTGTAACCTATAGCAGTAGAGTTGTTATCGGCACTTGCTTTAAAGCCCATAGAGATGGAGTTTTTGTATGCTTTTGCTTCATGACCGATGGCGTTGGAATTTGTGCCTGCTTTTGCAGAGTATCCAAATGCGGTAGCATTTTCATCGGCAGTTGCCAAACGACCTAAGGCTATGGCACTTTTTGTTGCATTAGAGAGAGCACCTATAGCTATAGCATCATTTCCCTTGGCATTTGCTCTATCACCTATTGCAGTAGAGTCATTTCCAGTTGCACTGGCTTGATGACCGATAGCACTAGAATACTGACCTGTAGCAACAGAGCCAAAACCAATAGCATTAGAGTTCTTATCAGCTTTTGCTTGATAACCAAATGCAGTAGAAGCCGTTTTTGCATTTGCACTATGGCCAAATGCGGCAGATTCATTTTCAGCTTTAGCTGATGTTCCTATGGCAGTTGCAAAATCATCCAATGCTTTTGCATTGCTACCTATGGCGATATTTTCACTAGATTTGACTTCTGCTTTATATCCTAAAGCTATTGCGTTGTTTATTCTTTCATTTATTTTGATATCATTTCCTATTGCTATAGAGTTATAAGATTTATCGGTATTTATACCTTTTCCAATTTGTGAATTAGAACCAATTACAATAGTATTTTCACTTTGAGTAAGTGTATTTTGTCCTATTGCGATAGAATTTTTACCATCACCTCTTGCCTTTGCATTAACACCAATTGCAACTGAATTATTTTCTGCATACGTCCCAGCACCTAATGCTGTAGCACTTGATCCATCTGCATTTGCAAGGTATCCTACGGCAGTTGAATTCATATTTGAGGCTTGAGAATTTGAACCAATAGCAGTTGTTTTATCTGCCAATGCTTGGGCTCTTTTACCAACAGCAACAGTTTCATCTTTTTTTGCAATAGCTTGACTTCCAATAGCTATGGCTTCTTTTTCTTGTGCCTTAGCATTACTTCCAAAAGCAATAGAGTCGTCTTTTTGCGCTTCGGCTTCATGCCCAAAAGCTAAAGCGTTTTCACCTAAAGATTTTGCCCCAAAGCCTATAGCATTAGAAGATTTTCCTCTTGACTCTGCACTAGTTCCTATGGCTTGTGACCACATACCAGATGCAATGGAGTCAACACCAAAAGCCACCGCGTGATGACCTTCTATAGCTTTGGAGTTTTGACCTATAGCAATAGCATCATTTATTGTTGCTTGTGCATTTTGACCTATGGCTATAGCATCAGTATCTGTAGCTTGTGATTTATGACCTATGGCTATTGAGTTACTGCCCGAAGCTTCTGCTCCAGGACCTATAGCTATATCATTTACCTTAGCGGCAAGCGAGTACGAACCTATAGCGGTAGTATTTGTCTCTGTGACTGTTGCAAAATGTCCTATAGCTAAAGAGTCTCCTTGATTGGCTAAGTGTAATTTTACTTGTGCGTTTTTACCAATGGCAATACTATTTATTCCGCTCGCATTGGCACCTTCACCCATGAACATACTGCCGGTATTATTTTGAGTATCAAAAAGTTTACTTAAAATAAAAATATTACGATCTGGATACCCACTGCCATCCGCATATTTATAAACTCCATTTACTTTAATAACTGGTTTTAAAACACTCTTATTCTCATCAAATGCAAAATAGTAATTATCCGCTGCAAACAAAGCACTTGCAGCGCAAATGCTTATCATCATAGATAAAATTTTTTTTCTCATTAAAACAACTCCTTGTTTTTTTCTTTATAAGGGTATTATAATAGCATAAAATCAACTATATTATTCTTAATTTCAAAAAAAAAAAAAAAACGCAAGCCTTAAATCGCTAAATAGCTATAGTTTAGAATAAATTTGTTTAGTAAAAATATATACTGTTTTTTTAAATTTTAATATTTTTATAAATTTAGCATTACAAATTTTAGCTATAATGCTTGGAATTTTTTAATTTTTGAGTAAATTTATGAATAGATATATAAATCTTTTTAAGGCCAATAAAACCGTTAGAATTCTTTCAACCATACAGCTAATCTGCTATTTTGGTGCGTGGTTTAGCCATATCGGAGTTTTTACACTTTTAAATAAACTTGGAGCAAGTGATCAAATGGTCGCACTAACAGCAGCTATGGCATTTATCCCAAGTGTGATAATAGCACCATTTGCTGGAGTTATAATAGACAAATTTAGAGCATTTCCCCTTTTTATGACATTTATGATAATAGAGGCTACAACTGTTGCTTTGCTTTTGCTAATAGATAGTTTAAGTTGGTTTTGGTTTTTACAAGCTTTAGTTTTTATAAGAATGGGATTAGCTGGGGTTTACTTCCAAGTTGAGATGAGTTTACTACCAAAAATTTTAAAAAATGATGAGTTAAAACTTGCAAATGAAATTCACTCCATAATCTGGGCTGTTTCATACACTTTTGGTATGGCATTTGCAGGGATTTTTATAAATCATTTTGGAGTTTATAACTCGTTTAAATTTGACTTTCTCATCTACTTAGTTGGTATTTTTTTGCTTACTAGACTAAATTTAAAAGAAGAGAAAAAAACCCTAACAACAAAAGCATTTTTTATGATAAAAGAGGGATTTATCTATCTTAAATCCAATCCGCTTTTAATAAATCTAATTTTAATTCACGGTTTTGTGGCAGTTACTTCATACGATACTCTTATAAATATTTTAGCAAAATATCAATATAAAGAAATTTTAAGTTTTGCTCTTATTTTAGGCTTTATAAATACAGTTAGAGCTTTAGGACTTATAATAGGACCTATAGTTTTAAGTAAATTTGCAAATAATAGGACCATTTTTTTAATTTTTATCGCCCAAGGTTTGGGACTGTTTTCATGGGCAATTTTGCAATTTAACTTTTATCTAAGCTTTATCGGACTTTTTTTAACTGGACTTAGCACCTCAACTCTTTGGTCTTATACATACACTCTTATACAAACACATTGCGATAAAAGGTATTATGGTAGAGTTATAGCTTATGTTGATATGGTGTTTTTAGGAGTTGCCGCAACTACCTCTATACTTACTGGATATTTATACAAGCTTGGTCTAAGTGCGTTTTGTATAACTATACTTTTTGGACTTAACTTTATAATGGCAGCGTTTTATTATAAAAGAGTTTATAAAAGAATTTAGGAGTTTATCGGTTTAAGCCATAACACTTATTTTTTATAGGCATCTTCTCTTTTTGATACTTTTATTAATTCAAGCACTAGAGCTTCTTTGATTTTTTTACCAATTATTCGGTAATCTTGCCCTACTTTCCAGCGATATATGTTTTCAAAATTTTCTAATTTTTTGCAATTTTTTAATGAAAAAGGGTCGTTTGAATTTCTCAAATTTTCAATAGCAAATAAAATTCTAATTGCATTTTGTCTATCGCCTTTTTGAATAGATTTTATCATCTTATCGACTTTGTTTGGGATTATAATTTCATACATTTTAGCTACCAAACATCTCTTTATCCACCTCAGCTTTGATTTTTGCTATTTCATCTTGTGGCATTTTTAGAATTTGAGCTCTTATTGATTTTAAACTTGGAGCATTATCAACACTGTAGAATTCCGGCTCTTGCAACCTAGCTTTTAACTCTTTTATCAAAAAAGAGATTAAATTTGATTGCTCCCTTGCCTCTTTTAAAAATTTATCCCTTTTTTCTTCTGCATTATTTAAAGCATTGACTAATTTATTATAGTCATAATTTTTATAAATTTCATATTGCATTACTCATCCTTTTTGATAATTTTAATTTATATTTTTACTTTGTATTTTACCAAATTTTTATAAAAATTTATATTTTTTAAAATTGTCAGTTTTTCCAAAGATTGTGTTTGTAAATCCATAACATATAAATATCATCATTTTTTATCCTAAAAACAACAACAAAGCCTTTAAATATCAAGTCTTTTACTCATCCGTGGTTAATTACTTTCTATAAATTTGTGGATAGTTTGGGATTTTATTTATTTTATCATCAAGTTCGTTTTTAAATTTACGAGAACTATTTAAACTATCTTTTGCTATAAAAGTTAAGATATTTTTTAGTTATTTTATGTAGCGCTTAGTTCTTATAATCACGCTCTAGCCTCTTAAATAAATTATCCATTAAAAGTTTATACTCGTTTTGATTGTAAAGTTCCATCGTGCCATTTTCAATTTGTTCTATGGTGTACTTAACTTCGGCTTTTATCTCATCAAATGTTAAATTTGACAAATCATCATCTTTTTCAATAATAAATTTTGCATTTTTATCTTTAATAAATTCTAAAATTTCATCAATGACGCTTTTTTCAGCCTGTAAAGTTATAGTTTGTATTGTAAAACTCCTTATTAAATTTCTAAAAGTTTAGCTAAAAAGTGTTAAATTTATCTTAAAATTTTACTTGGTCTTTTTGCTACAAATTCCCCTCTTTTTTCCTTAGGTACAACTTCTTGAAATGCAGCAAATACAAATAAAAACGCTAGTATTAAAACATATACTAAAACAAAACCTAAAGAGCCAAAAATTTCTATAAAAACTCCTGTGATTAATGGCCCTAGAAGTGAGCCAATAGAATAGCTTAGCAAAAGCTCGGCTCCAACTTTTGCACTTTCGTTTTTATTATTTAACATATCATTTGCTCTTGCAAGCGATAATGCATAAAGTGAAAATGTTCCAAAAGTTAGAAAAAATACGCAAATTTTTAAAATAGTTAAATTTTCTAAATTAATCCACATAAAAAAAGAAGCAACTAAAGCAATAAAAACACCAAGCATAATTGAGTATTTTCTACCAAATTTATCACTAAAATTTCCAAAAAATAGCTCTGATAACAATCCCCCTATCATCGCTATAAAAATAAAAGTAGAAATATCTAAAACACTTCCTCCTATTTTTAAAACAAACACGCTTGACATTGCAAAAAAAGAACTTAGACAAATTCCAGCTGTAAAGCTTCCACTAAGTGCTAATGGAACGAGTTCAAAAACATTTGGAATTGATAGTTTTCTTTTTTCAGGAAGTGGTGGCTCTTTGATTTTTACAGTATTCATTGGAATTGCACCAAGTAATATGAAAAATATAGAAATTGCAAAAATTTTAGCGTTGTTTAAATTTAGAGCAAGTATTATAACCCCAACACCAAATCCACCATAATAAAGCATCTCATAAAATGCTAAAACGCGTGATCTTATCTCATTTTTAGACTTTGTATTTATCCAGCTTTCTACAACCATAACGATACTATAATAAGAAAATCCAAGTAAAAATCGTAAAAATGCCCAATAAATTATGCTATTTCCAAGTCCATGAAGCGTGGCTGAAATGGCAAATAAAGCTGTAAATATAGCATAACTTCTAACATATCCATAACTACTTATAAAACTATAAGCAAATATCGCACTCATAATGCCACCAAGAAAAAAGCACGATGTGATAATGCCGATAAAAACATCACTTATGCCCATTTCTTTTAGCATAACACCAGCTGATGTTAAAACTAAGCCATTTCCTATAAATATAAGCCAAACTCCTATAAAAAGAGCAGATAAGACCTTAATAGTTCTTTTTGGACTTGGCATTTTCTTACTTATTTGCATATAAAATTCCATAAATTATAGCGCCAATTGGATATGGAAAAACACCTGCCATAAATCCATAAACATTTAAAAGTTCGGTTTTTACTAAAACATAAAAACTAAGACCTAAAGCAAAATAGCCAATAATTTTAAAAGGCGATAAAAAAGTCAAGGCAGAAGATTTTTTACTTATTTTTATATCCTCATCATTTTCTTCTAAATAATCAAATTTTCCACTTCTTAGCTCTTTGTCTATCATATTTTTGTAGCTTTTAAATGAAAAATTTGCTATAAACATAGTTATTATAAATGAAATTTGAGAACTAATAAGCCATTTTAAGCCAAAAACAAAGCTTAAAATAGCTAAAATAAAGTCTAAAATAAGATAAATTTTTAATAAATTAATAAATTCTTTTGTCAAAATACACCTTTAAATTTGCTTTTAAAATATATTATTTAAGCAAAATTTATGCCTCATTCCACTTTTTATCTTCTTTATCAATTGCGTCAAACTCATCATAGTCTTTATGAGGATTTTCCTTATCAAGAGCTTCTTTATACTGCTTATATTTTGGATCATTTACAAGATCATTAATATCTTTTTGTTGAGCTTTTACGGCTTTATAAATATTTAAAAAAGCAGCCAATATCCCAACAACTAAAAATATCCAAAACAGAGCTTTTATGCCAGTTAAATGATAAAGTCCTTTTCCTATAAAAAACCCTATAAGTACAGCTACGACTATAGAAATAGCCAGACTTAAACCATTTGCATCTTTTACTGCATCATTTAAATTTTCAGTTATTTTCATAAAATCACCATTTATTTTTTTAAATTTGACATTACTTTTTTAGCTGCATTTAAAGCAAAGTCAATATCTTCCTCACCCATTGCATCACATATAAATCCAGTTTCAAACTGAGATGGCGCTAAAAACACACCCTCGTTTATCATGCCAGTATGAAATTTAGCAAATAGATTTAAATCAGATGTTAGGGCATCAGCATAATTTTCAACCTTTTTATCTGTAAAAAAGTAACCAAACATACTTCCTCTAACACATGTTTGGATACTAATGCCGTTTTCTTTAGCTATTTTTTTAAGTCCATCTGTAAATTTAATGGCTAATTTTTCAAGCTTTTCATATAAATTTGAAGTATTTGAAATTTTAGTTAAGCTTGCAATTCCAGCTGCCATAGCAACAGGATTTCCACTTAAAGTTCCTGCTTGATAAACATCACCCAAAGGACTTATTAAACTCATAATTTCTTTTTTTGCAGCAAATGCAGCTGCGTTCATACCACCGCCAATTACTTTACCAAAAGTAACAATATCAGCCTTTACTCCATAAATTCCAAAACTACCAGTTTTACTTGCGCGGTATCCACTCATTACCTCATCTAAGATTAAAACTATATTTTTTTCATCACAAATTTTACGAAGAGCTTTTAAAAAATCAGGCTTACTTGGAACAAGTCCCATATTTCCAGCAATTGGTTCAATTATAATTGTTCCGATATTATCATTTTTATTTAGTATCTCTTTTACGCTTTCTATGTTGTTATAAATTGCTACGAAGGTATTTTCTGCCACGCTTTTAGGAACTCCTACACTACTTGTTGCCCCAAAAGTAGCTGCACCACTTCCAGCTTTTACTAATAAGCTATCGCTATGTCCGTGATAATTTCCTTCAAATTTGATAATTCCATCTTTTTTACTATATCCTCTTGCAAGACGAATCGCACTCATAGTTGCTTCTGTTCCACTACTTACAAATCTTATCATATCAAGATGAGGAAAATCTTTAAGAATTAAATTTGCAAGTTTTGTCTCCAAAGGACTTGATGCTCCAAAGCTAAGTCCATTTTTAGCAGTTTGTATAACTGCTTTTTCTATTATCTCATCACAATGTCCAAAAATCAAAGGTCCCCAACTTTGCACAAAATCAAGGTATTTTTTCCCCTCAATATCTTCAATATAAGCACCTTTTCCACTTTTTACAAAAAATGGGTTGCTTCCAACATTGCCAAACGCTCTAACAGGCGAATCAACACCCCCTGGAATTACTTTTTTTGCCTCTTTAAAAGCTTGTAAATTTGTCATCATCTCTCCTTATTTTTGGTTTATTATATCTTTATTTTATTATTTTTTAGATTGTTTTAAATACTTATAAATCACAATTATCTCATCTTTTGTTAAAAAATAAGATGGCATCACACTTCTTTTTTTACTTGTTATCCCATCTGCTAATTGTTGAGGGTTTAAATTGTTAATCCTTGGTGCGATTAGCTTTTTATCAATCTTTTCTTCACTTGTTTTATTAAATTCTTTATAGCTTGCTATAACCATCCCTTCGCCTTGTAATCCATGACATTTGTGGCATCCAATTCCACGTGGATTTTTATAAAGCATCTTTCCATATTCCATATCAGTTATAAAGCTTTCTGCATGTATAAAATTTATAATAAAAAGCAAAATAATAAGTTTTTTCAATATCCGCCTTTGGCAAATTTAAAATTTCTAATATGATACAATTTATAGCTTTAAATTTAGCTTTTTTATAACTAAATTTGGGTATTATGTTATTTTAAATTTAATTATAAAAGGTTTAAAATGACTTTAATAGATGGAAAAAATATAAGTAAAAAAGTTAAAGAAGAGGTTAAAAACGAAACTTCAAATTTAAAGGAAAAAGGCATTATCCCAACTCTTGCTGTTGTTTTAGTAGGTGAGGATAAAGCTAGTCAAACATATGTAAGATCAAAAGAAAAAGCATGTGAACTTTGTGGTATAAAATCTCTTGCTTTTAAACTTAGCCAAAACACAACTCAAGATGAGCTTTTAAAGCTTATAAAAAAACTAAACCTAGATAAAGAAGTTGATGGTATCTTAGTTCAACTTCCACTTCCAAAACACATAAATACAAATGATATATTAAAAGAAATTGATCCAGATAAAGATGTCGATGGATTTCACGCGATAAATGTTGGCAAATTAGTAAGTGGGTTGGATGGTTTTGTACCTTGTACTCCACTTGGAGTTATGAGACTTTTTAAAGAATATGATATTGATCTAAATGGTAAAAATGCAGTAGTTATTGGAAGAAGTAATATCGTTGGAAAACCTATGGCAAATTTACTTTTAAACGCCAATGCTACTGTTACTATAACTCATAGCAAAACTAAAAATTTAGAGCATTTTACAAAAAATGCTGATATTATCGTTGCAGCGATTGGAAAGCCAAGATTTTTAAAAGCTGATATGATAAAAGATGGTGCTATAATAATTGATGTAGGTATAAATAGACTTGATGATGGCTCTTTGGTAGGAGATGTTGATTTTGAAGAAGTAAAAGAAAAATGCTCGTTTATAACACCAGTACCAGGTGGAGTAGGACCTATGACAATAGCAATGCTTTTAAATAACACTTTAATTTCAGCTAAAAAAAGAAAAAGTAAAAAAAACTAGAAAGATTAAAATGAAAAAAACTTTAAGTAGAATTTATAATTTTTCAGGAAGCTGGACTGGAACTATTGTAATAGTTTTATTTGTGATATTTTTCTTTGCTCAAGCTTTCGTAATCCCTAGTGGCTCTATGAAAAATTCACTTTTAATTGGTGATTTTTTATTTGTTAAAAAATTTAGCTACGGTATACCAACTCCTCACATTCCATGGATTGAAGTACCTGTTTTACCAGACTTAAACAAAGATGGGCACTTTATAAAAGGTAAAAAACCACAAAGAGGTGATATTGTTGTATTTCGCTATCCGTTAAATAAAAAAATACATTTTGTAAAAAGGAATTTTGCAGTTGGTGGGGATGAAGTTATTTTTACTATAAAAAATTTATATCTAAGACCACATGAGGGCGATAATTTTATAGATAAAAATTACGATAAAAATGATATTGTCATTTTAAATGGTAAAAAATTTGTAAAAGAGCCTTATAAAAACAAAGGTATTCACTACGATAAAAAAGTAAATTTGCTAAGCCTTACTTTAAAACACCTTGCAAATGGTAGTTTTGCTATGCAGCCAGCAATAGTTAATGAGCTTGGAAAACTTGATAATGGGCTTAACTTTAATGCATATTATATAAAGGTGCCTGAAAATGAATTTTTTATGATAGGAGATAACAGGGATCATTCAGATGATAGTCGTTTTTGGGGAACAGTGCCATATAAATTTATAGTTGGAAAGCCTTGGTTTGTATATTTTAGCTGGGATAAAGATAAAAAAATTCGTTGGGAAAGGATAGGAAGATCAGTAAATACTCTTGAAAACAAAGAAGAGTTTATCTACGATCAACCATAAGAGGAAAATTTTATGAATATAAGTGAAATTTTTATAGCAGGAGATCACTCAAGCTTGGAGCTAAAAAGTAGCTGCAAGGAGTTTTTAGAAAGCTTAGGATACAAAGTTACAGATCTTGGGACAAATTCAGATGAAAGTGTGGATTATCCAGACTTTGCATATATTCTAACACAGAAATTAAAAAGCGTTAAAAATAGTTATGGAGTGCTTATTTGCGGAACTGGAATAGGCATAAGTATAGCTGCAAATAGAGATAAATTTATTCGCTGTGCATTGTGCCATGATGAATTTACCGCTAAAATGGCAAGAGAACACAACGATGCAAATGTGCTTGCTTTTGGAGCAAGGATTTTAGACTGTAAAATGGCTAAAAAATTATGCGAAATATTTTTTAGCACAGAATTTGCAGGTGGTAGACATGAGCGAAGAGTTAAGAAACTTTCTTAAAGGACTAAAATGCAAAATGTTTTAACTAATGATGAAAAAAAATATCTTTTAAACTCAATTAGAGCTATAAAAGACTTTCCAAAACCAGGTGTTATTTTTAGAGATATTACAACTCTTTTAAACAACAAAGAAGCGTTTAATTTTTTAATGGATCATTTAGAAAACAGGTATAAAATTTATGATTTAGATTTTATATCTGGTATTGAAAGTCGTGGATTTATCTTTGGAGCAGCACTTTCAGCAAGATTAAGAGTTCCTTTTGTTCCAATTAGAAAGCCACATAAACTTCCATATATTACACTTTCGCAAAAATACAGTCTTGAATATGGTGTTGATGAAGTAGAAATTCACATTGATGCTTTTTTAAATAAAAATGATGCAAAAGTTCTTTTAATAGATGATTTAATAGCAACTGGAGGAACTGCAAAAGCTTCGGTTGAGCTAATTAATCAAACAAAAGCAAAGTGCGTTGAAGCCTGTTTTTTAATAAATTTAAAAAGCGAATTTAAAGGAAGTGAAATTTTAAAAAATATGACGAAAGTTTATTCTATTTTAGAGATTTAAATGGAAGAATTTTTAAAAGGTTTAATGCTTGAATATCAAGAATACGCATATATTGTTTTATTTGTGTGGTGCTTGATAGAAGGTGAGATTGGTCTTATTCTAGCAGGAGTTATGGCTCACTCAGGGTATATAAACCTTCCTATTTCCATAGTAGTTGCAGGAATTGGGGCGTTTTGTGGAGATCAATTCTACTTTTTTATAGGTAGATATAATAAAAAATTTATAACCAACAAACTAAGCTCTCAAAAGCGTAAATTTGCAATTGCACATTTACTTTTACAAAAGTATGATTGGTGGATTATATTTTTTCAGCGTTATATTTATGGATTTCGTGCAATCATACCAATGAGTATTGGCATAACTAGATATGACCAAAAAAAATTTGCATTTATAAATTTAATAAGCAGTTTTTCATGGGCTTTTTTAACTATAATTTTAGCATGGTATTTTGGTGATGAAATTTGGCATTTTGTAAATTTCATAGAAAAGCATTGGTATATAGCACTACCTGTGATAGTGTTGTTTTTTGGCTTACTATTTTATGGATTTAAGCAAATGGAAAAAGGCTTTTTAAAAAAGAAAAAATAAATAAAAATAAAAAAAACAAATGAAAGGATGAAAATGAAGATAGAGTTTTTAAACAAACCTTTAGCTGAAATTTCAGCTGATTTTGAGGCAATTTTAATTGTTAATAAAGATTTAAATCACAAATTTGTAAAAGACAAAGATGAATTTGAATTTTTTAACTATAAAGGGGATAAAGTTTTAGTTTTGCCTGAGAAAAAAAGAATTTATGTTGGCATTAAAGAGCTTGATTATGACAAAATTCGCGTTTGCATGAGTCAAATTTATAACTCTTTAAAAACTTATAATATAAAAAGTGTAAAACTTAACTCATATCTTTGTAAATGCACTAAAAAAACTTTTCAAGCTATGGCTGAGGGCTTTATCTTAGGAAGTTATGAGTTTACAAAATATAAAAGTGAAAAAACAGAGTATAAATTAAATCAAATTTATATCTCATCAGAGGAATTTGCAGATAAAGAAGTAGATGAAACAAAAGCAAATTTAGGACTTAAAAATGGTGATATCATAGCAAGAGCTACAAATTACGCAAAAAATGGTGTAAATGAAATACCTGAAATTTACACACCTGTAAAAATGGCTGATGAAGCACAAATTCTTTCAGCAAGATATGATAGAGTTGATTGCAAGGTTTATGATAAATCATTTTTAAAAGAGCAAAATATGAACGCATTTTTAGCGGTTAATAGATCAAGCGCAAACGAACCTAGGCTAATTCATCTAACGTATACTCCAAAAGTTAAATCTCTAAAAAGAGTTATTTTTGTAGGAAAAGGCTTAACTTATGATAGTGGTGGACTTAGTTTAAAACCAAGTGATTATATGCTTACAATGAAAAGCGATAAAAGTGGAGCGTTAGCTGCTATGGGTATTATAAAAGGAGCTGCTGAACTTGAACTTCCTTTTGAAATTCACGCAATAATTGGTGCAACTGAGAATATGATAGGAGGAAACTCATATAAACCCGATGATGTACTTATCTCAAGAAGTAAAAAAACTATTGAAGTAAGAAATACTGATGCTGAGGGAAGACTAGTTTTGGCTGATTGTCTTAGCTACGCACAAGATTTTAAACCAGATATTTTAATTGATATGGCAACTTTAACAGGGGCTTGCGTTGTAGGACTTGGGGAGTTTACAACAGGACTTTTAGGAAATAATGAAGAGTTTAAAAAAGAGTATAAGGAAATTACAAAAGATAGCGGTGAGCTAATGACAATTTTAGAATTTAATGATTATTTAAGAGAGCTCATTAAAAGCAATATTGCTGATGTTAGTAATACCTCAAGCAGTAGATACGGTGGAACTACAACAGCAGGACTTTTCCTTGATACATTTATAAAAGAAGAATATAAAGATAAATGGATTCATCTTGATATTGCAGGACCAGCTTATTTGGAAAAAGCTTGGGGATATAACTCTTTTGGTGCAACAGGAGCAGGTGTAAGAGCAAATTTATACTATTTATTAGAACTTGCAAAGGAAGCTAAATGAGTTTATCAGTTGGTATCGTAGGACTTCCAAATGTTGGCAAATCAACAACTTTTAACGCCCTAACAAAAGCACAAAATGCAGCAGCTCAAAACTATCCATTTTGCACAATAGAGCCAAATAAAGCAATTGTTCCAGTGCCAGATGTAAGGCTTGATGCACTTGCTAAGATAGTAAAACCTAATAAAATTCAACACTCAACAATAGAGTTTGTAGATATCGCAGGACTTGTAAAAGGAGCTAGCAAAGGCGAAGGACTTGGAAATAAATTTCTAGCCAACATTAGAGAAACTGAGCTTATTTTGCATATTGTAAGATGCTTTGATGATGAAAATATTACACATGTTGAAGGTAGCATTGATCCAGTTCGTGATATACAAATTATAGAAATGGAGCTTATCTTGGCCGATATAGAACAATTAAATAAAAAAATCGAAAGATTAGGTAAAGAGGTAAAAGCTGGAAAAAAAGGAGCAAAAGAGCTTTTTGATATGACAAATTTGCTACTTGAACATCTGAATGAGGGAAAAACTGCAAGAAGTTTTGATGAGTTTGAAAGCGAGACCTTTATGGAGCTTAATAAAGAGCTTAGGCTTTTATCAGCAAAAGATGTAATATATGCAGCAAATGTAGATGAAGATGCAATTCAAAATGATAATGAGTATGTTCAAACATTAAAAGAACATGCACAAAAAAATAACTCAGAAGTTATGAAACTATGCTCAAAAATCGAAGAAGAATTAATTGGACTTGATGATTTAGAAGCAAAAGAGATGCTAGAAAGTCTTGGAGCAGAAGAAAGCGGACTTGATGCAATAATAAGACGTTCTTTTGCAAAACTTAACTTAATAAGCTATTTCACAGCAGGAGTTGTAGAAGTTAGGGCTTGGACAATCACAAATGGTTGGAAAGCTCCAAAAGCTGCAAGTGTAATACACAATGACTTTGAAAAAGGCTTTATAAGAGCTGAAGTTATAAGTTATGATGATTTTATAGAGTGTGGTGGTGAAAATGGAGCTAAAGAAGCCGGTAAAATGCGACTTGAAGGCAAAGATTATATCGTTCAAGATGGCGATGTAATGCACTTTAGGTTTAATGTTTAAAAAAAATTTTAATTAAATTTAAAGCCAAATTTATTAGCTTGGATTTGGCTTTAAAGCTTTTAAAATAAGCCTTTCAACCATAATAATATCTTTAATCTTATAAGGAAAACAGACATAAAAAAAGCTAAAACTTTTGCTATTATCTTTAATTTTTAAGCCATATTTTATATTATTACCTCTATAACTCATCTCAAGATTTTCAAAATTTATCTCTTTTTTATATGAAAATCCAAGCAAACTCCACTTTTTTATAACCTTATCTTTTCTAATCTCTACCAAACTATCACTTAAAACAAAAAATCCTAAATAAATGAACACCAAAGAAAAAAAGACCATTAAATAAACTGCATTATCACTTACAAGCATTACATTTCCAACACAAAGTGGATTACTCTCATCAAAACAGTAAATTCTACTTTGATGTTTGGTTGACCTAAAAATATTATCATCATCAAAAATCACACAAAGTCCCCAACTTGCTAAAAGCATAAAAAGACTTACTTTTGAAATAACACAAGGCCAAAATTCCCAATATCCTTTAAACTTTCTATTTGAGCCACTTTTAGTTAAAATAAAAACTGAAATTAAAAATAAAACCACACCTAAAAGTAGTAAGATATAATACATAAAAAAACCTTTAAATTTGTTATAATTATATCAAGTTTTAAGGATATTTATGAAAAATGGTTTTATAGTTTTTATATTAATTATAACTTTTTTAATAGCAAATATTTCAATTTCAAAAAGCATTATCCAAAAAAGAGATGATTATATAGTTTCTTATACTAAAAAAAGAGTTATAAGTGATTTTATATATTTTTTAGTTAATACTATGAATGAAAATAGCGACTCTGCAGACCCAAAAGAGCAAAAAAAAGAATATATTTTTAAAATAAAAGATAAAATTTGCGTTAAGCTTAAACCACGAACTACTGTTATGTTTGAAGTTAGGACTTTTAAAAGCGAAATTTGCGATGCATTATATGTAGAAAACTCACCTATTTGGCTTATTATAAATCAAGATTATTTAGGTTTTACGCATAAAGATAATTTATCATATTTAAAAAATAGCGTGGAGTTAATGTTTCAAATCGCAGAATTAGAACTACTTTTTAAATAACTATGTTTTATATTTTTATCTATTTCCTAAAAATCTATTTTGACTAGCACAGTGAAGTGAGCCATTTTGTCTTATAAAAACTCTTGCATCAACGCCTATAACCTCTAAATTTGGCAAAGCTTTTTTAAGTGAGTTTAAAACTATCTCATCATTTTTATCTGCGTAAGTTGGCACTATTAAAGCATCATTTAAAAAGATAAAATTTGCATAAGTTGCAGGAAGCCTAATTCCATCATAAAAAATAGGTTTTGGAAGTGGTAACGGCAAAAGCTTAAAACCTGTTTTTTTTAACTCATCCTCCATAAGCTTTAATGACTCATACTGCTCATCATTTTTATCCTGACAAATAGAATATGCTATCGTATCGCGAGTAATAAATCTAGCTAAAGTATCAACATGGCTATCTGTATCATCACCTTTTATAAAGCCATTTTCAAGCCAGATAATTCTATGAATGCCAAAAAGAGATCTAAATTTATCTTCAAGTTCAGTTTTAGAAAGGTTATTTCTATTATCATTTAAAAGACAGGTTGTGGTTGTTAGCATTGTTCCATAGCCGTTAAAATCAATACTTCCACCTTCTAAAATAAGATCTATATTTTTAAGCTCACCTTTAAAGTATTTATAAAGCTCTAAATTAACACTATTGTCTTTACTACTTTGAAATTTTCCACCCCAAGCATTAAACTCAAAATTATAACTTATTATCCTTCCAGCACTTTCAACATCTATTGCGCCATAATCCCTTATCCAAGTATCATTTGTGTCTATTTCATAAAAACTTAAATTTGAAATATCTTTAAAAAAATATTCAAAATCCTCTTTGCTTGGAGATATAAGACATACTTTTTGGAATTTACTTAAAACTTTTACAAGCTCAACATAGCTTTGCATTATATCAAGTAAATATTCATTCCAATCAGTATTATAATGTGGAAGTGATAAAAATATAGCCTCTTGGGCTTCCCATTCAGCAATAGCTCTCATGACAGCTCTCCATTCATAGAATTAAACTAAATTACTATTTAATTAATGTTAACTTATCACTTATAATTTTAAAATAGACTTAAAGTAAGATTATTTTTATTTATTTAAGCTTAAATAAATAAAAAATGTTACAAAAATAAACAAAAATTAAAGAAGATATGTATCTTAATAAATTCTATAAATAAAAAATAAAAAATCTAAACAACTCTTAAAAATAAAAAGATAGATGACTTTTTGCCATCTATCTTTCGCTTATAAACCTACCAACTAATTGCACTATCAAGAACATCTAAATTCTTAAGTCTTCCTTTTGATGCATTACCATCATTATCTAGATATCTACCAACTATATCACCATCTTTTACTCTTCCTGTTCCTCCCCAGTTTGCTATATCTCTACTTTGGCTTCTAATTTTAAATATATTAAAACTTTTATTGTAGTTTATATCATCTTCGTTAAATAAAAACCATGGACTAACCTTAACTTTAACTACTTCATAAACGCCATCGGAATTAACACTTAAAGAAAGCCTTTCATACATATCATTTATACCTTGCATAGCTTTTCTGCTGGTTAAACCGCTTACTTTGTCGTTTTCATAGCCTGTAACAAATTTATTAGAAGTTATATCACTTGAGTTGCTATAGTATTCAAACCTATTTACATAAAAGCCTTGTTTTTCTGTAGCTTTTTTATTTACTTTTTTAGCTGCGGTAACTCCATCCACAATAGGGAGATTATTTTTAGCAAAATCAGTAACCTTTGTAGGATCTACATAGCCACTATAATAAATCATAGAATAAACATCAACATTTTTCTGTTCGTTTTCTTCAAGATCATATTCTTTTTGCTCGGCATTTATATAACCATAATAAAAAGTAGCTTTAGATGTTGAATTTATATCTACAAAATCATTATCTTTAAGAGGTACAAGATCTCCATTCTTATCTTTTTTATATCTCTTAGTTGTAGAGCCATCAAAATCTAAAATCTCATTATTAAATCTTTTAAATATTCTATTATCACCTATTATGCCTTTAGTTAAAACTTCACCTATGCCTATTGTTTTATCTGTAGAAAGTTCTTTTTCTTCAAAGGCAACATTATTACTTTTTGTAAAATCATCAGCATAAATTAGTTTTGGATCAAGCTGATTATTTTTACCAGAAAATCTTTTGAAGTTAAAATTTAAAGGTATTTCAAATTTAGCATTATCAAAACCTTCCTTGCCTGCTTTTAAAGCAATTTCACCAAGTTTTGTAACAGTTTTCTTACCATTACTGTCTTCCTCTTCAACTTTTACTTCATTGCTAATTGATATATTTCCATCTTTAATACCTTCTTTGGTTCCAACAGAATATATTAGTCCATATTTCAATTTTCCGTTCTCTCTAGAACCCTCTTTAGGCTTATAACATTCGGAATTTAAAATATTTTGAGTATCACACTTAGAAGCGTTATTTTCTAAACCTTTTACCAATGACTTACATCTTTCATCATTTTCATTTTCAGGGCAATCAAATGTGAAATCTAATCCAAATTCAATATCCCTAGCGTAACAACCCCTATGATAAAGTGTTGGGTATATCTCTAAGATTTCGTATTTGCCTGTATTATTTAAACAATCTTCATCTACGCAAATGCTTGCTCTTGAAGATGCAGCAGTTACATTTATGTCAAGATTTGCTCCCATTTTTTCAGGCTCCGAGTTAAAAAATGTATAAGTATAAAATTCATCCGGCACAAATGGATCTTGTTTTATTATGCTATCTCTGATGCCTAAAATTGCTGCCATTACATTGTCATGTCTAAATTTAAGCACTAAATCCTCAGGAATTAAATATTTATTTTTAACATATTCACCAATAGATTTTATTTTATTTAAATCTTGTTCTTTAAATCCAATATATTCACCAAATTTATTGTTATCCTTATCTTTTATATAGTTATAGCTTTTTGATTGTTTGTCTAGATAAGGTTTATCGTATTTCATCCACGATAAATCAGTAAGTCTCATCTTAGCATAACCAATATTATAATAGTTAAGTTTTCCTAAGTTTCCTAAATTAATATCGGCATATTTTTTCTTATCATTGCTTAATGTTTTAAATTGACTTAAAATATTTTCCTTTGTTGTCTCATTGTAAAATGCTCTTTCAGTTGCATTTTTATCTTTGCCATCTTTATCAGCAAATCTAAAATCAACTTTTAAGTTATTTGAGACATTAATTCCATTGTCCCATAAAACGCTACTTCCAGAAGATCTATTATTGCCATATTTTATAGTTTTTCTATCACTAGCTCTATATATATCTTTTACTTCATCTAGGTTGCAACTAGCAGGAACAATGGCAGATAAAATAGCTGATTTAGCAAAGTTTAAATCATTATTGGCTGTTTTGTTTGAATCATCAGAAGTAAGTACGGAATCATACCCTAAAACATAGTTTCCATCTTTATCTGATGGATAAATATTTTTTTCAAAGTCTTTATGAAGTTCATTTCCACCAAGTCTATAAATTTTATCTTGATTTATAGCATTTTTTTGTTTAAAGTATGCAGGTCTTACGGCAAACACATCACTTGCGCAAATATCAAGTCTGTATTCGTTTAGATACTTTTCATCTATTTCGCCACCACCCTCATCTAAGCGTTTTTTATGTTTATCTACACAAACTTTTTGGCATGCTTCTATTTTTCCATCTTTTGTAGCATCTGGCTCATCATGATACCTACTAATACACTCTTGCTTACAAGATGTTAAAATTTCAGCTCCTGATGGTAGATAGCTTACTATAAATGTATAATCAGGTCTTGCATAACCAACTACAACATTTTTCATATCAATAATTTTATTTTTATCACTATCATTTGTAAAATACTCGAATGATGAGAATGCGTTTGTGTCCGATGATTTATAAAAACAACCTGTTTTTAAATTTGCACAATTTCCTTTATTTTTATTTATATACATTATAGTATCCATATTGGTTATCTCATCACGGAAAGTTTTTTCTTTTATGGTAAAATCCTGATAATGATTAAAATGAATATTTTTATTATTTTTTGCTGCCTTACAATTTCCCTTCATATTTACAAGATCTTTTAATGTAATTAAGGTAGTTTCAAATTTGCCATCAAGTCTCCCTACCCTTCTGGTCATTTCATCATTTAAGCCGCCCTCGACCTTTCCTAAGTCATCTTGAGTTTTACTTTTATCACCTTGAGCTGTTGCAAGCTTGCTCTCTAGGTCTCCAATCTCTTTTACTAACTTTTTCTTTTTTTCATCTAAATCTTTTTTCTTATTTTCAGCTGTTGCCTTGATAGACTTAGCAGCTTTAAGATCATTTTCTATTTTTTTTATCTTAATGCCAATTTGTGGATCTTCTGCTTTAGCGGCTGCTAGTTCGGACTCTAATTTACTTATAGTATTGTTTGCATTGGTGATTTCTGCTTCTACTTTTTTAAGCTCATTTTCAACTACTTTTAACTCACCTTGCTTTTTAGTGATTTCTCTAGTAAATTTTTCTATTTCTAAAGTCAATTTTTGAATTTTTTCACTTAATTCTTTTCTCTTTTCGTTAAATTCACCAACTTTTCCTTTCACAAAACCCTCATCATCACACTCTTGCTCAGTATAGCCTAGAAGAATACAAATCTTTTTATCACTTAAAAGCTTAGCAAGATAATCATCGGACTTGCCTGTAATATTTACATCATAGTTAATCTTTACATTAAATGGCTCGTTTGCAACTTGTGTGTAAAGTCCATCATAATCACCTTTTTTATTAAAGTCTTCATTTACTACCTTTACCCCATCAAGTGGAACTACTTCAACTATATTTTCCCACTCAGTTGTACCATTAGGAGCTGGACACTTTAACATAGGAAGATTATAGCGCATATCGACACCTTTTAATGAAAAGTCATATCTGAAAGTAGGCTCTTCGTAGTAACCACCAACTCTTGTCTTATACTCTATATATACCTTATCATCGTTATTTTTATATAAAGATCCTCCGGATATTGTATTGCCGTTTATATATCCAGCATCTTTACCTATGAAAAATGATAAATACTTTCCATCGTATTTATTAAATTGCCTATCTTTAAATTCTGGGATTAAATTTGTATGTTTTTCATCCTCATAAAGTCCTTTTTCATTGTCTTTCATATATTTTAATTTTGAGTCGATAAAGTCATTAGAACCTTTTTCAGTAAGAGAGTTATCTATTCTCATAGTATCATCTATGTATTGTATATTTTCTGATAATGCAGCCTTCACCTTCAAGCCATGTGCCTCATCAGACTCTGAGTTTTTAGCTATGGCAAAATAGACTTGATTTTTTACTGTCTCACCCTCTCTTACGACAAAACCACCAGCTCTTGAGCTTTTTCCAGCATTGTTATAAACTGTATTATAGTAACAAACATCTGGCACATAAAGGTCTGTTGAAAAAGCAAACATACTTGGAAAAGTTTGCTCACTCGAATTACCGTAAGCTTTAACACCATATTGTAAGTGAATGCTATCTTGTCCAGCTTTCATGTGAAGTTGTTTTTCTCTAGTGTTTAAAATATATGTGTTAATAGAAATAGCTCTTCTCTTCTCATAGTCAATAACACTTACTTTCGTAGCATTAGGCTTTACTATAGATATACCACCTGAGAAACGATCGTTTTCAGTAATTTCATTTCTTATGCTAACTAAATTATTGTTATCACCCATATTTGATATTTTAAAACTATCTCCAGGATTATAATAGTTAGCATTTGCAGATGCATAAACTGTAGCTTTAGCATCATATTTATCTTGCAATGGAGTAAAGAAGCCAGTTAGGTCAAAGTTTAGTCTAACACCATCTGGACTAGGCTTGTGCAAATCATCAACCAATCCTGCAAAACCATTATATATAGTAACATTCTTAGGTTTAAAAGGACTCTTCATTCTTTCTTTGTTTGTACTTAGCGCTTTATAACTATTTTCATCACTATATACAATTGTTAGTATCCAAGAACCAAAACTTGTCCTAACAACACCAGTACCAAATGTGCCTCCTAGATCCCAAAAAGTTGCTTTGTATGGTCTCCATCCATCACCCCAATAGTTTACAACATAACCATCTGATGTTTTTACATCGCCACCGGTTATTGGTATTTCCCAAATATCACCTGTTTTACTTCCACCACTATACCTACTTAAAGCATTTTTAACAAATTCAGTAACATCGGCATTTGCAGAATATATAAACCAAACAGCACCTGCTCCATCACCTGAAACGGTGTTTGTAGAAAAAGTATAGTAAATATCATCATCAAGCGCTTTTACGTTCTGATAACTATCTCCAAATTTAAGAGTCATCTCATCATAACCCTTTAAGTGTTTTCTAGTCATTTCGGCAATGTTATTTTCATTTCCAATAATCCTATCTGGATTTTTCTTTTCTCCAGTTACCCAACTATAGTTCGTACACATTTTTGCTTTTGTACATTTATCTGGGTTTTTTGCACAATATGATGAATTATCTGTTCCAAATTTTAATTCCCTACAAGTTTTTACATTGTATTTACATTCGCCAGGATTTGCCTTACAAAAATCGTCTACATTAGTTGTCCCTCTAAAGCTAATATCGGCAGTTTCAACATCCACACATTTTTCTGGATAAACAGAACAGTAATCACCAGTTTTAGTACTTTTAGAATATTCCATACCAGCAAATCTAAAAGCTTTTTGACCTGCAAATTCACACCATCCTTTAATTCTTCTACTAGTTTTACATTCTAACCCATAAAGCTTATTAAAAGCATCAAATTTGTCTTGATTTGTAGCTCCTGCAAGTCTTACTTTACCTATAAGATCTTTTGCGTGCTCTTCTGTTATATCATCACACTCACTTGCTTTATAATTTTCGTTTTGGTTTTTTTTAGTTTTTCTACAGTCTTCTTTTACTAGATCAAGCGTGTATTTCTCTTTACCAACCTCCCAAAATGTTGGTACATCAGGATCAACATCATTTGAATTTTTCACTTTAATATCTATTTTTAAAACCTGATCGGTTACTCTATCAAGCTCATCTTTTGAGTAAGGCTTATAGTAATTTATATCTTTAAATTTATCACATCTTGCATCATTAGGGAATGTTTTTTTACATTCAGCCACAAGATCTATTTTTCTACTTTTTACATCTTCTGGTTTTAACTTTATAGTTTCTTTATTTATAGCATCCATAGTTATATCGCTATTGCTATTTTGTTCATAATACACATGCGTATAGTACTCTTGATCAGCTCCTAAAACATTATCGCAATCATATTTGTTACTATCTAATGTTCTTTTACAAGAATTAACTATATCGATAGGTCTAAGGTCTGAGATTTTAACTACAGGCATAACATCAGGTTTAGTACAAGTAAAGAAAGGTTTTTGTTTTTCTTGCTGTGGTTTTTGACCAGTTTCAACATATTCCATATAGTTTCCTGGGTCGCTATACTCATTGAGATTAAAATTCTTATAAGGCTCATAAGAATGCCAGATATTTTTTTTATCAGTATAGCCTTCATACTTGAACTCTGGCTTATAAACACCATCTACTATCATAGTAGGTATAGCACCACAATCAATATTTTCACCGTTAGTGTTTTTACTACACATATTTATAAGCCATTCAGGGCTTAAAGGTTTTTTATGTTCTTTTAAAATAGTTACATCTTTTGCTTGATCACATTTAAAACCAAATATGTTTTTAGTTCCACCAGTATCTTGAAAAGCCTTGTTATTGTGAATACTTCCAGTCCAAGTAGCTCTTGCGTATTTAATATTTTCAGGTTTTACGCTGGCTGGCAAATACAAAGTAGATTTTGAACTATTTATCTTAAAAATATTACTATCACCTTGCTTTTCATATTTTGATGGATAGTGGTCCATAGACCAACCACTTACATACTCAAACTTTAAAACACTATTTCCAGCTACAGTATAATCACCAAAAACAAGATCTGTATAAGATGGCGTTTTTTTGAAACCAGAAAATCCACCACCACCAATATCTATCAAATTTGTTTGATAGAACACATCTTCAGACATACCTACAGCTTTATCAAGCTTTTTAAGCTTACCTCGAACAGAGCCATCACTCTTTGGCGGACAAACATTAGTGCCATTTGGGCATGGAAGCATACCATACTCATTAACTCCTTGTGCAGTGGCTAAACTTAAAAAAGTAAAAAGTGCCACTATCCATTTAAAAAACACATTTGTTTTCATAACTTTCTCCTTTAAAAGGCTTAAATTTATAAAAACCTTAATCTTAAAGCTTTTATAAATTTAAAATATATCCTTATTAATCAAAAGTTTTTAAGGCTGAATTTTCTCAGCCTTAAAATAACTAAAATAGTCCAAATTTTCCATCTTTTCTTTTATATAAAACTCTCATTTTAGCATTCATGTCATTAAATACTAAAAATTGGTCATTGCTATTTTTTAAAGTAAAAAGTGCTTCATCAATTTCTAATGGCTTATGAGTTTCAAGCTCAGCCTCAACTATCTCATCTATATGCTCACTAAGATCTATATCATGGCTTTTATCAAGAACTATCTCTTTTAGCTCATCTTTATTTTTATGAGTTTTCCACTTATCGTGCTGTCTTCTTAAAACCTTAGATGCTCTTTCTATAATGCTATCTATAGCAGCGTAAAGATCTTTATCTTTTTGAGATATAACAATAGTTTCTTTTTTTGGCAAATTTATAGATAAATTTACAACAAAACCTTTTCTTCCTTGCTTTTCATCCGCTGAAATAACACATCTTGTTGAAACTATGTTTAGATTATATTTTTCTAAATTTTCAAACGCTTTTTCTAAGTACTCTTTTATAGTATCTGTTAACTCAAACTGTTTTCCAACTATGCTTGTATTCATGTCTTTTCTTTCTCCTTAAAATTACTTTCATATTTTTTTTATCTTGTTTTTTTAATTTTTTATAGTTTTAATATTTTATGGTCTTTGAACTGTTCTTCTATGAAATCTAACAGGATCTATGCCATCAGTATTTTGCACCATAACATCTATTAAAGCTACATTATAGTAATTAGCATCATTGTCATTAACATCTTTTAAACCCATGTTGCTTTTATCAATATGATTTGAAGACTTGGCATTGGCACTACATCTAGGCATGTCATTATCAAGATAAAATATATTAACTGTTGCCACAAACCCATCACCAAAATCATATGCTTTTTCTGTAAGACACTCACTAGAATAATCAGTTCCTTGCATATCTAAAACTGCTAAACTTGTAGCACTCATAGCATATAATTCTGCTTGCTCTTTTAAATAAACATCACCTGATTGTTTTACTATCTTTGAAGATAGAGATAGTGACATCATACCTAAGGTTGCTATAAGCATAACAAAAAATATCGCCATTATTAAACTAAAACCTTTTTTCATTAGAACACCACCTTTGTCTTACAAACAACAAATCTATTATTATCGGTTACACCATATTTTTCAGAATTAGCATTTAAACAAAGCTTTAAATCCATTCCACTTGCACTAAATCCTCTAAACCTAAACAAAGTAACATTTTCGACTAAAAGAGTTTTTATGCCGTTTGCATATGTTTGCCCCATCCAAGGTCTGTAGTCATAGTATAGGTATAAATTTCCATTTTCAGGAACTATAGCATAAGCTGAGTGAGATATTTGATATCTATCTGAAATTTGCCCACCCATATAACCTCTTGCAAGAGTAATTTCTGCACCATTATCAGGCATATTAAAAACCATGGTTTTATCTGGATTTTCACCTTTAAATCCATAACCTAATTCTTTGGTAGTCTCTATACCTTGAAATATCATTGCCAAATTTTGATCTCCACCTCTTGATATAGTGTTTATAACCTCTTTTGTGGCTGGTAGCCTACCACCTATGAGTATACGTCTGCTATTTTCGTATATGCCAATGTCCAAAAACCCACTCCAACCTATAGAGCTATCTATGTTTACTCCTGCTAAATTCCTACTTTGGGTACTTTGCCCAATCCACTCTAAAATATCATGATCGTGTTGAAGACCTGAACTATAGACTAATACAACATCATTTAAATCTGAACTTTTTCTACCAATTGTTGCTTGTTTTACTCTATCACTTAATCTTGAAGCTATCTGATCAAGTGCTAGTTGAGTTTTATTTTCTGTCTCATCTACTATTTTTGAGGTAAGATAATTTTTATAAACATTTGTATAAATATTAGTTCCTATCAAAGATAAGATGCCAAGTATAACAATAACAAGTATAAGTTCGATTAAAGTAAAAGCTTTTTCCATCATTTTACATTCCTTTATACTCAGTAGTCATAGGCTTATTCATGCCAATATTTGGAGCATAAAAATACATCGTTGATTTATACTCTCCAGTTCCTGCAGCTTCTGCTGTATCCTCAACTGTTACTTTTATGCGCTTTATATTTGTAGGTGTTCCACCATTTATTCGACTGCCTTTATCGCTAAGTGAAAAATTCGCAGAGTCATTTACATAACGAACTTCTGTATCAAAACGCATATCTGAGATAAAATCTTCATTTGAAGCCTTTTTATTCCTAGTTATAAGAGAGCCATCAAAATCATCTATGTCGTTTCTTTGTTGGTTAAAACCGTAGGAGTTATGACCAGACCTATATATTTTATTTCTATCTATTATTCTATTTTGTTTATCAAATCCTGAACCATCTGCTATTAAGCTTCCTGGTCTACTTCTAGCCCCATTTATGCCATTTAATGGTATAGCGTTATAAATAGGAATTCTAATATTACCTCTTTTTTCCCTCAAATAAGATTCAACTGCTTCTGGGCTACCACATGTTCTGCCATCATCTTCACACATGGTTCTAAAAGCTGTGCTATCCCAAGGCATTGAGATAATTCTACCCATTAATGTTTTAGCACTATATGCAAGCTCTTGTTTTATAGCCAACTCATTTGATTTTTGTGTTTGTGCTACAATATTTGGAAGTGCGGCTAAAGTTATAGCAACTACAACTATAGCAAGAACAAGTTCTATTAATGAAAAACCTTTTTTGAAAGATCCTTTTTGGATATTAAAACCAAAGGACCTGTAAAACACTATTTTTTTAACTATTTTCATAAAAACCACCTCTTAAAAACTATTCTAACATTTTAGAAAAGTTATACTGAATTTATCGTGATTATATCATAAATAGTTAAAAATCTATCTGAAATATTTAAATTTAATTTTTTATTATATAACTATTTGTTTTAAATAAATTGAATATTTAAATAAATTTGCAAATTTTAAAAATAAATTTAATTAAATTAACCGATTATAAAGAGTAAAAGTGTAAAATAAATGATTTAAAAATTTAAAACAAGGATTTTAATTATGAAAGTTAAAATTTTAACTCTTTTTTTTGTACTCATTTTTATGATAGGTTGTAGTACAAAATCATCTGGACTTTACAATCTAAGACCTGAAATTTGGTATAACCATATCATGGCAGACATAAAAGCAAATGACTTAAAAGAGGCTGATAAGCACTACAATCAATTTGCAAGCGAACATGTCGCCTCACCACTTCTTGAGCCAACACTTTTGGTTATGGCACTAGCAAATACAGATGAAGGTAAATACACAAGAGCAAATGAACTTTTAGATGAATACATAAGAAGATATGGAACAAAAGAAAAAATAGAATATGCAAAGTTTTTAAAAATAAAAGCAAATTATGACTCTTTTCAAAGGCCAAATAGAAATCAAAATTTAATGCAATATAGCATAATAGAAATTGAAAACTTCTTATCGGAGTATCCAAATACACAATATAGACCACTTTTAGAAACTATGCTTATTAAATTTAAACTCGCAGTTTATCATCTAAATGAAAATATAAAAGATTTATATGTTCAAAAAGGAAGAGATGTATCAGCTAAAATTTATGAAGAAAAACTTCAAAACTCGGCTTTAAAAGATGCAAATTTATCAGCTCCAAATCTTCCTTGGTATAGAGCATTTTTCGAATAAGACTAAAAGGAAATAGATGAAAATTTCAAAAAATACTTTGCCTATTATTACAATGAATGGGCAGTTTTTATATCCATTCATGATAACACCTATTTTTATTCATGAAAGCGATGAGCTTGAAACCTTGGAGTTTGCTATAAAAAATGAAACTATGATTTTAGTAGCTAATGAAAGGGAAAATGCCACTTCAAAGAATAAATTTGAAAATATTTATAATGCCGGTGTTGTTGGAAATATAATGAGAAAAGTAGATCTCCCAGATGGAAGAGTTAAAATTTTATTTCAAGGGGCTTATAAAGCTAAAATTATAAAAGAAATTTCACAAAAGCCACTTTTGGCTGAAATAAAGCAAATAGAAATAGAAATTTCAACTGATAATAAAATAGAACCGCTTTTAAATATTTTAAAACAAAAAATAAAAACACTAAATTCAATGAATGGCTACTTTTCGCAAGATTTATTAAGGACAATTGAAGAAAGCAGTGATGCTATAAGGGTTCTTGATTTAACTCTAAGTGCTTTAAGACTCACAAAAGATAAAGCCTATGATTTTTTTATAAAAGAAAATTTAGAAGAGCTTTACTTTGATACAATTGATTATATCATACAAGAAATAGAGGCAAATAGACTTGAAAAAGAGATAAAGTCAAAAGTTCACTCAAAAATAGAAAAAACAAATAAAGAGTATTTTTTAAAAGAGCAATTAAAGCAAATTCAAAAAGAACTTGGCAATGAAAATGAAAAAGAAGAAGAAGTCTTAGAATATAGAAAAAAACTTGATCTTAAAAAACCATTTATGAGTGATGAGGCGTATAAAGAGATAAAAAAACAGATTGACAAATTTGCAAGGCTTCATCCTGACTCAGCTGATGCATCAATGGCTCAAAGCTACTTAGACTGGGTTTTAGAAATTCCTTTTGAAAATCTAGCAAAGAAAAAAAGCTCTATGAGTGATGTTAAAAAACAACTTGATAGTGATCATTACGCACTCACAAAACCAAAAGACAGAATGGTTGAATATTTTGCTTTGCGTGAGCTTTTGGAACTTCGTGGACTGAAAGATAAAGTAAATAATGGCATAATTTTATGTCTTGCAGGACCTCCCGGAGTTGGCAAAACAAGCCTTGCAAATTCAGTTGCAAAAGCTCTAAAAAGAGAACTTGTTAGAATAGCTCTTGGCGGACTTGAAGATGTAAATGAGCTTCGTGGCCATAGACGAACTTATGTGGGTGCAATGCCTGGAAGAATAGTTCAAGGATTAATTGATGCAAAACAAATGAATCCTGTTATGGTGCTTGATGAAATAGATAAAATTTCAAGAAATTTTAGAGGTGATCCAACAGCAGTTTTATTAGAGGTGCTCGATCCTGAACAAAACAATAATTTTAGAGATTATTATTTAAATTTTAATATTGATTTAAGCAAGATTATATTTATAGCAACAGCAAATGATGTAGGAAGTATCCCTCCTGCACTTAGAGATAGAATGGAGTTTATATTTTTAAGCTCTTACACACCACAAGAAAAATTTCAAATTGCAAAAAAATATCTTATCCCGCAAGAACTTAAAAAACACGGACTTAAAGCAAGTGATGTAAATATAACTGATGCAGCATTAAAACTACTTATAAGTGATTATACAAGAGAAAGTGGTGTTAGAAATTTAAGAAGAAAAATAGCAGACATCTTAAGAAAAACAGCAGTTAAAATTCTAAATCAAGAAAAAAACGAAAAAGTCTTAGTAAGTAATAGAAATCTAGAGGAATTTGTAGACAAAAAAGTCTTTGAAATAGATACTGTTGACAAAAAAGATATGATTGGCATAGTAAATGGTCTTGCTTGGACGGCAGTTGGAGGAGATGTTTTAAAAATAGAGGCTATTAAAATAAAAGGTAAAGGAAAGCTTAATATAACTGGGCAACTTGGTGATGTAATGAAAGAATCCGCCATAATTGCTTTTAGCGTAGTAAAAGTCTTAATAGATGAAAATAAGCTTGAAATTCCAAAAAAGCTATATGAAAAAGCCCATATGAATGTAAGTGAAAATGAAAAAAGTGAAAATAGTCAAAATCAAATAAACAACAACGAACAAATCTATAATCTTTTTGATCTTCATTTACATGTTCCAGAAGGTGCAACCCCAAAAGATGGTCCTAGTGCTGGTATTACAATGGCTGTAGCTATTGCTTCTATTTTGTCAAATAAAAAAGTTAAAGCTGATATTGCAATGACAGGTGAAATTACCCTAAGTGGAAAAGTTTTACCTATTGGAGGGCTTAAAGAAAAACTAATTGCAGCTCATAAAGCAGGTATAAAAAAAGCATTAATTCCTAGAAAAAACTATGAAAGAGATCTTGATGAGCTTCCAAATGAAGTAAAAGATGCCATTGAAATAATACCGGTTGATATTATAGATGATGTTTTAAAAAATGCATTAGTTTAAAAGCTAAGATAAAAATTTTATAATCAATTTGTATGAATATTTTTTTAGACTCGTAAATCCCACATCATTTTTCTAAAAATCATAATGTGGGATAATCCAAATTTATTTTTTAAAAATACTCATTATGGATTTTAATAAACTATCAAAAATATTTGTCTTTCCCTCTGTAATTTTATCTAAAAACTTTTCATAAGTAGTGTTATTGTCTTTTAAGAATTTAGATAGATACTCCCCACTTTGTTCCATACCACCAACTTTCTCAAGTTCTACAAGTTTTTTATAGATAGGAATTATCTCTTTTATGGCCTTTCTAGGAGCTGCCTTTCTATAAGCTGTATAAGATACAATTTCATTTGATACTGGGTCAACAACAGTTTCAAATTTTGTCAAAACCCAATAGTATCTTCCATCTTTGGCTAAATTTTTAACCAAAGCTTTAAAATCCTTATTCTGTTTTATTGTATCCCACATAAGTTTAAATGCTATCCTTGGCATATCAGGGTGGCGAACTATGTTATGTGGTTGTCCTATAAGCTCTTCTTTGCTATATTGGCAAACATCTACAAAATAGTCATTTGCATAAGTTATAACGCCTTTTGGGTCTGTTTTTGAAATTATCCACTTATTAGGATTTAGTGGAATTTCTTTATCTTTTGGCATAGGTCTTTGCATAACATCACCTCTTCTTAATAAAATTTAAACATTATACGACAATGTAACTTAAAATTAAATTTATCAAATCTTAAATTTTTTTTAACTGAAATTATGATATAATACAAACAAAAATCTTGTAAAGGAATAAAAGTGAGCAAGAGTGAAACAATCAATGCTTTTAAAAGTGCCGCAAATCATCAAGATTTCATAATGACAAGAATAAAAAATTGCATAAGACATGAAAGAGATAAAGAAATAGTTGATGTTATTGGTGAAGAGAATAAATTTGATGAAGTCATAAGCAATACAAATTATAAATTTCAAGAACTCTTAGGCTCTATTTTATATAGCGAGGTCATTAAAAACTACTACCTATGGAGAGATACTTGCATAGCCATATACAAAATTTATATAAAAGATTTGAGTGCAAGAAGACTTAAAGTAAATAAAATAAGCGAAATGGATAGAGAAGTCTTAAAATCGAAATTTGATGACCTAGAAAATATACAAAAAATATTAGCCCAATACTGCAACACAGTTCTTGCAAGACTAAATGCCTTAGGTGATGATAAATTTTAAGCAAGTTTTATAAAAATTAATATTTAAAAAACTTGCTTATATGCGAAAAATAATTTTTACTATATTTTTTAATTTTTTTTATAAAAAATTTAAGATCTATAGCTTGCGTTTATATCAACATACTTGTGACCCAAATCACACCCATAAGCACAAAATTTACCGTCTGCAATGCCTAAATCACAACTTATTTTAAAACTTTCTTTTTGCATTACAGCGTGAGCTTTTTGCTCTCTTTCTTCATCAAGTTCAGGGTGATTAATATCATAAACTAAAACATCATCATATTTTATAACCAAACTCTCTTCACTGCACTCAATGCCACTTGCTCCAATGGTTGAAGCTATTCGTCCCCAGTTTGGATCTTCTCCAAAAATTGCTGTTTTTACCAACAATGAATTTGATAAAGCCTTAGCTGCCTTCATAGCCTCTTTATCATCTTTAGCTCCATTTATTTCAAAAGCTACGACTTTGCTTGAGCCTTCACCATCTTTTACAAGCATTAAAGCTAAATTTAAAGTTATCATATCAAGAGCAGTTTTAAAAGCTTGTTTATCATAGTCTTTTTTACCACTACTTATAAGCATAACAGTATCATTTGTAGATGTATCACCATCCACACTAACAGAATTAAAACTATTTTCAATGCTTGACTTTAAAAGTTCATCCATATCATCTTTTGAAATATTAGCATCAGTTAAAATATAACATAGCATAGTAGCCATTGCTGGATTTATCATGCCTGCACCTTTACAAATAGCAGCTATATTAAAACTCTTGCCATTTTCTAAATCAACTCTAAAACTAAGTTCTTTTTTAAACTTATCGGTTGTCATTATAGATTTTGCAACATCATCTGAGTTTCTAGCATAAAAATCAAACTGATCTAAACCTTTTATAATTTTTTCCTTATCAAGCCTTTGGCCAATAACACCCGTAGAACTCATTATAGGATTAATTAATTTTATTTTTTTACCAAGTTCTTTAAAAATTTCATCAATATCATCTATACCCTTTTTACCAGTCATAGCATTTGCATTTTTTGAGTTTAAAAGTATAAAATTTGTTTTAAAATTTTGAGGATATCTTAAAAAATGTCTAATTGGTGCAGCTTTAAATTTGTTCGTAGTAAAGCACGCACTTATTAAAAATTCTTTATCACTTCTTATAAAACCTAAATCATTATTTTTTTTCTTTACGCCTGAATGCACGCCATCAAAATAAAACCCATCAACATTTTCAAGCCCACCTTTTAGTGAAATTATATCAAACATATTTTAACTCCTGCGGTTTATATCTACCATTTATAAGTTTTCTTGTATAATTTATCCCCTCAGCCGTGCCTATAACTAAAAGTGTAGCATTTGTGCCTATTATAGCATCACCACCAGGCATAGGAGTAAATTTATTATTTTCATCTTTTATTCCAACTATATCAGCACTTGTAATTTCTCTGAGTCTAGTTTCACGAAGTCTTTTAAATCTAACCCAAGAATGACTTGGAACTACAATTTCTTCAATATCAATTAAAGAGTCTTTTTTGTATAAAAATCTTTCTAAGATATTTTCCATATCTGGTCTTACACTTATAGCACTAAGTCTTTGAGCGGCAAGTTTTGATGGAAGTATAACTGAGTCTGCACCAAGCTTTTTAAGTTTATCTGCGTCTAAATCATTATCAGAAACACTCATAACAAAATATGGCTTTTTAAGTTCGAGTTCTTTTTCATATAATCTTACGGTTGCAATTATTGCAATATTATCAGCTATATTTGAACTAAGTGCAATAACGCCTTTTGCACTAGAAAGATGAGATTTTAAAAGTGAAAGTTCAGTATGAGGTTCGCCTTGTATAAAATAAGGATATTTGTTTTCATGAGCAATCTTACTCAAATCATCACTTGTGTCAATAACAACAAAAGGGATATGATTTTCTCTAAATTGCTTTGCAAGCTCAATTGTATAGATATTGTGATAGCAAATAACAAAGTGATTTTTTAATCTTGCTATTTTATTTACCATATTTCTCTCCCTAATGGCATTTACTAAAAAACCTTTTTTTAGGCTTTCTATAACAACACCTAAAGAAAATGTAAAAGCCCCAAAACCAGCAAAAATAAATGCCACAGTAAAGATTCTCCCAGCTGGAGAAATCTCAGCAACTTCGGTAAATCCGACAGTTGTAAAGGTCATCCCTGCTTGATAAAATCCATCACTTAAAGAAAAACCGCTAAAAACCATATATCCCAAAGTTCCAATTAGCATAAGCGAAACAATAAGAATTAATGGTAATCTAAACGGTTTTAATTGTTCGTAAAGCTCAAAGTTAAGATTTACATCAGGTTTTGAAGATCTTGTCCAGTTGAGAAATTTACGAACCCTATCCCAAAAAGACATTTTAACAAACTTTTATATAAAAACTATCTGGATTGTTTTTTCATAGTTCTTAAGGTTGAAGCTGCAACTTTTATTCTTCTAGTTGTTCCATCTTCTAAAACAACTCTTATGCTTCTAAGATTTGGTAAAAATCTTTTTTTATTTTTGTTGTTAGCGTGACTTACGCTATGACCTACCAATGGGCCTTTTCCTGTAATAGCACATCTTTTTGCCATATTTTATCCTTTGAAAACTTAAATTTAAAAGGTTGATTATACCAAAAAATCTTCAAATCTTACTTAAATTTATTAAATTTCGTATTTTATTAGTTTTTATGATTTAAAAGGGTAAAATTCAAATTTTAAAATTAGTTATAAAAAATTTAAGGAATTTAAATGTATGTAGCGCCAAGTATTTTATCAGCTGATTTTGCAAATTTAGAAAGTGAAATAAAAGCAGTTTGTGAAGCTGGAGCCGATCTTATACATATAGATGTAATGGATGGGCATTTTGTACCAAATTTAACAATTGGACCTGTTGTAGTAAATGCAGCTAAAAAATCAAGTTCCGTACCTTTAGATATTCATCTAATGGTTGAAAATCCAAGCTTTTTTGTAGAGATGTTTTTAGGGATTAAACCTAAATTTCTAGGATTTCATATTGAGGCTGAAAACCATCCCTTAAGATTAATAGAATACATTAGAAATAATGGAATTTCTCCTGCAATTGTTTTAAACCCACACACACCGATAAGCTCACTAAAGCATATTATAAATAGCGTTGATATGGTTCTTTTAATGAGTGTAAACCCAGGATTTGGTGGACAAAAATTTATGCCTATCGTAATAGATAAAATAAAAGAATTAAAAGAACTTATATATAAAACAAACTCAATTTGTATGATAGAAGTTGATGGCGGTGTAAATGGACTTAATGTAGCTGAACTTGATGAGGCTGGAGCTGATATAGTAGTAGCCGGAAACTATATATTTTCATCAAATGACTATAAAACCGCAATTAGATCTTTAAAAGTATGAAAAAAAATAATAAATTAGAAAATTTTATAGATTTACTTTCTCAAAAATCAATTAACTATCATGATTTTTTAACAAAGGCAAGTGAGATCGATGATATAAAATTCAACCCAAAAGATTTTGATATGTGGTATGCTTCAGGACTTGAAGTAGTAAAAAAGGATAATGGAAAAGTAACAATTGCTACAAAAGATAAAGAGATTAAAGATGAAATTTTTTGCATTACAGATATTGAGACAAATGGTGGCATAAAAGATGGACAAATTATAGAAATAGGAGCAGTAAAACTAAAAAATGGTCTAATTTTAGATAAATTTGAAAGCTTTATAAAAGCTGATTTTATTCCTGAGGAAATTAGTGAATTAACTGGAATTAAAGTTAGTGATTTAGACAATGCTCCAAATTTAGCCACCGTGCTTGAAAAATTTAAACTTTTTTTGGGAACTAGTACTTTTGTAGCTCATAATGTTAAATTTGATTATGATTTCATAAGCAAAAGTTTGGAAAAATTAGACTATGGTGTGCTTTTAAATAGGAGAATTTGCACTATTGAGTTAGCCAGACGAACAATACCATCTGCTAAATACGGACTTGGCTCATTAAAAGAGCTTTTAGGTATTCATAACGCTCATCATAGAGCATTAAATGATGCAATAAGCGCAGCAATAATATTTAAAGTCGCACTTGAAAAACTTCCTTGGACAGTTCAAACCGTAGAAGATTTAATACATTTTTCAAAAACAGCAAAAAGCGTTAAAATAGTAGAGAAGAAAGAGTAAATGTCAGTAGTTTTTGCAAAAATAAATTTAGATAATTTAAAACAAAATTTTTTAAATTTAAAAAAATTTGTTGGAGATGATATAAAGTTTTGTGCTCTTATAAAGGCAAACGCCTATGGGCATGGAAGCGTAGAAATAGCTAAAAGTTACGCTGAGTTTGGTGCTGATTATCTAGCAGTAGCAAGAGTAAATGAGGGTGAAGAGTTAAGAAAAAATGGTATAAAGTTGCCTATTTTGCTCCTTGGATATAGTGATGAAGTAAAAAAAGCTCTATTAAACAACCTTGAGCTTTGTGTTTTTAACTACGAATATGCAACCACTATAAATGAAATAGCAAAATCCTTCAATTTAAAGGCCAAAATTCATATCAAGCTTGATACAGGAATGGCAAGACTTGGTTTTGTAGTACGCGATGAAAAAAGCATTTTAGAAACAACTTTAACTTGTTTAAAAATTTCAAAACTATCAAATATAAAAATAGTTGGTGTTTTTACTCATTTTGCTAAATCAGATAGTGCTGACAAAAGCTTTACAAACCTACAACTTAAAAGATTTAATGCTCAAATTTATGATTTTGAAAAAAATGGACTTAAAATACCATTAAAACATGTCTCGAACTCAGCAGCTATTTTAGATATACAAACTGCAAATTTAAATATGGTAAGAAGTGGAATAGTTGGCTTTGGATTTTATCCATCAGATGAAGTTAAAAAAAGCGTAGACCTAAAGCCTGTTATGAGCCTTTATGCTATGATTTCAAATATTAAAATTTTAAAACCAAATACTCCAATTAGTTATGGTGGAGTTTACATAACAAAAGATTATGAAAAAATTATAACGATTTGCATCGGTTATGGCGATGGGTTTCTAAGAGAGCAAAATAATCCAGAGGTTTTAATTAATAATGTAAAATGCCCGGTAGTTGGACGAATATGCATGGACCAGTGTATGGTAAAAGTACCTTTTAATATGGAAGTTAAAGTTGGTGAATATGCAACAATTTTTAATGAAGGTGATTTTAACGCTTCAAATTTAGCCAGAAGATGCAATACTATAAGTTATGAAATTTTATCTTTAGTAGCTTCAAGAGTTAAAAGAATTTATTACAAAAATGGCAAAATTATAGATTGAATTTATCTTTCTTTTAAAATCACTTATTTTTATTAAGTTAAAATGTATTATATAGTTAAAATAATTAAATATTGAACTTTAACTGCCAATTGTACAAAATTCTTAAAATATAAATTTTGAAATGTTATTGTTTATTTGCTAAAATATCTAAATTTTTTTAAAAGGATAAAAATGGCAAATTTACTTATAATAGGAGCTGGTGGAGTTAGCCAAGTTGCAACCTACAAAGCTGCTGCAAATTATGACGTATTTAGCAAAATAACTCTTGCAAGTAGAACAAAAAGCAAATGTGATAAAATAGCAAAATTTATAAAAGAGCGCCTTGGAGTAGAGATTCAAACCGCACAAATTGATGCTGATGATACAGACGCAGTTGTTAGTCTCATCAAAAAAACAGGTGCTGAAATTTTATTAAATGTTGCACTTCCATATCAAGATTTAACACTAATGGACGCTTGCGTAAAAGCTAAAATTAACTACATTGATACTGCAAATTACGAGCATCCAGATACTGCTAAGTTTGAGTATAAACTTCAATGGGCAAAAGATGGGGAGTTTAAAAAAGCTGGGGTTTTAGGACTTCTAGGAAGTGGCTTTGACCCAGGTGTTACAAATGTATTTTGTGCCTATGCACAGCAATATCTGTTCGATGAAATTCACTACATTGATATACTTGATTGCAACGCTGGAGACCACGGATATGCATTTGCTACTAACTTTAACCCAGAGATAAATTTAAGAGAAGTTTCAGCAAATGGACGATATTGGAAAAAAACTAATGATTCCGTAAATGAGCGAAAAACAAACTGGAAAAATGATGAATGGGTAGAGACAAAGCCTATGGAGATTGGCTTTAAATGGGATTATCCAGAAATTGGCGTAAAAGATAGCTACCTTTTATATCATGAAGAGCTTGAAAGCCTTAGCAAAAATATCAAAGGTTTAAAACAAATTAGATTTTTTATGACATTTGGACAAAGCTATTTAACCCATATGAAATGTCTTGAAAATGTTGGAATGCTTCGCATAGATGAAGTTGAACATAATGGCGTAAAAATAGTTCCTATTCAGTTTTTAAAGACACTTTTACCAGATCCTGCAAGCTTAGGCGCAAGAACAAAAGGCAAGACCAATATCGGATGTGTGATTCGCGGAGTAAAAGATGGCAAAGAAAGACAAATTTACATCTATAATGTTTGCGACCATGAAGAGTGTTATGCTGAAACTGGAGCTCAAGGAGTAAGCTATACAACAGGAGTTCCAGCGATGATTGGTGCAAAAATGATAGCCCAAAATAAATGGAACGGTAAGGGCGTGTTTAATATGGAGGAATTTGATGCAAAACCTTTTATGGATGAACTTAACAAGCAAGGACTTCCTTGGAAGATAATTGAGATGAAACCAGGTGAAAGCTATAAAGTGGGCGAAATTTAAAAATATAAAGCAAATTTGAGTTTTTTAAATTTGTTATTTTTCCAAAAATACACTTATAAATAAGTAAGCTGATAACACAATTCATAGTTTATAAAATTGAAATAAAAATCAATTTTGTACTTTGATTTGTAGCATCAACTTACTTTTCTATCAAGCAGTTCAAAAGTTTTATTATATTTTTATATCTTTTTGATAGAATTACGAAATTTAGTAAATTTGAGGAATTTATTTTGAGATTACAAACAACTTTAATGACTCTTGCTTCCATAATCATAATTTTTGCAGGCTTAAAAGCTGCAAACTCAGTAGTAGTGCCTTTTTTATTAGCTACATTTATAGCAATTGTAACTTCTCCTGTTTTAGATGCCTTAGAAAAAATTAAAATTCCAAGAACTATTTCATTTATATTTGTAGCATTTTTACTGCTTGGATTTTTAGCATTTATTGGAAGTGTTGCAGTTACTACGATGTTTGACTTTTTAGGACAACTTCCTGAATTTAATAGAAAATTTCAAGTATTGTTAAGTGAATGGATGGAAAAACTAAACAACACAGATTTTAAAGATATGATAGTTTTTGATCCAAATATGTTTAACTTAGAATCCAATAAAATTATTACGACAACAAGTTCACTTGTTAGAAAAACAGGTTCAATGATGTCTATGTGGCTTTTTATACTTTTACTTGTTGCATTCATGCTTTTTGAAACAAGAGTTATGCAAGAAAAAGTAAAATATCTAAGCCGTAAATATTCAAATGCTGTTGTTTTTGTAAATTCTTTTGTTTATAATCTTAAAAGATACCTTTTTATAAAAACAATAGTTTCAGTAGCAACTGGGCTTATTATAGGTTTTGGACTTTATTATTTAGGCATTCCATATGCGGTTTTATGGGGAATAGTTGCTTTTATAATGAATTATATACCTACAATTGGTTCTTTTGTAGCTGCTGTACCGGCTGTTTTTGTAGCATTAATAAGTGGAAATTTTTCAGATACTATTTGGGTTGTAGTGCTATATATAGCAACAAATACTATTTTTGGAGTAATTTTAGAGCCAAGATTAGTTGGTGAAGAGCTTGGAATTTCAACTATAACTGTGCTTTTTAGTTTACTTTTATGGGGTTATGTTTTGGGAATGGGTGGACTTTTTTTAGCAGTTCCACTAACCATGACTATTCAAATCGCACTTAAAATCAATCCTAAAACAGAATTTATAGCTGTAATGTTAAGCAATAAAGCTGAAAAATAACTGTTACTTTATATAGATTTATTTGAGCCTTTTAGACTACTTGTTATCTCTAGTTAAAGAATCTACTTTTTTATTTAGATATAACTCTTTAGGCTCAAAATCCTTTAAATAATCAATATTTGCTTTTAAGTCTTTAAAAATATTTTCTTTTTGTATTTCATCTATAAAACCATAATTTTTTAAAATTTTATAAACCTTGTTTCTTATTCCACAAAAATATATGTTCAACTCATTTTTTTTACAATTATTATAAAAAATTTTTAATTCTCTATATCCAGTAGCATCAATTAAAGGAACATTTTCTAAATTTATAATAATTATTTTTGATTTAGGTTTAACTATATCTAGTAGCATATTAGAAAATTTCTCTGCAGCACCAAAGAAAAAAGGACCATTTATGTTATAAACAAGAACCCCATTTGGAATTTCTAATATTTTACCATCAGCATGTTTTAAATCTTTTGTGATCATTTCAAAATTTGTTAAATCACTCATTCGCTTCATAAATATAATCAAAGCAAATATCATACCAACTGATATACCAATAATCAAATCAAAAAATACCGTCAATAAAAATGTCGCAATAAATACAAAATAATCACTTTTTGGCGCTTTTTTGATTTGCTTAAAATACTCCCATTCACCCATATTATATGAAATTATCAGCAAAATCGCACCAAGAGATGCCATAGGTATGAGATTTACAAAATTTAGTAAAATCATAACCATACTAAATAAGGCAATTGAGCTTATAATAGCAGAAACAGGGCTTTTTGCACCATTTTTTATATTGGTTGCAGTTCTTGCAATTGCTCCAGTTACAGGAATACCGCCAATGGCCGCAGAGGCAATATTTGCTAAACCTTGTCCAATAAGTTCTATGTTTGAATTATGCCTATCATTTGTCATACCATCTGCAACCACCGCAGATAAAAGTGATTCTATGCCAGCTAAAACTGCAATTGTTATAGATGCTGGTATTAAAGACTTGATAAGCTCAAAGCTAATTCCATTAATATTTACAAAAGTTATTTTTAAATCCAAACTTCCAAACCTTGAACCAATAGTTTCAGCGGGAAGTGTAAAAACTGAACCAAAAGCGTTAAAACAACCACCGAAACTAACATACTAGGTATTAATTTACCAATTTTTGGAATTTTTGGCCATAGAATAATTATAAAAATAGATACTATAGTTATCAAAATTGCGTATAAATTTAGTGTTTGAATATTTTGTATGTAACACAAAATTTGTTCCATAAATTGAGCTGGAATTTTTTCAACGCCCAAACCTAAAATATCTTTTATTTGACTTGAAAAAATTGTTACAGCAATTCCGCTTGTAAATCCTGCTACAACTGGATACGGAATAATTTTATAATTTATCCACCTTTTAAAAAGCCTATAATTACAAGCATTATGCCTGCCATAATAGTTGCAATAGTTAATCCTAAAATACCATGTTGTTCTATGATACTATAAACAATTACTATAAATGCGCCAGTTGGCCCTGCTATTTGAAATTTTGACCCACCCAAAATGGCTACGATAAAACACCCAATAACAAGCCTCAGGTGTTACTCCTGATGCGATTCCAAGAGCTATAGATAGTGGCAATGCAACAATAGCTACTATAATACCTGCTGCCATATCGTTTAAAAACATCTTAAAATTATATTTTTTTAAGCTTATAAAAAACTCTGGAATAAAATCTTTCATATTATCTACCTGCATAAATTATTAATAAATACAATTCGCCTATTTAAATCTTAGTAAACATTATATCTTTTTATATTATAAAATGCTATTACTGTGATTTGGTTGCTAGATTTACATATAGGCAATTCTTAGGCCACTATAAAACACTATAAATTATATTAAACTATCCAAAATAGGAACTTTTATATTTTAAGATTTTTTAAAATATTGTATACACTATATATTGTTATAAAGACAAAGAAAAAATAGATTGGAAAAATGCAATTCTTAAAATACATACGAAATGAAATAAAAAAGAAAAATGACTTTGACTTAGAACTATTTATAGAATTAGCACTTTGTACTGGTGCAAGACTTGAAGGCATACTAAATATAAAGAAAAAAGATTTGTCCCTATCTTCACAAAGTGTAAATATAACCGATTTTAAAACAAAAAATAGTGATAAAAAACGATATACTGGATTTTTAAGTGATGAAGCACTAAATTTAATAAATAAAATCTATAATACACTATCACCAAATGATTTTCTTATAAATAAGCCTTATGCCACTATTAAAAATGTAGTTCAACCACTCTTAAATAAGCTTTTTAATCAAGGTTTAGCAAATGATGATTTTGCAAATAGAGTTGTGATACATACACTAAGACATACATTTGCTTCTCATCTAGCCATTAAAGGAACTCCTATTTTAACAATTAAAAAACTTATGAATCACTCAGATATAAACCATACTTTAAGATATGCTAAACTTGCTCCTGATAGTGGAAAAGATATGGTTAAAAAGCTTTATAATTAGGCTATTTATTTATAGAGCAATATAATTTCTCTACACTAACTCCACTAAAACAACACTATCATCACTTAAATTTTTAAGAGCATCTGTAAAGCCACTTTTACTAAATAAAACATAATGCTTAATTTTAAGAGTAGTTTTTATATTTTTAGATTTTTCTTTTAGGCTTTGTAAAATGTCAGTTCCTACTTTTTTATTTGAGTATTTACACTCAGCAACTATCAAATAATCTTTTGCTATACCCACAGCATCAATTTCTATATCCCTATCCCACCATCTACCACATTTTAATAAATCGTAATTATTTAAAAGATACTCTATACATAAATTTTCATAAACTGGCGATATAAAGCCATTAAAGCTCTCTTTTATTTTTTCTAAAACATAGTTTGTATTTCCAAACTCTAGCTGACTTTTATATGGTAAAACGAACTTAAACCAAAATCTAAAAAAGTTATCTTTTATAAAATAAAGTCCTTTTTTGCTCTTATTTGGATTGTTTTCAGTGATTGGAACATCTTTGTAGATAATATCAAGCTCTATAAGCTTTGAAATAAAAGATGTAATGTTTTGTACATTTTTATTTAATCTATTTGCAATATTGCCTAGTTTATGCTTACCATTTGCAATACTTTCTAAAATTGAAAAATATGTGCTTACTTCATTTACTTCATTTTGTAAAATAAATTGTGGCTCATTATAAAGATATGAGTTTAGATTTAATATATTTTTTTGAATATTTTCAAAGATATTGCCACTATCTTTAAATATCTCTAAATATTTAGGAACTCCATATAAAATACTATAAAGCTCTATTAACTCTATTTTTGATCTGCTTGGAAAAAACTCACTTAAATACTTAAATTTCAAAGCTTCAAGTTTGATAGAGCTAGTTCTTCTTCCATAAAGTGGTGATGAGTATGAAAGAGTTTGTGAATACATCATAGAAATAAGTGAGCCACAAAGGATAAGATGAATATTTTTATTTTTAAGTATTTCATCAACGATGAATTGAAACTGCGATGGCACAGAGCTATCAAGCTTGCTAAGATACTGAAACTCATCTATTATAATAACTAGCTTTTTATCAAATTTAGATCTTGCAATATAAGAAAAAATATGCTTTATATCGCTTATTTCAAGTGACTTTAACAAATCATCTTTTAAATACTCAGCTACTAAATTTTTAAATCTTTCTATAATTAAACCAATATTTTCTAAGGTTGCTAAAAAATAAATTGCTGGCTTATCTTTTAAAAACTCTTTTAAAAGAGTAGTTTTTCCAACTCTTCTTCTTCCATAAAGAATAGTCAAAGAAAATTTATTGTTCTTATAATCATCATTTAAAATTTTTAATTCATTACTTCTATTTACAAACATAATAATCTCTTTTTTATTTTTATTATTTTATCGTTTTTAAATTATAATAATATCAAAACTAACTTAAAAATAAGATTATAAAAACTATCTTTGCTTTTATAATCTCTAGTTAAGATGAAGCAGAAATTTATTTTATCTCTAAATCCATATCACTATAATTATCCTTTACTAGCTTTGTTTTTTCCATAAAAGCCGATAAAACTCCGCTTGTAGATTCGACATATTGTCTAATACATGATTCGTTTTCTCCATACTCCCTTGCAAATCTTTCATAACGTTTTCTAAATTCGTCAATGTCTTTGATAACAGATCTAATATCTGCGTAAATTCCTTCTCTTTTTTCTCTAGATTTTGTAATAGAATTTCTTCTATAACTGTTTGATTCATTTATCTTTCCTTTATTTATGTTTTCATATTTTTCTATTTTTTCTTGTTTTTGCTTTTTAAGCTCATTTAATGAATTTAAATCAATAAATTCTTCACTAAAAATTTCACCTTTAAAACGTCTTGATTTTTTAGCACCCAAGCATCTTACTGATATATAGTCTTTACCTATTCTAGTTACTGTAAAACCATTATCTTTTATAAAAGATATTAAATCATCTCTACATTTAAATTTTCCATTTTTATAAAATAAGTTTATATTTTGTTCTAAATCTAAATATTTTTTATCCAAATTTGTTTTTTTGAGCCTTTTAAAAAATGCTCTTTTTTAGGATTTTTTGGATTACTAAAGCCAAATCTTAGATTTATGCTATTTTGCCAAGAATCAACCTTATAAAAATCTTTTTTATGCCAATACGGATTAAAACTTTTTTTAGTTTTTAGATTTATCTTAGGGATTACAAAGTTTAGTTCTAACCTACCCTTATCACGATGTTCTACCCAAAGGATATTGTATTCATCTATGGCCTTACCAAAAATTAATTTCTCAAACTCATTCATAATTTCTATTTTTTTGCTAAATTCTATATTTGCTTCTTCAAAACTCAAACAACCAATACATACTTTTTGTTTTTTGTTGATGTTTTTTATTATATTTTTTGTAAGGTCTAGATAACCTTTTAGTAAACTAGCACTACCATCTTTAACTCTATAATTTAAAAGATAATCTATTCCCTTTACGGAACCACCACTTTTGTTTCTAAAAAATTTAACTACCATGTTTTATCTCCTATGTTTTTTGAAATTTCATTTAAAACATTATAAATTTCTATAAGAATTTTTAGTATATTTTCATTACTTACACACTCTTTGTTGTCTATTTTATACACCAATTGATTAAGATTGCTACCAACTTCGGATAGTTTATATACTACCTCTTTATCAAATTTATGCGTAGGAGGTTTTGTTTTAAATAAAGCCTGCCTAATATAGCGAGAAATACTTAGTCCAGTTAAATTTGCTTGAGATTTTATTTTCTCAAACAAATCATCATTAATCCTAATAGTTAATCTATGCTTTAACATACTTTTTGCCTTGCATTTGTTAAATACTCTGCTATTGAAATAAGCGTAAAAACTAATCTTGAATTTTTTGCACTTCCTACTTTAATAAAAGATGGCAAATCCCTACCATCTTTTATTCTTAAATCTAGAGTTGAAACAGCAATTCCAAGAGCTCTGGCAGTTTCTCTTCTGTTTAAGGACATTTTTTTTGGAAACTGTCGCTCTAAACTTTTTAAAGTTTGTTCGAAGTATAATTGACTATCCATATTTAATTCCTTTTTTATCTTTAATTATATAAACAGGAACACTTTTTTTTAAAAAAATAGATAAATTTTGAAATTTGTGATTAAAATGTGGTGATTTGTAGTAATTTAGAGTGATTTATAATAAGATTTGATCAAGACAATTTAAATGGATTTTTTATTATCGGTTTTTAGAATGTTTTACTCTAAAATTCCTAAAATATGAAGCAACTATTTGCTAGAACAATTTTTTTACAACCTGTGTATAAAACTTGTCTTCTCTTTGGTATTCTTTATGTTTATAGTCATGAGTGTAAGCGAAATAAAAATACAGATGTTTTATTATCTGCTTTTTTGCCTCTTATTCTTTTAATTTAAAAGTAACTTTCATCTGTTTCTATTTTACAATTAAAATTTAGATATTTTTCACATTCATTCATCATTGAAATTTTTATCTATTTTAGAATTTTATTTATTACATTTTTTGAAATATTACAAACTAAAACTATTTTTACTGCATCTATACAAAAACATTTTAAAATTTCTCTAAATTTATCCCTAAAATTATGAACAGATTATATAACTTTAAAGATTGTTATTTATCTTTATAGTGTGATCCGCATTGAATTATTTTTATTATTTCATTTTCTATTTTATAAACTATGCGATTTTTGCTATCAATTCTTCTACTATAGTATGCTGATAAATTACCACTTAATCTCTCAGGCTTGCCTATGCCATTATATTGATTCCTATCAATATCTTTAATTAAATCAATAATTCTTTTAAAAACTTTTTTATCTTTTTTTTGCCAATAACAAAACTCTTCCCACGCATCATCTGTAAAGGCTTTTAACATTAAAATATATCCTTAATTTTTCCACCAGTTTCTTCCATTTCTTTAGCATTTTTTTCAAGCCTTTTTAAATTTTCTTTCGAATAAAATGGATCAACTTTTAATTCAAATGGAATTCCTCCGTTATAAATCACTTGTTTAAAAAATGCGTTTGTTGCACTACTTATATTAAGTCCTAAATCACTAAAAATTTGTTCAACTTTCTTTTTATCATGATCACTTACTCTTATTGTTACAGTTGCCATTTTTATCTCCTTTATTTTATGAGTATTGTAGCACTTTATTATTACAATGTAAAGATATTAAAATAACTGTTTTAAATTATTTAAATTTCAAAGAATGCTATTTTTAATTTAAATCAATAGAAATTTAATTATAAAAACACTATTAATAAAAAATCTTTATTATTTTTTTAACAAACAAACTAAACTATGTTAAAAAAATCTATAAATTTTAACAAACAAACTAAGCTATGTTAAAAAAATCTATAAATTTTAACACTCTATACCTTTTTTTAATATATTAAAAAGACTAATATTTATATAAAAATTTGTATTTCCCAATTTTAAGCATTCCAATAAGCCAGTATCTTCACAAATTTTAAGATATTTTGATGCTGTTTGACGAGTAATGCCAAGCCTTTGAGAGATAAATTCTATTTTTGTATATGGATAAGAAAATAAAAGCTCCACAAAGTCTTTACTGTAAATTTTACTGTTAGTGGCTTGGAGTTTGGCTGAAAAAGTTTGCATTGCTTCGTTTATTTGAGATATGATTTTTATAGTTGCAATAGATGTTTTTTTAACTGCTGTTAAAATATAGCTTATCCACTCATTCCAGCTATTATTTTTACTGACATTTTCTAAAAGTCTATAATATTGCGTTTTATTTTGTATGATATATGCACTTAAATATAAAATTGGCAAATCTAAAAGTCCATTATATGTAAGATATAAAACATTACCATTTGTGTAAAAAATATGTTTGTTTAATATAGAGTTGTCTTTTTCATAAGATCAAAGCCCTTTTTTAAAGCAGCTTCATATCCAATAACCTCTTTTGCACTTTGCGTGATTGAGTTTTCATCCATTTGAGCTAAAAAAAGTTCATCATGTGTAGTGATGATATTTTCTACAGCACTAGAGTCTTTTGCCTCTTGTAGGACAAGAGAGTTTATCAAAATATTTTGATTTGGTATTGTATTTATAAAACCATTTAATTTTCCAAGTTCTCTTGAAGCACTAATTAAAAGTTGATAATTTTCAGCATTTAATTTTATATCAAGTGGCAATTCTTTTGGTATAAACTCTTTTTTATCCATTATGTTGCTCTTTTAAATTTTATAGTTTAATTATACTATATTTTATAAATCATTTATCCATAATTAAGGTTCGATAGACAGAGTTAAATCCAATTAATAAAATAATACAAAGTTGACTAAAATAATATTCTTATTTTTTATAATAAATATTTCATATCTTTATATGTAAAAACTATTAAAATATAGCTATATAAAAATTCATTTTTATTAAATTTATCTTAAAAATATCTATCTTTTAAAAACTATAAATATGAATTTTTGCTTTCAAAAGCTCTTAAGAAAGGTTCTTAGCTAACGAGATTTGTCAGACAAATAGTATCCTCGCCTAGATAAAAAATACTTTATATATTATTTCAAAAGCTGCATTTTTTTAAAAAATATATTTTTGTTTAGTCTTTTGCAAAATAAATTTATAATTTATACAAAATTTATGAACTGAAATAATTTTAAACGAACAATAATACTATGTGATAAACTAAAAATTTTGAAAAAAGTAAGAGCAAATATAAAACAAAAACCAAGATTGAAATAAAAATTTAAAGCCTCAATAATATCAATAAAATTTAGTTTTTAAAGTAAAATTTAAAACCCACAACTTCAGATTCTAAGATTTGTAAAAACATATTTAGAATATTAATATAATCTTAATAAGTATAAAAAATGGTGTCCCCAGCGAGATTCGAACTCACGGCCTCAAAATTAGGAATTTTGCGCTCTATCCAGCTGAGCTATGAGGACAAATTTATAAAATGGAAATATAAATTTCTACTTTATTATCTATATATTTTTCAAAATCGCTCAAATAAGAGCGTTTTATATCGCATGTCTTAAAATAGTTCCAAATTTTCATCCAAAGACTACTTACATCGGTCGCTATTTGCTTAACATCAGCTTCAAAAACTAAAAATTTACCACTTTGTATTTCTATCGAATCACAATCTTTGCAAACTCCACTTAAAGACTTTGTGGAACCAACTAACAAATCATAATCATCAAAATGTTTATTTTTATAATTAAAATAAACACCATAATTCACATCATTGAATAAATCACTATTGCTAAACTTTTTCCATAAATTTGGAATTGCAGCTGTATTTTGATTTAGTTCAAGCCTATTATTTGTGGTAACCTTATATCCAGTAATCTTCAGTGATTTATCTAAATAAAATTCACGCATACTTAACTTTTTTTAAAGGGTAGGAATCTATTTCCCACCCTTGAATTGTATCTTAGCCGTTTCTTTGCTTAATTATCTCTTCGCTTACATTTTTTGGAACCTCATCGTAGTGATCGAATTCCATTGAGTAAGTTGCACGACCTTGAGTTTGACTTCTTAAATCTGTTGAATAACCAAACATCTCAGCTAATGGGCAAAATGCATCAATTATTTTGTTTCCACCTCTATCGCCCATATTGTTAACTTGACCGCGGCGTTTATTGATATCACCTATAACATCACCCATATATTCTTCTGGTGTCTCAATTTCAACTTTCATAACTGGTTCAAGTATAACAGCTCCTGCTTTTCTAGCACCTTCTTTAAAGCCCATTGAAGCAGCTAGTTTAAATGCCATTTCAGAACTATCAACTTCGTGATAACTTCCATCATATACAGTTACCCTAACATCCTCAACTGGATATCCTGCTAAAACTCCACCTTGCATTGCTTCTTGGCAGCCTTTGTCAACAGCTGGAATATATTCTTTTGGAATAGCACCACCTTTAATATCGTTAACAAACTCATATCCAGTGCCTGGCTCAAGCGGTTCAAGTCGTAAATAAACATGACCATATTGACCACGACCACCTGATTGTTTAGCATATTTATATTCTTGCTCAACTGTTTTTCTAATAGTTTCACGATATGCAACTTGTGGCTTACCTATTTCAGCATCAACTTTAAACTCTCTAAGCATTCTATCAACGATAACTTCAAGGTGTAACTCACCCATACCACTAATAATAGTTTGACCGCTTTCTTCATCAGTCTTTACTTGAAAGCTTGGATCTTCTTGAGCTAATTTTTGAAGCGCAATGCCCATTTTTTCTTGATCTGCTTTTGTTTTAGGCTCAACCGCAACACTTATAACTGGATCTGGAAAATCCATTTTTTCAAGTATTACTTGATCTTTTTCTCCAGCTAATGTATCACCTGTTAGAGTATCTTTTAGTCCTACAACAGCACCAATTTCTCCAGCATAAAGTTCTTTAATCTCTTCTCTTTTATTTGAGTGCATTCTAAGAATTCTTCCAATTCTTTCTTTTTTACCTTTTACAGTGTTATAAACATAACTTCCACTTTCTAGGATACCTCTATAAACTCTAACAAAAGTAAGTTGACCAACAAAAGGATCTGTCATAATTTTAAATGCAAGTCCAGCAAATTCACCATCGTCTGATGATTCTACAAAAACCTCATCTCCGTTTTCATACTCGCCTCTAATATCAGCAACTTCATCAGGTGCTGGTAAATAATCAACAATTGCATCAAGAAGTGGTTGAACGCCTTTATTTTTAAAAGCGGTTCCGCACATCATAGGAATCATACTTAAATTTAAACAAGCTTTTTTAATACCCTCTTTAATCTCATCTACACTTAATTGTTCACCACTGAAGTATTTATCCATTAATGCATCATCGGTCTCAGCAACAGCTTCAATTAATTTATCATGGTATTCTTTTGCCTTATCTAGTAGTTCAGCTGGGATTTCTCTTTCAACATAAGTTGTTGGTTTTGTTTCATCTTCCCAAACTAAAGCTTTCATATTTATTAAATCAACAACGCCTTTAAAGTCATCTTCTGCACCAATTGGAATTTGAAGCGGCACAGGATTTGCTTTTAGTCTATCTTTAATTTGTTGTTCAACATTGTAGAAATTAGCTCCAACTCTGTCCATTTTATTGACAAAAACAATTCTTGGAACATGGTATTTGTTTGCTTGTCTCCAAACAGTTTCACTTTGAGGTTGAACACCACCAACTGAACAAAATACCGCAACAGCACCATCTAAAACTCTCATTGATCTTTCAACTTCTATTGTAAAATCAACGTGTCCTGGGGTGTCTATAAGGTTGATTTGGTGATTTTTCCAAAAACATGTTGTAGCAGCTGATGTAATTGTGATGCCTCTTTCTTTTTCTTGAGCCATCCAGTCCATTGTAGCTGTACCTTCATGAGTTTCGCCAATTTTATGACTAACTCCTGTAAAGAATAAAATTCTCTCACTTGTTGTTGTTTTACCGGCATCAATATGAGCAGCGATACCGATATTTCTAACCATATGTAAAGGTGTTTTTCTAGCCATAATAATAGCTCCTTACCAGCGGTAATGAGCAAAAGCTTTATTTGCCTCTGCCATTTTATATGTGTCTTCTTTTTTCTTAAATGAAGCACCTTTTGAACTTGCGGCATCCATAAGCTCATAAGCTAATTTTTCTATCATAGTTCTTTCACTTCTTTTTCTTGAAAATGAAATAATCCATCTAATAGCCAAAGCTTGTTGTCTTACTGGTCTAACCTCAACAGGAACTTGGTATGTCGCACCACCTACTCTTCTTGATTTAACTTCTAAAATAGGCTTAACATTTTCAATAGCATCATTAAAAACATCTATACCTTTTACATCTTCGCTTTTGCTATCGATAAGATCTAAAGCACCATACATTATTCTTGTTGCAGTGCTTTTTTTACCATCATACATAAGTGCATTAATAAATTTAGTGACTACTTTATTGCCATAAATAGGATCAGGCATTACTTCCCTAACGGGAGCTCTTCTTCTTCTCATATTATTTTTCCTTCAAATTTATAAAATTTTACTCAAACTTAGCCAAATCAAGGGCTAGTCTGTTTTTGTTAGCTAAACTATTTTTTAGGGCGTTTAGCACCGTATTTAGATCTTGAAACAGTTCTTTTTGCAACGCCTGCTGTATCCAATGCTCCACGAACAATATGATACTTAACACCAGGTAAGTCTTTTACTCTTCCGCCTCTTACTAAAACGATAGAGTGCTCTTGTAGGTTGTGACCTTCACCACCTATATAACTAATAACTTCAAATCCACTTGTAAGCCTAACTTTGGCAACTTTTCTCAAAGCTGAGTTTGGTTTTTTAGGAGTTGTTGTATAAACCCTAGTGCAAACTCCTCTTCTTTGAGGACAATTTTGTAACGCTGGTGATTTTGATTTTTGAATCACTTTTTTGCGTTCTTTTCTGACCAATTGATTAATGGTTGGCACAATAATTCCTTTCATCATTAAATTTATTAAAAAGACCTAATGTTATCTAAAAACTGCTTAAAAAATGTTAAAACCTGCTAAATATCAAAGATTTAACAGTCACTATTGCAAAATAGATGATTTTTAAATTTCTTCATAATTACCTTTTTTTATAAAACCAGTATCATCTTTTAAAATTTTACCTCTTGAAATAACAAATTTGATATCAAAATTTTTATCTAACAATAGAATATCAGCATCATAACTAGGTAAAATTTGACCTTTGAAATTATCAAGTCCTATACTTTTTGCAACATTTACCGTTACAAAAGGAAGAATTTCTTCTATCTTATAACCTGCTTTCATAAAATTTAAAAATTCGTTATATAATGCTTTTACGGTAGCAACTCCCATATTTATGAGTTTTCCATCTTTATCATAATTTGAATAGCTTCCATATCCATCAGAGCTAAAAGTTAGTTTATCAAGAGGGATATTATCTTTGGTTAGTTCTTTGTAGGCTTTAAGTGGTGTAAATCTATCTTGACTATAGCATGTCAAATCAACATATCCGCCATCTTTTAAAAATTGCTTTCCTTGGTCAAAAAGCCTTTCATTTCTATTGACATGAGTTGGTTGAAAAAAGGTTATTGGGATATCAAATTCGCTTAAAACTTCATAGATTAAGCCAAGTCCTTTTTTGCCATCACCAACATGTAAAGTTGTATGACCACTTTTTTTAGCTATCATACCACTTACTCTTCCAGTGCTAGCTATTTTTGCAAGTTCATCTTTTGTAATACTTGCCGAACGATGATCTGAAATAGCAAGTTTTATACCAATAATAGGCTCTATAAAAATTATATCTTTTTCAATGCTGTTAGTTAGAGTTGGGCTTGGAAATGCATAAGCACCAGTATGAGCGTAGCATGAAATTCCCTCCTCTTTTAAGGCATAGGCTTTTGCTACTAAATTTTCAACACTTCTTGTAGTGCTATCTGTTCCAAGAAGTCCCACAACTGTTGTTATACCTCCATCAATAAGTCTTGAAAGAGTTATTTCAGGTGCTCTTGAAGAAAAACCTCCCTCCCCGCCACCGCCAGTTATATGCACATGCTTATCTATAAAACCAGGAATAGCTATATATTTTGAAGCATCTATAATTTTTATAAAAGAATTCGTTATATTTATTTCATCATCTATGTGAATAATTTTTTCACCAGCTACTAAAATATCTTTTTTTCCTACAAATTTAGGAGTATAAAGTTTTACATTTTTTATAAGTAACATATTTTAAAATCCTTTAATCATTTTTTATGCTAAATTTACCACCACCACAAAACAATAAGCACAAAGATGCGCCTAAATAAAGATAAACTATCTCAGGTACAAGTCCGCCAAAATTTGTAACAGCGAAAAGCTTATCCATATATGCAACATACAAAATCGTACAAGATGTTGCTATTAACATAATAGAGGCAAAGCGGGTATAAATTCCAAATATTATCATAACTGGTGCTAAAATTTCACCAAGATATACAAAATAAGATAAAAATGAAGGTATTTTAGCACTTATAAGAAGTGAAGCAACAGGCTCTATTCCAAATTTTAGTTTAAAAAGTCCATGATATAAAACACAAATTCCTAAAAATATTCTAAGAATTAATAATCCAAAATTTGGATAATTTAAATATTTAGACATAAATTTCTCCTAAATAAATTTATGTCATTATACAAAATTTATCTAAATTTCAAAAGGGACGACCTTTTGAAATTTAGCATTTTAAAGTTATTTATTAGATCTTATTTTAACTTTATCTTTTTTATAAAGTCCTGTTCCAACAGGAATCATCTTTCCTAAAATAACATTTTCTTTCAAATCTTCTAGATAGTCAAATTTACCAGAAATACTTGATTCGGTTAAAACTTTAGTAGTTTCTTGGAAAGATGCAGCTGAAATAAAACTATCGCTTCCAATAGCCGCTCTTGTAACACCAAGTAAAATAGGCTCTGCAATAGCTGGCTCACCGCCCATTTTCATAACTCTTTGGTTCTCAGCCCTAAATTTACGCCTACTTACCAAATCTCCTACAATAAAGCTTGTATTTCCACTATCTAAAATACTAACTTGTCTTAACATTTGAGAAACAATAATCTCAATATGTTTGTCATTAATAGCAACACCTTGGCTTCTATAAACTTGTTGAATCTCGCTTATTAGATATTGATGGAGTGCTTTTTCACCTAAAATTCTAAGAACATCTTGGCTGCTTATGAGTCCATCAGTTAACTTTTCACCAGCATGAACAAACTCACCTTCTCTTACTTGGATTTGAAGAGATTTATCAATTGTGTGTTCAACCTCAAGACCATCAGGAGATTCAATAATAATCTTTTCTTTTGAACGAAGTGCCTTTCCAAATTTAACAACACCGTCAATTTCAGCTATAACAGCTGCATTTTTTGGTTTTCTAGCTTCAAAAAGCTCACTAACCCTTGGAAGACCTCCAGTAATATCGCTTGATTTTGCTACGGCTTTTGGAGTTTTTGCTAAAGTATCAGCCAAAGCTACTTTTTGCCCATTTGATACATAAATAACAGTTTTTGGTTCTATTTGATAAGTCAGAGTTTTGCTATCAGTAACTACACTAATAGTTGGCTTTATGCCTTGTGGCAAATACTCATTTACAACTAAACGAGTCTGTCCTGTAAGCTCATCATACTGTTCAGTTGCACTAAATCCTGGCTCAATCCCCTCAAAACTTACAACACCACTATCTTCTGCAATAATTGGAGTTGAATATGGATCCCACTGAGCTATTATAATTTTTTCATTTTTCTTAGGTTTAAATATGACATCACCATTTTTTACTTTGCTATTATCGTCAAATTCAACAATAGAAGTCCTAGGGATATAATATCTTGCAGCCTCTCTATCGTCATCATCAGCAACTACCACAAAAAGACCTTTTTCTTTTACTTCGTAACCTTTTTTAATATCTCTAATTCTTGTAAGTGAAGCACCATCAAGAATATAAAATTTAAGTGTTCCACTTGAACTAGTTTTTGTTACTTGACTAATAGGTTCACCATCATCTATATGAATTTCGCTTGCATATGGGATACGGCCTGGAACGTGCCAACCCTCTTTTATAATTTCAACTATACTTTCTGAAGCTGTTACTTTGTCACCATTTTTATATGGAAGATAAAACTTGCCTTCTATCTTACCGCTAACTCCTGCTAACTCATTTACTTTTGCAATATTATGTTTTCTAATAGTATGTTTTTCTTCTTTATCTTTTGATTTTACTGTTAAAATAACATCTTCATATGAAGTTTCAACTTCTAAAACTCCATCAAATGAAGCTTTTATCTTTGGTTCAACAATTAAAATAGCCGCATTTCTTCTATTTGCAACTATTTGCTTTCCTTTGTTTTCGTAAGTTTTTATATTGTAATACCTTACAAAACCCTCACTTTTTGCTAGAATTTGGTGATCTTGTTGCTCTGTTGAGGCTGTTCCACCAACATGGAATGTTCTAAGTGTTAGCTGAGTTCCTGGCTCACCAATTGATTGAGCTGCAATAATTCCAACTGCCTCTCCTGGTTTTACCATTTTACCTTCACCCAAATTTATTCCATAACATTTTGCACAAACACCTTTTTTAGCTTTACAAGTAATTGGTGTTCTAATGCTTACTGCTTTAATTCCGGCTTCTGTTATCTCTTTTGCAATTTGTGCATCTATTAAAGTACCTTGAGAAAAAAGTATTTCATTTGTGATTGGATCAATTACATCATCACTTAAAACTCTTCCAACAATTCTATCTTCCAAGCTCTCTATTAAAGCACCATTTGCAGTTATTTCCGCTATTTCAATACCTTCATGGGTTCCACAATCATGCATTGTAATTTTAACATTTTGACCAACATCAATTAGTTTTCTTGTTAAATATCCAGCATTTGCAGTTTTTAACGCAGTATCTGCAAGACCTTTTCTAGCACCGTGAGTTGAAATGAAATACTCAAGCACATTCAATCCCTCACGGAAATTTGAAGTAATTGGAGTTTCAATAATACTTCCATCAGGTTTTGCCATAAGTCCTCTCATACCAGCAAGTTGACGAATTTGTGCAGCACTACCTCTAGCTCCACTATCTGCCATCATATAAATAGAGTTGAATCCACTTTGATCATTTTCAATTAAATTCATCATCTCTCTTGCGACTTTAGTATTTGTGTTTGTCCATATATCGATGATTTTGTTATATCTTTCACTATCTGTTAAAAGACCTACGCCATACTGACTTTGTATTTCTTTAACCTCTTTTTTGGCCTCTTCTACATATTTTACTTTTGACTTTGGAGTTATTATATCCGCCATAGAAATACTTACTGCAGCCTTTGTAGCCCAGTCAAATCCTAAATCTTTTAAATCATCTAAGAATTTTGCTGTTACTTCAAGCCCGCCCTTTTCATAAACTTGATCAATTAAATTCGCAATATCTTTTTTCTTTAAAATTTTATTCCACATTTTTTCATCTATAAAATCAGGAATAATTGATTTTAAAATAAGTCTTCCTGCTGTTGTGAATACTGTATTTGAATCAATCATAGTTTTTATTTTTGCATGAACATCTAAATATCCACTATCAACAGCTATCATAACCTCATCAACGCTTGAATAAATTTTATTTGTTCCTTTTGCATTTTCTTTTTCCAAAGATAGATAATAAAGTCCTAAAACCATATCTTGTGAAGGAACACAAACTGCTTTTCCACTTGCAGGAAGTAATATATTCATTGAGCTTAGCATTAAAACTTTACATTCTGCGATGGCTTCTTGAGAAAGTGGCACGTGAACAGCCATTTGATCTCCATCAAAGTCAGCGTTAAAAGCAGCACAAACAAGTGGGTGAAGCTTTATCGCTTTTCCATCAACCAATACTGGATGAAAGGCTTGAATTGACATTTTGTGAAGTGTTGGAGCACGGTTTAGCATGATAGGATAGTTCTTAACAACCTCTTCTAAGCATTCCCAAACCTCAACTGCCTTGTCATCAAGCATTTTTTTAGCTTGCTTTACAGTTGCAGCATATCCTTTTTCTTGAAGTCTTGCAATTAAATGTGGCTTGAAAAGTTCTAGTGCCATAGTTTTTGGCAGACCACATTGATCCATTTTTAGATTTGGCCCAATAACAATAACTGAACGACCTGAAAAATCAACCCTTTTTCCAAGTAGATTTTGACGAAATCTTCCTTGTTTTCCTTTTATAATTTCACTTAAAGATTTTAAAGGTCTTTTGTTTGCTCCTTTTACAGCATTTGCGCGTCTTCCGTTATCAAAAAGAGCATCAACTGCTTCTTGAAGCATTCTTTTTTCATTTCTTATAATTATTTCAGGAGCGTCAAGTTCTAAAAGTCTTTTAAGCCTTGTATTTCTATTTATTACTCTTCTATATAGATCATTTACATCGCTTACTGCAAATTTACCACCATCTAGACTAACCAAAGGTCTAAGCTCAGCTGGTAAAACTGGAAGAGCTGTTATCATCATCCATTCTGGTTTATTATTAGAAGATAAAAAGCTCTCTACAACTTTTAATCTTTTTATAATATCTTTTTTTCTAGCCTCTGATTTTGTTGACTCCATAGCCTCTTTAAGTTCTGCAACTATGGAAACTAAATCAAGCTCACTTAAAAGCTTATGTATAACTTCTCCACCCATTGCAGCACTAAAGCCTGTATTATAAAATCTACTACTTAAAAGTTGATATTGTTCTTCATTTAAAACTTCATATTTCTCAACTTTTTTGGTATTTTCATTATCGTAATATGCATCACCTGGATTATCTACTATGTAAGCTTCATAGTATAAAACTCTCTCAAGATCTTTCATTCTAACACCTAAAAGAGTACCAATTCTACTTGGAAGTGAGTTTACATACCAAATATGTGCAACCGGAGTAACTAACTCAATATGTCCCATTCTAGTTCTTCTAACTTTAGAGCTTGTTACTTCAACACCACACTTTTCGCATCTATGCCCCTCAAATCTCATTTTTTTATATTTGCCACATAGACACTCATAATCCCTTATTGGTCCAAAAATTTTAGCACAAAAAAGCCCATCTCTTTCAGGCTTTAGAGTTCTATAATTTATTGTTTCAGGTTTTTTTACTTCTCCATGACTCCAAGCTCTTATCTCTTCAGGGCTTGCAAGCTGAATTTGAACTGCATCAAAGTCGTGAGGTCTTTTATTTTCAGTTATCTCAATTTTTGCGAAATCACTCATTATCCTCATCCTCTTTTTTAAATATATTTATATCAAGTGCTAATGATTTAAGCTCTTTTGTTAAAACAAAAAATGTTTCAGGAACACCTGCTGATGGAACATTTTCACCTCTAATTAAAGCTTTATAAGCTTCAAGTCTACCATCAATATCATCTGATTTAATTGTTAGCATTTCTCTTAATGTGTAAGCCGCACCATAAGCTTCTAATGCCCAAACTTCCATTTCTCCAAATCTTTGACCACCACTTAGTGCTCTACCACCTACAGGTTGTTGTGTAACAAGAGAATATGGCCCTGTGCTTCTTGCATGAACTTTTTCATCAACAAGGTGATGAAGCTTTAGATAATACATACAACCTACATTTACTCTTTCTTTAAATTTTTCACCAGTTCTTCCATCATAAAGTTCTGTTTTACCATCCGGATCAATATTTGCCATTTTGAATAACTTTTCAAAATCCTCAGGCACAATACCTTCAAAAATAGGTGCAGCAAATTTAATACCATGACTCCAATCTCTTGCATATTTTAAAAGTTCATCATCGCTTAATTTTTCTAAAGTTTTTTTAGCATTCATAAGTTTTGAAGTACTTGCGATATCAATCATTTTTGCTCTTAAATTTTTAATCCATTCACCTGTTTTTTCTTCCATCATTTTTTCAATTTGTTCGCCAAGTTTTACACCAACTAAACCTAAGTGGCTCTCCATAATTTGTCCAATATTCATACGGCTTGGAACACCTAATGGGTTTAAAACTATATCAACTCTTTTTCCGCTTGGAAGATATGGCATATCAACTTCTGGAACTATATTAGAAACAATACCTTTATTTCCATGACGACCAGCCATTTTATCACCAACTTTTAGCTTTCTCTTCGTTGCGATATAAACTTTTACAAGTTTTACAACACCACTTGGTAAAATATCATCTTTTTCTAAAATTTCAAGCTTTTCATCATGATCTTCTTTTAGCTTTTTCTTCTCGTTTTGGAAGTGATTTTTTATATCATCATATTCGGTTTGAATTGATTTTTCGTAAGATTTTATAAAGCTATTTAAAGCAAATCTATTACTTTCTTCAAGATCACTTCTTGGAACGAAATCACCTTTTTTAAATTCCAACTTACCAAGTTTTCCATCTTCTTTTAATGGCTTTTTTTCAAGTAAAGATGAAACCATTAAAGTTTCTTCTCTATCTAACATCAAAAGTCTATCATGGTGTTCTTTTTCAAGGGTTGTTTTTTCAGCCTCATACGCTTTTATAGCTCTTGAGTCTTTTTCATATCCTTTTTTTGTAAATATCTTAACATCTATAACAACACCTTCAGTTGAGGAATTTGCATATAATGATTTATTTACAACATGACCCGCTTTTTCTCCAAAAATTGCTCTTAAAAGTCTCTCTTCAGGAGTTGGCTTAACTTCACCTTTTGGGGTTACTTTACCAACTAAAATCATTCCAGATCTTACCTCAGTACCAATTTTTACGATTCCACTTTCATCAAGATGGATAAGCTCTTCTTCTTTTACATTAGGAATGTCTCTAGTTATCTCTTCAACACCATCTTTTAATTCTCTTGCTTCAATACTTTTTTCATAAACATGAATACTTGTATATTCATCATTTCTAATCATCTTTTCACTCATAACAACGGCATCTTCGTAGTTGTATCCATGCCAAGGCATAAATGCAACAAGAGCATTTTTACCAAGAGCAAGTTCGCCATCATGCATACTTGCACCATCTGCTATGATTTGACCAGCTTTTATTTCGTCGCCTTTATTAATAATTGGATGCTGAGAAAACATTGTGTTTTGATTTGTTCTTAAGTTTTTTTCCATTGAGTAATGATCTATAAAAGGACCACTTTCATCTTCACCTAAAATAAATATGTTTTTACTATCTACTTTTTCTACAATTCCAGCTCTTTTTGCTTTTACAGCTGTCCAAGAATCTCTTGCAATGGTAGCTTCCATACCTGTTCCAACAATTGGAGCAATTGGCTTTAGAAGCGGAACTGCTTGTCGTTGCATGTTTGAACCCATCAAAGCTCTGTTTGCATCATCGTGCTCCAAAAATGGAATAAGTGAAGCTGCAACACCAGCTATCATGCCAGAACATAAGTCAATCAAACCTACTTCTTCTTTTCTAGCTAATATATTTTCACCATCTTTTCTAGCCTCTAAAAACTCATCAAGTAAATTTCCATCCTCATCAACTTTAGCTGAGGCAGGCGCTATTACAATTCCTTCTTCTTGTGTAGCTGTTAAATAAACTATATCGTCAGTTACTTTTGAGTTTACCACTTTTCTATAAGGTGCCTCAACAAAACCTAAGTCATTCACTTTTGCATAAGTAGCAAGTGTATTTATAAGACCGATGTTTTGTCCTTCTGGTGTCTCAATAGGGCAAATCCTACCATAATGAGTTGGATGAACATCTCTTACCTCAAATCCTGCTCTTTCTTTTACAAGACCACCCTGTCCAAGAGCTGAAAGTCTTCTTTTATGGGTTATTTCACTTAATGGGTTTGTTTGATCCATAAATTGGCTAAGCTGCCCAACTGTGAAAAATTCCATCAATGTAGTTGTTATAATTCTTGCATTTATTAAATCATGTGGCATTAACTCATCTACATTATTACTAAGTGTTGTAAATTTGTCTCTTATAGTTTTTTGCATCTTTACAAGACCTAGATGAGTTTCATTTGCCAAAAGCTCTCCAATAGATCTAATTCTTCTATTTCCTAAATGATCTCTATCATCTATAAAGCCTTTTCCATTTTTAACACCAATTAGATATTTTGCGGTTTTTATAATATCTTCACTTGTCATTACAGTTACATACTCAGGGACTTCAATACCAAGCTTGTGATTCATTTTCATACGACCAACTTTTGTTAAATCGTATCTTTCTGGATTAAAGAAAAGATCATTTATAAACTCTCTTGCTGCCTCTTTTACAACAGGCTCACCAGGACGCATAACTTTGTAAATTCTAATTGCTGCAAGATCATTTTCATTATCTATTTTTTCAAGTTGTTGAAGTGTTTTTAGGGTGTCGCCATCTTGCAGAAATGAGTTAATAACACTATTATCAACACCATCAGCAAGGTCATTTATTATGGTAATTTCTTTCTGTGATTTTAAAATTTTTTCTATCTTTGTTTCATCAAGCAATGATAAAGTATCGTATAAAATTTCTCCACTTTCATTATTTATAATAGGATCAAAAAGATATCTTTCAAGCAATACATCAATTGGATATTCTACATATTCCAAACCATCATCAATAAGTTTTTTAGCCTTACTTGGAGTAAGTCTTTTTCCAGACTGATGAACAATGTTTCCTTTTGGATCTTTTATATCATATTCTAACCTTGTTGTATAGTCTTTTGGATCAAATTTTGTTAAAAATTTACCTTTTTCAACACGAAGTGTTTTTATAGGATAAAAAAGTTTTATAATATCTTGTTTTCCATATCCAAGTGCCCTAAATAAAATAGTTATAGGCATTTTTCTTTTATTATTTATACGGACATATAAAATATCTTTTGCATCATATTCAAAATAAAGCCAACTACCTCTATCTGGTATTATTTGTGCTGTATAAATTCTTTTGTTTGATACTGTTGGACTCTCTTCTTCTTTAAAAATAACACCAGGACTTCTATGAAGTTGATTTACAACAACTCTTTCAACTCCATTTATGATAAAAGAAACTCTATCAGTCATTAAAGGAATATCTCTTAAAAATATCTCTTGTTCTTTTATTTCTTTAATTCCTGTTTTTTCTCCAGTTTTTTCATCTTTATCATAAATAACAAGTCTAATTTTCATTTTTGAGCTTACGGAGTAGGTTAATCCTCTTTCTACGCATTCTCTAATTGAATACTTTGGTTTTAAAATTTCATAATCAACATATTCTAAACTAAGTCTGTTTTGTGGATCGTGTATAGGAAAAATTGATTTTATGGCTCTTTCCATACCGCTTTCAACACTGTCTTTTTTATATAAAAAACTATCAAAACTCTTTTTTTGTAATTGTAATAAATTTGGAATATCAATCTCTTTTTTGGCTTTTGAAAAATCAACCCTAAGACGATTTCCAGAATATAGGCTATTTAGCATTTGACCACCTCATGGCAAAATTTGAAAGAAAAATTGGTGCTAAAGTTAGCACGAAATGTTTTGAAGGGAAAATTACTCCCTTCATTTTTGTTTTATTTAAGCTCGACTTTAGCTCCAGCTTCTTCAAGTTGTTTTTTAGCTGCTTCAGCATCTTCTTTACTGATTCCTTCTTTAAGAGTTGAAGGTGTTTTTTCAGTAGCATCTTTTGCTTCTTTAAGTCCTAATCCTGTTAGAGCTCTTACAACTTTAATAACATTGATTTTTTTATCACCTGCATCAAGTAATACAACATCAAATTCTGTTTTTTCATCTGCACTATCACCACCTGCTGCACCACCTGCTGCACCTGCAACCATTACTGGTGCTGCACTAACACCGAATTTCTCTTCAAATTCTTTAACTAATTCACTTAACTCTAAAACTGTTAAATTAGAAATATATTCTAATACATCTTCTTTTGTAATTGCCATTTATTATCTCCTAAATTTTTATTATTTATGCTGATTGTTCTTTTTTTTCTTTAAGCGCATTTAAGCCGATTGTAAAATTTTGAATCGGTGCATTCCAAACTTGCAAAAGCATTGCAATAAGCTCTTCGCGACCTGGTAGTTTGGAAAGTGCTTCAACTTTACTAACATCACAAACTTCGCCATCAATATGAGCAGATTTTATAATAAAATTTTTATTTTTTTCTGCATATTTGAAAGCTACTTTTGAAACATTTAGCTGATCGCCCCAAAGAAAAATATTGGTATCTTTTAACTCTAATCCTGTTTTTTCTACACTATTTAAAGCAATTCCAGCTAATGTGTTTTTTATAACTTGAACTTTTACATCAGATTCTTTGGCTGCTTTTCTTAACTCTTCAAGTGAAGAAACACCAATTCCTCTATAATCAGCTACAATAACACCGTCAGCTTCTTTAAAGCTTTCAGTTAGCTTTGAAACAAGAGCTACCTTATCTTCTCTAGTCAACTTTTCTCCTTTCCGATCAGTGATTTCAAGCAGAGAGAATTACTTCAATTAAGCCCAAAGGCCTCTGGCTATCTCTAATCTAAAATATATTATTTATCTTATTTTAAATCAATTATTTCTTGTGAATCAAGATTAACTGATGGACTCATTGTAAGTGATAAAGCTGCATTTTTAACATATCTACCCTTTGCAGTGGCAGGCTTATGTTTATTTATCTCTTTAATAAAAGTAGTTAAATTTGCCATAATCTCTTCTTTTGAAAAGCTTACTTTGCCAATGCCTGCATGAATGTTACCTTGCTTATCAACTCTAAAGTTAACTTGTCCACCTTTTGCATTTTTAACAGCCTGTGCTACATCCATTGTAACAGTGCCTGTTTTTGGGTTTGGCATAAGACCTTTAGGTCCTAAAATTCTACCAACTTTACCAACTAAACCCATTAGATTTGGTGTAGCTATTAAAACATCAAAATTGATGTTACCTTTTTGAATTTCTTCAACCAAATCATCATCACCAACTATATCGGCACCTGCATTTTTAGCTTCATCAGCTTTAATATCTTTTGCAATAACTGCTACTCTTACCACTTTACCTGTGCCTGATGGAAGAACAACTGAACCTCTTACCATTTGGTCTGCATATTTTGGATCAACATTTAGCTTTAATGCTATTTCAACTGTTTCATCAAATTTAGCAGATGAAAGTGTTTTTACAGTAGATACCGCTTCTTCAAGCGAGTAATTTTTTTCAGAATCAACTTTTTTTAATAATTCCGTAAATCTTTTTGAATTTTTTCTCATAAATTTCTCCGCATTAATTTTGCTTCCACCTTTTTATCCTTGGTGGTAAAAGGATTTTAATCAACTACGGTTATACCCATAGATTTTGCAGAACCAGCTATAATTCTAGCAGCTTGCTCTTTGTCTGTTGTATTTAAATCAGCAATTTTTTTCTCAACTATCTCTAAAACTTGTGCTTTTGTTAAAGTAGCAACTTTATTTTTTAGAGGATTATCTGAGCCTTTGCTAATTCCAGCAGCTTTTTTTATTAAATCTGTTGCTGGCGGTTGTTTTGTCACAAATGTAAAACTTTTATCAGCATAAACAGTTATTATAACAGGAATGTTAAAACCTGCCATATCTTTTGTTTTTTCATTAAAAGCTTTACAAAACTCCATAATATTTACACCTTGCTGACCAAGTGCTGGACCTACCGGAGGACTTGGATTTGCCTTTGCAGCAGCAATTTGTAGTTTAATCTGACCTGTTACTTTCTTAGCCATTAGACTATCTCCTTAATCTTAAACAATTTTCTCAACTTGTGAATATAATATTTCAACTGGGGTACTTCTACCAAATATAGAAACATTTAGCTTTAAAGTTCCATGTATCATATCATACTCTTCTACAGTTCCAATAAAATTTGCAAAAGGACCTTCTTTTATTCTCACGCTTTCACCCTCATCAAAAGAAATTTTTGGTTTTGGTGCAGCTCTTTTATTAACTTTATCCAAAATCATTTCAACATCTTTATCACTTAAGGCTGAAGGTTTTTTACTTTCGCCAATAAAACGACTAACTTTTGGCAAGCTTTGAATTTTATGCCAAAGTGCAGTATCTAAATCAAGTTTAGCAAAACAATAACCAGGATAAAGGCTTTTCTCCTTTATTGTTTGCTTGCCATTTTTAATATCTATTAAATCTTCAGTTGGAACAACAACTTGCTCCACTTTATCTTGCAATCCTTGATTTTCTACTAAAGTCTCAATTGCATTCTTTACACTCATTTCAGAACCAGCATAAGTCTGTATAGCATACCATCTGTGTGCCATCATCACACCTCACACTATCTTAGAAATGGTAAAAGACATAATTAAATCAACCAAAGCCAAAAATACAGATACAGCAAAAACTACGATAATAACCATCACAAAAGCATTCCTAATTTGCTCTTTTGTTGGAAATATTACCTTATCTAGTTCTATTTTTGATTGATATATATAACTTTTAATTTTTTCCATCATTAAACCTTTTGGTGGCAGGGCAAGAGGGATTCGAACCCCCAACCTGCGGATTTGGAATCCGACGCTCTACCGTTGGAGCTATTGCCCTAACTAATCTTAACTTTTTAGTTTAACCTCTTTATGAACTGTGTGTTTTTTAAGTCTTGGACAATACTTTTTAAGCTCCAGTTTCTCAGTAGTAGTTTTACTATTTTTATATGTAGTGTAGTTTATATCTCCACTCTCACTGCATTTTAAACCAACTTTTATTCTCATATGGGACTTCCTTAAATAAAAAATAAGAGTGAGACAAGCTCACTCTTTTTTGTAAAAAAATTACTCTATAATTTTTGCAACAACACCAGAACCAACAGTTCTACCACCCTCACGGATAGCAAATCTTGTTCCTTGCTCTAGTGCAACTGGGTGAATAAGCTCAACTGTTATTTTAACGTTATCGCCTGGCATAACCATTTCTTTGCCTTCACCAAGAGTAATTGAACCTGTAACGTCTGTTGTTCTAACATAGAATTGTGGTCTATAGTTATTAAAGAATGGTGTATGTCTTCCACCTTCTTCTTTAGTTAGAATATAAACCTCAGCTTCAAATTTACTATGAGGAGTAATTGAGCCTGGTTTACATAAAACCATACCTCTTTCAACATCATCTTTACCTGTTCCTCTAAGAAGTATTCCTACATTATCACCAGCCTCACCTTGTTCCATCTCTTTTCTAAACATTTCAACGCCTGTTACAGTTGTTGTTTGAGTTGGTTTAATACCTACAATCTCAATAGTATCACCTACTTTTACAACACCTTTTTCAACTCTACCTGTAACAACTGTTCCACGACCTGAAATTGAGAATACATCTTCAATAGGCATTAGGAATGGTTTATCAGTGTCTCTTTGTGGAGTTGGAATATAGCTATCAACTGCATCCATAAGTTCCATTATTTTAGCTGACCACTCACCCTCAGTACCAGCTTTTGCCTCTTCTAGAGCTTTTAAAGCTGAACCTACAATGATAGGTGTATCATCGCCAGGGAAGCCATACTCATTTAATAGCTCTCTAACTTCCATTTCAACTAGTTCAATAAGCTCAGCATCATCAACCATATCAGCTTTATTTAAGAAAACTACTATGTAAGGAACACCAACTTGTCTTGAAAGTAAGATATGCTCTCTAGTTTGTGGCATAGGACCATCAGCTGCGTTAACAACTAATATAGCACCATCCATTTGTGCAGCACCAGTAATCATGTTTTTAACATAGTCAGCGTGTCCAGGACAGTCAACGTGAGCATAGTGTCTATTTGCAGTTTCATACTCTATGTGTGAAGTTGCAATTGTAATACCACGATCTTTTTCTTCAGGAGCATTGTCTATGTTATCATAGTCTTTTAGCTCAGCTAGACCTTTTCTTGAAAGAACTGCAGAAATAGCAGCAGTTAAAGTAGTTTTACCATGGTCAACGTGACCGATAGTACCGATATTAACGTGTGGCTTGTTACGCGTAAATTTTTCTTTAGCCATTTTTTCCTCCATTAATTAATGTTTTTTATACTTTTTAAAAATTTGTGTTTGTTTGCTATTCTATAATTTTGATGGAGCTCATAGTGGGACTTGAACCCACGACCTCTTCCTTACCAAGGAAGTGCTCTACCTCTGAGCCATATGAGCATAAACTCATGGCAAAAGTAGAATTAAACAAATTTAACATACACAAACAACTATTTGGAAACTTAAAGCTAGCAACTGTAATAAAAAATAATACATACAGCTCCCAGTTTTAAAATCCTAAATTTTGGAGCGGGAAACGAGGCTCGAACTCGCGACCCTCAGCTTGGAAGGCTGATGCTCTAGCCAACTGAGCTACTCCCGCAAACAATGGTGGTGAGACGTGGATTCGAACCACGGAAGGCGAAGCCAGCAGATTTACAGTCTGCCCTCGTTGGCCACTTGAGTATCTCACCCCTTTACATATCTGGTCAAACACTGTTTTTTAAAAAATGGAGCTGGTGAACGGACTTGAACCGCCGACCTACTGCTTACAAGGCAGTAGCTCTACCAACTGAGCTACACCAGCACCAAATACAATTTTTTAAATTGTAAAGGTGTATTGTATCTTATTTTTTTTTCTATGTCAAGGAATTTATAAAAATATAACTGAAAAAATTAATTTATAACCCCTTTATTTATAAAAAGGGGTTATTTTATTAGCTTATTAATAGAGACCGGATGTTTTTCCTGTTAAATCTACCATTATATTTTTTGCTTGAGTGTAATGCTCAAGAATCATTTTATGTGTTTCTCTACCAATTCCTGAGTTTTTATATCCACCAAATGGTGCACCTGCTGGAATTTGATTATAACAATTTATCCAAACCCTTCCAGTTTCCATGGCCCTTGCAGTATTTAGAGCTTTTGTAATATTGTTTGTAAATATTCCACCGCCCAAGCCATACTCGCTGTCATTTACCATTTTTATAAGTTCATCTTCGTTTTTAAACTTAATAACAACGCCTACTGGTCCAAAAATTTCTTCTTGCGCAACTCTCATATCATTTTTAGCATTTACTATCAAAGTTGGCTCTACAAAAGCATCTCCAGCAGCTGATCTTTTACCACCAACTGCAATTTTTGCCCCTTCACTTAAAGCAATATCTATATAACTTAAAATTTTATCGGCTTGTTTTTTATTAATTTGTGCACCCATTTGAGTATTTGGATCAAGCGGGTCACCCACTTTTATATTTTTAAATTTCTCTACTGCTTTTTCAATAAACTCATCATAAATACTTTCTTCAACAAAAATTCTACTTCCGGCACAACAAACTTGACCTTGATTAAACAAAATACCCATTTGAACGCCATCAAGAGCCTTCTGCATACACGCATCAGCATATATTATGTTTGCACTTTTTCCACCTAATTCAAGAGTTGAAGGGATTATTCTTTCTGCAGCAGCTATTCCAATATCTCTACCAACTTCAGTTGAGCCTGTAAAAGCCAATTTGTCAAGATCTGGATGATTTTTTAACCACTCACCTGATTTACTACCTTTTCCAGTAATCACATTTACAATACCTTTTGGTAAAACATCTTTAATAAGTCTCATAAGCTCTAAAACACTTAAGCTTGTTTCACTTGATGGTTTAAAAACAGTTGTATCACCGGCTGCGATAACTGGCGCTAATTTCCATGCGGCCATTAAAAATGGAAAATTCCAAGGAACAATTTGTCCTACAACACCAATTGGCTCTCTTAAAACCATACTTAAAATTTGTTCGTTTAGAACATTTGCACTACCTTCTTGTGCTAAAATAACACCAGCAAAATATCTAAAATGATCAGCAGCATAAGGAATATCAACATTTAAAGTTTCTCTAATTGGCTTTCCGTTATCCATAGATTCAACTTTTGCTAAAAATTCTTTATTTTCATCTATAATGTCTGCGATTTTGTTTAATATTTCTGAACGCTGATTAACAGTTGATCGTCTAAACTTTTCAAAAGCTTTTCTCGCTGCTTTTACAGCTAAATCAACATCTTCTTTTGTAGCATCGGTAATGTCTGCAAGTTTTTTACCATTTGCTGGATTGAAAACCTCAAGTGTTTCATTGGCACTTGATTTTACAAACTCACCACCGATAAATAAATTATATTTTTCTTGTAAATTTACCATAATTTCTCCTTTAAATAATATGGAGAAATTATAAGGTACTTAATTAAACACTTTACTTACTTTTTGATAATATTTATTAAAAAGTAAGAGCTTTTGCAATTAATTCAACTGGATTAACACACCTTATATCTGATGATATTAAATTTAAAGAGTTGTTTAGTTGCATTCTACAGGCACTACACTCAGCACTTACAAAATCTGCCTTTGTTTTTTGTATCATCGGGGCTTTTTTAAGGCCTGTAGTTTTGCTTAAGTCATAATTATTTGTTTGCATTGTAACACCACCAAATCCACAACACATATCAGGATTTTCCATCTCTAAAAGAGTAAAATTATTAGATAAAAGTTCACGCGGCTCTTTAAAAACGCCTTGCATTTTTTTAGCATGGCATGGATCGTGATAGGTGATTTTTAAATTTAGTTTTTCTTTTTTTGCTAAAATTTCTTTTAAATCTGTGTGTTTATAAAAATACTCACTCGCCAAAAATATCTTATCTTGTAATTTTATAGCTCTTTCTTGCCAGCTTGGCTCATCATAAAACAAATGAGCGTAATCAACCTTTATCATACCAGAACAGGTAGCTTCAGGTATTATAATGGCATCAACTTTTTTAAGCATTTCCTCAAAATAAACTATGTTTTTCTTAGCGAGTTTTTTTGTAGTTTTATTATCTCCAGTAAAATACATAGCTGCACCACAACAAACTTGTTTTTTCATTAAATCTAAATTTATTTTTAGACTTTCGCAAATTTTTAAAATACTTTCTCCAATATTTGTATAAGCATAATTTCCCATACAGCCGATAAAAAGTCCAATTGTTTTTTCTCCGCCATTATCTATAAACTCTTCATGTGAGTTTAGAAAACTTTTTTTAGAAGCAGTTGGAAGCAATCTTTCTTTTTTTACAAGAGGCATTTTAAAACGTGGTTTCATAGAATTTGAAAAATTTTCTTTTTTTATTTTAAAGCCACAGCTTTGAAAAACATATCCCATTCTTGCACAAATATCTAAAACTTTTCTATGACTTAAGAACCAAAAAGCCATCTTTTTATACCATGCAATGCCATACTTTTTGGCGATATCAACTCTCACGCTTTCAATCGCAGCATCTGTTTTTATGCTTTTTGGACATGCGTCAACACAATTTGTACATAGAAAACAACTCTCAAATATAGTTTTTAAATTTTTATCAAGAACTAAATTCCCATCCTTATATGCCCCTAAAAGATCCAAAAACCCTCTTGGAGATGTTGTTTCATCGCGATTTATATTATAAATCGTACAAACTTGTATACATTTACCACATTTTATACATTCATTTGAAATTTCTTTTATCATACTGTTTTTGAAAACCTCTTGTTTGCTATATTTTTCATATATTCATCAAAGCACATTGCAATATTTCTTATGAGTAAAGTACCTGTTGGATTTACTTTTATAGCGTCATCGCTGACTTCAACAAATTCGCTTAATTCTTTTAAATCTTCTAAACTTTCTTTAAAGTGCTCTTTAAATTTTATACTAAATTTAGTTTCAATTTTTTTGATGTTAAGATAGAAATTACTCATTAAACTCATTATAACTTCTTTCCTTAAAATATCTTCTTCATTTAGTAAAATTCCTTTACAATATGGTAATTTTCCATTATCAATTGCCTCTTCGTACTCTTTTAAATCTTTATAGTTTTGTCCATAATGTCTAATACCCTCGCCAATGCTTGTAAGTCCTATTCCTATTAAATCCGCACCACCTTTGGTTGTATATCCTTGAAAATTTCTATGCAAACTCCCATCTTCTAAGGCTTTAAAAAGCTCATCTTCTGGCTTTGCATAGTGATCCATGCCAATCATTTTATAGCCATTTGATGTCAAATAATCGTGTGTAAATTTTAAAATTTCAAGCTTAACACTAGGATGAGGAAGAGTTGTTTCATCAAATTTTCTCATAGATTTTTTAATCCATGGAACATGTGCATAATTAAAAATTGCATATCTATCAGGATTTAACTCAAGTGACAATCTTAGAGTTTCTTTAAAGGTTTCTAAATTTTGATAAGGCAGTCCATAAATTAGATCTATATTAACTGAATTTATTCCTTTTTTTCTAACCATATCAATGGCATTTTTAGTAAGCTCAAAAGACTGGATTCTGTGAATTTCTTTTTGAACTTTTTCATTAAAATCCTGAACTCCGAAACTTATCCTATTAAACCCATGTTTTATCAAAACATCACTTTGTTCGTCCGTTAAAAATCTAGGATCAATCTCGCAACTAATCTCTGCATCATCGCTAAAATTTTTAAAATATTTTTTTATAGATGTTATTAATCTATCAAGACTTTGTGCATCATAAAATGTAGGTGTTCCACCACCAAAATGCATTTGAGATACAACTCTTGAAGTATCTACGATTTTACTTAAAATTAAAAGCTCTTTTTCAACATAATCAAGATATCTTGTCATTTTATCTTGCTTGCTTGTATAAATTACATTACATCCACAAAAATAACAGGCAGAACGACAGAATGGAAGATGAAAGTATAAAGAAAGTGGTCTATTTTTATCTTGTTTTTTTAACTCGTTTAAATATTCATCATAGGTAAATTTTTCACTAAATTCCAAAGCAGTTGGATAGCTTGTGTATCTTGGTCCTGGTTTTGAATATTTTGCATATGCATCAAAATCAATTGTGTTTAAAGTTTTCAACATTTCCCCTTATCATATTATCAATATCAACAAATAAATTTGGATATTTAATCTTTACATTATCAACTATTTTATCAAGATCTAAATTTGAAACCTGAAGTTCAGGATCTAATAAAGCAAGTTTTTTAATTTCTTCCATACAAACACTCCAAACGTCTCCAAAATCAATCGGCAAAGTCCTTGCTATACTTTTTTCAAGTTTTAAATCAAAATTTTCCCTTGCAGCATTTTTATAGCTATTTATAAGTGATGTTAGGCTTTTGAGCGATAAAACTGAATAAATATTTTTATCAGCATCTATACCAAACCATGGATATCTATTTTTCCATGAGCCTTTCTTTAGCATAATAGTCTTCTTATCGCTATTTTCGGTATTTAAAATTTCAAAAATCGTTTGATCTTTTCCAAAATCTTGCTCTATTTTTTCTATTTCTTTATCCATTTTCACCTCTTATGAGTTTTTACACACATTATTAAGCCAAACCATAATACCTTTTTGTGCGTGAAGTCTATTCTCAGCTTCCAAAAAAATCTCTTTACTATGCTTTTCAAAGACCTTGTCACTTATTTCATATCCCCTATAGGCTGGCAGGCAATGAAGTAAAATTGCATTTTTTTTAGCTAAATTCATTAAATCTTCATCTATTAAAAAACCTTCAAAATCTTTTACTTTTTGATCCTTGCTAACCTCATCACCCATTGAAAACCAAGTGTCAGTAGCTACAACATCTACATCTTTTATTGCAATTTTTGGATCATTTGTTATTGTTATTTTTGCACCACTTATTTTTGCATTGTTCATTGCTATCTTCAAAACTTCATCATTTATTTTATAATTTTTTGGAATTGCAACGTTTAAATTTAAACCCATAATGCTTGCTAAATTTAGCCATGAGTTGCACATATTATTACTATCGCCAATATAAACTATGTTTTTACCAACATTAAGTTCCATCATAGTTAGATAATCAGCCATTAATTGAACTGGATGAAACAGATCACTTAGTCCATTGATAACTGGAATTTCCGCAAATTTGGCAAATTCTTTTAAATCTGCATGTCTGTAGACTCTAAGCATAGCCATATCACACATAGATGATATTACTCTTGCTGTATCTTTTATCGGCTCACCACGCCCTAACTGAGTCGTTTTACTATCTAAAAAAAGTGCATGTCCACCAAGTTGATACATTCCAACTTCAAAGCTTATCCTTGTTCTAGTTGAATTTTTTTCAAAAACCATTGCTAGAGTTTGGTTTTTTAAATAAGGCGTAAAAATACCTTTTTTTACTTCATTTTTTATATTTTTTACAATTTCTAAAATTTCTAAGATTTGTTCTTTTTTAAAGTCATTTAGAGTTAAAAAATCTTTCATAATATCTTCTATTTATTTAAAATTTTAGCTAGCTCTTTAGCGTGATAGGTTATAATTAAATCAGCTCCTGCTCTTTTTATAGAAATCATAGTTTCAAGCATTACTTTTTTATAATCAATTACACCTGCTTTTTCCCCAGCTTTTAACAAGGCATATTCACCACTTACATTGTAGGCACAAACTGGAAGTAATGTTTTGTTTTTCAAATCTCTTATGATATCTAAATATGCTAGTGCTGGTTTTACCATCAAAATATCAGCTCCTTCTTTTTCATCTTCCAAGCTTTCGTTTATAGCTTCAAGTCGATTTGCTGGATCCATTTGATAAGTTTTTCTATCTCCAAAACTAGGGCTACTTTCTGCTACATCTCTAAATGGTCCATAATAAGCACTTGCAAATTTGGTTGAATATGCCATAATAGGTAAACTCTCATAGCCATTCTCATCAAGTCCTTTTCTCAGGTTTTCTATTATTCCATCCATCATACCACTTGGAGCTATCATATCAGCGCCATTTTTAGCATGAATTAAAGCTTGTTTAACTGAAATTTCAAGTGTTGCATCATTATCTACTGTATCTCCACATAAAATTCCACAATGTCCGTGATCAGTATACTCACAAAAGCAAAGATCAGTTACAACATATAAATTTGGAAACTTTTCTTTTATAGCTCTTAAAGTTCTTGCAATAATTCCATCATCACTTAATGCATCACTTCCAACACTATCTTTTACATCAGGAATTCCAAACAATAAAATAGATTTTATACCTAAATTTACAACTTCTTCACATTCTTTTAAAAGCTCGTCAATACTCATCTGAAAAACACCTGGCATAGAAGGAGTTTCTTTTTTTACTCTACTTCCTGGAACAACAAAAAGTGGATAAATCAAATCATCAACACTCAAATGTGTTTCTCTTACCAAATCTCTAATTGCTACATTTCTTCTTAATCTTCTAAATCTTCTAAACATCTATAATCCTTTTATATCTATCAAATATCAAAATAAGTTTATATTTTATCATATAGCTAGTAAATAATCTATTAAAAATTTAATTTTAATATTTTAATTTCATTATAAAAGACCTGTCAAATTTAGGTATAATGCAAGCTTAAATTTCAAATGATTGGATAAAAATGGATATAAAAATCTCAAATTTAGCAAATTTACCAACTAAATTTGGCGAGTTCAAAGTGCAAACTTTTAAAGAAAATGAAAAAGAACATTTGGTTATTTTAAAAGAGCCATTAAACGAAATTGTAAATGTAAGAATACACTCAGAATGCCTAACAGGAGATGCTCTTGGAAGTCTTAAATGCGACTGCGGGGAACAACTTCAAAAAAGTTTAGAATACATTTCTAAAAATGGTGGAATGGTAATTTACTTAAGACAAGAAGGGCGAAATATAGGTCTTTTTAATAAAATAAATGCCTATGCCTTACAAGATAAAGGTCTTGATACAATTGAGGCAAATCATCAACTTGGCTTTAGGGCAGATGAAAGAACTTATGAAATTGTAGATTTTATCCTAAAACACTACAAAATAGATAAAATAAATATGTTAACAAATAATCCAGATAAATTAAAAGGGCTTCATTTTATAAAAGTAGAAAAAAGAATTCCTCTAATAATTAAACCAAATAGTTATAATGAGGAGTATTTAAAAGTTAAAAAAAGTCAAATGGGACATCTTTTATGACTAATCTTGATGAAATTATTCATAGTTCAAATTTTAAACAAAAAACTGAAAAATTTGGTAAAATTCTATCTAAATTTAATAAAATCCATAGCCTTACAAAGTATGAAAATTTAGAATTTGTAATGCAAGATAGCCTAAATGGACTTAAATTTATAACAAACTCGCCAAAAATAGCAATTGATGTTGGAAGCGGTGCTGGATTTCCTGCTATTTTTTTAGCTCTTGTTTTGAAAGATTGTAAATGGCATTTATTTGAACCAAATGTTAAAAAATCATCTTTTTTAACATATGCAAAAATAAATCTAGAACTTGAAAATGTTATAATACACTCGAAAAAAATAGAAGATGAAACTAAATTTCAAGCTGATTTAATAACATCAAGAGCTTTAATGAGAGCTGATTTGCTTTTAGAAATTTGTAAAGGTTTTTACAACAAAGAAACTTTATTTTTACTATACAAAGGCTCAAATGCAGAAAATGAGATAAAAAATTTAAAAGATTATAGACTTAACAGATATCAAAATAGAGTATTTCTAACTTTTAAAGGAGAGAAAAATGGCTAAAATATTAATGCTTGGAATTATCATAGCAATAATTTATTTTTTTATATTACCAAGATTTCAAAGACCAAAAAATAGCGATAAAAAAATACAAAATTTTGTAGAATGCAAAAAATGTGGTACTTTTATCGACATAAAAGAAAGCGTTATAAAAAATGGAGATTATATCTGCAAAGAGTGCATAAACAAGGAATAAAATATGCAAATAATAGGACATAAACTAATAGAATACAAGAATTTTAATTTAATTCAAACAGTTGAAAATATCTTAAATTTTGATAATTTAATTTTTGAGTACAATGAAGATTTTATAAAAAATGCTAAAGACAATGGCAAAACTTTTAGCGTCATTGCTAGGAATTTAAATGAAGCTATTTTAGCAAATGCACTAAAAGCCAAATTTATAATCATAGAAAAAAATAATATTTCAATAGCAAAAGAAGTTGTAAAATTAGCTGAGTTTTATCTTTTTGATAGCAAAATAGCCATAATTATTGAAAATTATGAAAAGGACCTGCTAAATGCTATAAACCTAAAAGTAGATGCCGTAATTTATAAAAACATTATAAATTATATTATTTAGAAGTTTTAATCTCCTTATAGCCAAAATTTATAACCTTTTCTTCATTGTTTTTAAGTACAAAATTTTTTTCTATTTTGCCATTTGAACCAGCACTTCCATTTAAATCACCCAAAATTTCAACCTCTACATTTACTGGAATTTTTGTTACAAAAGTTATATTTTGATCTACTGATGAGTTATTTTTTATATTAAATTTTGCTTCATTATTATTTAGATCTACTTTTGAGACCTCTATTAAATTATTAAGCCCAAAAAAATAAGTTGAAATTTTATTTTTTGATATCTTGCTTTCATAGGAATTTTGCACAAAAACATCATTTAAAAAAAACTGAGTTAAAGCCTCATTTATATCATTTTTAGGACTAAAACTGGCAGCAATATAAGCTTTTGAGCCACTATATGCATCAATATAGTTTGTTAAATTTGCATCCAATACTTGGCTATTTAAAATAATGATATTTTCTTTTAGGGCTTTTAAGTGCTGCTTTGAAATTTCAAAAAAATTAATTTTATTTTGATTTTGGCTAACTTCTAAATTTGAAGCTTTTAAGGAATCATTTTTAGCTATACTCATCGTAGCTGGTGCATCGAAAACTTTCGTTGTTTCCTCGCTATATATAAAAGTAGGTGTAAATTTTCCAGGAGTCTTGCTTGATTTTACACTATATGGATAGATTTTTATAAAAACATCATCTAAGTTTTCTTTTAAATTTGAAATTATTAAACTTTGTTTTATGGAAATTTTACCATCTTTAAAATTTACACTATTTAAAGTTTTAAACAAGGCATCATTTAGTGGATAGCTTATAGTTGTTTTTGGGTTTTTACAACTTTGTTTTATTGTAACTTTTTTAGTATAAAAAGCTGGTTCATTTGATAAACTATCAATCTCTTTTGAAATCTCAGCTTGAGATGTAAGGCTATCATTTAAAATGCCACTTAAATTTTTTATGTCATTTATAGTGTTTAAATTTGAGTTTTTTATAATTTCATAACTATCTTTTAGTGCTTTTAACTTATTTTGTAAACTCTGTTTTTTTAAAGAGATTTCATCTTCTATTTTGTTTCCAAAACTTATCTCCTCTATATTGCAATTAGAGTTTATACTAAGATCTTTTTGATCAAGCTCGAAAGGAACTATAAAACTATTTTCCTTAATATTTTTTGTAAGTATGGCTTTATCACTATAAATTTCAAGAGTGCTTGCAAAAATAGGAAAAATACCTAAAAATAAAATTAAAATAATTTTCATATTTTTATTTCATAAGCCTTATAGAGATAAGGCAAAAGCTTTCTTATAGAGTAATCATAGGAGTAAAATTTTGCATAAATTTCTTTTAATTCTTTATTGTCTCCAAAATCTAAAACATCTGTATTTGGTATCTTTGAAGCTTTAGAATCGAGATAGTTAAAAAACTCATCTCTTGAGCTAAATAACTCCCTTAGTTTTTTAACAACTTCTTTTTTTTCTTCTTTTTGCAAAATTTATTCCTTTGTCATTATATTTTTAGCTTCAATTCCCATCAAAGACAAGCCAGTTTTTATACAAAGTGCCACAACAGCAAAAACTTTTAAAAGAGCATCTTCATTGTCGCTGCCTAAAACTCTGTTTTCATTATAAAATTTATGAAAATTTGAAGCTATATTTTTAAGATAATCAGGAATTTTTTGCAAATTTCTACTTAAAAATGCGTCTTCTAAAACTTCATTTAAAGTAAGTGCTTCAAATAATAAATTTAAAGCTTCGTCATTTAAATTTAAAATACTAGCTTCTTTTATATCGTCTATTTTTTTTCCACTTTTTGCAAAAATTTGATGAATTCTTGCATGGGCATAATTTATATAAAATATAGGATTTGAACTATCTTCTTTACTAAGTTCTGAAACATCAAACTCTAAAGCCGTGTCACACTTTTTAGTTATAAATATAAATCTTAAAGCATCACTTCCAATTTCTTCCAAAACATCACTCATAAGTATGAAGTTTCCGGCTCTTTTACTCATCTTGAAAGTTTCACCATCTTTTAAAAGGCTAACCATTTGCGCCAAAATAACTTCAAGCTTATTTTCATCAAATCCAAGATAATGAATGCTTGACTTTACTCTTTTTATATAGCCGTGATGATCAGCTCCCCAAATATTTATATAGTGATCATATCCTCTTTTAAATTTATTGTAGTGATAGACAATATCGCCTGCTAAATAAGTAGGTCGTTTATCTTCTCTTATAATGACTCTATCTTTTTCATCACCAAGTGCACTAGAATTTATCCAAATTTTACCGTCTTTTTCATATACTCCGCCATTTTTTTTAAGGCAATCTAAAGTATCAAAAAGCTCATTTTCAAAACTTTTTTCACTAACCCAATTTTGAATTTTAATATTAGCCTTTAAAAGATTATCTTTTATTAGCAAAAGCATTTTATCTTTTCCCCAAAGGCTTAATTTTTCTATATTTTGCCTATCTTTAAAAATATCTTTTCCGAACTCTTTTAAGGCCTCATCTGATAAATTTTCTATATAATCACCTTTGTAGCAATTTTCTTCAAAATCTAAATTAGCGTTTAAAAATTTATTTGCGCCTGTTATAAATATAGAAAGCCCAAGCATGTTTATCTGATTTCCAGCATCATTTATATAATATTCGGTTGTGATATCATATCCTAAATATCTTCCAACTCTTGCTAATGTATCTCCGTAAACAGCCCCTCTTACGTGACCTATATGAAGAGGACCTGTTGGATTTGCACTCACGTATTCAAGTAAAATTTTTTCCTTTTTATCTTTACCTTCTGCAAAGTTTTTGCCTGAATTTAAAGCATTTGTAGCAAGCTTATCTAAAAATTCAGGCTTTAAGCGAAAATTTAAATATCCATTTAGGGGACTAGCTGTAAAAATATCACTATTGTTAAACTCTAACGCAAGCTCATCAGCTATTAATTTTGGTGATTTACGAAATTCTTTTGCTAAAGAAAAAGCTAAAGGTGTAGCATAATGAGCTAAGTTTTTATCTTTTGGCTTTTCTAAAACAAAGTCTTTTTTTAATATTTCTTTTATTTTGTCGAAAATTATATCTTTCAAAACTATTAAGCCTTTGTTTCTTCTTTTATCTCATCAGTTTTTTTAACTTCGTCTTTTTGAGCTTCAACTTTTTCAGTTTTTTCTTCACTCTCCATCTCTTTTTTAAAAACCTTTATTCCTTGTCCAACGCCTTTTGCAAGTTCTGGAATTTTCTTTGCACCAAAAAGCAAAATTATAATTATTAAAACAATTAATAATTGTTGCATACTAACCATACCATTCTCCTTAAAAATTAATTTTCATATATCCAATTGTCAATAATATCACTAAGCTCTAAATTTTTAGTATTATACCTAATAGCGTTAAATATTGATTTTAAAGCCTTATAAGACTCATTAAAATCATCATTTATTATAAGATAATCATATTCGTTTAAATGTTCCATCTCAGTTGCTGCATTTATAACTCTTCGCTCTATGTCTTCCTTTGAGTCAGTTCCTCTTTTGATAAGTCTATTTTTTAAATCGCCCTTATTTTTAGTTGTTATAAAAATAGAAACTATATCATCTTTTAAGCGCTCTTTTGCGAGTTTAAAACCTTGAACGTCTATATCAAAAATAACAAATTTACCACTACTTAATGCTTTTTGAACTGGCACTAAAGATGTTCCATAATAATTTTTATGAACAAGAGCCCATTCTAAAAACTCACCATTTTCAATACCCTTTTTGAAGGCATCTTCACTTATGAAGTGATAACTCACTCCATCTTTTTCACCCTCTCTAATATTTCTTGTAGTGCTCGAGATAGAGAAATAGATATCTTTTTCATCTTCTAAAAGCCTATTTATAAGTGAACTTTTTCCACTTCCACTTGGTCCTGATATTATTATCGCTTTTTTCACTTATTAGTCTTCTTTGAAAGAAATTTTTATTTTAATTTGCATATCTTTAAAAATCTCTTTAAATTTGCCATTTTTTAAAGCTTCTTCAAGTTCTTTTTCCATCTCTTTCTTGGCAATTTTTTTAAGACTTTCGTTTGAAATTTCATTTTCTTTTTTATTTAATAGGTCATTTAAACCTACGAATCCTTGATTTTTACAAACATCATCTTTTGTTTCGCAAGATTTCTCATCTTGGTTTCTGCACTCATCAAATTTGATTTCAAATTCATCATCAATGTCATAATTATTTAATTCTTCATCTTTAAAATCTTGGTTGTTTGTATCATCATCACACCTATCATCAAGCTCCTCAATATCAAGAGCTGTTAGTGGGGGATTATGTGGCTGTACTTCATCATATTCATCAAAAAAAGAAAGCTCATCAATAGTCTTTAAATCTTCATTTTTCAAAACTTCTTCTATATTTTTTGATTCTTCATCTTCTTTAGAAATTTCATCTTCCAAATCTTCTTCATTGTGCATAACCAATGGAATAGTTGCAAGCTCTTTATTGTCTTCTGTTTTTTCTACTTCGCACTCTTCTTGCTCTAATTTTTTTTCTTTATCGTGATTCTCTATTACATCATCTAAATTTTCGTCTTGGCACTCACTATCTATGGGAATGGGTTTAATCTCAAAATCACTTACTTCTTCTTTTTTATCTTCACTGTAAGAAAGTTCGTTATCAATATTCACATCAAGCTCATTGACTAGCTCATCTAAAGGCATATCATCATCTAAATTTTTAAGTAAATCATCTAATTTATTTTCGTCCAAAGAATCTTCTTCTAGAGTTTCGTCATTTGTTTTTAAACTATCCATCTCGTCGATTTCATTTATTAAAGAGCCGATTTCTTTAAGCTCATTTGCTTTATCTTCATTCTTTAAAGTCATAGTTTTATCGTTTAAGTTTTCTTCACTCGCTAGTGAATTAATTTTATCATTTAGACTCTCTTCAGTATTTAATGAAGACTTTTTTTCATTAAAATTTGTTTTGCTTTCAAAATCTTTTAAAAATTTAATTAATTCAGTGGGTAAAAAAGGTTTTATAATGAAATTTACATTTCCTACCTCATTTTCAAAATTTCTTGGAATTAAAAAAAGAGTTTCTTTATTATCAGTTATATCTTCTAATTTATCACAATCTTGTATCACCAAATCAAACTCACCATCATCCTTGGCATAAGGTCTATCAAAACCAGCTCTCTCACAACAAATTTCAACTATTGACAAAACTGCTGGATTTTCACTTTTTAGTAAAATTTTCATTTGGCACTTCCTTCCTATAATATATTTTATGATATTTTATGATAAATTTGATTATTAATTGCTTAGTTTTATAAAGTTTTTTATTTTTTTAATTAATTTTTTTTAAAAATTTATTTTCGAGTCTATAAATTTCATCGCAATTTAAAGCGATTTTTTCATCGTGAGTTACTAAAATAAGACCTGAATTTGTATTTTTTATATAATCGAATAAAGTATTCATAACATCATTTGCAGTATCTTTATCTAAATTTCCAGTAGGCTCATCAGCAAAAATAATACTTGGTTTTTTACTAAGTACTCTTGCAATACTAACACGTTGCTGTTGTCCGCCACTTAATTCTCCAACTTTTTGATTTAAGATATTTTCAATTTTAAGTTTTTTAAAAAGCTCATTATCCATTTTTTGCTTTGTAAGAATTGTAGAAAGTTCAATATTTTCATAAGCACTAAAACCCTTAAATAGGTAATGGGATTGAAAAATTATACCAAAATCGTGTCGTCTAATTTTTAATTTCTCATCTATATTCTGTGAATAAAGTGAGATATTTTTATAAAATACCTCGCCCTCATCAGGCTCTAAAAGCGTAGATAAAATGTGTAAAAGTGTAGATTTTCCACATCCACTAACCCCCAAAATAGCTAAACTCTGCTTACTTAAAAGAGTTAGGTTTAAATTTTCAAAAAGAGTGTAGTCAAAACTATGTTTTAATCCTACACTCTTTAAAAGTTCCATATATAACCTATAGTTGTGCTGCTACTTCTGCTGCAAAGTCATCAACTTTTTTTTCTAAGCCCTCGCCTACTTCAATTCTTACATATGAAGTAATTTCTATCTTATCACCAAGCTCTTTACTTTTTTCTTCTATAACTTGCTCAACTGTTTTTTTGTCATCCATTACATAAAATTGACCTAAAAGAGTACATCTTTGATCAATTACAGTGTTATCTGCAAAAAATCTATCAAGCTTACCAGGGATTATTTTATCCCAAATTTTTTCAGGTTTTCCTTCTTTTTTAAGCTCTTCTTTTATTTCATTTTCTGCTTTTTTTATAGCTTCTTCATCTATTTGAAGCCTACTACCATATTCAGGAATATGATGAAGTGTTTTTCCAAGCCTTACAAGCTCTTCATTTTCTTTTTCAAACTCACCTTTTAAAGCGATAAGCTCATCTTCAACAAATTTTGGATCAAGCTCTTTATAGCTTATTACTTTTGGTTTCATTGCTGCAGCGTGCATTGCTAAGTTTTTCAAAAACTCAACTACTTTTTCTTTATCAGCATTGCCACATTTTGCAGCAATTGCCACAGCTATTTTACCATTTGAATGAACATAACCATTTATAGCTTCACCGCTTATAGTAGCAAATCTTCTAACTACTAAATTTTCACCTATTGTTGCAATCTGTGATTTTAGATATTCTTCAAAATTTTCACCATTTATAGTTGCTTTATTTAGCTCGTCTAAATCCTTGATATTATCATTTTGAATTAATTTTAAAGTATCATCCACTAAAGCAATAAATTTATCATTTTTAGCAACAAAGTCTGTTTCTGAATTTACTTCAATTAAACTTGCTTTTGTGAAACTATCATTTATAATAAGACCTGCAAGACCCTCACTAGCCAATCTATCAGCTTTTTTTGCTGCTTTTGCAAGACCTTTTTCTCTTAAAATAGCAACAGCTTTTTCCATGTCGCCATTAGTTTCAACAAGGACTTTTTTGCAGTCCATCATACCAGCTCCAGTTGTTTCACGAAGCTCTTTTACCATAGCTGCAGTTATTGCCATTATTCTTTATCCTCCATTTCATCTACATCAATTTCATCCAAATTCATAGCCTCATCTAAAACTTCATCTTTTTCTTCTTGTGTTGCAGGAACTTTTTCTTCACCATCTTCATCTCTTAAAGCTTTGCCCTCATTGATTGCTTCTGCCATTTCACTGCAAAATAATTGAACTGATCTAATCGCATCATCGTTTCCAGGAATTGGATAAGTTACAAGATCTGGATCACAGTTTGTATCAAGCGGAGCAACAATAGGAATACCTAATCTATTAGCCTCTTGAACGGCGATTTTTTCTTTTGCAACATCAATTATAAACATCATATCAGGAAGTTTTTCCATATTTCTAATACCGCCAAGATAAGCAATTAATTTATCTTTTTGTCTTTTAAGCATTAGAGCTTCTTTTTTTGTCAATAAGTCAACAGAACCATCTTCTTCCATTTGCTCAATTACTTCAAGCTTTCTAATTGATTTTCTAATAGTTCCAAAATTCGTTAGCATACCACCTAACCAGCGATGATTTACATATGGCATTCCACATTTTTCAGCATATTCTTTTAGGGTTTGGCCAGCTTGTTTTTTAGTGCCCACAAATAAAATGGTTTTTCCCTCAGCTGCAGCATCTCTTACAATATTGTAAGTATGTCTAAAATATCTTATAGTTTTTTGTAAATCTATAATATAAATGCCTTTTCTCTCTCCAAAGATAAATTTTTTCATCTTTGGGTTCCATCTTCTTGTTTGGTGACCGAAATGTACACCACATTCTAGTAAATCTCTCATTGTAATCATGAGTTTCTCCTTAAAAATATTTAGTTTTTTTCCTCCACGCACCTTAGCAAATTTGCAACTAAATAAGGATTTGCGTGTGTGAAATAAAGGCTTAATTTTATCAAAAATATCTTAATTTTACTTTAAATACACCCAACCTGCAAATCTTCCAGTTATTTTATCTCTTCTGTATGAAAAGTAGTTTTTATTACAATGCGTGCAAATTTTTGAAATTTTCACATTGTGCAAATTTAAATTCTTAATCTCATCTAAAACTGCACTTTTCAAATCAAAACATCTTTTATTTTTATCATTTAAAACTACAAATTTATTAAATTCTTTTAAATCTAAATCACCTATTTCATAACAATTTTTTTGTATAAAAGGTCCTATAATAAGTGAAATTTCATCTATTTTAAACTCATCTTTCATTAAATTTATGGTTTTTGAAATAATATGTTTTAAAACTCCACTTCTTCCTGCATGAACAGCAGCTACGCATTTTTTTGAATATAAAATAACTGGCATACAATCAGCCACCATAACACAAAGTGCAATATTTTTTAAATTTGTAATCACGGCATCACATGGTTGCAAAATTTGGTTATGTATTTTTAGAATTTCTATTTTATCGCTGTGAATTTGCTCCATAAAAATAATTTTTTCAACACCTAAATTATTTTGTAGTATCTCTTTATTCTTTCTAACATTTTCTGCTATGTCTCCGACATGAGAAGCTAAATTTAAGCTTTCAAATGGTTTTTTGGAAACACCTCCAAATATGTTTGTAAAGCCTAAATTTACAAAATCATTATTTAATAAAGGCTTGAGATATGATCTATCTCTTCCCATGAAAGTTCCTTTTTTTTATCCTTATAACCCAAAATTCGTTTTGTATATCTTGCCAAAAGATCACTTTCTACATTTACGACTCTGCCTACTTTATATTCACCAAAAAGTGTATCTTTCATAGTCAGTGGGATGATAGTAAGCCTTATGCCATCTTTTAAGACTTCATTTATTGTTAAACTAACACCATCGATTGCAACACTTCCTTTGTTTGCCATTAAAGGCATCAAATTTAAAGGAAGTTTTATAAAAAAATCAAATCCACTTTTTAAGGTAGTTATTTTATAAATTTCTCCAAGTCCGTCAATATGCCCTTGTACAAAATGTCCATCAACTCTATCACCAACCTTTAAAGCAGGCTCTAAATGAACTTTGCCTTTTAAATTCTGAACCGCCAAAACACTTTTACTCTCATCACTAAGCTCAACATTAAAACCATTATAAAAAACTTTTACGACGCTTAAGCAAGCTCCATTTACAGCAATGCTATCACCTATATTTGGCTTTAAACTAGATTTTAGACTTAAAGTTTTTCCATCAAATTTTACAACTTCACCAAATTCTCTTATAAGTCCATTAAACATATTCTCTCCAAATTTGTATTTTAAATTTCAAATCCATTTTTTAAAATCATCTTTTTATCATTTTCAACGCCATCGCCTTTGGTTGTTAAAAAATCTCCCGTTAAAGCTGAGTTTATACCGCCATTTAACCCAGTTTCTACAAATTCACCAAGATTATTTCTTCCACCTGCATACCTCAAATAAGCCTTTGGCAAAATAAATCTAAAAATTGCAATACTTTTTAAAATTTCATCTTTTGGTAATGGAGGTAAATTCTCAAGTGGAGTTCCTTTTATTGGTGTTAAAATATTTAAAGGCACACTTGAAACATTAAGTTTTTTTAAATCAAATGCTAAATTAATTCTATCTTCCAAATTTTCTCCCATTCCAAAAATCGCTCCACTACAAACATCAAGTCCAGCTAATTTCGCGTTTTTAATGGTATTTATTCTATCATCATAAGTGTGAGTTGAACAAATTTTTGGGAAAAATCGTCTTGAAGTTTCAAGATTGTGATGATATGTTTTAAGCCCTGCATTTTTCAATTTTTTAAGAGTTTCAAGACTAACTATACCAAAAGAACCACAAAGATGGATTTTGGAATTTTTAGTTAAGTATTTATAAATTTCCTCAAGCCTATTAAGCTCGTCTGAATTATCTTTTACACCTTTTCCGCTCATAACTAAAGAAAATCTATGAACACCTTTTTCTTCAAATTTAAGAGCTTCTTTAAAAATTATATCATTGTTTAAAAGTGAGTAATTTGGTGAATTTGTTTTGAAATGAGCTGATTGAGCACAATATTTACAGTTTTCACTACATTTTCCTGATTTTGCGTTTATGATTGAGCAAAGGTTAAAATTGTTTTTACAAAAATGTTTTCTTATGTTATCGGCATTCTTTAAAAGCTCTTCTAAATCACTGCTACAGGCTAACTTTAAAGCATCTTCTTTTGTAATATCTTCTGTTTTTATGACTGAATTTGCCAAATCTGAAATAAAACTCAAAATTTTTCCTTTTATATATTTTAGTTTGAAATTGAAGTCACATTATATAAAATTAACATAAATTTTGATAAAATCTAAGCTTTAATTTTAAAGGAATATAGAAAATGAATTATGATGTAATAGTCGTAGGTGGTGGACACGCTGGAATTGAAGCATGTTTGGCTGCTGCAAAAATGGGTAAAAAAACTCTTCTTATAACGATTTTAGCAGAACAAATCGGAGCAGCAAGCTGCAATCCTGCAATTGGAGGCTTAGCAAAAGGACACCTAGTAAAAGAAATAGATGCTCTTGGCGGCTGGATGGGTGTAGCAACTGATGAGTGTGGTATTCAATTTCGTGTATTAAACGAAAGCAAAGGTCCAGCAGTTAGAGGAAGTAGAGCTCAAATTGACATGGATAAATATAGAATTTATCAAAGAAATACACTTTTAAACACAAAAAATTTAGATGTAACCCAAGAAATTGCAACTGAAATTTTAACGAAAGATGGAGAAATACAGGGCGTAAAAACTCATCTTGATAGTATTTACTATACTAAAAAATTAATAATTACAACAGGAACTTTTTTAAACGGACTAATTCATGTTGGCACAAATAAACTTGAAGCAGGAAGAGTTGGAGAGCTAAGTTCAAAATCTTTATCAAAGTCATTGAAAAGTCTTGGCTTAAACATGGGGAGATTAAAAACTGGAACTTGTTCGAGAGTTCTTGGAACTAGTATCGATTTTAAAGATTTAGAAATTCAAGGCGGAGATGAAAATCCAAAACCTTTTAGTCTAAGAACAAAAAATTTCAATCCTAAACAGCTTCCTTGCTATATAACTTATACAAATGAAAAAACACATGAAATAATAAGAGCAAATTTTGATAAAGCTCCAATTTTTACAGGACAAATAGCAGGTGTGGGACCAAGATACTGCCCTAGCATAGAAGATAAAGTGAATAGATTTAGCGACCGTGATAGACATCACCTTTTCATTGAGCCTCAAACAAAAGATGCAACTGAATATTATATAAACGGGCTTTCATCCTCACTTCCATTTGAGGTACAAAAAGCAATGCTTAAAACAATAAAAGGTTTTGAAAATGCTAAAATTGTAAGACACGGATATGCAATTGAGTATGATTTTGTTGAACCTACTGAATTAAAGCACTCACTTGAGACAAAAAAGATAAAAGGACTTTTTCTAGCTGGACAGATAAATGGCACAACTGGATACGAAGAAGCTGCAGCTCAAGGGCTTATGGCTGGTATAAATGCCTCACTTGAAGCTGATGAAAAAAACCCTTTGATATTAAGAAGAGATGAAGCCTATATCGGTGTTATGATAGATGATCTTGTTACAAAAGGAACAAAAGAACCATATAGAATGTTTACAAGTAGAGCTGAATATAGACTTTTATTAAGAGAAGATAATGCATTTTTAAGACTATGCAAATATGGACACAATATCGGGCTTTTAGATGATGAAATTTATAATTTTTCACAAAAAGTAAAAGAGAATGTCAAAAAAGGAATGGACTTTTTAACCAATACTTCACTTAATCCATCAAATGAAAATAATAATTTTTTAGAAAAACTTGGAGAAGAAAAAATAACGAATATCGTTACTTGGCAAAAAATAGTCGCTAGAAAAAGCTTTAACAAAGAAAAATTAAAACAAATTAACAGTTTCTTTGCAAATTTAGATGATAGAAGTTGCGAGGAAATTTTAATAGAATGTAAATATTATTTCTACATTCAAATGCAACTTGATGAAGTTAAAAAAATGAAAGAGATGTTAAATGTTAAAATTCCTAGCGATTTAGATTTTAAAAAAATTTCAGGCCTTAGCAATGAAGTAGTTGAAAAGCTAAATAAATTTAATCCACCAACTTTATTTGCAGCAAGTGAAATTAGCGGTATAACTCCAGCAGCAATTGACCTACTCCATATTTATATAAAAATGCAAAGTAGAAAAAATAACTCTCACAAAGATATATAAAATAAATTTTTTATTATAAATTTTTTACTTGTGATTTTCTTAAATTACAAGTAGAAAATAATTTAGAACAAGAGACTTTTTATTATAAATTTAAATTTTGAGTAGAAAAAATTTACCGCTATTTTAAGCGGTAAATTTTAATTTAATGGAGATTTGACCAAACTTTTCTCTTCCAAAGTCCAGCAAATACAGCAAGTATCACAAAATATATCATTATGTAAATAGATAAGCTTTCTCTTTCAGCTTTTTTACTATCTCCAATATTTTCCATATATTCTATAACTTTAGCTTCACTTTCTTGATTTAAACCAACTCTTGGCATAGCAGTTCCTGGAAGCATTTTTTGAGTATCATTCAAAAAGTTATGTAAAAATTCTTTACTTCTTGATCTTATATACATAGAAAGATCAGGTGGAGTTGAGCCAAGGTATGCTGCAATACTTAATTTATCTCCATCGGCATAAACATCATCATATTTCATATCATGACATCTTTGACAAGCATCTGCATAGATTACTTTATTTATGATATTTTCTTTATCATTTTTATTTAAACCATCTATAAATTTAGTCTTGTCATTTTCATTTAATTCCCCTTTTGCAACCATTTTATTTGCATAAAGTTCTACTATGCCATCATCGCTTGGAACGATTGATTTTAAGTATGCAACAATATCAGCTAATTCTTGATTAATGTCACCACCTACGCCGAAAAATCCAGGCATTGGATAAGGGACTTCATCACCAAATTTATGATCTAGCTTTTGAGCCATAACTGGATCTTTAATAAGTGCTGCTAAAAATTTATCATCAAAAATCTTACCAGCCATACTTAAATCAGGTGGATTTACTCCATAAGCTTGACTTGCATCCATTGCACCTAGTGGAGCTGGCATACCGGCTGACTCAACACCGTGACATGCTGTACATCCAGCCATTAAAAATGTTTCTGCACCAGTCGCGGCATCACCTTTTGTTAAATCTATTTGATTTATCTCATCCCAAAAAGCACTATATTTGTCTAAATTTGAATTAGCATTATCAAGGTCAAGTTTTGCATTTTTTATCATATCTTCAAGACCTGATTTTTCTGCTTTTTTAACATTTTCTTCTGCTTTTTTAACATTAGTTTTTGCTAAAGTTATATCTTCAACCGCAAAATCATAATTTGCTGGATCAACATGTGGATTAAGTTTTGAATGAGCGTAAGGCTCTATCCCCCAATACAACAATAGTGTAAAAAATATAACTACTAATAATGGTTTTAACCCTTTCATCTTAACCCCTTTTTCTTTCTGCGATAGTTACAAGCGGCAATGCAACTAGGATGAGAATAATATAAAGCATTGATAGGACAAAACCTATATAAGTATTTGCAATTCCAAAAGTAAAGCCATCAGCAGGTAATTTACCAAAAATACTTAAAAGTATTAAATCAACTAAAAGCACCCAAAACCATACAAAAAATCCTTTATTCTTGTGGGCGGGAGCCACAACATTACTTCTATCAAGCCATGGAATAAATGCTAATGAAACCATAGCAAAAGCAAACGCAATAAGTCCAATATCGGCAGCTTTTAAAGGTCCGACATCAAAGAAGAATCCTCTTAAAATTTCATATTCCCATAAAAAATACCATTCAGGATATATATGCGGTGGTGTTTTTAAGCTATTTGCTGGGTCAAAATTTATAGGATCCATTGCAAAGCCAAAATTAAATCCTACAAGGTAGAAGAAAAATACCATAAATATAGAAACATAATAAAAGTCTTTTGCTAAAAATCCAGGCCAAAACGGAATAACTTTACTCTCTTTTGTTTTTCCTTCCAAGTATTTTTCAGCTTCTAAGTCAAAATCTATTTCCTCACCTGTTAAGTTATTTACATGTGGAAATCTTAAAGCATAAAAGTGAAGTGCTAAAGCAACTATAACAACAAGTGGAAGCAAACAAACATGAAGCATAAAAAATCTTGTTAAAGTTGGGTCACTTACTGCATAATCTCCTCTCATCCACTCAACAACAGCATCTCCAATAAATGGAATTCCACCAAAAAGTTGAGTTATAACCTGGGCTGCCCAATAGCTCATCTGCCCCCAAGGAAGCATATATCCACTAAATGCCTCGGCTGAAAAGACAACCATAAGTATAATACCACTTATCCAAATCATCTCTCTGCCTTGCTTATAAGAGCGGTAATAAATTCCTGTTAGTGTATGAATATATATGATTAAGAATGTAACTGAAGCAGCTATTGCGTGCATATGCCTCCAAAGCCATCCATACTCCACTTCTTGCATAATTGTTTTATTAACACTATCAAATGCAAGCATAGTATCTGGCTTATAATAACACATTAGCATTAAACCGCTTATTATCAAAAGAACAAAAAGCGCTAAAAGGATAACTCCCATAGCCCAAAGAAAGCTGATATTTTTAGGTATCCAATACTCAGCAACCATAACTTTCCAAAACTTATTTATAGCTAGTCTTTGGTCAAACCAATCACCAAGACTAGTAGCTTTTCTAATTCTCGCCATCTAATCCTCCTTATGCTTTACCAACAAGTTTTTCATACTCAGGCCCAACTTCGCCTAAAACTAAAGTTGTTCCTTCTATCTTAAATGGAGGGATATCAAGTCCACGAGGTGGTGGTCCAAAAGTTGCATTTCCACTGGCATCAAAAAGCCCACCATGACAGGCACAAATAAATTGGTTATTTTTAAAGCTTGGAATACAACCCAAATGCGTACAAAGCCCGATACAAACTGTATATCTAGCATCTCCAACTACAACATCCCTAGAATCATCAGGTTTCATATCAGATGATTTCTTAAGTATAAAAATAGGTTTTTTTCTCCACTGGGTTTGATAAAGCTCCCCTTCTACAACAGCACTTAAATCAACTGTTGTAAAACCTGCAGCTTTAACACTTGGAAGCGGATCCCAGGTTTTTTTCATGGCTACAAGTCCGGCAAGCCCACCAACTGCTGCAACCGCAGTAAAAGAAAGTCCTATAAAATCTCTTCTTTTTTTATTTTCTATAGACATTCTTATCCTTTCGTAAAATAATGATTGATTGATTTTATCTAAATAATTATTAAATTATAATAATTTATAAACATTTGAGTAAATTTTTAGTTTAATTTTAAGCATTAATTCAAAAAATAAATTTATATTTATAAATTTTATTAGCACTTATTATATTAAACTGCTAAAAATACTTGACATTTTTTATAAAGTTTAGTATAATACACTCAATTTAAATAAATAATTCAACTTAAAGGAGAAAATTATGAAAGTTAAAAGATATGAACCGTTTATCAGTTTTTCAGAGCTTGGAGACAAATTTTTTAATCTTCCATTGAACAGTGAAAAAAGTATTTCTGGATTTACTCCATCTGTAAATACAAGAGAAGATGATAAAGCATACTACATAGAAGTTGATCTTCCAGGAGTCAAAAAAGAAGATGTAAGTGTTGATTTGGATAAAAACCATATCTCAATAAGCGGAGAGAGAAAAATTAAAAATGAAATTAAAGAAGATGACTACTACAAAGTAGAAAGTGTTTTTGGCAAGTTTAGTAGAAGTTTTTCACTTCCTGATAGTGTTGATAACGAAAATATACAAGCATCTTTTGAAAATGGAGTACTTGAAATTTTAATCCCTAAAGTAGCACCAAAAGTCGCTAAGAAAATAGAGATTAAATAAAAATTTGCCACCATATGGTGGCAAATTTATAATTTTATTTAAAATAACTAAGTATAAAAACCTGCAATAAATCTGAACTCTTTTTATTATTTATTAATTTCATAAATTCATATATTTTTAAATATGGACTAATTTTTTTTCACCAAAAAAAATAATTCGCTGTATTTGATAAATTTACAAAACAAAAAATTAAAGCTATTTTTTGAAAAACTCATTCATCTTTTAATTCTAAGATATTTTCAATTTCCAAGCTCTCAACACTTGCCACACTTTCACCGGCAATGCCTTTTATCTCACCAAACATATCAATAGCGCTATCTCTTGCTTTTTCTATAGCAATTTCTCTTTGTTTTCCATCTGCACTAATAGAAAGACCTATTAACACATTTTGAACTTTTAGTCCTAACTCTTTTATAATTTTAGAACAGACATATTCTGAATATATAGAGTTTTTATAAGAAGTCAGCAAGCTTTTTTCTTATTTTCATCAAATCTAGCGTTAAATTTTCCAATATATGTTTTATTATTATAAAAAATTTCAACTTTTTCTACATCATCTGATCCACCAAAAAACCAGGTTCAACTTTATCAAAAATTATCATCTTTTTCCTAACATTAAAAGCTTTAAATCATATAGACAATCACGCTCATCGTTGTCATCTGAATCCTCAATATCACATTCAATAATGTGTTCTAGTCCAGCAGCACAAGCGATTCGCAAGTCATAATCGTTAGCTTTTGATAAAGCATCAATAAAAAGGTCAAGTTCTACTATTACCATTTTTGATAGCTTATTTCTATCTATTTTTCCAAGTTTTAAATAGTAATCTAATAACTCTTTTCTTTCATCATAAGACATCTTATCATCTGTTGATAAAATGTCATCCATCACATCGTGCAATTGCTGATTGTTTTTGCAATTATTTAGTTGATTTTTATAGTTTTTCATCTTTTATTTTTTTCATTTAAAACTGCTTGCATTTTAGCTTTATATTCTGATTCAAGCTCTAAATTTTTGCGCTTTAGTACTTCAATCTCGGCAGTTTGTTTATTAAGCTCTGAAATTTTGGCTGATTTTTCTAAAAGCTCTTTATTTAATGATTCGAATTTTTGCAAATTTTCTTTTTCAAGTTCATTTTTTAAAGCATTTTTTAAATTTATTTTTTCCTTTTGGAGTTCTAAATTAAGAGCATTTTGTAAATTCTCATTAAATTTTGCTTCTTTTTGTTTTAAATTTAATTTCTCTTTTTCTAGCTCATTTTTAATTGCTATAAATTTTAAGTTATACTCTTTTCTTAACTCTTCTTTTATGCTTTCATTTATTGGAAACTCACTGCCACATTTTGGACATTTTACTAGGTTATTTACCATCATCACTTCTTTTTTTCATTTTTTCAAACTCTGCAAAAATAGCACTTTGCTTTGGCTCATCCGTCATTTTTCCTAAAACTTCACTATATTTATTTACTAAAATTATTACAAGACTTGAAACAAAAAAGCCAGGAAGTATTTCATAAACCACACTTGATAGATTAAAAACTATCCATAAAATAACTATTCCACCACCACTTACCATTCCAAGAAGTGCTGAGAGTGCGGTCATTTTTTTTGAATATAAGCTAAACAAAAGCACTGCACCAAAACTAGCGCCAAATCCAGCCCAAGCATTTCCTACAACGCCTAAAACAGTATTTTTATAAACGAAAGCTAAAAATGTTGAAATTACAGCTATAAATATAACTGAAATTCTGCTTATTAGTGTTTGAGTTTTTGCGCTTACATCTTTTTTATAAAAAGCAAAAATAAAATCCTTTGTAACTGAGCTTGCTGTAACTAAAAGTTGACTTGACATAGTACTCATTATAGCAGCCAAAACAGCAGTTATAATAATTCCTACAAAAAATGGATGAAATAGTGTCTTGCCAAGTTCTAAAAATACAGTTTCAGCATCTTTTAGGTTAATTCCTTGCTGATTAAAATAAACAAAACCAATAAGCCCGCTGCAAACAGCACCCAAAAGCCCCAAAGCCATCCATGAAATTCCTATATTTCTAGCTTGATCAAGCTCTTTTGAACTTCTTATGGCCATAAATCTAACTATTATATGAGGTTGTCCAAAATATCCAAGCCCCCAAGCAAGAAGTCCTAGAATACCTAAAAATGTCTGATTTGAAAATGGATTTAAATGTTGGCTAGAAGCTATATTTTCATATTTTAAAACCTCTTTAAAAAAACTTGTATTATTTAAATCAAGTGCAAAATAGGCTCCAAGAGGAATTATGATAAGCACCAAAAACATAAGCGCACCTTGAAAAGCATCTGTTAAACAAACAGCTCTAAAACCACCAAAAAATGTATAAAATACAACAATTAAAGTTGTTAAAATTGCTCCAAGTGCAAAAGGGAGTCCAAAAAAACTAGCAAATGTTTTTCCGCCTGCAATTACCCCACTGCTTACATAAAGTGTATAAAAAACTAAAATAACAAGTCCTGAGACAATTCTTAAAACTTTTGTTTTATCTTTAAATCTATTTTCTAAAAAATCAGGTATTGTTACACTATCATCGGCTACTTCTGTATAAACCCTAAGTCTTTTTGCTAAGAATTTATAATTGCACCAAGCCCCAATTGTAAGTCCAATAGCTATCCAAATATTGCAAAGTCCACTTAAAAAAATCGCTCCAGGAAGTCCTAAAAGCATCCATCCACTCATATCACTTGCCCCAGCACTTAAAGCTGTAACAAAAGGACCAAGGCTTCTATTATCTAATAAATATTCGTTTAATCCAGCATTTTTATTATAAGAAATTTTCCCTATAAAAAGCAAAATCACAAAATAAAGCCCAATAGCTAAATATGTACTAAAATCCATAACTCTCCGATCGCTACAAAAAATAATTCTTTGATTTTATCTAAAATTAAATTAAATATATCTTTTAGTTTTTTAATTGATTTAAATCATTATAATCTAGTTTTAAATTAGCTAAAATTTGTAAAATAAATTTTTGGGAATTAAAATGTATTTTTTTGCTTTATTTATGCATTTACTTTGTGCAATATTTTTTATAGGGTATGTTTTTTTTGATGCCATCATTTATCCTTTTTCTAAAAAAAGCATTGATGAAAAAACTTATAAAAGCGTTAAGAAAGCTTATACAAAAGGAAGCGGAGTTGTTTTTGGCGTGATATTTTTAGTGCTTTTGATAAGTGGAATTTGGCTTGGAAGTCATTATATCGGTATTTCAAAAGGATTTTTTAACTCAAATTTACAAATTTTTCTAAGCCTTAAAATTCTTACGATTATTTTTATGTGCGTTATAACCTTTATTTCGGTATATTTTGTAGCTATATTGAAAAAACCAGATCCATTTGGCAAATTTTCACATCTCATTGCTTTGGTTTTATGCATAATAATCGTATTTTTTGCAAAAGCTATGTGGCATTTATAAATTTAAAAATAAATTTCTTAAATTTAAGCTAAAAAATATCAAAATTTCAGTATTCTTTTAGTTTAAATTTTTTAAAGGCAATTGATTGAAAAAAGAAAATATCTTAAAATTTTTATTTTTTATAATAGTTATCATAGTAGCAGTTTATTACACATATCCAAAAGATTTAAGCCAAGCACAAAAACTATCTTATATAACAAGCTATTTAATAACGATTAAACTTACTGTTGGTGGTATTTTTATAGGTATAGTTTTAGGTTTTATTTTGGCATTTTTAAAATTTTTAAATATAAAAGTTTTAAATTTTATTATTGATGAATATATTGATTTAATACGTGGAACACCGATACTAATACAACTTATGGTTTTTGCTTTTATTGTTTTTGCAGCTTGGTCAAATAGTCTTTATGCAGCAATAATTGCTCTTGGATTAAACAGTTCGGCTTATGTTGCTGAAATAGTAAGATCTGGTATAAATAGCGTAGATAAGGGACAAATGGAAGCAGCAAGAGCTATGGGGCTTAGCTATGGAGTTTCGATGAGAAAAGTAGTTTTTCCACAAGCTATAAAAAATATTTTACCAGCTCTTGCAAATGAGTTTATATCACTTTTTAAAGAAACTTCGGTTGTTGGAATGATAGGCATATTTGACTTAACAATGTTTTCACAAAGTCTTCAAGCTACACTTTTTACAGCTCAACCTATACTTTTTGCAGCAGTTATTTACTATGCAAGTGTGAAATTTTTTACTCTTTTAGCAAAAATACTTGAAACAAGGCTTAATAAAAATGACTGAAAATTTGATAAAAATTAAAAATTTATATAAAAATTATGGAAAATTAAAGGTTTTAGATGGTATTTCTACTGAGATAAAAAAAGGTGAAGTTGTCGCTATAATTGGACCAAGTGGTGGTGGTAAAAGCACATTTTTAAGATGTATTAACCGCCTTGAAGAACCAACTAGTGGCGAAATTTACATAAAAGATCAAAATATTTTAGATAAAAATGCAGACATTAATAAAATTCGCCAAAAAGTAAGTATGGTTTTTCAACATTTTAATCTTTTTTCCAATAAAACCGTTCTTGAAAACTTAACTCTAGCTCCAATTAATGCAGGAATTTATAGCGAAAAAAAAGCAGAAGAAATTGGGCTAAATTTACTAGAAAAAGTTGGACTTAAAGACAAAGCAAATGCATATCCACACAAGCTAAGCGGTGGTCAAAAACAACGCGTTGCAATAGCAAGAAGTCTAGCAATAAACCCAGATATTATTTTATTTGATGAACCAACTTCTGCACTTGATCCGGAGATGGTTGGTGAGGTTTTGGCCATCATGAAAGATGTAGCAAAACAAGGCATTACAATGCTTGTTGTAACACACGAAATGGGTTTTGCAAAGAATGTCGCAAGCAGAGTGTTTTTTATAGATAAAGGAAAGATTGCAGTTGATAAAAAACCAAGTGAGTTTTTTACAAATCCAGAAAATAAAAGACTTGAAGACTTTTTAAATAAAGTTTTAAATCATTAAAATTTATATTAAATTGCAACTCATTTAATTTTTATAATACAATATTATTTTATAAAAATTAAATTTAGCAATCAAAAAAAGAAAAGAAATAAGAATTTATGGTAAAATAGTTTTAAAAATTTATATTTGGAGCAAAAAATGAAGAAAATAATGAGTTTTTTCGTGATGTTTTTTTTAGCAAGCTTTCTTAATGCCGAAACTCCTGAGGTTGTAAAAGATGCTAAGACTTTATCAACACAAGAACAAGTACAGCCACAAGCAACAGTACAACAACCAAAAGGACATGAACAAAAAAATAAAAAAGTACTAATAATAGGAACAAACGCAAATTATAAACCTTTTTCATACATTGGAATGAGTTTTGAGCCAATTGGTTTTGAAATTGATTTAATAGATGAAATTGCTAAAAAGATTGGTTTTGAATATAAAATAAAAGATATGAACTTTGATAAAATTATACCATCACTTCAAGATGAAAGTATAGATATGGGCTTATCATCTATTAGTATCACCGATGAAAGAAAAGGACTTGTGGATTTTTCAGTACCATATTTTCAAACAAAAACTGTCTATTTAAAAAAGGCAAGTAATGGTAAAATAAAAGATAAAGAAAGCCTAAGTGGAAAAATAGTGTCTGCACAAAAAGAAACTGTGTTTGAAAAAATTGCCTCATCAATACAAGGTGCTAAAGTAGAAACCTTTAAAACACCTGATGTTGGGATAATAAATTTAAAACAAAATAAAGTAGATGTTGTAATTTTAGATTTGATTGTTGCAAACGACTACCTTAGCAAAAATAAAGATTTAGTTAAATTTTTTGAAGAAGGTGATGGAACTGAAGGTTTTGGTATAGCTTTCACAAAAGGTAAAAATGAAACTTTAATGACAAAGATAAATGAAACTTTAGAGGAATTAAAATCTGATGGAACTTATGATAATTTACTTACAAAATATCATTTAAAATAAATTTTTAATAAAAGGATAGATATGAAAAAATTTTTAAAAATTTTATTAGTCGTGTTAGCATGTTTGAATTTGGCAAATGCCAAGAGTTTAAAAGTTGGAACAAATGCGAGTTTTCCTCCATTTGAATTTGTTGATAAAAACTCACAAATTGTTGGTTTTGATATGGATTTACTAGATGCAATTAGTAAAAAAGTAGGTTTTGAATATGAAATAGTAAATATGGGTTTTGATGGATTAATACCAGCTTTAAAAAGTGGCAAGATAGATATGGTAGCAGCTGGAATGAGCGCAACTGAGCAAAGAAGAAAAGCAGCTGATTTTACAAATCCTTATTACTCAACAGAAAATGTTTTTTTAAAAAAGGCTGATAATGATTCTATAAAATCAAAAGAAGATATTAAAGGCAAGATTGTTTCAACTCAACTTGGCACAGTTCAAGAAATAGCTATGAGAGAATTAAAAGACATTAAAGTATCAACTATGAAAGATCCATTTAATGTGATAATGGCTTTAAAAAATGGCAAAGTAGATGTTGCAGTATTTGACTCATCAGTAGCCTATGGATACTTAAAAGAAAATCCTGACTTAGCACCATTTCACACAGAGCCTGATGGAAGTGATGGTTTTTCATTTGCTTTTAACAAAGGTAAACATGGTGATCTTATAGCTAAATTTAATGATGCTGTTGATGAGCTAAAAGAAGATGGAACTTACGATAAAATTTTAGTAAAATACGATCTTAAATAAAAAAAGCCCCAAAATCCTGGGGCTTAATTACGCATGAAAAACCAAATTTATACATTAACCGATGACTTTTATACCCCGGATAGCACTATTTTTACCCAAGTTTTAGAAATGCTTGAATCAGGAATTAAACTTATACAATACAGAAGTAAAAAAGAAAATAAAGATGAAAAAATTGTTCGAAATTTAGTTTCTTTATGTGAGGACTTTAATGCATTTTTAATAATAAATGATGATTTAAATTTAGCCAAAAAAGTAAAAGCTCATGGTGTTCATTTGGGAATGGATGATACAAGTTTAAATATTGCAAAAGAGTTTTTGGGAAAAAACAAAATTTATGGAATAAGTTGTTATGGAGATGTTAATTTAGCTTTAAAAGCTCAAGAAAATGGTGCTTCATATGCAGCTTTTGGAGCTGTTTTTAAATCAAACACAAAAAAAGAAGCTCAAATTTGCAATATAGACAATATTGATTTTTCAAAATTAAGAATTAAAACTTGTTTGATAGGTGGCATAAACACTTCAAATTTAGACAAAATTTTATATAAAAAAGCTGATTATTTAGCTATTGTAAGTGCGGCTTACAAACCAAACTCAATCACAAAAAACTTAGCAAATTTAAAATTGATAATAAATAAAAATAAGGAAAAAAATGACAATATTTGATACCATAATTTTAGGTATAGTTGAGGGACTAACCGAATTTTTACCAGTTAGCTCAACAGGGCATTTAATACTAACTTCGCATCTGTTAAATTTAGAGCAAACAGATACTTTAAAATGCTTTGAAGTTGTAATTCAGCTTGGCTCAATTTTAGCAGTTGTTTTTATGTTTTTTAAAAGACTTAAACAAGATATAAATTTATGGATAAAACTTATAATTGGCTTTATTCCAACAGCATTGATAGGTTTTTTACTATACTCATCAATAAAAGGACTTTTTAGTCCAAAAATTACTGCCTATATGCTTATAATTTGGGGTATTATTTTTATTATAGTTGAACTTTTTCGTAAAAAAAATCCTCCTAAAAATGAAATTCAAAAACTTGAAGATATAACTTACAAGCAAGCATTTATAATAGGTCTTTCACAATGTTTTGCAATGATTCCTGGAACTTCTAGAAGTGGCGCAACTATCATAATTGGACTTTTAAGCGGACTTAGCAGAAAAACAGCAGCAAGTTTTAGCTTTTTACTTGCAATTCCAACAATGTTTGCAGCAACTTTTTATGATACTTATAAAAATTTAAATATTTTTAAAGAAAATTTATCCCAAATTGGGCTATTTTTAATAGGTGGTTTTGTAGCATTTGTTGTTGCACTTTTGGCAATAAATTTATTTTTAAAATTTGTAAGCAAATTTGATTATATTCCTTTTGGGGTTTATAGAATTATTATTGGAATTGTATTTTTATTTTTTGTACTTTAAAGCTATAGTTTTATAACCTAGATAAACTCAAAAAGCATTTTCATACTTAAAATAAACAAAAATATTCCAAAGATTTTTTTTACATTTTGTGATTTGATATTATGAACTATTTTAACTCCAAGTGGTGCGAATAAAAAGCTGGTAATTGTGGTAAAAAATACAGCTTTTAAATTTACATACCCTATTATAAACTCACTTAAATTTGTATTTTGCCAGCCACTTACGACATAGCCAAAAGTTCCAGCAATAGCTAATGGAAAACCTATAGCAGCAGATGTTCCAATAGCTTTTTTAATATCAACTCCTTGAGAAGCGATATATGGAACGCTTAAACTCCCTCCACCAATCGATACTATTGCCGAAACTGACCCTATAATAAGTCCTGCAATAAATTGAATATACTTTTTATAAATTTTCCTTGTTTTGCTTACACTTTTTGAAAAAAACATTCTTAAAGCTGAAATAAACATATATAAACTAAAAACCATAGCAAGATAAAAAGCTGGTATAAAAGAGGCTATAAATGCACTTAGCATGGTTCCTATTATGATTCCAGGAACAATTAATTTAAGCAAATCCCACCTAACAGCATTATTTTTATTGTGGGCTAAAAAACTAGATAATGAGGTTATTATTATGGCACACATACTACTACCAAGAGCCAAATGCATTGCATCATTTATGCCTTCTTTTAAAAAAATCATAGTAAAGATGGGAACCATTATGCCCCCACCACCGATGCCAAACATTCCAGCGCATACACCAACAACGCACCCTAAAAGCAAAAACTCTATCACAAATTTTCCCTGTCCATATCTTGAATATATATAAAATCTAAAACCAAATTTGATAAAACTAAATCAAAACTAGCAAAGATGTTTTCCGCCTGTCATTTTAACTTTTTCTCTTAGCTTAATAACTGCTTTTATTGCACTTATTAGATAATCAATATCATCTTTTTCATGTGTATAATTAATGCTAACTCTTACAAATCCAGGTTTGCCTTCTTCTAAAAAATTTCTACCATCATCCATATTCATTAAATCATGCCCATAAGGTCCTGCACATGCACACCCTGCTCTAGTTTCTACATTATATTTTTGACTAAGAAGAGTTGAAAAAGTATATGGATCAAAACCCTTTATGTTAAATGAAAATATTGGAAGTTTATTTTTAACATCTTTGGCATATAATATCACATCTTCAAGTTTTAAAATTTTTTCTAAAAAATACTCTTTTAATTCAAGCTCTTTTTTTTCTATATTTTCAAGTCCAATATCATTTCTAAGCTTAAAAGCTAAATAACTCCTAATTAGCTCTGTAATTCCAGGTGTTCCTGCATCCTCAAGCTTTTCCTTATCTATTTTATAAATTTGAGTTTTTCTATCAACATATCTCACTGTTCCACCAGCTGCAAAAGTCGGCTCATCGCTTACACAAAGCTCTTTTTTCATAATTAAAATTCCACTTGATCCAACTCCGCCTAAAAGCTTATGTGGCGATATAAATAATGCATCATAAAAACCAGGATCAATTTGCATGTGAGATGCCACACTTGCTCCATCTAGTGCCACTATCCCACCAAATGCTTTTATAATTAAATAAAGCTTTTTATAATTAGTCAAAACGCCTGTGATATTCGAAGCTACACTAAAAGAAGCAATTATTTTTCTACCTTTATTTTCTGATAAAATTTGATTCAAAGCGTTAAAATCAATTTCGCCTTTTTCATCTAACGGAATTCTTTTTACCTCACAAAGCCCTGCTCTATAGCTTATCTCATTTGAGTGATGCTCGTATGGAGAGACTAAAACTAAAGGCAAATTCTCTAAATTTTTAATATCAAGTTTTAAAAATTCCCTACTCATTGGAGGAATGTAAATTCCCATAAGTTCTTGAAATTTTTTAATCGTTGCAGTTGCTCCAAAACCACATGAAAAAAGATAAAATTTATCATCAAGTTCTAATAAATTTTTTAAACCAATTTTTGCTTTTTCATAATACTCACTTGTAATTCTTGCATGCTCACTAGCTTCTGAGTGAGTATTTGCATAAGTTTTTAAAATTCTTAAAATTTCATTTTCTATAGGTCTGTATGCCAAACCAGAAGCCGTCCAATCAAAATAAAAAATACCTTCTTTTAAGATAATATCTTCTTTATTTATATTCAAACTATTTCCTTGAATTTTTGTAAATTATATCTAAATTTGGTAAAATGGCACTAAAAAAGGAGGATTAGAATAAACGCTTTAAAAATCACAGCAAAAAGATTTCCAAATCTAAATATAAGCGAGCTTTTAAAGTTTCATTTTGTATTTGATAACTTCTTTTTTGAAAATTTGAGTGATATAAAAATTTATAACAATATTTTTGAAGCTATAAAAAATGAAATTTTATACAAATTTGATGAATTTATTTTTGATTTAAGCAGTGATGAAAAACTTGCTTTAATGAAATTTGCAAAAAGCGATAGAAAAAAATACGGGCTTAATAAGATCTTTCCTCGCTATAAATCTCAAAAAATTGTAAATGATTTACTTAATAAAAATTATATAATTTTAGAAAAAACTAGAGAGAAAAAACCTACTCCAAAACATCCAAAAGAAAAGCTTCCAAGGCATTTACGAAGATACGTTATGCATGATAAAATTCATTTTAAAAGTAACTTTTTAAGGTTTTGGTTTAGATTTGTAGAGCCAAATTTAACTCTACTTAAAAGAAATAAATTTGATGAAGTTTTGGAAAAAATAAAGTACGATTTTGATAACTACTCTAGCTTAGGATTTGAAACATTAAGCTGTGAGCTTTTAAAAAAAAGGCTTGACCTAAAAGAGGCTGAAATTTACAGCTTTTGGACAAAGGAATTTGAAATAGACATTTTTGCTAAGCTTAACGGTTTTTTCATAGTTGGCGAAGTAAAATACAAAGAGAGAAAAATTTGTAAAAATATCTTAAATTTAATATACTTAAAATGTCAAAAACTAGGAATTTCACCACACATAGTAGCACTTTTTTCAAAAAGTGGGTTTAGTAAAGAACTAATAAATTTAAAAAGCAAAAATCTACTTTTATTTGAGCTAAATGACTTCAAAGATTTAGTCTAAATTTCAAAAAATTATTTTAAAAATTTAATTATTACATTTAAAATATATTTAATCATTTTCATTATTTAACTTTTAGCCAATCTAACTATTTTCAGGAATTGCTTCTTTTATCATCTCTTTTACTTTTTTATCTGTTTCTTCATCTAATGAAATCGCTTCTCTAAGGATAAATGAAGCCTCTATGATAGCATATAATTCAGGCTTTGTCGTTCGCCACCTTTGAAGTGTCCTAGTTGTAACTCTTAAAATTCTTGCTTTGTCTCTTTGAGTGTAATTCATAAATTTACCTTTTTTTAGTGATAAATTTATCTTTTAGACAATAAATAATTAATAGCGAAAATAAGTCTTAAATTTATTAAAAATTTAGACTTTATTTCATATAATATAAAAATATATTTTAAATAAAGGATTATAAGTGGAAAATTCACTTTTCTTACAGTTAAAGGATAAGGTTCCTGCTGATTTGCAACTTGCCTTAAAAAAGAAGTTAGAAAATTTAAGTAGTGATAAAATAGATTCGATTTCTATGCTTCAGTTAAAAGATCCTAAATTAGGTCTTATTTTGTCAATTTTACTTGGCGGTTTTGGAGTTGATAGATTTTATCAAGGTAAAATCTTGCTTGGAATTTTAAAGCTTGTAACATTAGGCGGACTTGGAATTTGGGCGATAATTGACTGGTTTTTGATAATGCCAAGCATTAAAAAAGATAATTTTGAAAAAATTAGCTACTTTGCGTAACACTGAAATGAAAATTTTTGATAAACTTATAATTTTTATTGCTATTTTGATTTTTAGTGGATGTAGCGACAACATAAGCATTGTAAAAAATGGTGTGCTACTAACAAATGATAGTATAACCGTTGGTGATGCGATAGAAAAATGGAAAGTTTGTAATAGTGTAAAATGGAGTGAATTTACAAGCGACAATGGTAGAAGTATCGTTGAGGCAAATTGTAAAATTGAAAAATCTTATAAAAATGATATTATTAAGTATTATTTAAAAAACCAAAGATATATAAGCAAAAATAAAATCAACACAAACAAAATAAAAGAAATATTTGTAGATTTTCAATTCGTGCTTAATATAAACAAAGATAGTTTAGATGTCCAGTATATAGGTATAAATTTAGATGATTTAGACAGCTTAAATCTTGATATATTAGGAACTCTTGAATATGTCTATAATAATATTTCTGATTTTAATGAAATACTAAATAATACTTTTGAAAGTGATGTTTATCTTGGTAAAACTGATGATGAACTTGATAAATCATACAAAGAATTTCAAAAAGATATGCAAGAGATCGATAGTGAAATGCAAGAACTTGATAACATGTTTAATGATATATTTTAGGAGTAGAAATGAAATTTGAAAAAAAAGTTATAATTGGCTCAATCACAAGCTTTATAATAACAGCTGTTGGTATCGTAGCTGTATTTTTCCCTGATTTATTAAATTTACAAAAGGAGAAATTTGAAAGATATGAAGGCGCAATAACCAATAAAAAAGATGCCTTAGAGTTTGCTAATTTTTTAGACAAAATAATTAAAAAGGAGAAAATTGCTTACTTGGATGTTGCAATATGCCTTCCAATGGAAAATAATCCTGTTACAAAACAGGAGGATTTTGTCTATTGGGTTGATGACTTTTTTCATCCAGAGGGAGCTGATTGGGGTGATGAACCAGGACCTTTTGTCTTGAGCATGAAATACAATAAAGATAGGCTAAGTACTGATGATGACTGCAAAGTAGACAAATTTAATAATCCAGAATATTTTGGGTTGGGTTGTGGAATTACAGAATATTCTTTTAAGGGTCTTAAAATGGAAGTAAATTATTATGATATAATTCCAGGTACAGTTTACGTAGCATATAAAGGCAATGCTAGCAAGAGATGCTATGAAAATTATAATGGCTATCCTCCAGAGGTATTTGTGTTAAATGGTTACTTTTATAGTGAAAGCACTAGTGAATATAGGGCAAGTATACATAAAAGTTTTAATTCTATAAGTGAAAAGGAAATAAAGCTCAAAAATTACTAATATTGCACTTAATAGCTTAGGAAAATTCCTAAGCTATTAAAAAATATATTTCTGCTAAATTTCGTTTAATTACGCTACCAAAATCTCACTTACATTTTGACCAAAATTCTCATCAACAAAGAAATTTGTTTCAAAAATATATACTTTTGTTGAAGTCTCGACTCTTAAAATAAGTTTTTTAGAGTTTTTCAAGTTATTTTGTTTGTAGGCAAGATTGTAAATTTCATTAATTATGTTTTGGTTTAATTCGTCCAGATTTATAGTATAAACATATTCTTCATAAACTCTTTTTTCTTCTTTTTTAAAGCCTTTTTTAGCAAAACTTCGCTTTTTAAAATCTGAGTTTTTTGCCTCATCAAGTCTTAAAAACTCATTTAAAGTTATTTTATACTGTGCATCGTCTTTTTCAATTCTTACTCTAAAAGCATATGGTCTTTCAAGTTCAGCTTCTGATAAAGCCTCTATTTCAGGAAGTTTGTTATCAAACACAACCATTTCAAAGTTTCCATGTAGATCAAGCACATTAACTATCGCCATTTTAGAGCCTTTTTTGGTTATTCTTGTATTTATCTCTTCTATTTTTCCCACAAGTAAGGTCTCAGTTACATCATTAAGCTCTTCAAATTGGCTAGTTAATGTATAATCAATCTCATTTATCTCATCCACATAATCATCAAGTGGATGCCCTGAAAGATAAAGTCCAAGCACTTCTTTTTCGTTTTTTAAAATATCTTTTTGAGTATATTCACCATTGGTTAGCTCTAAATGTACCTCAACCTCCATACTCATATCATCATCGCTTAAATCAGCAAATAAAGAGTTTTCTTTATCGCTTTTTATTTTATTTGCATTACGCGTAGATTCTGTAATGTTATCAATATTTAAAAATAAATTTTTTCTCGTTAGTTTTAAACAATCCATGGCGCCTGATTTTATAAGTCCATCTAATGCTCTTTTATTTACCTTAAAACTATCTATCCTTGAAGCAAAGTTGCTAATATCAGTAAAATCTCCATTTTTCCTCTCTTCTACGATATTTTCTATCGCACCAAGACCAACACCTTTTATGGCACCCATTCCAAAAACAATTGCATCTTTTTCGCCTTTTTGAACAACACTAAATTCTCTTAAAGATAAATTTATAGATGGTGGTAAAATCTCAATATTAAGTCTTTTGATCTCATCGATATATCTTGCAACTTTATCGAGGTTATTTTCTTCGCTTGTTAAAAGTGCAGCCATAAACTCAGCTGGATAATATGCTTTTAAATAAGCAGTTTGAAAAGTAATTAATGCATAAGCTGCAGCGTGAGATTTATTAAATCCATAAGAGGCAAATTTCATAATCATTTCAAAAAGCTCGTCGGCTTTTTTGATATCATATCCACCTTTTTTAGCGCCCTCTAAATACTCTTTTTTTAGGCGCTTCATCTCTTCTTCTTTTTTCTTACTCATCGCTCTTCTTACGATATCCGCTTCACCAAGGCTAAATCCACCTATTTTTTGAACGATTTGCATAACCTGCTCTTGATAGACAATAATTCCATACGTTGGCTCTAAAATTTCCTTTATATCATCTATAAGATAGTCAATTCTTGCGTTTCCATGTTTTCTTTCAATAAAATTTGGTATAAGATCCATAGGACCTGGTCTAAATAGCGCTATCATCGCTATAACATCTTCAAAATTATCAGGCTTTAAATCAGTGGCAAGTTTTTGCATACCACCACTTTCTATTTGAAAAATACCTAAAGTATTTCCACTGCTTATCGTTTCATAAACTTTTTTATCGTTAATATCAATTTTTTCCCAAATGACATCTTTGTTATATCGCATTTTAACAAGCTTTATAGCGTTATTTATAACAGTTAGGGTTTTAAGTCCCAAAAAGTCAAATTTTATTAAATCAACATCTTCAAGATAATCTTTTGTATATTGCGTGATAAGATGACCTTTATCATTATTTGTTTGGATAAAAACAGGGGTTTTGTTCCAAAGCTCATCATTGCTTATCACAACTCCGGCTGCGTGCATTCCTGCGTTTCTATTAAGGCCTTCAAGTTCTAATGCATAATCCCAAATTTTTTTAGCTTCTATGTTTTCTTCAAGTAAAGATCTTATTTTTGGCTCTTTATCAAATGAATCTCTTAGGGTTATTTTTAGCTCATTCGGTATTAATTTTGCCATTTTATCAGCTTCAGCATAAGGCATATTGCAAACTCTTGCAACATCTCTGATGACGCCTTTTGCAAGCAACTTTCCAAAAGTTGCAACCTGAGCGACATTGTATCTGCCATATTGTTCAATTACATAATCTATTACTTCCCCTCGCCTATCTTGACAAAAATCTACATCGATATCTGGCATACTAACTCTTTCAGGATTTAAAAATCTTTCAAAAAGCAAGTTATATGGAAGCGGATCAATATCTGTTATTTTCAATGAAAATGCTACCAAGCTTCCAGCAGCACTTCCCCTACCTGGTCCAACTGGGATACCTTTTTCTTTGGCGTGATTTATAAAATCACTTACTATAAGCATATATCCTGGAAATTTCATAGAATTTATTATGCTTATTTCTCTTTCAAGTCTATCTTTGTAAGCTTTATGTTTCGATGGATCTATAAATTTAAGTCTTTCTTCAAGTCCTTTCCTACTTAAATATTCAAATAAAACTTTATCATTTTCTAAATCATCTCTAACACCAGGGTTTGGCAAAGTTAAATTTAAATTTTTTGCATAGTCTGTTGTAAATTTGAAATTTGGTGGAGTTGGGTGACCTAAATCTAGTTCTAAATTACATTTGCCAACAATCTCTTGTGTGTTTTCTATCACATTAGGAATATCAGCAAATATTTTTTCCATTTCTTGGCTACTTTTTACATAAAATTGTCTTACAGCGTGACGAAGTTTCATGCCTGAAATAGCCATATAAATATTATGTGCTTCACTCATATTTTGATATGGATAATGTGCATCATTTGTGGCAATTACTTTTATACCAGTTTCTTTTGAAATTTGAAGAATTTGCTTATCTATATTTAGCTGATCTGTTATGCCATGACGCATAATTTCAAGATAAAAGTCATCTTTGAAAATTTCTTTATATTCAAGCGCAACTTCTTTTGCTCTTTCATAGCCTTTTGCACCTCTTTCTCTGTTTGTTTGACTCATATTAAGATGAAAGTTAACTTCACCTTGCAAACAAGCTGCCGAGCAAATCAAACCCTCACTATGTTCTTTTAAAATTTTTTTATTAATTCTTGGATTATAATAAAATCCTTCTAAAAATGCCATTGAGCTTAAATACATCAAATTTTTATATCCAATTTCATTTTTAGCAAGCAAAATAAGGTGAAATCTTTGCCTATCACTTTTATCACCCAAATCATCGTGATTGTGAATATAAGCTTCAATTCCTATTATTGGCTTGATGCCGTTTTTTTTCATAGTTTTATAAAAATCAATAGCTCCAAACATATTTCCATGATCTGTTATAGCAACACTATTAACGCCTTGCTCTTTTAGTATAGAAGCAAGCTCTGGAATTTTATTTGCTCCATCTAGAAGTGAATACTCAGTATGTAAATGTAAGTGCGTAAATTTGCTCATGAAAACTCTCTTTAAAATTTATTTATAGATGTAATTGTATAAAAATCTTATAAAAATATGGTTAATATCAAAAAAATAGAAATAAAAAGAAATTTTAAAAAAAGAAAATAAGACCGCTTTTGCGGTCTAAAAAGTAAATTTAGTCTTGTTTTGGACGAGCCTCATTAACTTTTAAAACTCTACCAAAAAGCTCTTTATTGTCCAAAGCTTCTATGGCTTTTAATGCTTCATCATCATTACTCATCTCAACAAAACCAAAGCCTTTTGAGCGATTTGTTTCACGATCTTTTATGATCTTGGCACGACTAACTTCTCCAAACTGTTCAAAAGCTTCTCTAAGCTCTGATTCAGCTAAACGAAACGGTAAATTACCTACATAGATATTCAAATTATATCCCTTAAAAAAATTACCAAATTTATTTTGGTTTTGGTATTTTACCTAAATTTTAACTATTTTGATATAAAATTCATAAATTTATTTTATTTATATAAAAGTTCTGTTTTTAAAACATTAAATTTATCATCACCTAAAAGAATTTTTACCAATTTTAAAGCAAACCCCATCGCCGTAGCAGGCCCTTTAGAGGTTATTATGTTTTCATCAATTATTACATTTTTTTCATCCGTATAGCCTTTGTAATTTACCTTTTGTTCAAAACCTGGATAACAAGTGTAGCTGTTTTTTAAAACTTTGGCTGTTGAAAGTGCCCAAGGAGCTGCACAAATAGCAGCAATTTTTAAATTTTTATCATTAAATTTTTTTAAAATTTCAGCTAATTTTTCACTTTTTGCCAAATGCTCAGCCCCTGGAAGCCCACCCGGTAAAACTATCATATCAAACTCGCCTACATTTAGATCATCTAAAATCATATCTGCTTTTACCTCTATGCCGTGAGTTCCATTAACTATTTTTTTATTAAGACCAACACTAACAGCCTTAATCTCAGCCCTTCTTAAAATATCTATTGCAGTAATTGCCTCAATCTCTTCAAATCCATCCGCTAAAATAATTGCAACTTTTTTCATATTTTCTCCTTAGTTTAAATTTAATACTATAATTATACTTGATTTTTTAAATAAAGGAAATTTTATGAAAATAAAGATTACATATTGCAATATTTGAAACTATAAACCAAAAGCTTTCCGTGTGAAAGATGAAATTTTATCTAAATTTCCAAATGCAAATGTACAGTTAATAGCTAGTGGAAGTGGAAATTTTATAGTCGAAGTTGAAAACAAAGTGATTTTTTCCAAAAAGGAAACTAATCGTTTCCCAAACAAAAATGAAATTCTAGACTTAATATAAACCATTGAAAATTTCAAGGAAAATTCCTTGAAATTTAACTTATTTTTTGACTTTTTCTATATATTCGCCAGTTGTTGTATCAACTCTTATAACTTCGCCCTCAAGGATATGAAATGGAATCTGCACAACAGCACCTGTCTCTAAAGTAGCTGGTTTTTTATTACTACCTTGAGTATCACCTCTAAAATTTGGTGCTGTTTCTATAATCTTAAGTTCAACAACTTGAGGTACTTCTAAGCCGATTGGATTTCCATTGTGAAAAAGCACATCAACCATCATTCCATCTAGCATCCATTTTTTGCTATCGCCAACTTCTTCATCGCTAATTGCAACTTGTTCGTAATTTTCAGTATCCATAAACTGGCAAGACTCACCATCATCATATAAATACTGCATCTGTCTTTCTTCTAAATGCGGCTCATCACATTTATCACCTGCATGAAAAGTCTTTTCTAAAACTTTTCCTGTTGTGTAAGATTTAATTTTTACACGAACAAAAGCTGGACCTTTTCCAGGTTTTACATGTTGATAATCAACAATTTTATATGGAATACCATCAATTTCTATTTTTAAGCCTTTTTTTAAATCGCCCATAGAATAAGCCATAAATTCTCCTTAATCTTAATAAAAATAGCATTATAGCAAAAAATATAGTTAAAATGATAAAATTTTAATTCAATAATGGCTATAATATATAAAATTTCAGAAAGGATGAACTATGAAAAAATTTGCTTTTTACCTAGGTTTGAGTGCTTTAGTATTTACACAAGGTTTTGCTAATGAAAATTTCAGTCAAAATTATGAAAGCACACTTAAAAATATAGTTAAGAATGTTGAAAAATTTGAGATAATGTCAGTTGATAGGCTTGAATCAATTGATGGACTAAATTTTGTAATTACAAATATAAATGGAGAAATGATACCTATGTTTGTAAGCAAAGACGGAAAGAGTGTAATTGGCTTTTCAAATTTAATTTTTATAGGAGATGACAAAGATAAAATTTTAATTGAAGGAAGAATGGAAAAACTTCACGCAGATATAAAAGCAAATCAAGACAAAATAGCCTATGAAATAATAAAAGAAATTCCTAAAGATAGGTTTATAAATATAGAATCTTTTGATAAAAATAACAAATTTATGACCTATATAGTAAGCGATCCTGAATGTCCTGATTGTCGTGAGCATCTAACTAAAATGGTAAAGTATTTAAGAAATGCAAATGTTAGGATAATATTTGCTCCTGTTCATGGAAAAAGTGCTTATACAAAATCAGCTGTAATGTTAAAAGAAGCTTCAAAAATAAATCCAGACAATCAAGAAGCTCTAATAAAACTTTTAAATAAATATTATGATATAAATGCTACAGTCAGTGACGATCAAGCAAGCGATGAAGAAAGAGATAGAGTGCTTCAAGATGCAAAAAAACTTTTTTCAAAAGGTGTCATAAAAGGTGTTCCTTTTAGTTTTACTGTTGAAAAAGAATAAATTTCAAAACCATAAATTTTAAAAAGCTAGGATTTAATTTCTAGCTTTTTATACTATTCCTAACAAAAAATATAAAAAATGAAAAATTAAATCCAACTGCTCTTAAAAATGGAAAGTTTAAAACATCATCTCCAAATTGGAAAATAGTGTAAATTTTCTTATTTTAAACTTAAAAATTAAGAAAAATTGCAACTACATATAGCTGAAATAAAAAACCTATTTTGATAGCTTTTTATAGATAAAATAAATTTTATAAAGTATAAAAACCATAAATGAAATAGAAAAATACCTAAAAAATATTAGAATTATATAGATATCTATTTTTGACTCCACTTTATAAATAAATGGCGACCCTTGGGGGTTTTGAACCACCGTTTTCACACTGAGAATGTGACGTCCTGAGCCACTAGACGAAAGGGTCATATCAAATTTGAAAACTTGATTTTATTATCTTTTTACAAATTTGTCAAATTTATAGACATTGCATTTACTTTGCAAATAAACCATTGATTTTTAATATTTTAAATAATCAGGAACCTACTTTCATATAAAATATTAATTTTTATAAAAATTTTACTAAATATTTAATATGCTAAATGTAATTTGTCATTATCTCAAGTAATCAATATTTTTACATAATATCTTTAACCTGCAAAAAATACTAAATTGTATTTTATTTTTTTATATTAGTTTTGATATCTTTAAACTCGCTTAAATCCATTCCAAAGGTTAGAGTTGCTTTTGCCATATTTTGCCTTTTTGTGATGCAATAGTATTATCAAATTTTAAAAGAGTGGTTATGCTTGATAACATAATTGTAGCTTTAGTTCTTATGGTATTTTCTCTTATTGTTTTTACAATTATACTTGCATTCATAGCTTGGTCCCTAATGACTATTTATAATTTTCTTTCGCTTTTTGATAGACTATACAAGGAACCAAAACACGAGGAACCAATATATGATGAACCAACATGCGATGCAAAAGCCACTAAACATTAATCTTTAAACCCTAAACTTTGATAACTCTTTTGACATCTCATAATAATCCACAAACTCATTAAAAGTAAAATTTATAATATTACTATTAGTTACATTCATTTTTATTCACTCACTCTAAAAATTTATTGGAATTATTAAAGATTGGCCGAACTGTATTTATATCGTATTGCAAATTTATTGAATTATGTATATTTTCAATTATTACTTTATATTTTTTATATTTATAAGCCATAAATTTTACACTAATTATTTTTTTCTTGAAATTAATATAAAACTCTTTTTTCGCTATTTTTTATAAACTCAACTATCTCTAACGTATGACTATAAAGTGTTTGTTGTATTTAAAACTATATTTAAAGCTTTGTTTTTATCTGCTTATCAATTTCTTCTTTTGTGTATAAAGTAGCTGTTTTGTTTTGAATTTCTTTAACTGCTTTATTTAAATTTTCATTGATTTCTTTTTCTGAAAAAATGCAAGGCTCTTGTTGTTTGGCCCATTTATAAAAAATCTCTTGTGCTTTTTTTATAACATCTTTTTCATTACTGTTTAGACTATTTAGAAATTTAGTCTTATTTAGCATTATCTTCATAATATTTCTTTTTATTATATTATTTAGACTATATCATTATTTAAATATACTTTTAAAAACTATTTTAAATTTATCATAGAGTTTTTTGCTATTTTGATTTAATATATTCTAACAAATTATTAGCTATCTTTTTTGCTTCATAATTAGGTCTTGATTCATATATACTACCTGAACTATCTTGCCATATTATAATTCCATCAATTCCAATATTTTCTACTACATATAAATTATGTTTTATTTTTCTATTAAGATTCCACTCTCTCTTTGTTACATCAACAACATTTCTATTTTTTGATTTAGCAATGCCAGTGAGCTCGATATCATTTGCCATAATAGCTCCGAAATTAAGCAAGTACTCCTTATAGTCTTTTGCTAAAGGAAGTGCTAGTTCAATCTCAACATTTTCTATATCTTCAATACTTGCAGGCTTTAGAGGTATTAAATTTTCAAGATTTTGTATTGTTTCAACTATTTTAGACATTTATTCTCCTTCCATACTAGATAGTCTACTTTGCCAATGTTCATAACGTTCTTTTGCAAATTCATTTCGATTAATTTCTGTTTCTTTTGCTTTATCGTGTAATATTGCATCATTTCCAACACCTCTATGCTCTTGAGTTGTTAGCTCTGCTAAAGGACTGTTTTGTTTTTGTCCAATATGATGAAGTTCAACTTCTTCGCCATTTTTAGTAAGAGGCGGTCTTCCTATTTCCATTCTTTCTCTATTTGTGATCCCATCCTCATCTGCTTGATCTAAGTCGATATCATCCCTAATTAAGCATTTTTTGCCATTAATTTCAACTTCTTTTAAATTTGCTTTTATATATATTTCTGCTTCTTCTTTTGATCGAATTGATTCTATAACTTCATCTGACCATCCAGTTTTTTCTTGAATTTCTTTTTTTTCTTCATCACTTAAGCCCTCACCAGATTCATTTATCTCTGAAGCCTTATTATCTCGCGTTTCAAGCTTTTCTTTATTGGCTTCTAAAACAGAGGAGAGGGAAGAATTCATAGCAGTTTCAGTATCAGCCTCTTGAACAATTTGTTTTTTAAAATTTGAATACTCTCTATATTTATCTATATCGGTATTTTCAATATTTTGTTTTGGCTTAAACTCTTTAAATGGCTTATCTAAGCTTTTTTCAATTGCTACAAGTGTTTCTATCATACTATTCACTCCTATCTATTGTACTTTTAACCTTATAAGCTTCTTCATCTGATATATCAAAAAAATAATTCTTAATTGTGCTAACAATATCAGTCTCATTGGTTGCATTATACAATACTAACTGTGCAATAATAAACCTGCCTTTATATTTAATGTCATCTCGATATACAAGCTTGAATTGCTCTTTGACTGAAGTTAATTTTTCAATACTTGGAGAAAATAATAATTCATATATTGCATTGTTTAGCTTATCAGGCAAAATTTGTTTAATACTATAGCAACCATTTAATAAATATTGAATAATCGAATTATGCAACAAGGTAGCATATATTGAATTCTCATTATTGCACATTACCAAATTAACATTATTTTTTATAAGATTTCTTCTAGCTGCTTGTCTATATTTTTTAATCGCAGCACTAACATTTTCATACTCTTGTATCAAAATAGTGTTTAGCATTTTTAAAGCAAAAGGGTTTATATAGTTCATAAGTATTTCATTGGCAATATTAAGATTAATTTTAAATAATCGTTCTTCAATATTATCACCATACAGCATACCATCCGATATTTTATTCTCATTAGCTAAAGGTATTTTCACACGAACTGGAAGATTCATTCCTTCTTTGTGACACAATGCAGTTCCAGCTGTAAGATTACCTAAATCTATACAGTCATCTACTGGCAGGCCAATAGTATTTGCAATCAGCTCTTGATCATCAGCAGCTACTAAACGTTGTATTATTTTATTAGATGAGTTTTTAATTACATCTGGAGCAAGTTTGCTTGGAATTTGTTCAGCGACAATAACACCTTGGCCGTATGAGCGCATTTCAGCAATCATGTTGGTAAAATGCTCTACTGCTTTTCCTTTTGGGTTTCCAATATCTTCTGAAGTTTTTTCAGTACTTATATTTTTTAAAAGCCTGTGAGCTTCTTCGATTACCAAAATATGTGATAAGTCTTGATTTGAACTTGCAATTTCTTTATGTACTTGGCGATATTCATTAATAAATATAATTAAAAGTCCAACACAAAATGCCTTATCTGAATCATCGGCTAAACCCTCTAGTTCAAAAACTGTATTATTATTTAATAACTCATCCATATTGGCATATTCATAAGTGTTAAACATGTATCCCTTAGAGCCAGAGCAAAGACTATCTAGTCTTGCTTTTATGGCTGTTTTTATATTGCCTGCAACTTCCCCCTCATAGTTCATTTCTTTTTCAATATATCTTTCTATTTCAAATTTTAACTCTTGCATTGTAGGAAAAATGTACTTATGGGTTTTTAAAGCATATTTTTCCTGCATATAATCTGCATCAAAGAAATCAATGGAATTATTCATATTTGTAAAATACGGATGAAATCCCAAAGTTAAATTCCATCCTTTTTTCTTATATATGTTTTGCAGACATTTTTCTAATATATATGGCATAGGACCATAAAAAGAAAAGGAGGCATTAAATAAATCTTTTAAGAAGTCGATATGCATTTGCGGAGAAACACCACATTGAATATAAAACGGATTGAATTGCAGACAATTTATTTCTGGTTTTCCTAAAGTATAAACTTTAGGTCTTTTATTGTCTTTAAGGCTAATATTTCTGTATTCTTTTTTTGCAGATTCAATTACTAAAAATGGAGTATTTGCATTTATTAATATGTTTTTTACTGTTGTTGTTTTACCACTACCAGTAATACCACATACAAAAGTATGACGTGCTAAATCCCTATATGTTAATGAAAATGGCATATTTTTAAGAATTCTTTTTCCAGAACAAATATGACCAATTTCAATACCTCCATTGTCATCAGTAATCAATGGATATATTTTCCCTTTTTTTAGTTCAAAATTTGGAACTGGGACATCAGGCAATGTACACATTAATCCCAATTCCTCAGATGTAACAACGCTGCATAATGAAGATAGATCTTTTTCATTCATTAGTATTTTTGGAATTAAGATAGAATTTCTATCAGCTTCAATGCCATCTATATGAAACTCTTGCACCTTAATTGGTGGAATATTTGAATTTGGCTTCGCAAATTCCCCAGAAATACAAGATTTTATGACATTAGAAACCAATTTTGAATCTGCAGAATAAGAAATAACAGTTTCCCACATCCCATTATTTTTACCCTTTTCAAATCTATCAATTGCTTTATCTGCATAATCAATCATCTCAAGAGCAAATCCATTTTGTATATCGGATGAAATTCCTTCATTTTTATTAATAGTATCGGTTATGGTTTGACTATAGTTATTTGAGATAGAATAGCTATCAGTTTTTGTTTTACTTTCAGATCTACCAGTATTAAAAATAATATAACCCAACCCAATATTTTTGGTTTTTGACTCTGATACGCTGTAAGTATTTGTCTTTGTCAAGCCTTTAGTGTCTCCTACGGATTTTGATATCCCTTGTTGTTTTGATATACTTCTTTTACTAACAGAGAAACATTTGTCTTTGATATCTATCAATTGACCACATTTATAAAGAATTTTTTCTTGAGATATAGGACGCGAAATAAACAAAACTGTATAATCCTGCCCGTTTAGGCTTCTCATCATTGATGCTAATGAAAATTTTTGTTTTTCGTCTTCTATTTTTATGGATGGTATAGCAGATATTAACCCCGCATCTTTTTCACATACTTTTCTTTTTGTAAAATTTGTTTTATATGGCACTAATTCAATATTATCCAACAATCCTTCAATAATATTTTTTATTAATGCCATATCTTCATCGAGATCATATAAGCCAATTACTAAGTTCATAGTTCCATTATAAGAAACAATACCATATACTATAGGTTTTCCTATATGATATAGAGCTGTATAAAATTTATTCATTTTATCATTTAAAAATTCAAAAACATCATCAAGTCCATTTACTGTACAGCTTACAATTCTAAAAAAATCAAATGCATCTAAAAATTCATTAGAGTTATCATATGTTAAATTTTGTATTTCTTTTTTTTCATTAAGCAAATATGAAGGATGCACTTCCTCTATAAATTTAATAGATTGCTCTGCAATAATTTGGGTATCTTGATTAAATTGTGTTTTTAGTTCACTATTATGTCTGTTTTCTTTTTGAGAAGCATTTAAAATACAATCTTGACTCATCATTTTTCCTTAAAAATTAAAAAATTAATTTTTGTAAATGGTTCTAACTTGCCTGTTTAAATAATCTTCTATTTCAACTAGCCAATTTAGAATTTCATTCTCCATATCTTTTAAATATTTGTTGATAGCTTGATGAAAATTTTGCTTATTCTTTTTTGAACATATTAAATATGAAGAAATACCAACAATTACAGCACCTGCAATGATAATTGAAATTGGAATCCCAATTGTCCCTAAAATTGGAGTCTCAATTGTCTCTGAAATTGCAAATTTTAAAATACCGCCGACTGCTAGAGTTCCTGCAGCAGAACCTGCAGCAACATATAGCTTATTAATATCTTTAAATTTAATACCTTTTTCATATGCATTCTTTAATTTAATATCAAAATTATATTTTTCATTTAATTTTTCTCTTAAATTAAGTTCATAGAAGTCATTTAATTTTTCTGGATCTTTAAAATAATCATCTTCTTTAATTTTGTCCACAAGATTTGCATAGATATCAACAATGTATCCTCTGCTTTCTGCTGACACTTTTGAAGAAACCATTTTACTTATTTCATTTATAGCCATATCTCCTGCACCACAATTTTCTGCAATTTCACTAGCTTTTTTTGATAACTCATTAAACATTTTATGGACCGCATTTCTTAATTCTATATTACACATTGCTATCAATGCCCCCTTTTAATTCAGAAATAATTTTTTTTCTAGGCTCAATAGAAGATAAAGTTTTCTCTAGTTTAGATATAGTTGCTATAATTTCATCTGCAGTTTTTTTATCTTCTTCAACTTTATGCAATTCATTCATTTTTTCATATTCATTTTTACGTAGTTCTTTTATATACGCTTTTAAAGTATCACTTACAAAATCGCGGAGATCACTAATTGCACGTTCTTTAATCTCATCTATCTTTCCCACTATACTAGTTTTTACGAGTTTATAATATTTATCTTGCGAAAAATAAGGTTTTGTATGTGTTTCTTTAAACGTAGCTCCAGTTGTATATTCACGTAATTCATAAGATTTACTTTTCATATCATTTTTAATCTTATCTACCAATTCTTTTGAGAAATCCGGTTCCAAAGATACATATTCAATTGTATTACTATCACTGAGTGCAACTTTTAATGCCTCATTGCACTCAGAAACTACCTTTTTTTGTAAATCATCCTCAAATTCTATAAGAATATCAACTTGTCTAAATGATAGTTTTTCCAACTGATCAATAGCTGAATTACTTGTGCCATCTATTTCTTCTATGTTTTTTTTATACTGTTCCGTGACTTCTTCAGCGCGTTGTGCAATTAATCCTTTTGTTACTGAGCTACTATATTCTGATTCTATATCTTTAGCTTTACCCTTCATTGCAAGTCTAATACCCATAAGCTCATTCTCTATTTCGTTTATTTTTAGTGCTAATTTATTTGGATCCTTACGTTTTAATTTATAATTATCAATTTTTTCATGCAAGGAAACACTTATTTTTGTATACACTTTTAACATTCTGCCAAGAAACTCACTAAGTGCAATAAATTGTGCTTTTCTTCCAAATTTATTTAGAGATTGCTCTATAGCATTAAAATTAGATATACGTTTTAATTCCAAAAGAAAACTTTCTTTTTCTCTATTTGAACCAAACCAAGCAAGCCCAAGGAAGGGTTCAATTTTTTTCTCAGAATTCATACTTTCTATTTTATTTTTAATTTCTAAAGTAGACATTTCTTTAAATATATTATAATAGAGCTTAGCCTTACTGTCTACAGAAATGATTTGTTCTTTTACTATTCCATGCCTATTATCATTTTTTTGACTACCGAACATATTTACAAATTCTTCATATGCTCGCTCTATGGTATTTTCCGATTCCGATGCAGCTCTAGTCAAAATCAAAAACATAGCATTTTTATTTCTATCAACACTTTTGGATTCTAAAAATTCTTTAAAACTATTTGCTTCAATGGCTACTCCAGTAATTGGACGCAAAAACATAATAGCATCCGCTGATTCAATATATTTAGCTGCAACATCCCCAACTCTACCTGCTGCATTAACGCCAGGAGAATCAATAATTCTAATGCCACGCATATCATTATCTTTGAAGGGATACTCAATATCTATTTTTGTTACAATTTTTTCCCATTCTGGTTGTGTTTTTCTAATGTACTCTATAATTTTTTTATTATATTCTTCCTTTGAAAGACGATGTATGTTTTCATTTTCAACACCATTTAACAAATCTGAAATTATCTGTTTTGGAATGCTTTTATTTTTATATTTAACGATAATCTCATTATTTATGATGGTAATTGGAATATCTCTATATTCATCATCTATTGATGCATTATCAGCTAAGAACCTTGCAATATCTTTTTCACCAATTATTGTTTTAGATCTTCCATCTACATAAGTTGCATGCAAGACAAATTCTTTGCCATATTTAATTTCAACAACAGAACTTGTACATTGACGAACATCCATTGGTAAAATTTCTGTACCAAGATACGCATTTATAAATGTAGATTTACCACTTTTTGCTTCTCCAGCTATCATTAAGCAAAATTTATCCTCTTTGATTTTAATAGCTTGGGATTTTAATGCTTGAAGGGAGGTGTCATCTTTTGGAAAGTCTGTCTTAGAAATAATATCTAAAAATTCGGAGTAACATTTCAAAACATCTTCTTTTGCTTTTTTATAACTAGTTATCATATTAGCATGCTCCTATTAAATAATTAGCTAAAAATACAAATATATTTCAATCTTATTGTCCAATATTTCTATATGCAATAATCTTGCAAATAGTATTGTAATTTTATTTAAATAAACCAAATAATCACATAGCGATTATACCTAAAAATAGTTAATTACAATTTAAAACGGCTCAACATATTATAAAATATTAGATATTAAAATAATTACAATCTTGTTAATACACTCATTAAAATAACGAAATCAGTCGCTTTATTTCGCAATTTTTAATATGTAGATTTTTACAAGTGATTTAACCTGCTTAAACAACTATAAATAACCTAAATCACTTGAAGTTTATTTTAAGGTTAATATCCTAATGGCTCTATGTTGTCAATAAAATCAGCATACCATTGCATTAATATTCTTTTTTGTTCTAGTGTTGCTCTTTGCCTCTCATAACTTGCTATTACTTTATTATCTTCTTTATGACTTAAACATTCTTCTACTACTTTATCGCTTATTCCTAGTTTTGTTATTTTGTCGCTATATAAAGTGCATATTGTTCTAAATGTAGCTCTAAATCCGTGGCTAGTTGCAACTTCTTTATATTTGTTCTTTTCGCCTAAATTTCTAATAGCTTTACTTAAGCTATCTCTATGTAAATGTCCGTTTTTATTTCCACTTGGAAATACATATTTAAACCTATTTGAATATAAAATTTGTTCTTCAAATATAGCTATAACTTGTTTTGATAATGGTATGATATGTTCTTTTTCCATTTTCATTTTATCTGCTTTTATAGTCCATATTCTCTCTTTTAGGTCAATTTCTTCCCACTCTGCTGATACTGTATTTATTGGTCGATTAACACAAAGAATTTGTAAATATATAGCCCTTTTAGTTTGTATATCCATTTTATTGTCTGCTTTTAAGTCTTTTATGAACTCTTTTAATGTTTTTCTATCCAGTATGGCTGACTGATGAGCTGATTTATGATTTTTAGCCAGTGGAAAATCCTCTATTAGCATAAAAGTTGGATTGTGTGTTATAATTTGTTCTCTTATAGCTATATCAAATATTTTTTTTAAATCTCTTATTAAGTCATAAATAACATAATATCTTCCATTTTTATAAGGTATTTGTAATAGCTTTTTTAGATTAATTGGTGCTATTTCCCTTATATCTATATTTTTTAATATTGGTAAAGTATATTTTTTATGTTGTTGTTTTATCTGTTTTAGGGTTTCTTCTCTGCAAGTAGCTTCTTTAATCTTTATAAATTCTTTATAATATCCATAGAATGAATAGTTTTTATTTTCTTCTTCTTTATATTTATCTAGTGTGATATTTTTTTGGTTCATTTCGTTTAATATAGCTATTGCTTCTTTTCTTGCATATTCTACTGGATATACTTTATCGTTAAATTCTTTTAACTTGTAATATTTTCCATTTACTCTTAAACTAAAAACTTTAATTCCACTAGGATTTATTGTTATTATTAATTCTTTAGGATTTCCAACTGTGCGTATGTATTTCTTTTCTTTTATTGGCAATTCTCTTATTTGCTTATCGGTTAATGTTTTACTAGCTTTTTTCACATTTTTCCTTATAGCGACTTTATAAAGTTACTAGCTACCTTATAAGTAACATTATCTTTTATTAAGTCAAAATATATTGAGTTCAATTGAAAAGATATTAAAAACATATCAAAAGCCCTTTATAAGGCATTTTAAATAAGGTTTTAAATCAATTGTTTTGAAGTGAATTATATCATAATTGAGTGAAAAATAGAAATAATGGTGTCCTGCGTTGGATTCGAACCAACGGCCCCCTCCTTAAAAGGGAGATGCTCTACCTACTGAGCTAGCAAGACACCTTTAAAAATGGCGCAGCAGACGAGACTCGAACTCGCGACCCCCGCCGTGACAGGGCGATATTCTAACCAACTGAACTACTGCTGCACCTAAAGTGGTGGTCGCTAAAAGACTCGAACTTTTGACATCCACCTTGTAAGGGTGGCGCTCTACCAACTGAGCTAAGCGACCAACTTTTTAAGCTTTTTCCTTAAAAAGGAAATGAAATTATACAATCAAACATCTTAAATTAAGCTTAAAGACTTAAAGTCTTTTATAAAAATTCAAAATTTACAATTTCTGCTATAATTTAAACTAAAATTTAAAGTTGAAAGTTGGATATGAAAATTTTATTTTTTATATTTTTTTCTATAAATTTACTGTTTTCATACAGTTATGAAGAAATTTTATACGCTATAAAAGATGTATCCTACAAAGAAGGAATAGCTAACAAAGTTCTTTATACAATAGTAAAAATCGAAAGTGATCTTAACCCATATGCTATTTCGTTTCTAACAAATAACCAAAATGCAATTTATTTTAAAAGCTTGGAGACAAAAAACATAAGGGTAAAAGCAAGTCCGTATTCGTTAAATAAGTCAAAATGGGTAGTTTCTATAAATCCATCAAACGAATCTTATGCAATAGAAATATCAAAACTTCTTTTAAAAAATGGCTTTAATATAGATGTTGGTCTTGGACAGTTAAACTCTCAAAATTTTAGCCTAAATGAGATTGAATATATATTTAATCCAAACTATAATTTAACAAAATGTGCAAAAATCCTTAGAAAATGCTTTAATGCCAAAAATAAAGATATGCAACAGACCATAGAATGTTATAATTACGGTATGAGACACAGAGGCTCAAATCCTTACTATAAGCGATTTTATAAGCATTTTATGAAAGAATTCGGCCAAAACTAAATTTCTTATAAAAAGGTAAAATTAATTTTACTTTAGATATAATTTCGGATAAATTTTTCATTAAGGATTTTTATGAAACCTCATAAAATTAGCATAACTTTACTTATCGCACTTTCAAGTATGGCATTTGCAGACTCAAATAATGAGAGTTTAAAAGATGCGTTATTAAATACAAAATTTAACTCAGAACTTAAAGCTTGGTACTGGGATAAAACAGATGAAACTAGCAAATTTAATAACGAAAATATTACAAATTTTGCTTTAGAGCTTGGTCTTAAAACAGGTGATTTATATGGTTTTTATCTTGGCTCAACTGCCCAAATAGCCTTTGCTCCAATTGGTAAAAAAAACGCAAAACTACTATATAATGGCGAACAAAACACTAAAGGAATTGTTTTATCACAACTTTATTTAGGCTATAAAATATCAAATAGTGATATTAAAATCGGAAGGCAATTTATTAACACTCCTTTAGTTGCTGGAAATGGTGCAAGAATCTTAAAAGAATCTTTTGAAGGCGCTACAGCAAACATTAAAGATATAGAAAATAATGACATTTTCTTAGGCTATGTTTATAAATTTCAAGGTAGAACAAGCTTTATAATGGGTGATGAAAGCGGAAAATATCCAAAATTTAAAGATAGAATCACTCTTGGTGGAGTTGGTCCAAAAGCTCATAAATTTGATAGGCTTTATTATTTAGGCTTAACAAATAAAAGTTTTGAAAATCTAGACTTAACAGCTCAATATAGTTATTTGAATAATGTTGAATTTGCAATTCCTAATATGAAAGATAAAAGTGGAGATATTCATCTTTATTATACTGAAGGAAACTACAAAGTGCCGTTTGAAAATTTTAACCTTAAATTTGATGCAAATTTTAGAGGCTCTAAAACTTCAGGCCAATTAGAGGAAAGAAATTTTAATGGTCAAATGTATGGTATAAAAGCTGGAGTTTATGACTTAAATGGATTTAACTTTATTGCCGCTGCTACAACCGTAAGCAAAAATAAATCTGTTATAATGAGTGCTGGACTTGGTGGAAATAGCTACACATTTTTACCAGTTCGAGGCGGGCATCTTTTTACCTCAACAGCGGGTATGACAACTTATAAATTTCAAACCGGTTATGACCTTTCAAAAATTGGTATTAAAAACTTAAAAACTAGCGCAGCTTATGTATTTTCAAAACACAGCACTCCTAATAAACAGGCAGGAATGAATCCAGCAAATGTAAAAAGAGAATATAATGGATATAGCTTAGCGTTTAACTATAAAGTTCCTTGTTTAGAGGGCTTTAGCACAAATTTAATGTGGGTAAGCCTTAATGAGGAAAAAACATTAAACAATAAAACTAATAAATCAAAAATAGATGAACTTTGGGTAAAGCTAAGTTATAAATTTTAATCTTTTAGTGGCAAAAGATTTTTTCTTGTGCCACTTATTTTTTAATTATAAATTTTGATTAATTTTGCAAAATCGCATTTTAAAAGCATTATGGATTAAAAATATAAATAAAAATTTAAAAAAATATAATAAATCATATTTTATATAAAAATTTCAAATCTTTAAATAGTGAAAAATCTATATAGTAAGTTTAAGTATTTTTTAGATTTTTTTGTTATACTTGCATTACAAAAATTACAATAATAGGAAAAAGATATGCAACTAACTTTTAGATTAAATGATGAGTTATCAAAAAGATTTGAAGCTCTTGTAAATGAGACTAAAAGAACAAAATCTCACTATTTGCAAGAAGCAGTTAAAAACTTGCTTGATGATTATGATGATTATAAAGAAGCTATGAAATCAATTAATGAAAGCAGTGGCAAAAAAACTTATTCCTTAGATGAAATTTCATCTTTATATGGCTTAAATGTATGAAAATTGAATTAAATGATAGAGCTAAAAAAGATTTTGCAAAGCTTGATAAGCATATACAAATTCAGATTTTTAAAAAATTAAAATTTATTGAGAGCTTGAATGATCCAAAAGATGACGGTAAACCATTGGCTGGAAATTTGCTTGGTCTTTGGAGATATAGAAGTGGAGATTATAGAATATTGGCTCAAATACTAGATGATAAACTTATAATTTTAGTTGTTAAAATTTCTCACAGAAAAAATGTTTATGACTTTAAAAAACAATAACATTTAAAAAATCAATTTTGTTATATTATTTTCAAAAAACTATCTTATTTTTAAATTTTAAATCTCATTTAATATTGTAAATACTTTTCTTTACATTTTGATTTCTATAAAAGTCATCATTTTTCATCCTTTTTTATATTTAATTATATGGATAAAATCGCAAATTTTTAAAAAAGGACTAAAAAATTCAAAAAAAGTGCAAATTTATAGGAATTTGTTAAAATCTTGTCCCAAAACTTGTCCCAATTTTTGAAATTTGTTAAAAAAAGTAAAGAATCGACATCGATTTTTAGGTGGTTTATCATGTGTTTTTTTAATATGGCGGACAGAGAGACCTTTTTATATCCCCCTATTTTCAAGCTTTGCTCAACTTTGCTCCCAAAATGACTGGGTTTTTTCAACTTTTTTTAGGTCTTTTTTCAACTTTTTTTCAATTGGGGTATTATACCATGTTTATTGAGAAAATTGAAACCTTAAGCCATTTTTTTAACAACTTTTTACTTTTTTTATTTTGCTTTTTTTAAACTCCCCTATTTTAGGGCATTTGCTTTTTTTAAATATGATAATATGGTTTTTTTATGTAAAGTAGAGTGTGCAGGGTGGCAACCCCATTCTAAGGGAATAGTGTGGTGTGCATTCAGGTTACATTCAGGTTACATGGGTGTGCAAATTAGATATATATATTAAACTGATACTCTTTTATTACTTCTATATGGATTACATGAGATAGTCCACACTCCGTGTGGTTGAATACCAGCTACTAATTTTTTTTTTAAAGAGTGAGAAAAACTGCTGAATTCCCCTCATAGGCGGCAGCCTGTTATCCCATCATTCCAAGACAGATGAGTTAATTAAGTATATAGGCGTTAGAAATTCTCTTTATATCAAAAATACAATACCCCCTATAGCTCAAACAAAGAAGTGGCTTGAAACAAAGAGAAAATGCCCTAATACTTGGTGGCTTCAATATGAAAATGATATGATAATTAATTTTAGACAAGCTATTGGAAGGCTTATAAGAACACCAAAAGATAAGTGATAAAAAATAATGATACAATTAATAAAATATTTAGGAGATGAGATATGGAAGTATATGAAATATATTCAGATGATACAATTGAAACCTATGTCAATACATATGGTTTGACACTAAATGAGTGTGGCAGACAAGATATTGTTTTATCTAATGAAACGGTAGAAAAAATAGAGTTATATGGTGGAAAATCTTTCATATATGAGATATTTCAAAATCATATAGCTGATAAGATTGGAACACCTTATCATAAAAGTAGTGCAGCTTATAGGTTAGAGTTATCTATCGAAGAGATATGCAATGATATTAACCATTTTACAATGGATGAATATCGTAGCATTAAGCAAAAATTTCTTAACTGGGACTGGGATAGAGCAGATAAGAGAAGAGCAGCAAGGAAAGAAAGAATACTAAATAAGTATATAGGCGATAGATAAAAATTTTCTCTTTTTTAAAAACTCTAACTCTTAAATTAAACTTAAAAACAGCTCAAAAAAGCATAAAAAATGATGAAATTTATAAAAAAACAAAAAAACACTCTTAAAATCATTAACTATTCATTTATCTTTTAAATTTGTCCCTGCTATTTTTTTATTTTTTAAAAAAGTTCAGTATTATTTTAAAAACATAAATGCTATAAAAAAATAATACTAGAATAATATATAACGCCTATATAGGCTATATCTGTATTTTTGAGTAGATAAAAAAGTAATATTAAGTGTTTATAATTCCCTATGTATGGGAATATTATAATATAAATTACCTTAAAAAATGATTAAAAAAAATATTAAAAAATGGCCTTGATTTTTTATAGTGAATCATGTTATATTTTTCCTATAAAAAATAAACATAAATAATACTAAGTATTATTAGGAAGGTTGAAAAAGTGGAAACAAAAAGAAAAGCTTGCTTCTACTTCGGCTCTCCAAGCGAAAGCAATTGGCGTAAAGCGCAAGGTCATAATTTAAGAATAGCCTATGTTCCACATCTTTTACCTGACGAATTTTCGCTGTTTAATGAATATTGGGGTGATTCATCTGCCAAATTAGCTCAAGAAGTATTTAACTCAAAATTTGCTCTGTATTGCGAAGGAAAAAAAGGTAAAAAACCAATAATTGCAAATAATATTAGAGAAGCTATTGTGAACTGCGATTCGCACACCACTATAGAACAATTAATAGAGCTTGCAGACGCCGTAAATAGCGAGTTTGGCTATTACCCACTTTCCATTTCAATACACAGGGATGAGGGTGTTCTGAAACGAAAATCTGATGGAAAAATTTTCATCCCTCAAGTTGATTTCGAAGTTGATGAAAATGGCGAGGCGTGGGAACTTTCAGATGGTGGATATGAAAATGGCAAACTTAAAAAGGCCAAAAAAACAGGAAAAAAATTCTTTGATGTTTATAGCATAGATGAATTTGAGCCTGTGAGAAATTACCATGCGCATATGACATTTTGTACGTTGAGAGACCCTAGTAAATGGCGACGCAGTGGGTATTCTATGGGTACGAGTGATCTAAAAAAGCTCCAATCGATGACAGCTGAAATTTTGGGGATGGAACGAGGTGTTTCAGGAGCTAAAAGACTTGACTGGAGAAGTTATAAAGCAAAAAAATATCTTGAAAATGAAGCAAAAGAAGTAAAAGCTGATATCCAAAATATGGAGTATTCTACTCTTGCTAAGAGCAGAGAAATGTTTCAAACTACCGTGGGAGCGACATTCGATAACTATGAAAATCAAGTAAAAAGTGATGAAGAAACCCTAAAAATGGTTCAAGATAGTAGAAAATTCTTTGAAAATATGGCAAATTCAGGCGACATGACGTATGAATTCTATCGACATTTTCAAAATAATTTTTATGATTTTGAAGAAAAATTAAAAGAAAAAATAAAACAAAATAATCTATATAAAGGAATGTAACAATGAAGAATTTAAAATTTAATGATGAAATTTGGATGGAAAAACCATCTATTGAAAAGTCCAAATTCGATGATATAGGCTACTTTTTAACGTCTCCAAAACTTGATAGTGAGGTTTTTCTAACTACCTCATTTTGCCAAGACATGAGCGAAATAGGAAGGAAAGAAAATAAGGTAGAGTATCGAGGACTAACTGGCTGGAAAACAGCCGAAATGTGCGAATGGACTAGAATAGCAAATATGTGCGAATGCTCTAAAATAGCTAGTTATAGTAATGTTTCATTTAAAAGTGGGTATCGAAAACGAGAAAACATTATCTCTCTAAATTTCCTAGTTTTTGACTTTGACCATGGAATTCTGCTTGAAAATGTTGCAAATTTTTTAAAAACCCAAAATTTTAAAAGCTTGATATCAACAACTTCAAGGCATTGCCCACATGGAGAAAACAAATTCAGACTAATAATTCCATTGTCAAGCTCTATCTATGAAAAACTAACAAATGACGAATATAGGGCAATTTCATCACATATCTTAGAGATTTTGAGGAATGATGAAATAGCTCAAAAATACGATAAAAATGCTCTGAATTTTGGGCAGATGTATTATACTTCGCAATCATCAAAACACAAGCAAAGCCTTTATTTTGGGGAAAATAAGGGCATTTTGGATTCAAACAAAATACTTGAATATCTTGAATTTTATAGGCTGGAAAAAGAAAAAGAGAAAAAGTTTAAAATAAAAGCTGCTATTCAGATGACTGGAAGTCATTCTACCACCCCAAGCCAAATCAAGGCAAATAACCAATCTATGGGGAGTTCAAATGCATTAATCTTACTTGATTTTCAAAAGCTGAATAGCGATTATAAAATAGAGGAACTAATTGAAAAATTTGAACCCCATTTGAAAAAAGATTGTAGTGGAACTTGGCGTGGTGAGGGTATTGCATATATCAAGTGTCAGTGGGATAATGCTGTGGTCAATATGAATGATTCAGTTGGAAAAAGGATAAGTTATACACCTGCACAATATTTGCGAAAACAGTTAAAATGCCACAGTTGGCGTGATTTGGGGGATATTTTATTAAGGATTTACGGCAAAGATTATTTAACCTTAAACTATCCAAAAATTAAAGCAGCAGTTGAAAAAGCTTTGGAAAACCCAGATGTGAAAAACGATATAACTTTTAATGATTTCCTATGCACTGAATTGGAATTAAAAAAGAGAAAAGCTAAAGACAGGCTCGGAAATGAGATAACAATATCACCTATAAAGCTCGATGGAATGGGCTTTACAATATTCGGACGTAATGTGAGTTTTAGGGAGTTGGGTTTCTCAAAAGGCAAAATAATTGAAAATTTTAGAAAAAAAAGAGGTGGCAAATGAAAGACGTTGACCTCCCAAAAATAAGTAAAGAGGACGAATACTGGGCCGAATGGCACTTTTAGATTTTATCGCCATTCGCTTTTAGTTGCCCTATTTTAGGGCTTTTAAATTAAAAAATAAAGGAAAAAAAATGAAAATTAACAAAAATTTTACACAACAAGAGAATGAGTTTAACAATAAAATGTTTTTAAGCTGGTTTTTTGATATAAATAAAACAGCTGATTATTTTGATGGTTTACCTGCCCTGTATTTGGAACAAATGCACAGAACACTAATACTGGAATGGAATTATGAAGAGTTAGAACCAAGCTCTTTATATTTTCAAATCTTAAAAAAACTTGGTGAAGATACTGAATTTTCCGATAGACTAGAAATTATGTATAAACGTTTACCTCAAATAGTAAAAGAACTTGCTAAAAATGAAATTCAAAAACTAGGTGATATTCCAACTAATCCTATTTTTGACAAACAAGAAAATATATTTATCTATTACGCTACGAATTCTAAAAAATATTTAAGGCTAGATAGAGATGACTCATATTTTCGCTTTTTAAAAATGTGGGGTGCTCTTTGTAACTATTCCGTAAAGTCGCAAAAAGTACATATGGCATATCAACTAGCTTATGAACTTTTTTCTGAATTTAAAATTAAAATAAGTTATCAAGACTATTTAAACAATCTTGGTTATGAAATACAAAAGGGAGTACCTGATACCTATGAAAAATATAAAAATGAATATAAGGAAATGGAAGAATATTTTAAAACAAATAGTGATTAAAAAAGCTCATACTTGACCCTTGCCTCTGGCAAGGTATAAAAGCAAGAGGGGATAAGCGTTAGCTTAGACTCCTTGCATATCTTTTTAGGGCTTTTTTTAAATAAAATATATAAAGTAAAGGAAAAAATTATGAAAAACTATAAAAATCAACTAAATAATTGCAAAAACAATCAGCAATTGCATGATGTGATGGATGACATCTTATCAACCGATGATAAGATGTCTTATGATGAAAGAAAAGAGTTATTAGATTACTATTTAAAACTTGGAAAAATAGATAGAAATAAGTTATCAAAAATGGTAATAGTAGAACTTGACCTTTTTATTGATGCTTTGGCAAAAGCTAACGATTATGACTTGCAAATAGCTTGTGCTGCTGGATTAGAACACATTATTGAATGTGATATTGAGGATTCAGATGACAACGATGAGCGTGATTGTCTATATGATTTAAAGCTTTTAATGTTAGGAAAATGACGATGATGAAGTAAACAACAAAAAAGGCATATACTACTATGTGCTAAACAGAAACGAAAAGCATCTAAATTTAAGAGAGTTTAGCGATAGTGTAAAAAATGCAAAATGGTATTTGCGTAAAATGTGGTAAGAAATTTGAGTTAAAAGATATGCAAGCCGACCATATCACACCATGGTCTAAGGGTGGCAAAACAAATGCCCAAAATTGTCAAATGCTCTGTGCGAATTGCAACAGAACAAAATCAGATAAGTAACTAATTTTATAGTGCCATTTTTGGCACTATATATTTTTTTATATAGTAATAAGAGCCAATGAAAAACGATCAGATAAAAATTAATTAATAAAGAAAACGATGATACTTTTTTGGATATGTTTTGAATTCAATTCTCAAAATATCCCTCTACCGAGGGATTGAAATTCATCCATTTTTAATAACTATTATCAAAATATATAAATATAACGCCTACATAGGCTATAAAGTAGATAAAAAAGTAAATGAAAATATATGAAATATGAAATCTTACATATGAAATATGAAATATGAAATCTTACATATGAAATATGATTGACAAATAACAAGGAAATGATAGATGAGATAAAGCTTATTTTTGTTGTCAAATAAAATTTAATGACTAATAGACTAATAGACTAATAGACTAATAGACATATTAGGCGTTAGAGAAACTCTAACGCAATATGCTCTGCGAGGCTAAGACAAAATAAGCTTTCTTTTTTTGTAATATGTAATACGTAATATGTTAATATTCAATATTCAATATGCAATATGTACATATGATTTATTCTAACGCCTAGTGATGAATTCTAATATGTTTTTCGATAAGATGACTTCCAGTCATTATGAATTTCAGCATCACAACACTCTCTTTTTAAAGAATTACTCCATTTTTACTAAGGATTTCATCAACATCCGAAACTGTTTTTTCAGCTTTTAAAAATAGAGTTTTTTACCTTTTAAAAAAGAAGCTATTTCATTTGTAAATTCATTTCCGTGAGAGTTTTTCGCTGTATAAATATCACTAAATCCATACTCCAAAGCTTCTTTTGTCGAGCCATCACCTATACTAAAAACTTTCAAATTTACTTTTTTTATGTTGTTAAATTTTAAAGCCTTAATAGAGTTTTTTGAAGTAATGACTAAAGCATCAAATTTACTTAAATCAACACTAAATTTTAAAAACTCTATTTCGCAAACTTTTAAATTTTTAACTGCTTTATTTTGTGTGTGAGATATGAGATAAATTTTATCCATTTATTTTGCCTTTTTATAAACTTCCATATTTGTAATCTATTTTGAAAAATATTAAAACTTTTTACATAAACATATATAATAAGATTATAATTATATGATAAATTTCTTATTTATTTTTTAATGCAAAAATAATTTTGTAATAAAAGAGGATTTTTATATCACTCTTAATTGGTATTGAAAATAGAACAACTATGGACATTGATACAATTATTAAAGGGATAGATCTAAAAGAAGAAAGAATAAAAGAAAATTTAGTTTAATCACAGTAATCGCAATTTAAATTGTGATGCTTGAAAGCTAAATTACGAACTTCACTAGGAAGTTTTCCCTTGTATCTTTTGTAATAAATGGAAAATTTACTATGAGATGTGTATCCAACAGACTCAGCTATCTCCTTTATAGGAAGCTCAGTATTTAAAAGAAGAGTTTCAGCTACATTCATTCTTTTCCTTTGGGTGTATTCTGTAATGCTTTGACCATATTTTTCTTTAAACAAATTTTTTAATTTTGTTCCACTCATTTTAGATATTTTTTCAAGTGTTCTTTGGTTTATATTCATTGAGAAATGATCATCTAAAAATCTGGCTACATCTTCAAGTGCCTTATCATCATCAGACTCAATTTTATAATTTTTTCTATTTAAGTAGGTATCTATTACTCTGCTTATCCACTCATTTGCTTTGGCTTTAAAGAAAAAATCAGCAGCAGGAGCGCTCATTTTACAATTTAATATTTCCATTGTCACTTTTTCTAATGACTTTGTAAGTATTATTTGATTTGATTGAAATAAAGCCCTATAAAATGATTCTAGGTCAATATCAATGGACGATAAGTGTTTTTCTAGAAGTTCTTTTTTAAAGCCTATAGAAACAGCAAGATAATAGCAGTTCTCGTGCAATAAAAATCGAAAGTCATCTTTTATATTGTCAAAATCAAAAGTGCATAATGAGTTGGCTGTCAAAGTTTGATAAGGATTAAATTTCTCGCCGTTTGCACTTACAATGTAGCTAGAGTATATCGAAACATAGTCTGCCATACTATAAGTGCTATTTTGAACTACCTCTTCTCTGATATAAAAATCATGTATATCAATAATAAATCCATCTCCTTCATAAAACCAATATAGGCCTTCCGCATAGGTTGAATCCTCTTTACTCCAACAAAATGTATTCCCTGCACTTGAATATTTCTTATTGTTTTTACATTCATCTACGTTCATATATTCTTTTACAAATTCATAATAAGTCATCATAATCCTATCCCTTTTAGACAATATTCCAATTAGCCTTATTAATTAAAAACTATTGTATTTGTATTATAATCGATGTATAATAAAAAATCAACGATAATTATTGTCAAAATTTATATCTAAATGAGATATTAAAGAAAGGGGAGATGAATGAATATTTATAAAAAGCTATTTGCTTATGTAGAGGATAAAAAATATCTTGGAGTTTTTGCTATAGTTTTTTCTGTCATATCTGCAGTGCTCACAGTATATGGATATTATCTAATCTACAAATTTTTAGATAATTTAATAGTTAATTCAAATTTATCTGGCGCAGAGAGTTTAGCGTTAAAATCAGTCTTTGCATTAACAGGTGGAGCAATATTTTATTTTGTTTCAGGAATGTTTTCACACATATTGGGATTTAGGCTTGAAACAAATTTAAGAAAAAGAGGGATTGATGGCCTAGAGAAAGCAAGCTTTAGGTTCTTTGACTTGAACCCTTCTGGAAAAATTAGAAAGATCATAGATGACAATGCCGCGCAAACTCATCAAGTTGTAGCCCACATGATTCCAGATAGCTCTCAAGCAATAATTACACCTTTTCTTGTGCTTGTGCTTGGCTTTATAGTAAGTATAAGAGTAGGCATCACTTTACTTGCTCTTACAATAATCGGAAGCGTAATTTTAGGAGCAATGATGGGCGAGGGAAGATTTATGAAGATATACCAAGAAGCCCTATCTAAACTAAGTGCTGAAACTGTCGAGTACGTTAGAGGAATGCAGGTTGTAAAAATATTTAGAGCAAATGTAGAGTCATTTAAAAGTTTCTACAAGGCGATAAAAGATTACTCAAAGTATGCTTATGACTATTCACTATCTTGTAAAAAACCTTATGTTTTGTATCAGTGGTTATTTTTTGGTCTAGTTACTATCTTAATTATTCCAGTTGTCTATTTTATGACTAGCTTAGGTAGTGCCAAGATGATATTACTTGAGCTTATCATGATTTTATTTTTATCAGGAGTTATGTTCGTTTCATTTATGAGAATGATGTGGTACTCCATGTATATCTCTCAAGGAAATTATGCCGTAGATACTTTAGAGTCACTATACAATGATATGCAAAAAGACAAATTAGTGCATGGCAATCTCAATAATTTTAAAAACTTCAATATTGAGTTTGACAATGTAAGCTTTGCTTATAATGATAAAGTTGTCATTGAAAATTTATCCTTTAAATTAGAAGAAGGAAAGTCCTATGCACTAGTCGGTTCCTCTGGATCAGGCAAATCAACAGTAGCAAAACTTATATCAGGTTTTTATAATGTCAATGAAGGAAGCATAAAGATAGGCGGCATACCAATATCTAAATATTCTAACGAAGCCCTAATTAAAGCTATCTCCTTTGTTTTTCAAGATTCGAAATTGTTTAAGAAAAGTATTTATGACAATGTTGCTTTAGCCAATAAAGAGGCGAGCAAAGATGACGTTATGAAAGCCCTGAAATTAGCAGGATGCGATCTGATACTGGACAAATTCCCAGATAGAGAAAATACAGTCATAGGCTCAAAAGGAGTTTATTTATCTGGAGGAGAGAGACAAAGAATTGCAATTGCTAGAGCAATTTTAAAGGATTCTAAAATTATTATTATGGATGAAGCATCGGCGTCTATCGATCCAGATAATGAGTTTGAACTGCAAAAAGCTTTCAAAAATCTTATGAAGGATAAGACAGTTATCATGATTGCTCACAGACTTTCTACAATTAAAGATCTTGATGAAATACTTGTGATGGATAATGGAAGAATAATAGAGAGAGGTTCTGACAAAGAGTTAATGTCAAGAGATACAAGGTATAAGAGACTGCAAGAGTTGTTTAACAGTGCAAATGAATGGAGGGTTTCAAATGAAAGAGTTTTATAAAAAAAGATTTGCTCTTACAGATAGGGGAGCTAGAAATTTAACTAAAGCAACACTATTCTCATTTTTTGTCTATTGTATAAATATGCTTCCTGTAATAATACTAATGTTTTTTGCTCAAGAAGTATTGGAGAATATCGACAAAAGCAATGGTTTTTATATAATATTTTCAGTTTTGACCTTGATAGTAATGTATATTTTACTTTTTATTGAGTACGATAAACTGTATAGCACAACATATCAAGAAAGTGCAGATTTAAGAGTAAGGACAGCGGAGTATTTGTCAAAACTGCCTCTATCATACTTTTCTAAACATGATATTTCTGATCTCTCACAAACAATCATGGCTGATATTGAGGGCATAGAACATGCAATGAGCCACTCGATACCAAAAGTTGGCGGTATGGCACTCTTCTTCCCACTAATATCTGTAATGATGTTAGTAGGAAATGTCAAGATGGGCTTAGCTGTAATTATTCCATCACTCTTAAGCTTTATTTTCATACCTTTATCTAAAAAATATCAAGTTAAAGGGCAGAAAAAATATTATGACATCTTAAGAGAAAATTCAGAAAGCTTTCAGGAAAATATCGAAATGCAAATGGAGATTAAAGCATATGGCTTATCAGAGGAGATGAAAGAAAAGCTATATGAAAAAATGGATAAAAGTGAAAAAGTACACTTAAAGACAGAAATGGGACTTGTTTTAACTATGTCACTTTCATCAATATTTAGCTTTATATCTCTTGCTGTTGTGATATTTGTTGGCGTAAATTTAATTATTAATAAAGAGATAAGTGTTCTCTACCTTATAGGATACTTGCTAGCGGCTATGAAGATAAAAGACGCTCTAGATGCATCTAAAGAGGGTATGATGGAAATATTTTATTTAACGCCAAAGATTGAAAGATTAAAAGAAATTCAAAATCAAAATCTCCAAGAGGGCAAAGACTATAAGTTAAAAAAATTTGATATTGATCTAAAAGATGTTGAATTTGCTTATAACAAAGACGCAAAAATTTTAAGGGGAGTTAGCTTTAAGGCAAAGCAGGGAGAGGTCACTGCCTTGGTAGGAGCAAGTGGCTGCGGTAAAACAACTATCTTAAAACTTATATCAAGACTTTATGATTATGACGAGGGACAAATCCTAATCGATGACAAAGATATCAAAGAAATATCAACAGAATCACTTTTTGACAAGGTTTCAATAGTTTTTCAAGATGTGGTTCTTTTTAATCAAAGTGTTATGGAAAATATTAGACTTGGCAAGCAAGAAGCAAGTGATGAAGAAGTTAAAAGAGCAGCAAAACTTGCCAATTGCACAGACTTTATAAAAAAAATGGATAAGGATTTTGATACAGTTATTGGCGAGAATGGCGCTGAGCTATCTGGTGGTGAAAGACAAAGACTATCAATAGCAAGAGCTTTTTTAAAAGACGCACCAATATTAATATTGGATGAAATAGCAGCAAGCCTTGATGTAGATAATGAGAAAAAAATTCAAGAGTCTTTAAATAATTTAATTAAAGACAAAACTGTTGTTATAATTTCACACAGAATGAAATCCATAGAAAATGCGGACAAGATTGTAGTTCTTGAAAACGGAAAAGTGGAAAGCGAAGGTAAGCATGAAGAGCTTTTACAAAAATCAAAAGTTTACAAGAATTTAATAGAAAAGACAAAAATGGCAGAAGAATTTATTTATTAGGAGGAATTATTGGAGCATATATAGGCAGGGCTCTATTGAAAAAACACTTTGAAAAAGGTAGGCATTGTATAATGCCTACCTTTTCTTCAAATGCTCCCTTTAATCCCAATCCCATAAGTAAGATATTAGCCGTATTTCTTACAGGCTTAACTGTTATGCATAGCATAAATATCCGTTTTGAGCTAGCGATTATCTGTTTTATTGGTATTTTGTTTTATTTGAATGGGTACAAAAAAACACTTTTCAAATGGATAATTTTATGATTTTTTTCTACACTAAACCCAATACTTAAGATGTTTTTAAGTATACCTATTGTCTTTAGAATGTTTTTATTGCCATTTATGGCAGCAAGTTTCATGATTAAGACTTCTGATGTAGGTACAATAATTTTATCGATGAATAAGCTTAAAATTTCAAAAAATCTATCCATACCTATTGCGGTTATGTTTAGGTTTTTCCCATCTTTTAAAGAGGAGAAGAAAAACATCAAAATGGCTATGAGAGTAAGAGAGATAAATTTTAAAAACCCAATCAAATATTTTGAATATGTTGCAGTACTACTACTAAATATCTTCAAATATTGCAGATGACATTTCAAAAGCGGCAGAAACAAAAGCAATAGAAAATCCAATTGCCAAGACCAGATCTATCCGTGTAAAGATACAGCTAATTTATTTTGTTTATGTTTTAGCGGTTGATGGACTAATTGTAGGAGGCTTAGTATGGTAGAAGTTAAAAATGATTATTGACATCATTTTCTTTTTGTGATATAATGAACGTGCAAAATGAATGATTGCGTGGCGGGGCCTGTGAGTTCCAAGTGCTGCAAGATTGTAGCTTGGGAATGGTTTGCTGAGAAAAAACCTCTCTTCATAGTTTTCCGGGGCTAGACCAGGTTGCCACATGATTAAAAACAGGAGGACAAAATGAAAAAAACAAAATTACTTTTAGCGATTGGGGCTTTATTTTGCTCCGTGCTTTTATATGCTGCTCCGGCAAGCAATGCCAGTGCCAATGCTGAAAACAACAAGGTATCCTTGGCTGATTGGGAAGGCGAATGGAACAACATGGGTGGCTACCTAGAACGCCCTGAAGTTCAATCTGCTTACAAAGAATTAGCTAAAAAGGAAAATGTTGATGTGGCCAAGGCTAAAGCAGACTACCTTGCCAAGAGAAAATGTGACTTTGACGGCTTAAAGATCGAAGGCGACAAGGTTACCTACCTATCTACTTTTCCTGCAGACAAGGGTGAAGCAAAGGGTGAAGGAACTTACAAGTTTGTTGAATTAAAAGAAGTTCCCCGCGGAAAAGCAACCTTGAAATGGAATATTTTTGAAGCAGAAGGAGATGCTCCTTACAAGTATTTATTGTTGATGCCTGTCGGTTGGGAAGAAGCTCTAATCCATTTCCACATGCGCTATGGTGATGACAAAGACGAATTATTGGCTAAAGAAGGTTGGTTCCCAACTTTTGTAAAACCATCTTCTACCAATGATCAAATTAGTGGAGAAATTGCAGAATAATTTATTCTAAAATACCTTCAAAAAAGAGATAAAGATGAAAACAAGTTGGACAGGGCAACCTGTCCTTTCTTTTGTTAAGGAGGGAGGACCTTTTGCAAAAAAAAAGGAAGATATCTTTTGGCTCTGGTTTGCCTGACGGTCTGCGGGGGGCGGAGAGAAAAAAGTGACAAGCCCTTAATTTATACGTCCTTTTCCCCCAATACAAGACATGACCAATATGGTAATCTATATTTTAAATCATATTATTGGGCGAATCAAATATTTAACCTAAACAAATATTAAGAATTTATTTAATAATAAAATTTTTTCGTATCCAAAAAGTGAATTTTTACTCCAAAGAATTATCGAAATTTCCACTCAACCAAACGACATCGTAATGGATTTTTTCTTAGGGTTTCGTGTCATAATAGTGATAGAGGCAAATAGTTATGTAAATATAAAGAGTTCAAGACTTCTGCCAAAGTTTAAAGCTCAAAAAATAAATAGTTGGTGTGCTGCTTAGAGTAACCATTTTGATAATGTGGATGCGAAACAAAAAGAGATAATCAGACTTCGTAAAAAATTGAAACAGGTTGAAATGGAGAATGATATTTTAAA
>NZ_JAPXGQ010000039.1:0-1213 GCF_027277485.1 Campylobacter ureolyticus | reverse complement strand
TAAGACGCAATATCGCAAGATGGAGCAAATCTATAAAATATGTCCCAGTTCGGATTGGGGTCTGCAACTCGACCCCATGAAGCCGGAATCGCTAGTAATCGTAGATCAGCCATGCTACGGTGAATACGTTCCCGGGTCTTGTACTCACCGCCCGTCACACCATGGAAGTTGATCTCACTCGAAGCAGGGATGCTAAAATAGCTACCTTCCACAGTGGAATCAGTAACTGGGGTGAAGTCGTAACAAGGTAACCGTAGGAGAACCTGCGGTTGGATCACCTCCTTTCTAGAGTACAAATAGATATTCTCTCACAAGATATCTATAAGAAAGATATAAGTATTAATATTTATACTTATAGTGTAATAGACAACTAACTCAATCATCCTTGTTTAGTTTTCAGAGATTGTTTTAAAATTAGTAATAGAGCTAAAGGGGAATTAGCTCAGCTGGGAGAGCGCCTGCTTTGCACGCAGGAGGTCAGCGGTTCGATCCCGCTATTCTCCACCATAAGGGCCTGTAGCTCAGCTGGTTAGAGTGCACCCCTGATAAGGGTGAGGTCATAAGTTCAAGTCTTATCAGGCCCACCATTAAAAAATATAAAAAATATAAAAAGTATTTTTATACAAAGCTTATAAATACATAGTTTAACAAAGAAGTATTTTATAATAAAAACAACTATATTTTAAATGATAGTTTTTTTATAAAATTATCTTTTAATTTTATAAAAATATAAGTATTATTAGATAAAATACCAAACTTTATTTTTTTATTATAAAGTTTAATTAGAGAGTTAAACAATAAAGTTGATAAAAATCAATTATCTCTTATATGTTAATTTTCTAATTAGATTTTATAATCTAAATGTTATTTAAATTATCATTGTTAAAAGTCACAAAAAGTTTTAATAAAATAAAACAATTTTACAGGACTTGTTAAAGCTTTATATCTATATAAATATAAAAGCAAATCTTTTAAGTTTAACTGTTATCAAATTTAAAAGTTTAAAGATTATACACGAAACAATAAAGTTTTTAAAACTTACTTTATAGTTTATAATCTCTTTCCGTCTTAATTTATATGATATAAACATTATAAAATAAATCATTATTTTATCTTTAACAAGGAAGTGATGCGAATTAGAATATCAACATAATAAATAATTCTAATAAGACTTTTCATTAAGCGATAACATCTATCTATATATAATACGAAG
>NZ_JAPXGQ010000038.1:0-1272 GCF_027277485.1 Campylobacter ureolyticus | reverse complement strand
AATCTTGCTCTTGCATATAGATTTGTATCTGTATTTGTTTTATAGTAAGCTATACTATCAAATTTAATTCTTTTTGATGAGATATCTTTAACATTTAAAGTTTCACCATCTATATCTAATTCATAACCATCAACATTTGAATAAGCATAGCCAAGTCTATTTGTTAGCATAAATCTATCAAAGTAAGAATCATGTCCTAAGAATGCTCCAAGAGAGTAAAATGTAGAATCTTTATTAATATTTAGATTATCATAACCTTTTAAAGTATATTTGTTATTTAACTTACCTATTTTTGCATAAGAGTCTATGAAGAAGTTATTTCTTAAATCAAATCTTGCTAATGCTCCTACTGCATAAGCTTTTATTTTACCATCATTTTTATAAGAGTTTATACTTCCATCATAATCTGCATAAGAGTATTCAAAAAATCCACCCATTAATGTATTATCAGCTCTACTTGCAACACCTACATCTACAATTGCTCCATTTACATCAGTATCATTTTTACCAATATTGCTTTTATATCCTTTTACATATCCAAAGCTTATTATATTATCAGTATTTGCAGATATATTATTATCAAGTATTGCTATGTTTGGTATATTATCACTTACTAAATCACTCATTTGATTTACAACATGAGAACTTGCCAAATTTGGTATTAATGTATGATTTAGTTTAGGATTTGTTTTTGGTGTAGCATTTTTAGATACTTCTAAAAATAAATTACTTTTATCTTGATTTAACTCTACATCATAAACTGTACTAGCTCCTACTTCAGATATAGTCTTATTTGATAATTTCTTATTTTCTATGGTTAATTCTTTGTTTAAGCTATCAGTTTCTTTTAAAGTGCTTTCATCAATAGATGCTTTTTTAATAACATAAATCTTTTCTCCAGGTTTAAGATTTTTTACTATAGCTTTACTTTTTCCTTTTTCAACATAAGTATTTACTGTTACATTTCTTAAAGCTGTATCTACATTGTTTGTTAGTTGAAGTGCTATATCATTTGTTTTTATATCTTTTGGAAGATTAAAATTTACTTCATTAAAGTTTTTAATATTTCCTGCTATTAAGTCTTTACCAGTAACATTTAAGGTATTGCCTGAAATACTATCTTTACTTTTATCACCTGATAATCCACCATAAATTATACCTTTAACTAAAAAGTGTTTACCTAAAGTATTTATATCTCTTCCTGAGTTATGAAATAAATTTATAGTGTTATTTATAGCATCGCCTTCATTTGAGTAGCCACCATAAACATCA
>NZ_JAPXGQ010000037.1:0-1299 GCF_027277485.1 Campylobacter ureolyticus | reverse complement strand
TTGTAAAAAGAACATCTTTAACTAATTGGGATAAATACAGTGGTGCATTTGATGAGATAAATGGTGATGTTAACCCAGCGTCTGCTTTATGGTATATGCTAACTTCCTTAATCGGACTTGATAAAAACGTCCTTGATGAAAGTAGCTTTATAAATGCCAATAAAGCACTAGTTAAAGAAGGTCTTGGCATTAGCTTTGTTATGAGTAAACCTCAAGAAGCTAAAGAGTGGGTGCAAGAGATTTTAAGAACAATTGATGGAGTACTTTGTATAAATCCAAGTAGTGGAAAACTAACTTTAAGACTATTAAGAGATAACTATAAACAAAGTGATTTAAAGCTAATAAATGAAAGCAATGTGGCAAATTTGAAATTTAAAAGAAAGGCTTGGGATGAGACATATTCAAGGGTTACGGTTAAATATACTCAGCGTGGCAGCTTTAGTGAGGCAAGTGTCAGTGCCATAAACTCAGCTACAAGAAAAACTCTTGGCTTTGAAAGAGCTTTTAGTGTTGAGTATATGAGTATAACAAATGCCTCTAACGCAAATAAAGTCCTAACTAGGCTCATGAGAAAACTTAGCTATCCTTTGGCAAATTTAAGATTTGAGGTAAGCAGTGATGAGTTTAAAAACTTGATGGTTGGAGATGTTTTACTTTTTTCAAATAAAGCTTTAGGTGTAAGTGATATGTCAATAAGAGTGCTAAATATAGGAAGTGATAAAGAAGGAAGCCTTAGCGTGGAGGCTTGTGAGGATGTATTTGCGCTAAAAAACATAACTATTACAAGTGTTCAAGATGATCTTTACAAGCCAATAGATTTAAGCATTGAGGAGTTAGAGTATTTTGGAGCAACTGAGAGCACCATAGAAATGGGCGATGAGATGGGAGTTTTACCGCTTATGGTTAAACCAAAGGGCTTTATCCAAAAGATGAGCGTTAGAGATGGTTTAAGTGGAAAAAGTGTGGATATTAAGCCATGGAGCTTAGGTGTTTTAAGTAAGGACTTTGAAATAAGCGAGGAAATGGGTGATGAGCTAAATTTCGAAATAGATGAGATAACTAAGCTTTGGGAAGTAAAAGGCACAAGGGCTGGGTGGCAAAGGATTAAATTTACTTGCTTAATAGATAATGAGTTTATAAATTTTCAATTTAGACAGAGTTTAGGTGGTGGTAAATGGAGAGTTAAAACACTTATGAGAGGACTTAGTGGGACAAAGATATCAAGACATTTAAAAGGAGCTAAAGTTTGGTTTGCACCTGTTGATGCAAATGATCTTATCACCTTGCCACTGATTGCAC
>NZ_JAPXGQ010000036.1:0-1303 GCF_027277485.1 Campylobacter ureolyticus | reverse complement strand
CTTTGTTAAAGCTTTACACTCCTGCAATATCTAAAACTATCATCTTTAAAGCTCCATCTATCCTTTCATCTTCTCTTTCTTTAAATCTGATATAACTTTTTGTTCCTACTATCTCAACAGCTTCATCTATCATCTTCATAGCCTCAAGCCACTTTGGGTTACGAATGGGATACTGCTTTAAGCTAAGTACCATCTTTGCATCAACTTTGCCATTTTTAACATCAAAAGCACGAGTTATAAGAGTGCGAATTTCAGCATCAGCATTTTCAGTTTTTTCATCTAAATACTCATCTATTTTTTCCTTTGCAAGGGCTAGTTTATTATCAAAGCTAATTTGCTTAGCTACTTGAATTTGAACTTCTTTTGTGCCATTAAAACTTTTTAAACTAACACTTCCAGTTTTAGAGTTTTCAAGCTTATCAAGGTTATAGTTTTGTCTTAGTAAATCAATAAAATCATAACACTTCTCATAAGCAAACTTTTTAAACTCTTTTAGACTTTTTTGAACCTCTTTTGCTTTTAAGATAAGCTCTTCAACAACTTCATCTTCGAGTTGTTTATCAACTGGTATCATATCTTTGTGGATAAAGCTTCCTTCTTTGTTTTGCCAAAAGCCTTTTTCATCTAACTTTGCCATTTTTTCTCCTTTTAAAAATATACTTTTTCATAAATTTAAAGCTATTAACATAACCGTATCTAAGGCATACGGCTAAATTATCTTTGCTTTTTTTAACTATCTTTACCATAAACTTGCCTAATCAAACAAACTAAACTTAAGTTCACTAATGCCTAATTTATGAGCTAACTCTCGCTCATAAGCCATACCTTTACTATCTTTTGAATATTTACAGTTATGAAAGTAGTAATACTCACACACGCTTAATAGCTCTTTACAGTTTTGCATAACTTTATACCTTTCAAACTCGCTATAAATATCCATAAAAGCTAATACTGGGCTAAGTGGCTCATAGCCATTTAGCCTAACTTGATGACACGCTTCAATGGCTATTTTTTTCGCATAGTAGTTTCTATCTTCATCTTTGCATTTAATGGATGCATAAGGGCTTGAAACAAAGACTAAATTTGTCATTTTCATTTTTACTCCTTTTCCCCAAGGGTAACAGCTTTCCAAAAGTTATCATTGTTAAGAATTCGTTGCATTTTATCTTCTGATATATCGAAAGTTTCAGCAACTGCTTTTACAATCCCTGCAAGTTCAGCCACAAGCTGACCAAGGTTTCCGTTTATTTCTAATTCATTTTTTTTGCTATCTGCAAATATCATAATTTACTCCTTTAAATTT
>NZ_JAPXGQ010000035.1:0-1364 GCF_027277485.1 Campylobacter ureolyticus | reverse complement strand
CAAATTTTTATAAAAGTTTAGCTAAAATCAATCCAAATCAATATAGTCATTTTTTAAATGGGTGGTTAAATAGAATAAAAAATAGTTAAATTTATAAAAAACTATTGACATTTATCATAAAATCTTATAAAATCATCATCGTTTACTAAATTACCGATATTATGAAGTTTTTGAACCAAACTCATTTTAAGCCTTTTTAAAATTTCAAGAATTATAAATAAAAATAAATTTTTTGTCAAATTTTATTATAATATGTAGTTATATTTTGACATTCATATATATTTTTATTATAATCACTCTTTTAGCAAGGAAATCTCGTAGATTTTGAAATTTATGATATGTTGTTAGCCTTGCTAAATTTTATTATTTTATAAAAAACTAGGCTTTAATTTCTTCTACAAATCCGCATCCATAACTCATTACTCCTGCTCCAAGACCAGTAGATAGTGCTAAATTTATAAGCTCGTTACTGGCTTTTATATTCCAAGTTGCAAGCCAAGCTTTCATATAATTTACATTATTTCCATAGTAGAATTTTTTGTAATTTTCAAAGTCTTGTGAAAGTAGAGTTATCTCACAATTTTCATTGTATTTTTTACCATAAAAAGTTTCGTATTTTTGAAATAGATTGTTTTTCATTATCTCAAGATGTCTGGAGTCTTGTGGTTCAAGATAGATTTTTTTATTTAAGAGGCTTTTTACATTGCAAACTACATATCCATTAAAATTTATCTCATTTTTATTTGTGTTGTGATCACTTAAATTTACACAAGTATCAACAAGACAAATTTCTCCGAGTCTTAAGTCGTTTTTTAGTAGCGATACGGCTACTATTTCTTCAAGTTCTTTTTCCAAAGCACTAAATTTAATTGTCAAAAGACCATTATACAAACTAAAACAAAAATTTGTTTTTTTAAATATTTTGCCACTACTATGCTTATATCCTGTATGTTCTTCTTTAGGTAAGATAGAGTAAAAAAAACCTTGAATTAATTTTGACAAGCCTTTATAAATTTTAAGATTTTTTGAATGTATTTTGCTTTCTATTTTTAACATATTAACCCTTTAAAATAAAAAAAGTAAAATATTATACCATTAAGAATTTAAATAACCATACATGTTAAAAATAATACTTTATATGTTTGTATATAAAATTAGCATTGTAATTAGATACGCAGATAGCATAACAACCACTAAACCACCATTATATAAAAACACATAAACAAGATAAAAGGAAAAAAGCAAACAGATAAAAGTCTTTAAAAGATTAATTTAATTAGATATGTTTTTAAAATAAACATTGCAATAAATACTAGATAAATTAATAATTAAAAATATATAGATAGTATAAAAACAAAGTCCGC
>NZ_JAPXGQ010000034.1:0-1413 GCF_027277485.1 Campylobacter ureolyticus | reverse complement strand
GCAAGAGTAAGTTCTCACGACCAAAAAGATGATTTAATTAGACAAATTCAAGTATTAGAATTATATTGTTCTAAACAAGGCTTTAATTATGAAATTATACAAGATTTAGGTAGTGGTATGAATTACTATAAAAAAGGTTTAACTAAACTTTTAAATTTAATACTTGAAGGACAAGTAAAAAGACTTGTTTTAACTCATAAAGATAGATTATTAAGATTTGGAGCAGAGCTTGTATTTTCAATATGTCAGGCAAAAGAAGTAGAAGTTATAATTATAAACAAAGGCGAAGAAAGTGTGAAATTTGAAGAAGAATTAGCAAAAGATGTTTTAGAAATTATAACAGTATTTTCAGCTAGACTTTATGGTTCTCGTTCAAAGAAAAATAAAAAACTTTTAGATGATATGCAAAAAGTGGTGGTTTCAAATATTAATGAATAAGACTAAATTAGTAACTAATTTAACAATATCTCATAAAATAGAATTAAAACCAAACAATAAAGCAATCACTCATTTTAAAAAAGCTTTTGGCTGTTCTCGTTTAGCTTATAACTGGGGACTTGCTAAATGGCAAGAGTATTATAAGCAAGGTATTAAAAAATCATATTTAGATTTAAAAAAAGAATTTAACGTTATTAAAAAAGAGCAGTTTCCATTTGTTTATGATGTTAGTAAATATGCAACTCAACAACCATTTTTAAATTTAAATCTAGCTTTTAATAAATTTTTTAGAGATTTAAAACAAGGCAAGTTAAGTTATCCAAAATTTAAAAAGAAAAAAGAAAATTTCGGTAGTTACTATATAGGTGGAGACCAAGTTATAATTAAAAATGAAAAATATCTAAAAATTCCAAATTTTGGACTTGTAAAAATGAAAGAGAAGCTAAGATTTAAAGGCAAGATAAATAGCGTAACAATCTCACAAAAAGCAAATAAATTTTACGCATCTTTTTGCGTTGAAATATCAAAAGATGAATATAATAAAACACATAAAATAGCAAATTGCAATAAACAAAGTGTAGGTATAGATTTAGGTATTAAAGAGTTTATTAGCTTATCTAACGGCTTACAGATAAAAGCACCAAAGCCATTAAATAAGCTAAATAGACTTTTAGTTAAAAGACAAAGGCAGCTTTCAAAAAAACTTCACGCAAAAACCAAGCAAGAAGCTTTAAAAGATGTTAAAAAATCAAATAATTATCTAAAAGCAAGTATGAAGCTAAATAAATTACACTCTAAAATTTCTAATATCAGAAATGATTTTTTACATAAAATCACAAGTATTATTATAAGAAATTTTGATTATATAGGACTTGAAAGTTTGAATGTAAACGGTATGATAAAAAATCATAAATTAGCTAAATCTCTTGTTGATGTCAGTTTTTATGAGTTTAATAGACAATTGGAATATAAAGC
>NZ_JAPXGQ010000033.1:0-1424 GCF_027277485.1 Campylobacter ureolyticus | reverse complement strand
GAATAGTTATTTATCCTTAACAAGGAAGTGATGCTTAATAAGATAAGCAAACGAGCTATTAGTACTGGTCAGCTAAATGACTTACATCAATTACACACCCAGCCTATCAAACTTATAGTCTATAAGAGCTCTTAAAAGAAGATTAATCTTGGAGTTGGCTTCGAGCTTAGATGCTTTCAGCTCTTATCACATCCCAACTTAGCTACTAAGCGGTGCCCTTGGCAGGACAACTTATACACCAGTGGTTGGTTCAACCCGGTCCTCTCGTACTAGGGTCAACTCTCCTCAATCTTCTTACGCCCACGGCAGATAGGGACCGAACTGTCTCACGACGTTCTGAACCCAGCTCGCGTACCGCTTTAAATGGCGAACAGCCATACCCTTGGGACCTGCTCCAGCCCCAGGATGCGATGAGCCGACATCGAGGTGCCAAACCTCCCCGTCGATGTGAGCTCTTGGGGGAGATCAGCCTGTTATCCCCGGGGTACCTTTTATCCTTTGAGCGATGGCCCTTCCACACAGAACCACCGGATCACTAAGACCGACTTTCGTCTCTGCTCCACTTGTCGGTGTCGCAGTTAAGCTGGTTTTTGCCTTTATACTCTACAAACGATTTCCAACCGTTTTGAACCAACCTTTGTAAGCCTCCGTTATTATTTGGGAGGCGACCGCCCCAGTCAAACTACCCACCAGACATTGTCCTACCTAAGGATAACTTAGGCTAGTTAGCTACCCGAATAAAGAAGAGTGGTATCTCAAGGATGACTCCTTATAGACTAGCATCTATAGATCATAATCTCCCACCTATCCTGCACATCTTTATCCAAGTAGCAGTGTCAAGCTATAGTAAAGGTCCACGGGGTCTTTCCGTCTTGCCGCGGGTAGGAGGAATTTTCACCTCCACTACAATTTCACTGGATCCCTCTTTGAGACAGCTCCCATCTCGTTACGCCATTCATGCAGGTCGGTATTTAACCGACAAGGAATTTCGCTACCTTAGGACCGTTATAGTTACGGCCGCCGTTTACTCGGGCTTCGATCAAGAGCTTTGCTAATGCTAACTCCATCAATTAACCTTCGAGCACCGGGCAGGCGTCACACCCTATACATCCACTTACGTGTTAGCAGAGTGCTGTGTTTTTGGTAAACAGTCGGGAGGGACTCTTTGTTGTAACCTCTAGGGCTTGCACCCTGGTAGGCACACCTTATACCGAAGATACGGTGCTATTTTGCAGAGTTCCTTAAAGAGAGTTCTTCCACGCGCCTTAGAATACTCATCCCACCCACCTGTGTCGGTTTACGGTACGGGCAATTATTACTAAACTTAGAAACTTTTCTTGGCTCTATAGTATCATGGATTCTTACGCTACTCCGAAGAGCTTTGTAAGCCTTTAAGCTTTCGGATAAAGAGTTACGGATTTGCC
>NZ_JAPXGQ010000032.1:0-1561 GCF_027277485.1 Campylobacter ureolyticus | reverse complement strand
TTTTTCATCTCCCCCAAATTTCTTCCAACATTTTCTCCCACTTTAATGAAACTTTAAGCTTTATGTTTGTATAATTTCATTTCCGTTTTACGAAAGACCTCTTAAACGAGTTGTTTAAACAGTTCTTTTTTATAAAAAACGAGTTTTTTAAATTATTAATGTTAAACTATAAAAATCAAATTTTAAAGTCAATCTTTGAAATCTAAACAAGTGATCGATTGAGCTAGAAATTAAAAACAATATCTTTGTATTATATATAAAGGTATTAAATAATAATTTATTTTTATTTAAAGATAAATAATAAAAGTTTTTAGATTAAAAACTTCATAATATTTTTTATGGAGAGTTTGATCCTGGCTCAGAGTGAACGCTGGCGGCGTGCCTAATACATGCAAGTCGAACGATGAAGTCCTAGCTTGCTAGGATGGATTAGTGGCGCACGGGTGAGTAATATATAGTTAATCTGCCCTACACAGAGGAACAACAGTTGGAAACGGCTGCTAATACCTCATACTCCTATTTGACATAAGTTAAATAGGGAAAGTCTTTTCGGTGTAGGATGAGACTATATCGTATCAGCTAGTTGGTAAGGTAATGGCTTACCAAGGCTATGACGCGTAACTGGTCTGAGAGGATGATCAGTCACATTGGAACTGAGACACGGTCCAAACTCCTACGGGAGGCAGCAGTAAGGAATATTGCGCAATGGGGGAAACCCTGACGCAGCAACGCCGCGTGGAGGATGACACTTTTCGGAGCGTAAACTCCTTTTATCAGGAAAGAATAATGACGGTACCTGATGAATAAGCACCGGCTAACTCCGTGCCAGCAGCCGCGGTAATACGGGGGGTGCAAGCGTTACTCGGAATCACTGGGCGTAAAGGACGCGTAGGCGGATTATCAAGTCTTTTGTGAAATCTAGTGGCTTAACCACTAAACTGCTTAGGAAACTGATAGTCTAGAGTAGGGGAGAGGTAGATGGAATTCTTGGTGTAGGGGTAAAATCCGTAGAGATCAAGAAGAATACCCATTGCGAAAGCGATCTGCTGGAACCTAACTGACGCTGAGGCGTGAAAGCGTGGGTAGCAAACAGGATTAGATACCCTGGTAGTCCACGCCCTAAACGATGTATACTAGTTGTTGCTTTGCTAGTCAAGGCAGTAATGCAGCTAACGCATTAAGTATACCGCCTGGGGAGTACGGTCGCAAGATTAAAACTCAAAGGAATAGACGGGGACCCGCACAAGCGGTGGAGCATGTGGTTTAATTCGAAGATACGCGAAGAACCTTACCTGGACTTGACATCCTAAAAACATCTAAGAGATTAGAAAGTGCTAGTTTACTAGAATTTAGTGACAGGTGCTGCACGGCTGTCGTCAGCTCGTGTCGTGAGATGTTGGGTTAAGTCCCGCAACGAGCGCAACCCACGTGTTTAGTTGCTAACAGCTCGGCTGAGCACTCTAAACAGACTGCCTTCGTAAGGAGGAGGAAGGTGTGGACGACGTCAAGTCATCATGGCCCTTATGTCCAGGGCGACACACGTGCTACAATGACATATACA
>NZ_JAPXGQ010000031.1:0-1630 GCF_027277485.1 Campylobacter ureolyticus | reverse complement strand
GTATAAATTTGATCCTATGGATTTTGAAACGTAATGTTGATAGAAAACTTATCGACACAACTTTAAGTATAAATTTGATCCTATGGATTTTGAAACATATGAGTGAGCAAATGAAAAATGGAATGATACAGTATAAATTTGATCCTATGGATTTTGAAACGCTATTTTTTTGATTGGATTAGATTTAGTATTTTCGTATAAATTTGATCCTATGGATTTTGAAACGTAATGTTGATAGAAAACTTATCGACACAACTTTAAGTATAAATTTGATCCTATGGATTTTGAAACATATGAGTGAGCAAATGAAAAATGGAATGATACAGTATAAATTTGATCCTATGGATTTTGAAACGAAATATTGAAAAAATTAATTACAGAATACGAAAAAGTATAAATTTGATCCTATGGATTTTGAAACTAAGTAAAACTTCATAATGGGTGCGGTATAATTCTCGTATAAATTTGATCCTATGGATTTTGAAACGATGATAAACATAAATGAACTTGTAAATGATAGGTATAAATTTGATCCTATGGATTTTGAAACTGGTGTGTATTCAAGTGGTATTTTAAGCGATGATGAGGTATAAATTTGATCCTATGGATTTTGAAACTATAATAGAATAAAATTTAATTTTAAAATAAAAATAGTATAAATTTGATCCTATGGATTTTGAAACAAATAAAAATAACCACTTTTTATAGGGCAAACTTATGTATAAATTTGATCCTATGGATTTTGAAACGTTTTATTATTTTTTAGCTGATTAAAAAAACTATGTATAAATTTGATCCTATGGATTTTGAAACATTTTAAATCGCCATCTAGTGAATTCATACAAAACGTATAAATTTGATCCTATGGATTTTGAAACTTTTGCAATATATTGCCATTATTTTGCAATATATTGGTATAAATTTGATCCTATGGATTTTGAAACTCTGGATTAGAGCTATCTTGCTGACAAACAAGTTTTTGTATAAATTTGATCCTATGGATTTTGAAACGTAAAAAGAAATAATGATGGAACACATACAATTTTAAGTATAAATTTGATCCTATGGATTTTGAAACGTAAGGTAAAAAAGGATAAAAAATGGTAACAAGAATGTATAAATTTGATCCTATGGATTTTGAAACAATGTTCCTATTTGCACTCTATTTGAAAACGCATCGTATAAATTTGATCCTATGGATTTTGAAACTGGACTAAAAAAGGCACTTAAAAGTCTTGATATGGGTATAAATTTGATCCTATGGATTTTGAAACAAAGACAAACTCTTAAAATATCTTTAAAACTCTTTAGTATAAATTTGATCCTATGGATTTTGAAACTGAATATAGAGGACTAACAAAACTTTATAAAAATAGTATAAATTTGATCCTATGGATTTTGAAACGGCATTGCTCCATTTATCAGTTGGACTTATTATGGTATAAATTTGATCCTATGGATTTTGAAACAGTAAAAAAGATTTTGCTATAAAATATAAAGATTCTGTATAAATTTGATCCTATGGATTTTGAAACCAATTCCTTATGAAAATATCGAGGATGATGGAATTTGTATAAATTTGATCCTATGGATTTTGAAACAAAAAATCAGTTTTATTAAAAGGCTTAAC
>NZ_JAPXGQ010000030.1:0-1931 GCF_027277485.1 Campylobacter ureolyticus | reverse complement strand
TTTTAGGGGGATTAACCCCCTGTAAAACCTATGCAAGTGGCATTTTACCACTATTTAAAACTTATGCTAAAAAAATTACATTTTAAAAGGAAAGTTATGAAAAACTTTAAACTAAAATGTAAAACTTATGCAAAATGTCGTGCCCCATTTGCTTGGGTTGGTGGGAAGTCAAGGTTAGCAAAAGATATAATAGCCCTAATGCCAGAGCATAAAACCTATGCTGAAGTATTTGGTGGTGCTTTGAGCGTATTTTACCAAAAGGCTCCTTCAAAGCTAGAAATTATTAACGATATAAATAGTGATCTTATAAACTTGCACCGAATTATAAAGTCAAGACCCATAAGTCTTCAAATAGAGCTTAACAATATGCTAAGAAGTAGAGAGATTTTTGAGTTAATAAAAAATAAAGCTATAAAGCCAAGAAATAATGTGCAAAAAGCAGCGTTTTACTACTATTTGATAAGCCTTAGCTTTGGAGCTAAGATGGATAACTTTGCGATGAGTAAAAGCTTAAGAAGTCCAAAAAACATCTATAAAAGCTTTGAAATTTATAGTAAGCGTTTAAAAATGGCTGTGATAGAAAACTTAAGCTATGAAAAATTTATAAAAGAGTATGATGGAGTGGATACTTTATTTTATTTAGATCCACCATATGTTGGAACTGAAAGTTACTACAAAATGCCAAGGACGTTTGATTTAAAAAGCCATGAGAACTTAGCTTTGATTTTAAAAGGTGTAAGGGCTAAATTTATACTTTCATATAATGACTGCCCGGTGGTAAGAAAGCTTTACAAAGACTTTAATATTAAAGAGGTTTCAACTAATTATAGCCTAAATATAAACTCAATAAATAAAAAGGCTAAAGAGCTTATAATAATGAATTACTAAGACTTTAAAGGGTGATTAATCGCCCTTTAATAACCAAGATTTATCTCACCATTTTTTAGATAAAGTGTTTTACCTTCTAAATGCCCACTAACATAATAAAAAACGCTTTGAGCACTATTTGAGTTTTTTATATAACCTATTTTATTATCAATTTGAACAGCTGTATCGCTATAAACTTCTTCTTCCATAAAAAGCTCTTTTATAAGGCTTATATCGTTTGCTTCTAAGTTTATAAATATCATTTTATTTCCTTTACTTTTATAAAAAGAGTATAACTCTACTATACTGTGCTTTGGCTGTTGTTTATAAAAATAAATTATAAAAAATAATATTTTATTAATTTAATACAAAAATATGCTAAATTTATCTTATATTTTATAATAAGGTGTAAAAATGACAATGGAACAAATCAATGAAAGATTAAAAGATATCTTATCAAATAAATTTAAAGATAAACTCATAAAAGATAAAGACGTGGCTGATGCTTTAGGAATAGATCCAAACAACTACGCCCAGCTCAAATTTAGAAACTCAGTACCATATAAACAGATACTAGATTTTTTGTTTAAAGAAGGGATTTCAATTAATCTCTTTTTTTATGGCAAAGACGCCAGTAATAGCGATAATTTAAAAACATTAAGGATGTTTGATGTGGGGGCTTCTTTAGGCGGTGGGGCAAATAATGATGATGAAAGCTTTCAAAATGTAGTTATAAGTGAGCAAATTTTAGAAAAAAGTAATGTTAAGTTTTTAGGAAAGATTGATATAATCAAAGCTATTGGCGAGAGCATGGAGCCTTATATAATGGATGGGGATAGTTGTTTTATAGCAGTAGGAGCTGAGTTTAAAGATGGTGAAATTTATGCTATAAACACGCCTGATGGACTTATGATAAAAGAGTGCTACAAGCAAGGTAATGAGTTTATGCTAATATCTTATAATCCTATCTACTTGCCAGTAAGATACAGCATCTATGAGTGTAAGATAGTAGGAATGTTTGTAGGAATTATAAGAGGTAGGGGAAAGTTTAAGATAAATCTAAA
>NZ_JAPXGQ010000002.1:0-182501 GCF_027277485.1 Campylobacter ureolyticus | reverse complement strand
AGCACAAAATCTTAAAAACTGTGTCAAAATACTAAATTTATATATTTAATATTTAGCACATGGTTTATTCCCTGTGTCTAAAAAAAGCTTACATTTATTAGTTAAATGTTAAGGGGTATCATACAAGTTTATTTGATGAGTTTATAAATTTAATGAAATTTTAAGAGGACAAGGCCTCTTAAAAATTTAAATGTGCTCCCATTTACTTTCATCAAGTTCGCCTTCGGTTTTAGCAACCCAAATAGATGCCACAACATCTCCAACGACATTCATAGATGTTCTTCCCATGTCTAAAATAGCATCTATTCCTAAAATCATACCATAAGCAATTGCAACGTTTCCTTCAACTTTTAGACCAATTGATTCAAGTATTAAAAGAAGCATTATAGCTCCTGCTCCAGGAATTCCCGCTGTTCCAATAGCTGCTAATATAGAAGTAATAATAATAGTTATATAATGCCCCATACTTAGATCAATTCCACAAGCATTTGCTATAAAAAGTGAACAAATTCCAAGATAAACGGTAGTTCCATTCATATTTACAGTTGCTCCAACAGGTAAAACAAAGCTATAAACACCTTTTGGAACACCCATTTTATGTTCAGCTGTATCCATTGAAATAGGTAAAGTTGCGTTTGAACTTCTTGTAACAAAAGCTGTAAGCATAGGATCTTTTACTTTTTTTATGAAATCAACCGGATTTAATTTCATAATGAGGCAAATTCCACAATAAACTAAAATAACTTGAAGTGCAAGTCCTACATAAAGTGCTATTGTTACATTTGCAAGTGATGAGAAAGCTCCGGCTCCACTTTTATTAAACACAGTAAACATTAAGGCAAAAACACCAATTGGAGCATACTCCATAATCCATCTAACCATTTTAAACATTATTTCACTAACACCATCAAAAAAGTTAAAAACTGTATTTGCTGAGTTTTTTATTCTCTCATCATTGCTTTCTTTACAAAAGGCTAGGCCAACACCAAAGAATATACAAAAACAAATTATTGCCAAGACATCTGTATTTGCCATAGAACTTATTGGGTTTGTAGGAACTATGCTTAAAAATATCTCACTAATACTTGGTGCGGTCGCAGTTTTAGAAACAGCAACTGATGCATCGCTTAGATCAAGCCCGCTTCCAGGACGAAAAACAAAAGCACATGCTAAACCTATGACAATAGCAAAAAGAGTCGTTATAAAGTAAAAAAATACTGCTTTTCCACCAACTCTTCCAAGTTTTGATGGCTCAATTGAACTTGTTCCCATGATAAGAGAAGCTACAATAATTGGCACGATTATCATCTTTAAAAGTCTTATAAAAAGATCTCCAAATGGTGCAATTATGCTAAGTAAAGTTGTGTTTCCAAATAAAATCACTCCTTTTGGAACTATCATTCCGATAATAGAGCCAATTACTAAAGCTCCTAGTATTCTATATGCTAAGTTTGCTTTAAAATACCAGCCAAAAACTTTTTTCATTACTCACTCCTTTAAAATGAATTCATCGTTTCATTTTATCAAGTTTTATTTTTAAAATGGCTATAAAAATGATTTTTATTAGTTTTTATCCTTTAAAATGGAAAATTTGTTACAAATAAGCTTAATTTTATTTTAAAGTCAAAATTTCAATTGCTAATTCTTTAAGTTTTTTTGAATTTTTAATGACAAATTCTTTTAAATTTATCTGTAAATTTGAACAATCAAAGTTATTCTTAGAGCAAAATTTAGAAAAACTATCTTTGTTTATATCAAAATAAGAAAGTGTATCATCAACACTCTTATTAAAAGAAACTCGCAATACATCATTTAAAATTTTTCCTTTTTTTATCTTTTCTGGTTGTGGATAAAATAGATAAAAAACCGTGCAAACTATAACAAAAACAACACCAAAAATAACTCCTTTTTCTTTTGCAAAATAACTTTTAAAAGGCTTTAAATTTGCTATTGAATGTAAAAAAATACTTAAAATAAGTATTAATCCAACATATTCGTGTATTAAAATTAGGTTTTTTGTTTTGATACCATAAATATTAAGACCCCACTTAATCCAACTATTAAAAAACTCCACAAAGCAATTGGTGTTGCAAATTTTTGCTTTACTTTCATCTTAAATCTCCTTATAATTATAAGAATTTATAAAAGTTTAAGAAGAAAATGTTAAATTTTTGTGAAATTTTAAAAGTAGTTATTATTAATTTTGAAAAATTAAACACTGATAATAATTTATAAAATAGCTCTATCAATTCTGTTTGTTTCTGGAATTTAATAATTTTAAAGCCTAGTTTATATTTTTTTGGTAAAATCATAGCTTACAATTTTATTTTTAAGGAAAAAAATGGCAAAAGTTTGGAAATTTGGAGATAATATCGATACTGACATAATTATTGCTGCAAGATATTTAAACACATCAGATCCCAAAATTTTAGCAACACATGTAATGGAAGATAACGATAAAGATTTTTCTAAAAAAGTCAAAAACGGAGACATTATTGTTGCTGGGGAAAACTTTGGCTGTGGAAGTAGCAGAGAGCATGCTCCAATAGCTTTAAAAGCAGCTGGAATAGGTGCTATAATAGCCAAATCTTTTGCAAGAATTTTTTATAGAAATAGTTTTAATACAGGACTTTTGATACTTGAATGTAAAGAAAGTGATAAAATCGATGAAAATAATGAATTACAAATAGATATAAATAGTGGTGTGATTACAAATTTGACTAAAAACGAAAAGTATAAATTTGAACCAATTCCTGAATTTATGCAAGAGCTTTTAAAATCAGGTGGATTAATTAATTATGCAAAAGAAAATATTTTAAGGAAATAGAAAGTGAAAAAATATAATATTTGTATTATAAAAGGCGATGGGATAGGACCTGAAATAGTTGATGAGGCCATTAAGGTTTTAGATACGGTTTCTAGCAAATTTGAATTTGAGTTAAATTATGAACATGTTTTATTAGGCGGAGAAGCAATAGATGTTTTAGGAAGTCCAATACCTAATGAAACGCTTGAAGCTGCACTTAATTCAGATGCTGTATTACTTGGAGCAATTGGTGGACCTAAGTGGGATAATTTAGAAAGAAACCTTCGCCCAGAAAGTGGACTTTTAAAACTTAGAAAAGGTCTTGGGGCATTTGCAAATCTTCGTCCTGCTATAGTTTTTGATGAATTAGTTGATGCATCAACGATAAAACCTGATGTTTTAAAAGATGTTGACATGCTTGTTGTTAGAGAATTAACTGGTGGGCTTTATTTTGGACAACCAAGAAAAAAAGAAGAAAATAATGCATATAATACTATGGTTTATTCAAAGGAAGAGATTGAAAGAATTGCAGAAGTTGCTTTTGAAGCAGCTTTAAAAAGAGGCAAAAAAGTAACTTTAGTTGATAAAGCAAATGTTTTAGAAACAAGCCAACTTTGGCGTGAAGTAGTTGCTGATGTAGCAAAAAAATATGAAGATGTTAGGCTTGATTATATGTATGTAGATAATGCAGCTATGCAGCTTATAAAAGATCCAAAGCAATTCGATGTGCTTTTAACAGAAAATTTATTTGGTGATATTTTGAGTGATGAAGCAAGTATGATATGTGGCTCTATCGGACTACTTCCAAGTGCTAGTATTGGGGGCAAAGTTGGTATTTTTGAACCAATTCATGGAAGTGCACCAGATATTGCAAAGCAAGGAATCGCAAATCCTATCGCTACAATTTTAAGTGCTGCAATGATGTTGAAATATGCTTTTGGTGAGCATCAAGCAGCAAAAGCTATAGAAGAAGCTGTAAAAAAAGCTTTAAAAGATGGATATAGAACAAAAGATATTGCAAATTATGGAGCCAAAGAAGTTTGTACTACTGGCGATATGGGATCAATAATAAGTAATTACATAACAGATGATGAAAGATAATTTTACAAAAGCCTTAATTTACGAGTCTCAAGGACTTTTTTTAGATGCAAGCAGGATATATAAAGAGATTCTAAAAAATTATCCAGATGATGAGAGGGCAAAACTTTGCCTAAAAAGAGTTTTGGAAAAATTAAAAAATCCAATGTTGGAGCTTTTTTTAAGTACCGATGAAAAAGATAATGAAAAATTTAAAAGGTGGCTTGTGGATATATGAGAATAGAAGAAATCACTAAAAAAATAATTGAAGAGTTAAAAAATTCAAATCAACTAAATTTTGATGAAAATTCTGATGAGCTTGAGTATAAAAAAGATAAAAATAGTAAAGATTCTATGTATGGTACTGAAGAAAAAGAATATAATAATTTACAAAAAACAGAAGGATATAGCGAACTTTTAAAAGAACAAGAAGAGATAAATTCAGTAAATATTTTAAGCCAAGAGGAATTCTTATTAAAAATAAAAGAGCGAATTTTAGTCTTATTTGATGGACTTAACAGCTTTGATAGAGGCGATATTGAAGCAAGAGTTGAGTTGAGCTTGAAATTTATGGAGTTTTTACTTGCAAATATCGATAAACGAATTAGCGATATCAAAAAACAGTGATTTTATAAAAATTAAAGAATTATTTTCAAAACACACTAAAAGAGCATATTTTGTAGGTGGTTTTGTAAGAGATTATTTTTTAGGCCTTAATTCTTTTGATATTGATATAGAAATTTATGATATAAGTGAGCAAGACTTTGAAATTTTAATGAATAAGCTTGGTGCAAGTGGTGTTGGAAAAAGTTTTTTTGTTTATAAATATAAAAATTTTGATTTATCACTGCCTAGAACCGAAAATAAGGTAAACTACGGACATTGTGGCTTTGAAGTTAAAATTTGCAATAATGAACAAATAGCTGCAAAAAGACGCGATTTTACTATTAATTCTATTATGATTAATATCTTTAGTGGTGAAGTATTAGATTTTTATGATGGAATTAATGATTTAAAAAACAAAATTTTAAAAGTTGTTGATAAAAATACCTTTTGTGAAGATAGTTTAAGAGTGTTAAGAGCTGTTCAGTTTGTCGCAAGATTTGATTTAAAGGTTGAAAATAAAAGTTTAAATTTAATGAAAAAAATAAGTTTAGATGATCTTAGTGGTGACAGAATTCAAAATGAACTTATCAAGCTTTTTAAAGCAGAACATCAAAACGTTGGATTAAAGCTTATTTATGAGCTTAATATTTTTGAGTTTTTATTTTTGTCTAAAATTTCAAAAAATAATCTTGAAATTTTGTCTAAAAAGCTAGAAAATGGTTCAAAATTTATTAAAAATGAGATGTATTTTCTCTATATTCTTTTGAATTTTTTAAACCTAAACAAAGAAAAAGTTCTAAAAAGATTAAACTTAGGTACTAAATTTAAAAAAATTTTAAATGAACCATATTTAGAAAATCCAAGTTTAAAAGATTTGCTTATGATATCGCTTAAGATGCCTTTAAAAAAATGGCTAGGACTTGATAGTTTTGACCTAATACAAAAAGCTAAAAAATTAGATATTTATGATAATGTTTTTAAAACAAAAATAAAAGCACAAGATATAATAAATGCTGGTTTTAAAAATGAAGAAATAGGTCAAAAACTTAAAAAAAAGCAAGAAGAAGAGGTGGATAATTTTTTAATTAATCTAACTAAAATGGCTTAATTTTAGAGTTTCAAAGCATAAATTTATCCAAATTTATGTAGAATAACACCTTTATTTTAATGAGGAATTATATGAAAAAGTATATTTTAAAAATTTATAGCGAAGATGAAAAAGGACTAATTTATAGAATTTCAGATGTTATTTTTAAATTTGGTTTAAATATAGCTAAAAACCACGAATTTGTAGATCATGAAGTTAATAAGTTTTTTTATAGGGCTGAAATTCACACTGATGAAGATATTGATAGGTGTGCTTTAACTGGACTTTTAAGTGCGGTGCTTGGTTCAAAAGCTCACATAGAGCTAATAGAAGCAAAGAAAAAAAATATTGTTATTATGGCTACGAAAGAAACCCATTGTCTTGGTGATTTATTAATAAAAAATTACAGCAAAGAAATTAATGCAAATATTTTATCTGTTATTGCAAACTATGATGATTTAAGAGATTTGGTTGAAAAATTTGGTATAAAATTTCACTGTGTTGAGGCCGGAGATTTAGATCGATTAGAGCATGAAAAAAAGGTATTAGAGGTATTAAAAGAGTATGATATTGACTATATAGTTTTAGCAAAATATATGAGAATTTTATCACCAAATTTTGTAAATGCATACAAAAAGAAAATCATAAACATTCACCACTCATTTTTACCTGCATTTATAGGTGCAAATCCATACAAACAGGCATTTGAAAGAGGTGTTAAGATAGTTGGAGCAACAGCTCATTTTGTAAATAATGATCTTGATGAAGGGCCAATTATTACTCAAGATATAATTAGAGTAAATCATGAAATGAATTGGAAGGAGATGAGAGTTGCTGGTAGAAATGTGGAAAAAAATGTTCTTGCAAGCGCGTTAGAACTTGTATTCGATGATAGAGTTTTTGTTTATAATAATAAAACAGTGATTTTTTAATGTTTAATATTGTTTTAGTTAATCCTCAAATACCACAAAATACAGGTGCAATTGGAAGACTTTGTATAAATGCTAATTTAAATTTGCACATTATAAAACCAACAGTTTTTAGTCTTGAAGAAAAAGCTGTAAGAAGAGCTGGGCTAGATTATTGGAAGAAGCTTGATCCTATTATTTGGGATAGCTTAGATGAGTTTTTAAAATTTTATGAGGATAAATTTAATAAATTTTATTTTGCTACTACAAAAGCTAAAAAAAAATATTTTGACGTTAAATTTGAAGATGAGGATTTTATACTTTTTGGAGCCGAAAGTACAGGTCTTCCTATGTGGCTTATGGAAAGAAATTGGCAAAATGCAATAACAATTCCAATGGGAAAAAATGGAAGAAGTTTGAATCTAGCAATGAGCGTTGGAATAATTGCTTACGAGGCAATTAGGCAAAATTTTAGTGAGATTAGCTTATGAGGTTATTTTTAACTTTAATTTTTAGTTTTTATTTTTTAGTTGCTGGTGAGCTTAAAATCGCTACTTTTAATGTTGAAAATTTATTTGACGCAACTATTCAAGGAACAGAATATAGTGATTTTAAAACAAATTGGAATAATGCTAAATTTAGAGTAAAACTTAAAAATATTTCAAACATTATAAAGGATGTAAATGCCGATATTATCGCTCTTCAAGAGATTGAGAATAAAAGTGTTTTAAACGAACTTGCTAAAGAGTCTGGATATAAGTATATTTTGTTTTCAAAAGATTTAAAAGCCCCAGTTGGAGTTGGAATAATGTCAAAAATTCCTTTCTATAACACAACTGTGAAAAAAATAACAGAAGTTAAAACAAGGGATATTTTAAAGGCTGATTTTTTATTTGAGGGCCATAAATTTAGTGTTTTTACAACTCACTTGCTAACATTTAAAAATGGCGAATATAAAAGAAAAATAAATGCAAAAGCCTTAGAAAATTTCACTAAAAATACTAAAAATGCTATTGTTTTAGGGGATTTTAATACGGAATTTAAACCAAATTCATTAGTTGCAGAAATATCTAAAAACAATGATTTGATAAATTTATGGAGCACATTTTTTTCTAAAAAGAGCTCGCATATTAGCGGGCGAGCGATTGATCACATTTTGCTTAGTAAAAGTTTTTTTAAAGATTCAAATTTAATTTATAAAAAAAATAGCTTTAATGTTTTTAATAATTCAAAATATTTTAATAGAAATTTAAATGTTTCAGACCATTATCCTTTGTTTTTTACTATCGTTACAAACTCTAAATACAAAACTCCAAATTTTATAAGCGATGTAAAAAAAATTGATGATTTTTATGAAAAAGATGACGTTTTATTTCCTTTAACGCTAAAAAACTTAGCTGTTGTTTATAAAGATAAATTTGGCTTTAGTTTGGCTGATGAAAACAAAAGAGGTGTTTATTTTTTTAGTAGAAAAAACAACATAGAGCTCTCTGATTTAGCAGAAGTTAAAATTTACAGCACCAATTATCATAATGGTAATTTTCAGGTTGATAAATTTGAGATAAAGAAACTAGGAAAAGTTAGAAATTTGACTGATTTTATGCTTGATAATCCAATAAATTCAAGACATGGCGATGTATTAAAAAGCATAAACGGTGATGTTTTCAATGGCTATATAAACACAAAATTTGGTAAATTTAAAATTCATAGTTTTAATAAAAAAATCAATAATGGTAAAAATCAGACCTTTGAGAATGTTTTTGTGACAAATTTTAAAGGCAGTAAGGAGCTTATTGTAAAATGATAAATTTTATTATAACTACATTATTTATACTTTTTGTGGTATATTTAATAGTTGGTATGAACAAACAAATTTTAGATAAAAATAATAAAGATAGGAAAAAAGATGAGATTATTGATTGAAATTGGAGTTGAAGAACTCCCGGCAATTCCTTTTTTAAAGGAGTATAAAAACATTTTACCAAAATGGCAAAAAGTATTAGAAAAATATGAAATAAAGGCTGATTTTAGTTTTGATTTTACTCCTAGAAGAATGGTTTTAGATAGTAGTAATTTTCCAAATAAACAAGATGACAAAGTTGTGGAACAAATCGGTGCTCCAAAAAGAATAGCTATAAAAGACGGCATTTGGAGTAAAGCCGCAGTTAGTTTTGCTAAAAAATGTGGTATAGATGAAGATAAACTTGGATTTAAAAAAATAGGCAATGATGAGTTTTTATACTATGAGTACACTCAAAAAGGAAAAGATGTAAAAGAAATTTTATCTGATATGATAAATGACTTTTTAAAAGAGCTCCATTTTGGAAAAGAGATGAGATGGGGTAATGGAGAGTTTGAGTTCATAAGACCTATTAGATCGTTAATGGTTTGTTTGAATAATGAAAATGTTGAAATGGAAATTTATGGTGTGAAATCAAAACTTGCTTTTTATCCACATAGGAGTTTTGGCTATGATTTAGTTGAGTTTAAATCAGCTGATGAATATTACGAAAAACTTGCAAAAAATGGCATTATTTTAAATTCCAAAAAAAGAGAAGAAAAAATACTAAACGAGTTTAAAAATCTAGAAAAAACAAATTCATTTGAGATAGAAAAAGATAGAGATTTGTTAAATGAAGTAATAGCCATAACCGAACATCCAACTGCTTTAAAAGGGGAGTTTGATAAGGAGTTTTTAAATGTTCCAGATGAAGTTATAATAACATCAATGAAAGAAAATCAAAGATATTTCCCAGTTTTTAATAATGGCAAACTAACTAACAATTTTGTGTTTGTAAGTAATGCTGTTTGCGATGATGACTCTCTTATTGTTAATGGAAATGAAAGAGTTTTAAAAGCTAGACTTAGCGATGCGATGTTTTTTTGGCAAAGCGATCTCAAAAACGGTCTAAATCCGGATAGTTTAAAAAATGTTTTATATATAAAAGAACTAGGCTCGATTTATGATAAGGAGTTAAGAGAGATAAAAATTGCTCTAAATTTGGCAAAACTTTATAAAAACGAGCTTGAAAAAGAAGTTGGAAAAGAGTATGAAAAACTTTTAGAAAGAGCAATTATTTTAAGCAAGGCTGATCTTACAACTTTGATGGTAGATGAGTTTGGTGAGCTTCAAGGAATTATGGGAAGTTATTATGCAAAAGCAATGGGAGAAAATGAAAATATTGTAAGAGCTATAAAAGAGCAATATTTACCAGATGGTGAAAAAAGTAAGTTACCAAGCTCTATTTTTAGTAGTATTGTTGCGCTTAGCTTTAAGCTCGATTCATTAATGGGGCTTTTTTCAGTTGGAAAAATTCCAAGCGGAACAAAAGACCCGTACGCTTTAAGAAGAGCTGCAAATGGAATAATAAAGATAGTTTTAAACAAAAATTTAAATTTTAATTTAAATAAAATTTTAGAAGAGATTTCTCCAAACTATACTAAATTTGACATTCAAATTTTACAAGATTTTATTTTTGATAGATTAAACACTGTTTATGATGTAAATACTTCTATTATAAATGCTTGTTTAAAAATTGGTGAAAGTGACATAAAAAAGCTAAATAATTCAATTTTAGCTCTTGATGAAATAAGCAAAAAAGAAAGCTTTAAAGAAAATTTTTCTACATTTAAAAGACTTGCAAATATCATAAAAGATGAAGAAATTAAAAAAGTTGATGATAGCTTAATCTCACAAAATGCCGAAAAGGAATTAAATAATGCATTTAACTCTTTAAAACTTGATTTAAAAGATAGTAAAAGTTATTTAAATGAGCTTTTTGGATTAAAAGAAAAAATAGATAAATTTTTCGATGAGATTATGATAAATGTTGATGATGAAAGCTTAAAAGCAAATCGAATTGCAATAATAGGTCAAATTTATAATTCATTTTTAAAAGTAGCCGATATAAAAGAGATAAGTTTTTAAAATATATTTTGCCAAGCAGTTTAAAACATGCTTGGCTTTTTGTCTAAAGTGTTTTGTAAAAATTAAGTAGGAAATTAATCCTACCTTTTTAAGTTTTATTTAACGATAAATTTATCAATATCGCATCTAAATTTTTCTCTATCATTTGCTAAATATACATTAAGAGCGTGTTTAAGCATCTTTGTATATTTTGAATCTCTTGGTGAGCCATTTAAAATATCTTGGTAGTCATAAATTCTTTCATAATAATCATTTGTAGCTTGATCGTCTATAACAATTCTTCCAAAATCTAAACTTGCTCCAAAATAAACACCACTTGTTTTACCGGTTTTTACTATATAAGCTGAAACTTCAGGTAAATCAGTAGTTCTTCCTGCCATACTTCCCTCTCCGATAGTTCCACCTGCATTTAAACCAAGTAAATCTTGTCCTTTAAAGATATCCCTAAAAGATTTGCTTGTTTGGAAAAGTAGTATCATATCAGCTGATTCTATTCCTACTTGTGGACCTGCTCCAAAACTTGAGTATGTTATCATAATTGGTGGTGTCCAGTTTCCATTTAAATCTCTCATAGAAAATACACCTTTTCCTCTTTGAGTTGAAGCAATAGCACCTGTTCTAGTTACATCAGGGATAATTGCAACAGCTTTGACGTTTTCTAGATATTTTTCAGAAACTGTGTTGTTGTTATCACAACCAAAAGATTTTACAACATTAGCAGCAGCATAAACCTGCTCGTTTTGAAAAACATCTGCACTAAGACTTAAGCAAAATGCAAAAGCAAAAACTAATAATTTTTTCATATCCTACATCCTTTTGAAATAAAGTTTTATGTTATTATAACAATAAAATTTTATTTTGTCTTTAAATAGATGAGAATTTAACATAAATTTAATAAAAATGGAGCAAAAATGAAGAAAATCATTATTTTACTAGCTATTTTGCTAGGTTTAAATGCAAATGAGATTATAAATGGAGAAACTGAAATTCTAAAAGTTGATAGCAAGTTTGCAGGAGAACTTTTTATAAATGATAAAAAAAGCATTTGGCTTGACAATCCTGTTAAAAAAGGTGAAAAAATAGCTTTTGTTAGTTCAAATTATAGAAATAAAAATGATATTATTGTTAAACATATATTTAATAACGACGAACAAATTATAAAATTTAAACTTATTGAGGGTAGTTATAAAAAAGAAAATATAACTGTTTCAAGCAGCAAAGCAAATCCAAATAAAGAAAATTTAAAACGCATTAAAAAAGAAAGCAAAGAGGCTTATTCTATTTATAGAACAAAAACAGATAAACTTTTATTTAATTCCAAATTTGAACTTCCTATAAATTCAGTCATTACATCAAATTTTGGCAATGCAAGGGTTTTTAATGGAAATTTAAAAAGCTACCATTCAGGGACTGATTTTAGAGCTAGCGTTGGAACTCCTATAAAAGCTGCTAATGATGGGGTTGTAATGATAGCAAAAGAGAGATTTTATGCTGGAAATTCGGTTGTGATTAATCACGGTGGCGGAATTTATTCACAATATTATCATTTAAGTAAAATTAATGTAGAGGTTGGAAATTTAGTTAAAAAAGGTGAAGTTATCGGACTTAGTGGTGCAACGGGAAGAGTAAGTGGACCTCATCTTCATTTTGGAATAATGGTAAATGCAAATAGCGTTGAGCCTTTAAAATTTATAGAGGCTGTTAATTACGCGCTTTTTGATGAATGATATAAAAATAAAATCTGTAAAAAATAAATTAACATTTACTTTACAAATTTTATTTATAATACAGTCAAATTTAAAATTAAAGGAGAAAAAATGAGAAAATTAATTTTAACAGGTTTAGTTGCTTTGGGACTTTGTTTTGCAAACAGTATTGATGATATTAAGCTTGGCGATACTGATTCTTTGGCAAAAGCAGGATTTGAGATAAAGAAAAAAGCAAGTGTTGATGGGCTTGATATGAGCAAAGAGTGTTTATCGCTTCATAATAAAATGAAAGAAAATTTAAAATATAAAAGCGCTGAGGAAAAAAGAGCTTTTAGAAATGAAATTCATATGAAAACTTACGCAGAACTTGCTAAATTAAACCAAAATGATAGAGCCAAATTTGATATGAAAATTTGCTCAAAATATCTAAAAAATGCTAAGAAAAACGGTTTTAACAACAAAATAAATTCCGGCGGTTGTGCATACAATCAAAATATGATGGGAAATTTTGAAAATTGTCAAAATAACTTTAACGGATGTAATAAAAACTTTGATTGCCCAAGATTTGATTATTGCCAAAAAGCAGGAAGAAACTGCCAAATGATGAATGAAAACTACGGCTACCAAAGATATAATGATGATAATTTTTAGAAATTACCCTAAAAAGCAAAGAAAATGTGGGTGCTAAAAATTGTCTAAAATATTAGTTTTAGAAGATGAAAGTATGCTAAATGAGATGATTTGCGAATACTTAAACGCAAATCATCACGAAACAACTTCAGTAAAAAGTTATGAAAAAGCTTTAAATTTAGCTTATGAAAATGACTTTGATCTTTGGATTTTTGATGTTAAGGTAATTGGTGGAAATGGATTTGAACTGCTAGAAGAGCTTAGAAATGCAAATAAACTAACGCCTTGTATATTTACAACTTCATTAAATGATATAAAAGATTTAAATAAGGGCTTTTTAAGCGGTTGTGATGATTACTTAAAAAAGCCATTTGAGTTAGCAGAACTTCTTCTTAGGGTAAATAACTTAATAAAGTGAAATTATGCACATAAAACTAATCAACTAGAAGATCTTGGTGATAATCTTAGTTTTGATATTTATAAAAAAACACTTTATAAAAATGGTAAAGCTATTAATTTATCAAATAAAGAAAGTCGCCTTTTAGCTCTTTTTTACAAAACAAAAATCGTGTTTTAACTAGAGAAAAAATTTATAGTTCAATTTGGGATTATGATGAAATTCCAAGCGAATTAAGCTTAAGAGTTTATATAAGAAATCTTCGTAAATATTTAGGAAAAAGAATAGCATCAAGACCAAAAGTAGGATATATTTATGCGTAAATTTATATTTCCTATTTTTTTGCTTTATTTTGCCAGTAGTATTTTGTGTCTGATTTTTTTCATGAAAACTTTATACGATTCAAATTTGAAATTAATTATTCAAAAAAGCAGTTTTGAGCTTTTAAGCGTTTTAAAAGAGTTAAATTTTTTAGTAAAGACACAAAATAGTATTTTAAACTACGATTTTACTCAAAATGGGGATATTTTATTTTTTATAAAAGATTTAAATTCTGGAGAAATTTTAAAAAAAGACTTTGTTTTAGATGATAAAAAAGACTTAAAGCAAATTAGTAAGCATATTTTTGTATCAAATAAAGAGTTTTATTTAGCAGATAATATACATGCTAAAAAAAGAGTTTCAAACTATAATGTTATCTTAAAAAACAAAACTTATAAAAAAGAAATAAATCTTCTTTTTATTAAAATTTCAATTATTTTTATCTTTTCTTTTATATTTTTATCTTTTGTTGGATATTTTATAATCCGCCTTTCGCTTAGACCTTTATTTGATAGAATTTCATATTTAAATTCTTTTATAGAAAATGCAACTCATGAGATAAATACACCATTAAGTGTGATTTTGATGAGTATAGAAATGTTTGATAAAAATCCAAAAAAATATCTTTTAAATATAAAAAAAGCCTCTAAAAATTTATCTTATTTAAATGATAAATTAATAAATCTAACCTTAAAAAATTTACCAAATAATTTAGAATTTGTAAATTTAAAAGACTTTTTAGAAGAAAAAATGAATTATTTTAGCCCTATGATGAGTGAGAAAAATTTAAGTTTTGATTTAAAATTAAATAGTGTGGCTTTAAAAACTGATATAAAAAAACTTGATGTAATTTTTGATAATTTAATCTCAAATTCTATAAAATATAGCAATGAAAATAGTAAAATTTCTCTTTTTTTAGATAAAAATAAATTTGAAATTTCAAATTTTGGAGAAAAAATAGAAGCTAAGAATTTAAATGATATTTTTAAAAAATATGCAAGATTTAGCAAAGTTCAAGCTGGTTTTGGAATCGGACTAAGCTTGGTTAAAAAATACAGCGATGAACTTAATTATAAAATTTCATGCAAAGCAGATGGTAATAAAACTAAATTTATACTTGAATTTTAAAATTTAAACTAAGTTTTATAAGCTTAGTGTAAAATATCTTTTAAATTTTAAGATTAGGAAAACATTGACTGCTTTACTTCTAACTGAATATATTGGCATTGCATCAGCAGCACTTAGTGGTTATTTATATGGAGTTAAAAAAGAGTGCGATTTACTTGGCATTTTTATGGCTGCATTTTTAACTGCTTTGAGTGGTGGAATTTTAAGAGATGTTTTAGTTGGTAGAGATATTTATTCTTTTACTCACTATATGCCTATAAGTATTGTTTTGGCGGTGATTTTATTTGCCATGGCTTTTAAAATTCATACAAAAAGAGAAAGTCTTGATAAAAGCACACTTTTTGTTATGAGCGATGCTATAGATATAGTTAGCTTTTCAATTGTCGGTTCAATGGTTGCGTTAGAGTATGGATATAATATATTTGGAGTTTTGTTAATAGCTCTTGCAAATGGCGTTGGCGGAGGAATTTTTAGAGATATGTTGTATAATGAAGTTCCATGGTTTATGAAAACAGGGTTTTATGGAACAGTTTGCATAGTAACTGGGCTAATTTATTATTTTATGGATTTAATTGGATTAAACAATATGTTTTTTATAATGATACTTTTTGCTTTTGGTGTAGCTTTTAGGATGATTGCACATAAGAAAAATTGGAGATTACCAAAAATTGAGGAGGAAAAATGAGCTATTTAATGAGTAATTATAAAAAAGAAGATATAGTTTTTACAGAGGGGAAAAATTCTGTTTTAATAGATAAAAATGGTAAAGATTATATTGATTTTGCAGCTGGAATTGGGGTGTGTTCTTTAGGTCATGCAAATGATAAAATTTTAAAAACTATAAATAAACAAAGTAAAAAAATACTTCATACTTCAAATTTATATAACAATGAAACGCAAGAAAAACTTGCTAAAAAAATATCAAAATTACTAGGATATAAAACATACGCGTTTTTTTGCAACTCAGGAGCTGAGGCAAATGAGTGTGCGATAAAACTTGCTAGAGAATACGGCACAAAAAATTTTAAAGAAAAAAAATATGAAATTTTATCTTTAAAAAACTCATTTCACGGTCGAACAATTGCAACTTTGAAGCTAACTGGACAAGATAAATTTCATCCCAAAGATTTTGCACCATATCCTGATGGGTTTAAGTTTTTTGACTCAATTGATGAGATTATAGAAAACATTAGTGAAAAAACTGTAGCTGTTATTATAGAGCTTGTTCAAGGTGAGGGCGGTGTAAAAGCTCTTGATAAAGATAGTGTTGCAAAGCTAAGAGAAGTTTTAAAACAAAGAAATTTACTTTTAATAACAGATGAGGTTCAGTGCGGTGTATATAGAACTGGTGAGTTTGTAACCTCTAAAGAGTATGGTATCAAACCAGATATCATAACATTTGCCAAAGGGCTTGGTGGTGGTGTTCCAATAGGAGCTTGCGTAAGCAAAGAGGATATTTTTACATTTGGAGATCATGGAAGTACTTTTGGTGGAAATCATTTAGTAACAAATGTCGCACTTACAACGCTTGATGAACTTGTAAAACTTAAAAAAAGTGGCGATCTTGATAAGAATATTAAAAATTTTCAAAAACATTTAGATGAAATAATCAAAGACTATCCATTGATATTTGAAAAAAGAACCGGGCTTGGGCTTATGCAAGGACTTGTTTTAAAAGATAGTAAAAATTTAGATATTATTTATAAAAAATGCCTTGAAAATGGACTTTTAATACTAAAATCAGGTACAAATATACTTAGATTTTTACCACCTTTAAATATAGATAAAGATGAAATCAAAGAGGGCTTTAAAAGATTTAAAATATCTTTAAAATGTTTATAGGCTAGATGAAATTTAGTGAGTTTATCGACAGCTGGCTTTTTGGCGAAGATGGATATTATCAAAAAGGTGTAAAAATTGGTAAAGAAGGCGATTTTTATACCTCAGTAAGCGTAGGTTCTTTTTTTGGAATTTGTATTGCAAAATATATAATGAGTTTTAACGAAAATTTTGAAATAGTTGAAATAGGCGCAAATGAAGGGCATTTGATTTGTGATATAATCCAGGGAATTTATACTTTTGATAAAACAAAACTTAAAAATTTTGAATTTTTTATAGTTGAACCGTTTGAAAATTTAAGAAGAATTCAAAAAATAAATTTTGAAAATAAAATAGGAGAAGAAGTAAAACTAAATCATTTGTCAAGTCTAAAAGAGACTAAGTTTAAAAATGCTTTTTTTATATCAAATGAGCTTTTTGATACTTTTAAATGCGAAGTTGTGGATAATGAAAAGATGCTGTTTATTGAAAATTTTAAACCTGTATTTAAAACGGCTTCAAAAGAAATTGTAGATTTAGCTAAAAAACAAGGCATTAAAAAAGGTGAAGTTGTTTTGGAATTTGATAAATTTTTATTAGAAATTTATCAAAGTTCAAAAAAATTTAGATTTTTAAGTTTTGATTATGGAGATTTTACACCAAGAGATGATTTTACTTTAAGGGTTTTTTCAAAACATCAAGTTTATAATTTTTTTGATATTAAAAATTTAAAAGAATTTTATCAAAAAAGCGATATTACTTATAATCTTGTTTTTAGAAATATTAAAGATGAGTTTTTAAAATTTAAAGATGTACAATTTGAGAATTTTTGCTCTCAAAGCAAGGCATTAATAAATTTTAAAGCAGATGAAATTTTAGAAACTCTACTTAAAAATGCTGGTGAAAATGCCTATAAAAATGGTGTATTGCAGCTTAAAAGATTAATGATTGAAATGGGTGAAAAATTTAAAATGATAGAGTTTAGCAAAGGATATTAAAAGTGAGAATTGCGGTAAATTGTGAATGTTTGATTATGCAAAAGACTTTAGAAATTTTTTTAAAAGATTATTTAGTAAATGAAGAAGAGGCTGATTTTATCATAAGCGATATAAACAAAAAAAGCAATAAAAGAGTTTTTTACATAGGAGATGATTCACCATATCTTACTCTTCCTTTTAGTAAAAAAGATCTTCTTTATGCACTTGAAGAGTTTGATTTTATTGTTAAAGACAACAATTTAAAAGAAAATTTAGAAGATAAAATATCTTTACTTGTAGATGAGTTTAAGTCAAAATTAATAAAACTAGTAAAAGAGCATTATGAATAAATTATATACCCAAATAAGTAGTGGAAAATTTAAAGGAAAAAAACTTTTAATTCCTTCAAAGACAACAACTAGGAGTACAAAAAGCTTAGTAAAAAGCTCTTTTTTTGATACTTTTAGATTTGAGTTTGCAGATAAAATATTTATAGAGATGTTTGCAGGAAGCGGCGTAATGGCGACTGAGGCATTAAGCAATGGTGCGAAAAAATGCTATGGTTTTGAAAAAGATAAGGCTGCATTTGAAATTTTAAAATCAAATTTTAAAGGCATAAGCAGTGATTTAATCGCAATTAACAGTGATTGTTTTAATGGCTTACAAACTCTTTTAAAAGAAAATAATGATGAGTTTATAATCTATTTTGATCCGCCATTTGACATAAGAGATGGCTATGACGATATTTATAAAAAAGTGTGTGAAACAATAAAAAATTTATCTAATTACAATGCTTTTTTAGTGGCAATTGAGCACAATAGCGATGTTAAATTTGATGAAATAATAGGCAAATTTAAGCTTTTTAAATCAAAAAAATTTGGAAAAACAAGCATGACTTATTTTAAAAAAGAAATTTAATGCAAAACCTTAAAACCTTACTTGATTATCACGCTGATATTAAAAATTGCAAAGAAAATTTGTATGCAAATCCAGACCCACTTTGGGTTGCTGCTAAGTTTAAAGAGCCAAATATCGCATTAATTAGTGCTTTGTTTGCTTATGGAAATGCTAGATTGATAGTTAAATTTTTAAATTCTTTAAATTTTGAACTTTTAAATGAAAATGACAATGAAATAAGAAATTTCTATAAAAATAAAAAATATAGGTTTCAAAACTCACGCGATGTTGCCGAGATATTTATAACTATAAAACGCCTTAAAAATGATAAAAATATAGAAAATTTGATAAAAAAAGGCTTTGAAAAAGGCGAAAATTTAGCCTATGGTATTAATAATTTAATTTCTACAATTTATTCACTAAACAATTATAGAAGTGATGGTTATGAGTTTTTCTTTGGTAAAAACTTTGATAAAAAACCAAAATCCCCTTATAAGAGATACAATATGTTTTTAAGATGGATGGTAAGAGATAAAGACATTGATTTGGGGCTTTTTAAAAGTATTGATAAAAAAGATTTATTAATGCCACTTGATGTTCATACACACAGAGTTTCTTTAAAATTAGGTTTAATGAGTAGAAAAACTTATGATTTTGAAGCTGTATTAGAACTAACTAATAAACTTAGAGAATTTGATAAAAATGATCCTATAAAATATGATTTTGGACTTTATAGGCTTGGTCAAAGTGGCGAAATAGATGAAATTTTAAAAGATATTTAACGGGAGAAAAAGATGGAGTTTGAAATTTGGCAAATTATACTTTTAGTTGGAGTTGCTTTTATTGGCGGTTTTATTGATGCAATTGCTGGCGGTGGAGGACTTATTTGTTTGCCCGCACTTATGGCAGTTGGGGTACCACCTCACGCAGCACTTGCTACGAATAAACTTCAAGGATGTTTTGGGACACTTTCAGCAACTGTAAATTTTACTAGAAAAGGTTTTATAAATTTTAAAGAGATTTTTATAGGTATTATTTTTACGCTTATTGGTGCTTGCACGGGAACTATAAGTGTGCTTTTTATAGATCCAAAATTTTTAAACTATATAATTCCTATTTTGCTTATTTTTGTTGTGATTTATACTATTTTTTCACCAAATTTAGGCGAAACCCAAAAAGAAGCAAAGATGAGTAAAAATGCGTTTTTTATTATTTTTGGGCTTTTAATAGGGTTTTATGATGGATTTTTAGGACCTGGAACTGGTAGTTTTTGGACTTTTGCATTTCTTGGTGTTTTGGGATTATCAATGAAACAAGCCGTCGCAAACACAAAAATTTTAAACTTTACTTCAAATATTGTGGCTTTAGTAGTTTTTATTTTTGGTGGACATATTTTATGGCTCATTGGGCTTTTAATGGGTGTTGGTCAGATGATAGGTGGATATATGGGTTCAAATATGGTAATTAAAAAAGATGTAAAATTTATAAAAACCTTGTTTTTAATTATGGTTTGTGCGACAATTTTAAAAATTTTATACGATATTGTAAAATAAAAAGCAAAATTTAAATATTGTTTAACCAAAAATAGTGTAGAATGGCTTAGAAATTTTTATTTATGGGGTTAGAATGCTAAAAGATATATTTTTATTTGCTGGTAGTTTGATTACTTACAATCATACTTTTATTTATGTGTTTCACTTTTTGCTTATAGTTGCTATTGTTGTTTTGCTTGCTAGAATGGCAACAAATTCACTTCAACTTGTGCCTTATGGCGCTCAAAATATTTTTGAAGCTTATATAAACGGTATTATCTCTATTGGAAAAGATGCAATGGGAAGTTATGAGTTAGCAAGAAGATATTTACCACTTGTTGGAACTTTAGGCCTTGTTATTTTTACTGCAAACATTGTTGGTATGGTTCCTGGTTTTGAAGCACCAACAGCTAGTTTAAATCTAACTTTAGCTCTTACAACTTGTGTTTTTCTTTATTATCACTATCAAGGTGTTAAAATAAATGGATTTTTTGGATATATGAAAAGTTTTTGTGGTCCAATAAAAGTCATGGCTCCATTTATATTTGTAATAGAAATAGTTTCTCATCTTTCAAGAGTTGTTTCTTTATCATTTCGTTTGTTTGGAAATATAAAAGGTGATGATTTATTCTTATTGGTTATGCTTACACTTGCACCTTGGTTTGTTCCAATGATTCCTTATGCACTTTTAACTTTTATGGCTATACTTCAAACATTTATTTTCGTTGTTTTGAGTTATGTTTATTTAGCAGGTGCTGTTGTAATCGACGAACATTAAAATTAAATTATTAAAATTTAGCTCAAAATTGGGCTAAATTTACTTTTTTATTCTTTTTATTACAAAACTTTATCAAATTTAAAAACTTTTTATAGTAAAATAGTCAATTAGAAATTTTATAAGGATTATTATATGGTATTTGAAACAGTTATAGGTTTAGAAGTTCATTGTCAGTTAAATACAAAAAGTAAGATTTTTTGTTCTTGCTCTACAAGTTTTGGGGATAAACAAAATACTCATGTTTGCCCTGTTTGCTTAGCACTTCCTGGAGCTTTGCCAGTTTTAAACAAAGAAGCTGTTAAAAAGGCAATTAGCTTTGGAACGGCTGTAAATGCAAAGATTAATCAAAACTCTGTTTTTGATAGAAAAAACTATTTTTATCCAGATCTTCCAAAAGCTTATCAAATTTCTCAATTTACTATTCCTATTGTTGAGCATGGAGAGCTATATATAGACACAGACGAAGTAAGCAATAAGAGAATAGGAATTACAAGAGCACACTTAGAAGAAGATGCTGGTAAAAATAATCATGAAAACGATAGAAGCTTGGTTGATTTAAATAGAGCTGGAACTCCACTTTTAGAAATAGTTAGCGAGCCTGATTTAAGAAGTAGTGATGAAGCAGTTGCTTATCTTAAAAAACTTCACTCAATTTTAAGATTTATTAATATAAGCGATGCAAATATGCAAGAAGGAAGTTTTAGATGTGATGTTAATGTCAGCATTCGTCCAAAAGGCGAGAGTAAATACGGCACAAGAGTTGAGATAAAAAATTTAAACTCATTTAAATTTATACAAAAAGCAATCGAGTATGAAGTAGAGCGTCAAATTTCAGCTTATGAAGATGGTAAATATGAAAGTGAAGTTGTCCAAGAAACAAGGCTTTTTGATACAGTTAATTTGACAACTAAATCAATGAGAAGCAAAGAAGATAGTGCAGAATACCGATATTTTCCAGATCCTGATTTGCTTCCTGTCCATATAAGTGATGAAATGATGAAAGAAGCTACTAATATACCTGAGCTTCCTAGCGCAAAGCTTAAAAGGTATGTTGAAAAGCTCGAGATAAAAGAAAGTGATGCAAAAGTTATTATTGATGATTATGCTATGGCTGTTTATTTTGAAGATTTAATCTCTAAAGGACACGATCCAAAGCTTTGTGTTACTTGGCTTACAGTTGAGCTTTTAGGAAGACTTAAAAATGGTTTAACTATAGAAACAAGCCCAGTTAATAGCTTAAGAATGAGTGAGCTTTTAAAAAGGATTGAAGATAATACTATATCTCAAAAAGCAGCAAAAGATGTGCTTGATAATATGATGGAGAACAATGCAAAAGTTGATGATATTATCGATAAGCTTGGCTTAAAACAAATTAGCGATGATGCTTCAATTTTAGCAGTTATAGACGAAGTATTATCTAAAAATGGTGATAAGGTTGCTGAATATAAAAGCGGAAAAGATAAACTTTTTGGATTTTTTGTAGGACAAGTTATGAAGGCCGGAAAAGGTGCGTTTAATCCTGCAAAAGTAAACGAGCTTTTAAAAGCTAAACTTTAAGGTTTGTTTATGGCTAAGATAGCAGTTATTGGAGCTGGAAAATGGGGAAGTGCACTTTTTGATGCTTTTAGCTTTCAAAATGAATGCGTTATAACTTCAAGAACTAAAAAAGATATACCTAACTTTGTTGGTTTAGAAGAAGCTTTAAAATGTGAATATTTAGTTTTTAGTCTTTCATCTCAAATAACTAAGTCTTGGCTTGAGAAAAATTTTGTTTATAATAACCAAAAAATTTTAGTCGCCTCAAAAGGGATAAATGCCAAAAGTGGAGAGTTTTTACATGAAATTTTTGCTAAATTTGTTAGTGAAGACAATTTAGCAACTCTTTCTGGGCCATCATTTTCAAGCGAGGTTTTAAAAAAGCTCCCTTGTGCTGTTGTTGTTAGTTCTAAAAACGATAACTTAGCAAAAGAGTTTTGCTCATTTTTTCCACATTATATTAAGGCTTATTCATCAGATGATGTTATAGGAGCTGAAGTTTGCGGTGCATATAAAAATGTCATTGCAATAGCAAGTGGAATATGCGATGGATTAAATTTAGGCAACAATGCAAGAGCTAGTCTCATTTCTCGTGGTCTTGTAGAAATAGCAAGATTTGGTAAATTTTTTGGTGCAAAAGATGAGACTTTTCTAGGACTTAGTGGCGCAGGGGATCTGTTTTTAACTGCATCAAGCAATTTATCAAGAAATTATAGAGTAGGCTTTGGTTTAGCACAAGGTAAAAAAATAGATGAAATTTTGGAAGAATTGGGCGAAGTTGCTGAGGGAATTTTAACTTCAAAGGCTATTTTAAAACTAGCAAATTTGCATAATATATATACACCAATTGCAAGAGAAGTTGCACTAACAATAGATGGAAAAAATCCTAAAAAAAGCTTAATTGATCTTTTAAGACATAAATAAATCTAGCTTTAAAATAAGAAATATTTCTTTTAAAGGTCTAATTTTCATAGATTATTTCTATATTTTCATCATTCCATATTGCTTTTGGAAAAAGATACTCTTTTTGTAGTAGTGGTAAATTTACTTTTGTATATGAAAGATTCATTTTTTTAAATTTATTAAGCTCATTTACTATAAATGTTGTGCAGTAAAGTCCATTTTTATCGAGTGAAAACTTACTTCCAAGTTTTAATTTTAAATTATTTAGAAAAATTAAAGTGTTATTTTTGTCTAAAAATTTAACCCTTGCTACGCCAAAATCAGTAGCATTTTCTAAAAAATCATCTAAATTTTCTATAATAACACCATTTTTATTTTTATAATCATCTGGTAGAGAATGTATAATTTTTGTGGGATTTAGTGATAATATAACTCCTACATGTGAGTATTTAAAATCGCTTGCTTTTGCTATTAGGAAACTATCCATTGTGTTTCCATGTCTAAATACAAGATCCCCAAGCTTAAACTCAGGGATGTAGCTAAAATTAGGACTTTTTAGTTTGGTGTTTTTATATGTAAAAAAACCTACTAATATAAAAAATATTAATAAAAATGGAAATATTTTTTTTATAATCTTATCTTCCACTTATTATTGATTTTTATAAGATCCATCGTGTCAGCTTGGGTTGAGCCATCTTTAAATGTGGTTTGGACTCTAATGCTGGCAGTATTTCCATCAATGTCTTTTTTTATAACATCAGCTTTTTTAAATCCTCCCCTTTCTTTTGCTTTTGCTTTATTTTGCTCTAAAACAGAATCAATTTTTTGAAATACAAAATCCATATCTGCTTTTGATGGTTTTTCATCACCTAAATAAAGCATATCAACAACTGTTTTTGTGTTGCTTGTATAAAGTTTTTGTGTAAAATCAACAGCTGTTTTTTCTGCACTTGAACCACCACATCCAATTAAAATAAATGTAAAAAAAGTTAAAATTGTTAAAATCTTTTTCACTTCTTTCTCCTTAATATATCATAAAACTATATCTAGAAATAACTAAATTTGGCTTTTAAATTTTTTAAGAGCAAATTCCAAATCTTCTTTTGTATCAATTCCAATGCTTTCAGTAGCAAGCTCACACATTGCGATTTTTTTACCATTTGATAAAGCACGAAGTTGCTCAAGTTTTTCTGTGTTTTCTAAAATGCTTTCATCGAAATCACAAAACTCATTTAGGTTTTTTACGCTATAAGCATAAATTCCAATATGTCCTCTATAGCCATTAAAACTTTCTCTTGGATATGGAATTTTTGCCCTTGAAAAATAGATTGCGTTATTTAGATTATCGCAAACAACTTTTACCAAATTTGGATTGTCTGCATCGATTTGACTTATTTTTTTATACGCACTTGCCATGAAATAACCTTTTTTTGTTATGGCAATATTTGCAAATTCTTTAAATTTTGATAAATTTTCAGTTTCAAAAAATGGTTCATCGCCTTGTAGGTTGATAATAATCTCATCATCTTTTAAACCCATTTTTAAAACAGCTTCATTAATTCTATCTGTTCCGCTATTGTGTGATGTGGAGGTTAAGACTGTTTTAAAACCATATTTTAAAGATATATTTAGGATATCTTCATTATCAACTGCTATTAAAACATCACCAACTTTTTTAGCATTTTGTGCAGTTTTTATAAACATTGGAACACCACCAATATCAGCTAAAATCTTATCTTTAAAACGAGTTGATTTAAGTCTTGCAGGGATTACTATCATTTTTTTATCCACTCTATTATTGTATTTTTAATCTCTTCTTTTTCGACTATTGTTTTATGTTTTTCTTCATTGCTAAAAAGAGATAAAATTTCATTTGGAACTTTATCATTAAACTCTTTTGCTAAATTTAGCATATCATTTTTTTCATCTTTTATTTCGTCATTTTTAATAGCTTTTATCATTGATGGTGTAAATTTCACCCAATGAGCAGTTGATGTTATAACGGTTGGTTTTTTAACTGGTGTAAATTTAAAGCAAGTTGCAGTGTGTGGATCTATTAATTTGCCTTTTTTACTAATTTCTTTTATAAAATTTATGCACTCCTTATCAGTGCAAAATTTCGCCTCAAAACCATTTATTTTAGGTATTTTATAGCTTTTATTATCTTTTAAATTTTGCATTAATTCTTTTGTTTTAACATCTCCAAATTTATCAAATAAAAGCCTTTCAACATTTGATGAAACTAAAATATCCATTGCAGGGCTTATTGTTTTAATTAAGCTTTTATTTTTTATATCATAAATTCCATCATTGAAAAGATTTGTCAAAACATTGTTTTGATTAGAAGCTATTTTTATAATATCAATTTTTGCCCCCATTTTTTTAGCATAATACGCTCCTAAGGCATTTCCAAAATTCCCACTTGGAACTATGATGTCAAATGTTTCATTACCTTTTAAAATGCCGTTTTTAAGGAAATTTACATAAGCATAAAAATGATAAATAATTTGAAATAAAATACGGCCAAAATTTACAGAATTTGCAGCACTTAAAAATAAATTTTCTTTTTTTAATGTGTTTTTAAAATCATCATCGCCAAGTAAAGTTTTAAGAGCTTTTTGTGCATCATCAAAATTTCCTTTTATTCCAATGACTTTTAAATTTCTATCATTTGAAGTTACCATTTGTAGTCTTTGAACTTCGCTTGTTCCCTCATATGGATAAAGGCAAACCACCTTTACATTTTTTGAGTTTTCAAAAGCTTTTAAAGTGGCTGGTCCAGTGTCACCACTTGTTGCGCAAATTATTAAATAATTTTTATTATCTTTTTTTGCAAGCTCATCTATGATTATGCCAAATGGTTGTAAAGCCATATCTTTAAATGCTCTTGTAGGTCCGTGATATAGCTCATTTATATATAGATTTTCGCTAATTTTTTCTATTTTTAATGGAATGTTTTTATCATCAAATTTATCATACGAACTTAAAGCAAGTTTAAAAATTTCTTCATCTATATCAAAATCAAAACTATTAATTATCTCAAGTGCAAGCTCTTTGTAGTTTAAATGAATTGCTTTTTTAAAAAATTCATCATCAAATTTAGGAAAATTTTTGGGAACAAAAAGTCCACCAAAATTTGCACTAGGGTTTAAAAGTGCATAACTTAAAGCAACACTTTGGGTTTCATCTCTTGTGGAGGTTAAATTCATTTTTATCCTTTTATGCTATTTTTAATCCATTTTTTATATTTTTTATATGCTTTATTAAATGTTAAAGATATTATCTCAGGTGTATCGTAAGAATGGTGTTTTAAAAGAATTTTTTTTACTTTTTTATAGTTATTTGTTTTTATGATAAGTTGAAATTCTTTTTCTTTATGAAGTTTTTCTTTCCAAAAATAAAGGCTTTTTATCTTGTAAAAATTAACGCAAGCCGCTGCTTTTTTATCAAGAAGTTTTTTTGATATGAAAATGGCTTCTTTTTTAGATGAAACTGTTGTTAAAATTATCATTTTACCAAAGTTCCTATGCCAGTATCTGTAAAAATTTCAAGTAAAATTGAATGAGAAATTCTGCCATCTATGATGTGAGCTCCATTTACACCATTTTTTACACACTCTAAGCAAGCATCTATTTTTGGTATCATGCCTCCACTTATCGTGCCATCATTTTTAAGATTTTGAATTTCATCGCTATTTAAAGTGCTTATTAATTCACCATTTTTATCTAAAACACCTTTTGTATCTGTTAGAAAAATAACTTTATCAGCTTTTATACATTTTGCGATACTGCTTGCACAAAGATCGGCATTTACATTGTAGCTTTGTGAATTTTCACCAACCGAAATTGGTGCAATAACAGGTATATATCCACCATCTAAAATATAATCAAGCATATTTTTATTTACACTATTTATTTCCCCAACAAAGCCATAAGCTCCATTTTTAAGTGGCTTTGAACTAAGCAAGTGTGAATCTTTTCCACTAAGTCCAATTGCTTTTGCGCCATTTTCATTTAAAAGTGCAGTTATTTCTTTATTTATTAGACCGCTTAATACCATTTCAACGACATCGATAGATTCTTTTGTTGTAATTCTGAGACCGTCTTTAAACTCGCTTTTTATTCCAAGTCTATCTAGATAATGATTTATTCTTTTTCCACCGCCATGAACCACTATAACCCTTATGCCAACCATACTCATTAGCACTATATCTTTTGCAAAATCATTTTTAAGCTCCTCATCTATTTGAGCTGAGCCTCCGTATTTTACAACAAAAATTTTATCTTTAAATTTTCTTATGTATGGTAAAGCTGAGAGGATTATCTCAGCTGTTCTTGACTTCGCCATTTTTAATTTTTTTTGCATTATTTTATTTTAAAATTTGTAATTTTACTTAGCTCATCGTTTGTATTTAAAATTTCGTAAGTGAAATTTGATGCTACACCAAAATCAGAAAGTCTTTTTTTATGCATTAAAATATAACTCTTAGCGTTTTCTTCATTATCAAATGCATATATTCCGCCAGCTTTTTTATCTTCTTTGTTCTCTGTCCAAATTTTCCACAAAAAGCCTTTTTCTTGATTTATAGAATTTGCTAAATCCTTACACTCTTTATACATCTCATCGCCAAAACCACCTTTGTAGTCAAATAATACTTGCAAAATTACCATTTTTTTCTCCTTTAAGAATTTATTTTTAATTTTATCATATTCTTACTTTATGTAATTTGAAATAGCTTTTATAAGAGTTTGACTAAGTGAAATTTCAAGTCTTATGATTGAAGTTGGTAAACCAAAATCCTTGATTTTAACATAATCTTTCATTGTAACTAGAAGTGAAGTTGCATTATATTTTTCTATAATTTGAGAAAGTTCATCTTTCGTAAAAGCATGATGATCTGGGAAAAATTCTTTTCCAATGCATTTATTAAAATGCTCTTTTAAACGGTTTGGATTTGCAATTGCAGTTACTAAAACCATATTCTTAGTTTCATTTTCTATAAAAGAGTATTTTTTGTTTTCGTTATTTTCTATTATAAAGTTTCCAAATTTATAAAAAAATAATGGATATCTATAAACTCCACTTGGTAAAGCAAAGTTAAAGTATGGTCTAATCGGTGGTTTTAGTAAAATATTAAATTTCTTAATATTAAATTTAGAAAACCCATCATCTAGAATAATTAAATTTGCCCCTAAGCCTTTAGCTTTTTGTATTGCATTTATCCTATTTTCGCTAACTATTACATTTGCGTTATTTAGTGCATATTCCATAGCTTCATCGCCGCTTTGTTTTACATCAACTAAAATTTTATTATCAATGCAAACTTCAATTAATCCTTTAGAAGATCTTTTATATCCTCTTAAAATTATAAATATTTTATAGTTTTTACTAAAATATCTATAAAGTGCAAGCGTTAATGGGGTTTTTCCACTCCCTCCAACTATTAAATTTCCAACACTTATTATTTTTATATTAAGGTCTTTTTCTTTGCTTAAAATTTTTTTAATAATTACTATAAAAGTGTAAATATAGCTTAGTGGAAGCAGTAGTTTCGCAATGAATTTTTGTGAAAAATTTGGTGAGTAAAAGTATTTGTTTACCCAGTTGTGAAAATTTTTTTTATACATGTTTACTTGCTACAAATTTTACTTTTTCACAGACATAATGTGCCTCTTCATCACTTAAATCAGCATAAATTGGTAAAGATAAAATTTGTTGATAAGTCTTTAAGGCTATTGGAAAGTCATTTACTCTATGTCCGTATTTTTGTTTATAGTATGAAAGTAAATAAAGTGGAATATAATGAAGTGAGACATTTACTCCGGCTTCTTTCAATTTTCTTGCAAAATCATCTCTATTTCTATCTATTTTTATGATATATTGAGTATAGATATGATCTTTTTTTGCTAGTGGTGTGGTTATATGGGGGCAGTTTTTAAGTTCATTATTATAAATTTGAGCTATTTCTTTTCGCCTTTTAATGAAATTTGGTATTTTTTTAAACCAAGATGAGGCAAAAGCTGCGCAAACTCCATTTAAATCATACTTTTCACCAATATCAACGACGTCATAAATATAATCCAGGCTCCCATCCTTTTGAGTATTTGTAACTATTGCATGATTTCTTATAAGTTTTGCTTTTGAAGCAATTTTTTCATCATTTGTTGTGAAAAATCCAGCTGTTGCAACTGCTTTTTTAAATTGTGGATTTAGCTGAAAAGTCGAGATAAATGAATCATTTATAGAGCCTATTTTTACATTATTATACATAGTCCCTACGCCGTTACTTGCATCATCTATAACTTTTAAATCAAATTTCCTAGCAAGTTCATAAATGCTATTTAAATCAGCACTTTGACCTGCAATATGAGATACGAAAATAGCTTTTAATTTTTTATGATTGTGTTTTTGTAAAACAGCTTCTAAACTTTTAATGTTTATATTGAAATCAGATTCATTGATATCTGTAAAAATTGGCTCTGCATCAAAATGTCTTATAACTTCAGCTGTGCCTGGGAATGAATTTACAGAACAAATTATTTTATCTGCTCTTTTTATATTCATAGCTCTTAAAGCAAGGTGTTGAGCGGTTGTACCATTATTTGTAGAAATAGCGTATTTTGAATTAAAAAAATTTATAACTTCATTTTCAAAACTTAGTGCTGCATCAAATGTTGGATCATCTAGAATTTGATTTATGTTATTTTTTTCATCTCTTGTAATTTGTGGTCTAAAAAATGGTATTTGCACTACTTTTCCTTACATTTGCAATTTTTGGCATACGCCTTTTAAAGCTATTTTGCTCTATTTTAGATGTTATAAATTTAACTAAACTCTCATTAAAAATCTCACAAAGTTCTTTAAAATTTAATCCATCATCATAAATTTTTTTAAGTACTTTATCCAAAGTTTCATAATCATACCCAAGATCTTGTTCATCACTTTGACCTTCAAAAAGATCAGCTGAAGGTTTTTTAGAAATGATTTTTTCATCTATCTTTAAAAATTTGGCAAATTCAAAAATCTCAGTTTTAAAAATTTCTCCAATAGGGTTAAATGCACACGCCAAATCACCAAAAATAGTTCCATATCCAAGCATTAACTCACTTAAATTTGAAGTTCCCACAACGACAGCATCAAGTTCTTCGCTAAGATCATATAAAACCATCATTCTAATTCTAGCAGATAAATTTCCAATTCTATGAGTAGAGATTTTTTTATTTAAAAAGATTTTTTCATAAGTTTTTATCAGTTTGTCAATTGGACAAATTTCATAGTTTATATCAAATTTTTTACAGTGATTTATTGCATCATCTAAATTTGCTTTATTTGATGAGTTTGTGGGCATTATTTTTGCATATGTTGGAGCTACCTTTTTACAAAGCACAGAAACAACAGCTGAGTCAAGTCCACCACTAACTCCTAAAATAAAATTTTTTCTACCTGTGACTTTTAGGTTTTCGTCTAAAAAAATTAATAAATCTTTTTCTAAATTTTTAAAATCCATAGTTTTTCCAAAATAAATAATATTGTATTTTATCATAGTTTTGTTAAAATATGACTTTAAAGCATAATTGCAATGATATTTAAAAAAAATACTAAAATTTTTAATAAAATATAAAAAAATAACAAAGGTGACTAAGGAAAAAATGTGGTAAAAATAGAAAATTTTAATGAGGATATATTTGATAAAATTTATGTTTTTGGAGATCTCCATGGAAACTATGATTTATTTATTAAAATGCTTGAAAAGATCAAATTTACAAAAGATGATTTAATTGTTATTTTAGGTGACAGTTGTGATAGGGGCAAAAAAACTGCTGATTTATACTATAAATATAAAGAGCTTATGGAAAATGGATATACAATAAAACATATTCTTGGAAATCATGAAATTATGATGTATAAAGGTGGATTTTGTAATGATATGGCAATAAAAAGAATTTGGAGATTAAGCGGTGGTAAAAATACAGAGTTATCTTTTAGAAAATATCCTAAATTTAAGAGTGTTTGGCATGGGCTAGATGGCGAAGAAAGTTTAAAATGGCTAAAAGAGTGGCTTGAGAAAATGCCTCATATTTTAATCTCGCAAAGTTATATTTTTGTTCATGCTGGATATGATGGGCGAGTTGTTGAGCAAAATGAGGATTTTGTGCTTTGGAGTAGGGAAAATTTTTGGGATTATAATACTACCGGTAAGGAAATCTATCATGGACATACGCCAAGTGTAATAAATCAAATTCACAAACGACCTAATAATGTTTATAGTATGGATGTTGGAGCTAACTTTTGTAAAAATTTAAAAATACTTGAAATTAAAAGTAAGACCGAATTTGAAGTTGAAATTTAAATTTTAAATTAAAATAAAAATTAGATAAATTTAGTAAATTTACCATAATTTAAAAAATAAAAGCTAGAATTTGCAATTATTTCTTTTAAGGAGATTTATGTATTTATTCACATCAGAAGTTGTAAGTCCTGGTCATCCTGATAAATGCGCTGATATTATAGCTGATAGCATTGTAGATGAGGTTTTAGGAAAAGATAAAGATGCAAGACTTGCAAGTGAGGTTTTCGTTGCAGGAAATCATATAGTAATAGGCGGTGAAGTTAAATCAAAAGTAAAATTTAGCCAAAGTGATTATGAAAATATTGTAAAAAATGCACTCTCTAACATAGGTTATAGTGCAAATCCACACTTTACAAAGGAGCAGTGTCTTCACCTAGATGATATCGAAGTTCATGTATTTTTAAACGAGCAAAGTCCTGATATAAGCACCGGAGTTGATCAAAGTTCAGGCGAAATAGGAGCTGGAGATCAAGGTATAATGTTTGGTTTTGCAAGCAATGAAACAAAAGAATTTATGCCAGCAGCTATTACTTACGCAAGACTTTTATGCGATAAAGTTTATGAATATGCAAAAGCTCATCCTCATGAGCTTGGAGTTGATATCAAAACTCAAGTAACGATTGATTACGGTTCAAAAGATAATTTTGAAAACTGCAAACCTTTAAAGATACACACTATTGTTGTTTCAGCTCCGTGCGTTGAGAGTATGAGTATTGAAAAAGTTAGGGAGTTAATAAGCGGCTTGATCGATGAAGCAGGGCTTCCAAAAGAGCTTTTTAATAAAGATGAAACTATAATTTATATAAATCCAACAGGTAGATATGTAAATCATTCAAGCCTTCATGATAGCGGACTAACCGGTAGAAAACTTATAGTTGATAGTTTTGGTGGATATTCACCAATAGGTGGTGGAGCACAATCTAGTAAAGATTACACAAAAGTTGATAGAAGTGGACTTTATGCTGCAAGATGGATTGCAAAGCATATAGTTGCTGCAAATTTGGCAAAAAAATGTATCGTTCAACTGAGCTATGCTATTGGTGTGGCCAGACCAGTTTCAGTTAGTGTTGATTGTATGGGAACACATATAAAAGGTATTGATGATGAAATTTTATCAAATTTTGTCCTAGAGAATTTCCCTCTAACTCCAAAGTGGATAACTGATAAATTTGGACTTGATAAACCTAGTAAAGATACTTTTTTATACGCAAATGTTGCAGCTCATGGACAAGTTGGAAACCCAGACTATCCATGGGAAAAACTTGATAGTTTAGAGTTTTTTAAAAATATATTAAAATAAATTTAGGCTTTTTAGCCTAAATTTACAAATTAAGTTTTTTCTTGAAATAATCTTTTACAAAAATTTTAATAAACAAATTAATTTAAGCTTTTAAAAGATAAAATATAGTATTTAATTGAGTAACAAAAGGCTAAAATTTAAGTGATGATAAAAGAGAAAAACTTAGAGAATATTTAAGAAATAATAGACCTAAAAATAAAATAAATTTAAATAACAGCTCTGATAATAAAGAAAATTTTACTGAAAATTTAAAAAAAGACTCAGATTTAATTAAACTAGATTATAACAAAGAGCCTTTAATAATAACAAACTACGATAGATTTTTTAGCATAATATCATTATATATGTCTTTTATAGCTATATTTGTTCTTACTATATTATCAATTTTTGTTTTTCATTTAGTCATAGAAAAAGTGATATTTTATATAGCCATTACAATACTACCTATAAAAGGTAGATTAAAAACAGTTCTAAATTCACAAAAAGATAGCTATTTTGAGTTTACAATAGCTGCATAAGGCAAAAAAATACAATAAATATCATAGAAATTAATAGCATTAAAAATATAGTTAAAACTTTTGATTCTTCCAATAGCTTATATAAAATAGAGGCTAATAAATATATAGTTTTTATTAGGTTATTGTTTTGTTTTGTTGCTTTTATAAATTATATTAAAATTATGGAAATAAATATTTTTTATGCATTTTTATTTTTTATAACTATATTTTTTATAAACTTAATTCCGCAAATTATTCTAAATTTAAAATTAGGCGAAAGAGAAATTAATATCTATACCAATTTAGCTATATTTTCTGATGATAAAATTATTAATATATTTGTGCCATCAAAGAATGTATATAATGAACTAAAGAGATATTTTTTATTAAAAACTGGTAAAAATTTAGACTATGCAACTAAACAATTTCAACTAATAAAATTTACTTAAAGGATGTGCTATGAGCAATAAAAAAATTGATGAAGCTATAATAAAGCAGAAAAAAGATACTTAAACGACAATAAAAATGTAGATGATTTAAGAAAGATATGGGGAACTAATTCAGAATTATTTCAGCTACACTATGATGATTTTATAAAAACAGTAAAGGTTTAAATTTGGAAGAAGATAAAAGAGAAAAACTTAGAGAGTATTTAAGAAATAATAGACCTAAAAATAGAGCAAATTTAGGAAATAGCTCTAATAATAAAGAGAATTCTAATAAAAATTTAGAAAATGATTTAAATTTAAATAATGACTTAAATTCAGACAATTCTCAAATTTCAAGCAATAAAAATTCAAATCAAAGAGATTATGATAAAGAACCACTTATTGTTAAGAATTATAGTGTTTTGTTAGTTTTTATAATTTGCTTAATGGGTGCTATACTTATAGCTATTTTTACGATATATAACGACCAAAGATATTTTTATTTGGTTATAGGTATTTTTATATGTATTGAAAGCTCGTCACGACTGTTTTCAAATAAAAATTCTTTTTATGTCGTTTTGAATGAGAGTTCTATACAGTATCTTGTCAATAATAAACTTGAAAAAGAAATTATCACAAAAGAGATAAAACATATAAAAAACTGTTTTGCAGATGAGGCGCATTTAATTAAAGTAAATAAAAAATTTGCTAGATTTATAATCTTAGCTATTATTTCTTTTTTAACTTATTGCTTATGTGTAGGAGATTTTTTCATTGCCTCAGTGCCGTTAATTATATTTATGTTTACATTTGCTGTAAAATTTATTTTCGAGATTTTTATAAATAAAAAATATTCATTTAAATTTTATACTGGCTTAATAATTTATGGAAAAGATGATGATATGATAGATTTTTTACCAAAAATAAGTGATTACAAAAAAATTAAAAAGTATTTTTTAGCTAAAAAAGGTATAAATTTAGACTTTATAGATACTAAATTTATACCTTTGGAGTTTTAAAACAAGGAGAAAACAATGTCAAATACAAATACGAGAATTAATACTGCTCTTAAAGAGCTATCCAAGGCACAACAAGAATTAAACTACTATTATATGATGTTTTAATGCCTGATTTGTTAAAATGACAAGATAAATTTAAGAGAATATTTTTATGGGAGACAGTGGCAAAATTTAATACAATGGATAAAAGCTACAAAACTTTAAGGAGTATAAATAATTAATTGTTTTGAAATTTAATTATAAAAACAACAAATTTTTTAAAAACATTTAAGATAAGATAAAATTTGAATAGTGTTAAGATTTAAACTATTAAAATAAAATAGTTTTTATTAAAACAGCAAAGGCTAAAATTTGAGTGATGATAAAAGAGAAAAACTTAGAGAGTATTTAAGAAATAATCGACCTAAAAATAGAGTGAATTTGGGCAATAACTCTAATAATAAAGAAAAATCTAATAGAAATTTAGATAAAAATTTAAATTCAGACAATTCTCAAATTTCAAATAATAAATCAAATAAAAGAGATTATGATAAAGAACCGTTGATTATAAGAGATTACAATATGCACGAAACAGCCTTTTTTACAGTTTATTCTTTTTATTTGATTTTATTTTTAATTACGCAAGCGAGTTTTTCACTCCAAAAAGAGTTGTTTTTATATTTATTCTTTTGGAAATTATTTTAGAATTATTTAAATGTTTTCATAAAACTATTATTTTTTATAATTCAAAAATTGTCTATAAAAAAGGAAGCGATACAGCACTTGAAATAAATTTAAACGACATAGTTGGAGTTTATAAAACTGCTATTTGTAATGAAAATTTTCAAACTCAAAAACTTGTCTCTAAAAAATTTTTAATTGGGGCTATACTTTTAGTTGGTATTACAATGATAATTTTTGATTTCAGTATATTTTTATTTGTTTATGGGTGGTTTATTGCGGTATTTTTAGTTGGTAAATTTGTAGTTTTTATTCTTTTAAATAAAAAAATTAGATTTAAAATTTACACTAGTTATTTAATAAAAACAGAGAAAAACATCATAAATTTTTTGCCAAAAGAAAGTTATGATATAGAAATAAAAAGATATTTCTTTGATAAATTGAAATATATAAAATTTAATAAACAATTGCTTATTAGCTAAAGCAAGCAAAAATACGAAATCCAGTTATAAATCAGTTTTGAAAATGACTAATTTTTGGATATAATGTTTAGTATTTTTGAAAAATAAATGTGTAAATATAAGGAATTTTATGGAAAATAATCTTTTTGATGAAAATGTCGAGATAATAGATGTTGAGGATTCGATAAAGACTAGCTATCTTGATTATTCTATGAGTGTTATCATAGGTAGAGCTTTACCTGATGCAAGAGATGGGCTTAAACCCGTTCATAGAAGGATACTTTATGCTATGAATGACTTGGGTGTTGGAAGTAGAAGTCCATATAAAAAATCAGCCCGTATCGTAGGAGATGTCATTGGTAAGTACCACCCACACGGTGATATTGCAGTTTATGATGCATTAGTTAGAATGGCTCAGCCTTTTAGTATGAGAATAACAACTGTCGATGGACAAGGAAACTTTGGTTCTGTTGATGGTGATCCTGCTGCTGCTATGCGTTATACAGAAGCTAGAATGACAAATTTAGCAGAAGAGCTCTTAAAAGACTTAGATAAAGAAACTGTTGATTTTACACCAAATTATGATGGAAGCATGAGTGAGCCAGATGTTTTACCAGCACGCGTTCCAAATTTGTTATTAAATGGCTCAAGCGGAATCGCAGTTGGAATGGCTACAAACATCCCTCCACACAGCCTTGATGAGCTTGTTGATGGACTTTTGGTTTTACTTGATAATAAAGATGCAACACTAAAAGAGTTAATGCATCACATCAAAGGACCAGATTTTCCAACAGGTGGTATTATATTCGGTAAAAAAGGCATTATTGAGGCTTATGAAACAGGTCGTGGACGAATTAAAATAAGAGCAAAAACTCATATTGAAAAGAAAAATAATAAAGATATTATTGTTGTTGATGAACTTCCTTATCAAGTAAATAAAGCAAATTTAATAGAAAAAATAGCAAATTTAGTAAAAGATAAAGAAATTGATGGAATTAGCGAAGTGAGAGATGAAAGCGATAGAGAAGGTATGCGTATGGTCATTGAGCTAAAACGCGATGCCATGAGTGATATTGTCTTAAATCATCTTTTTAAATCAACCATGATGGAGACAACTTTTGGTGTTATAATGCTTGCCATTGATAACAAAGAGCCAAAAGTTTTCACACTAAAAGAGCTTTTACAACTTTTCCTAAATCATAGAAAAACTGTTGTTATAAGAAGAACTATATTTGATCTTCAAAAAGCAAGAGCTAGAGCTCATATTTTAGAAGGTTTAAAAATAGCCCTTGATAACATAGATGAAGTAATTGAACTTATTAAAAATAGTGCAGATACCAGCTCAGCAAGAGATGGATTAATGAGTAAATTTGGACTAAGTGAGCTTCAATCAAATGCCATTTTGGATATGAGACTTAGTAAGCTTACTGGATTAGAGAGAGAAAAACTAGAAGCTGAGCTAAAAGAAATTTTAGAACTTATTGAAAATTTAGAAAAAATATTAAAAAGTGAAGAACTTATTGAAGGCATTATAAAAGATGAGCTATTAGAAATAAAAGATAAATTTAAATGCCCAAGAATTACTGAAATAGTTGATGATTATGATGATATTGACATAGAAGACTTAATACCAAATGAAAATATGGTTGTAACCATAACTCACCGCGGATACATAAAAAGAGTTCCAAGTAAAACATATGAAAAACAAAAACGAGGTGGAAAAGGAAGAGTTGCATTAACTACTTATGATGATGATTTTATAGAGAATTTCTTTGTCTGCGATACTCACGATACGCTTATGTTTATAACAGATAAAGGACAGCTTTATTGGTTAAAAGTTTATAAAATCCCAGAAGGAAGCAGAACTGCAAAAGGAAAAGCAGTTGTAAATTTAATAGATCTTGCACCTGATGAGCAGATTATGGCTATCATTCCAACAACTGATTTTGCTGATAATAAATTTTTAACAATATTTACTAAAAACGGAATTGTAAAAAGAACAAAACTAAGCGAGTATGCAAACATAAGAAGTGTTGGAATAAAAGCTATAAATTTAGATGATAATGATACAGTAGTAACATCTTTAATTATAGAAAAAGGTGATCTTGATACAGATGATGATGAAATCATTGATGATGAAAATATAGATGATGAAGTAGTAGATGAGATTGAAGATGAAAGCGAAGTTGCACCACATGGTCAAATGCTTTTAGTTGCTACTAAAAAGGGAATGTGTATTAAATTTAACGTAACTGATGTTAGAGAAACTGGAAGAGTTACAAGAGGCGTTACTGCAATTAAATTTAAAGAAAAAGATGATAGCGTAATAGGTGCAGCAGTTTTACAAACAAATGATCAAGAAATTTTAAGTGTTGCAAGCAAAGGCATTGGTAAACGAACCACAGCTGAAGAATACAGACTTCAAAAAAGAGCTGGAAAAGGCGTTATTTGTATGAGACTTACAAATAAAACAGGCGATTTAGTTGGCATTGTCATAGTTGATGATGAGATGGATTTAATGGCTTTAACAACTAGTGGTAAGATGATTAGAGTAGATATGCAAAGCATTAGAAAAGCAGGTCGAAATACAAGTGGCGTAAAAGTTGTAAATGTTGATGGAGAAGAGGTTGTAAATATTGCAATTTGTCCAAAAATAGAAGATGAAGAAACCAGCGAAGAGTCAGATCAGTTAAATTTAGGAGAATCCGATGAGTAAAGAGCGTTTTAATGTTGCAGTTGTAGGAGCTACAGGTGCGGTTGGAGAAGAAATTTTACTAATACTTGAGGAGATGAATTTTCCTATTAATGAATTACTTTTACTTGCAAGTTCAAGAAGCGCTGGAGAAAGGCTAGAGTTTTGCGGCAAAGAGTATGTTGTAAAAGAGCTTACTGAAACTATTTTTGATGAGCATGATGTTGATATTGCATTTTTTTGCGCAGGTGGTTCGGTATCAGCTCATTTTGCTAAATTTGCAACTCAAAGTGGAGCCTTGGTAATCGATAACACAAGTCATTTTAGAATGGAGCCAAATGTTCCTTTAGTTGTGCCTGAGTGCAATCCAAAAGATATAAATTTATGGCAAAACACAGGAATTATTGCAAATCCAAACTGCTCAACAATACAAATGGTGCAGGTTTTAAAACCACTTGATGATATTTTTAATATTTTAAGAGTTGATGTAAGCACCTATCAAGCAGCAAGTGGGGCAGGAAAAGAAGGAATGGAAGAGCTTGTTAATGAAATGCAAGCGTTTTTTGCTTTTAAACTTGATGAGTTTGAAAATAAAGTTTTTCCACACCAACTTGCTTTAAATGTAATTCCTCATATTGATGTATTTTTGGAAAATGACTACACAAAAGAAGAGATGAAAATGGTAAATGAAACTAGTAAAATACTTCATAAAAATATTCCACTTTCAGCAACTTGTGTTAGAGTGCCAGTTTTAAGAAGTCATAGTGAAGCAATTACTATTAAATTTGAAAGAAATTTTGAAGTTGAAGAAGTTAGAGAAATTTTAAGAAATGCTCCAAGTATAAAGCTTATTGATGATATTAAAAATAACTCTTATCCAATGCCAACTATTTCTACAAATACTGATTATACTTATGTCGGTAGGATTAGAAAAGATAATTTTGATGAAAAAATACTTCATCTTTTTTGTGTAGCTGATCAAGTAAGAGTTGGCGCTGCTACAAATGCTGTGAGAATTGCACTTAAATGGATAGATTATCAAAGATAAATTATGAAATTTATAAGCCTAGTGGAAATCCCACGGCTTTAATTTATATTAAATCTAGTCAAAAACTTGATAAAAGTTTAAATGATTTGATTATGCAAAAACACCCATTTGTTGAACAAGTGGGTTTTGTTGATGATGATTTTAACCTTTACATGGCAGGTGGTGAGCGCTGTATAAATGCCATAAGGTGTGCAGGGCTTTTTTATATGGATAAATTTAGTCTTGATGAGGTTAAGGTTAAAAATTTAGGTGAAGTTTTTAAATGTGGCAAGGATGAGTTTGGCATTTTTACAATTTCAAATTTTAGTGATAAATTTGATATAAAAAAGCTAAATGATTTTGAATATTTAGTAAATTTAGATGGTATTACTCATATTATAAATTTAGAAAATTTAGAGTTTAAAAGTGATGATGAATATAAAAAATTTGGCTTTGAAAAGATAAAAAGTTTAAATTTGACTAACCTTAAAGCAAGTGGTTTTATAAATGTAAAAGATGAAGTTTTAAAACCTGTTGTTTTTGTAAGAGATATTAATACTTTATTTTATGAAAGTGCTTGTGCAAGTGGGAGTTTGGCAGCTTCAGTTGTTTTAAATTTAATTAATCACAAAATTTTTTTTAAGCTTGTTCAACCAAGCAATAAACCACTTTTTGTTGAAATTTACAAAGAATTTGATAAATTTATTAGCTTTAAAATAAGCGGAGAAATTTTAAAATAAAATCAAATAAAAGGATAAATAATGATATTTGTAGATGCGTGTTTAAAAAAAGAAGTTCCTTATACTCCAGTTTGGATGATGAGGCAAGCGGGGAGATATCTACCTGAATATAGAGCAGTTAGAAAAGATGCAGGTGGTTTTATAAGTTTATGTAAAAATCCAAAAAAAGCAAGTGAGGTTACACTTCAACCAGTTGATATAGTTGGTGTTGATGCCGCTATTTTATTTAGTGATATTTTGGTTGTTCCTATGGAAATGGGAATGGATTTAGAATTTATAGTTGGTCGCGGTCCAGTTTTTAGTGATCCAGTTGTTTGTGAAGAGGATTTAAAAAAGCTAGATATCCAAAAAGCTGTTAAAAATCTAGATTATGTTTATGAAACTATTAAAATCACTAGAGAAAAACTTGCAAAAGACAAAGCATTAATTGGTTTTTGTGGGGCACCTTGGACTGTTGTAACATATATGATAGAGGGTGGAAGCACAAAAAACTATGCAAAATGTAAAAAACTTTTATATCAAAATCCTGAATTTTTACATCAGATTTTAAGCAAAGTTACACAAGCAACTAAAATTTATCTTGAAAATCAAATAAAAGCTGGCGTTAATGCTGTTCAAATTTTTGATAGCTGGGCAAGTGCGTTAGAGAAAGATGTTTATTTTGATTTTAGTTGGAAATATATTTTAGAAATTGTTGATTACTTAAAGGCAAAATATCCTGAAATTCCAATTATTGTTTTTCCAAAAGGTATTAGTGCATATTTAGATAAAATTGATGGAAATTTCGATGTTTTTGGAGTTGATTGGAGTACTCCTTTAGCTCTTGCAAGAGATATTTTAAGCCATAAATATACACTTCAAGGAAATATGGAGCCTTGTCGTCTTTATAGTAAAGATGCTATTAAAGAAAGCGTTGAAAAGATAGTAAAAACAATGAAAGGAAAATTTCATATTTTTAACTTAGGACATGGAATTTTACCTGATATTCCAGTTGAAAATGCTAAATATTTTATAAATTTAGTTCACGAGCTATCAGCTAAATAAAGATATTTTGCAATGGTTTTGAGGTGGTTTTTAAGCTTAGTTTTAGTTTTATTTTTTGCTGGTTGTGCCACTAAAAATGAAATAATAAACCAAAATCAAAAATATGAAATTTTAAAGCTTGAATTTCCTCAAAACTCTAAAATATTACCAAAAGTTAAAAATCCTAAACTTTTTGATAAAAAACCATTTTTAGAGCGTTTTTTTAGAGTTTGGGATTTTAGTAAAGAAAACAGCCCCAAAATTTCTAAAAAAGAGGCTTTTTGGGCGCTAAACACATATAAAAATACAAAAAATAAAAAATATTATTCACCAAGTAGAAGAATTTACGATGATAAATTCTTTGATAAAATTTATGAAAATGCAAATACTGATAAATTTGGTGAGTTATTTTTTCCTGCGATTACTTTGAAAAATACTTTTTTAAGAAATGCTCCAACAAATGAGCCAATTTTCATAAGCTTTAAAGATGTAGGCGAGGGCTATCCTTTTGATTATTTTGCAAATTCCACTTTAGGAGTTAATTATCCAGTTTTAATTTCTCATTTTAGCAAAAACAGAGATTTTGTTTTTGTACAAACTGACTCTGCCTGGGGCTGGATAGATACAAGAGATATAAAAATTTTATCACAAAATGAAATAAATTTGATAAAAAATTCTAAATTTATAACTATTTTAGAGGATAAAGTACCACTTTTTAATTTAAATAATAAGTTTTTATTAAATGCAAGAGTTGGGACACTTTTAATGGTTCATAGATATGATGATAAGTATTATTATGGTGAAATTTTTACAAAAAATGGTTTAGAAAATTATAAAATTTCTAAAAAAAGTGCTTCTTTATTTCCTGCTGCTTTAAATGATGAAAATGTTAAAAAAGTAATAAATAGTATTTTGGGTGAGCCTTATGGTTGGGGTGGGTTTGGATATTATAGAGATTGTTCGCTTTTTACAAAAGATGTTATGGCAGCTTTTGGGGTATGGCTTGGAAGAAACTCAAAAGCTCAAACTGTTGGGCATAAAAGCATAGATTTAAGTTTTTTAAGCAGTGATGAAAAACTTGAAACAATAAAACAAAATGCCATACCATATCTAGCTCTTATCTATATGCCAGGGCACATTATGCTTTATAGTGGCATTATAAATGGTGAAGTTAGTGTTATCCATAATGTTTGGGGACTTAGAACAGTAGATAATGGACGAGCTTTAATTGGTCAAACTGCAATCACATCTTTAAAAATAGGTCAATATAATCCAAACATCATTCAAAGTAACTTATTCTTAAATAAAATTACAAAACTTATTTTGCTTGATTAGAGGTTTTAAAATTTTTAATAATTATAATTTTTTATGAACGTATTTTAAAATATTAAGCCATCTTTAAAAAAAATATCTAATTTTAATTTCTATCTTAAAATTTTGCTTGATTTGATAAAATAACTTTTAAGTTACATTATTATATAAAAGGAGTTAAGTGATGAGTGAAATTTCAAGAAGAGATTTTTTGAAAACTGGCGTTTTATCTACTTTTTTTCTTTCTAATTACTCTTTTGCTGATTCTTTTAAATTTGAAGATAAGAATTTCTTAATCTATGATGAAAATTTAAAAATAAGCAAAAACTATGCATTTACTTTTGCAAATAAGGAAAAATTAAGGATAAATCAAGATGTAAGTGAGATTTATTTTGATTTAAAGGATAAATTTAAAAATGAATTTATCTCATCTGGCATAACTTCAAAAGAAACTTTTTTTGTTATTAGGAATATAGCAAAAGATTTTTACTATCAAAGTAAAGAAAAAGTTTTAGATGATGGTTTGATATCTTGGATTTTATTTCCAAGCAGTAATCTAAATATAAAAAGGAGTTTAGCATGATTTTACCAAATGGTGTAAGTGTTGAAAATTTTAAAAAAGCTGTAAAAAAATTTAAAGAAATAGTAGGCGAAGATAATGTTATAGACAATCAAAAAGATATATATTTGTATAGGGATGCTTATTCTCCTGAATGGGATGAAGAAACTGAACCAATCCCATCATTAGCAATAACTCCAAAAACTGCCGAAGAGATAAGCAAAATTGTTAAAGTAGCAAATGAATTTAAAGTTCCACTTTTTCCTATCTCAACTGGTAAAAATTTAGGCTATGGTTCATCAGCCCCAAATAACCGTGGTGATATAGTAATTGATTTAAAAAGAATGAATAAAATTATAGAAGTTGACGATAAGAGAAATTTCTGTATTTTAGAGCCAGGAGTTAGCTACTTTGACTTTTATAAATACTGCGAAGATAATAACTTAAATGTTTTTATGGATATGCCAGATCCTGGTTGGGGAAGTCCTGTTGGAAATGCACTTGATCATGGTTGGGGTTATACTTATGGAATGTATAGAGATCATTTTGGGGCACATTGCGGAATGGAAGTTGTTTTAGCAAATGGTGAGATAATGCGAACCGGCATGGGAGCGCTTCCTGGAGCTAAGACTTTTGCTGAAAATAAATATGGATATGGTGCTTACTTAGACGGTCTTTTTGCTCAATCAAATTTTGGCATTGTAACAAAAATGGGCTTTTGGCTTATGCCTAAACCTGAGTATTATGCACTTTATTCATTGGAAGCTAAAAAAAGAGATGATTTAATAAAAATAGTTGAAATATTAAATTATTTAGAAGATTCTTTTATTATCGGTTGGCCACTTTATAGAAGTCCTTTAAATCCACCTCATGGAAAAGAAATGAACCCTGAGTTAAAATCATATCTAACCTCAAAAGATGGCAAACCAGACCTTGAAAAGATTCAAAACTACGCGTTAAAAAATAAAATTCCTTACTGGCAAATCGATATTCCAATTTATGGCAACAAAGAATCAGTTAAAGCAAATGCAAACTATATAAAAAGTAGATTTGATGAAGTTGAGGGCTCAAATTTCAAGCTCGTTCAAGAGTTTTCACTTCCTTTAAGCAAAGATGATATTACTAAAATGAAACATAAAATTTCTCTTGGAATTCCAAATATGGAGATTTTTTGGCTTAGTACAAGAGGAGAGAGTTTAGAGCCTCAAGATGGACATGTGTGGTTTTCTCCAATTATTCCAAGAGATGGAAAAGAGCTTTTAAAATGTCAAGAGGTATATATAGATGTTTTTCACGAGCTTGGCATGCCATCGCCGATTACACCATTTTCACATCCTAGAAGTTGGATGTATAGAGCGTTTTGTTTTATGCTAAATTTTGGAAACTCAAGAACAGATATTGAGCATAATAAAAATTTAAGAAAAGCTTATAGAAAAATGATTGAAGTTGCTGCAGAAAATGGCTGGGGAGATTATAGGGCTGCTCCAACTTTTCAAGATGATGTTTATAATGTATATTCTTTTAATAACCATATATTAAAAAGATTTACACAAGAATTAAAAGATGCAATAGATCCAAATGGCGTAATTGCGCCAGGTCGTGGTGGAATTTGGCCAAAACATTTAAGAGGAAAAAAAGATGAAAAACTTAGTTAAGATTATGATTTTTATAGGAATTGTTTGTTTTGTAAATTTAAATGCTAAAGAAAATGATATTTTAAGTGGCGGCGTTGAGGCAAAAATGCCAAAAACAGGAGAAGAAATTTATAATTATTGGTGTCTTCCATGTCATGGGGCAAATATGCCAGGAACAAATGCATTGCAGGCATTGTATCAAGGTTCAATTCCTGCTGAATTAACAAAAAGAGATGATTTAAATCCTGAGTTAGTTGAGTTTTTTGTAAGAGATGGAAAACATAGTATGCCTTTTTTTAGAAAAGTTGAGATAAATGATGAAGATCTAAAGGCTTTAGGTAAGTATTTATCAAAAGAGTAATTAAAATGCCCAATTTTTTGGGCATTTGTTTAAAAACAGTCTGTAAAATTAAGCATTTAAATAAAAGGCTTAATTTTGGATATAAACTTATCACTTTCAGGTGGAGCTGCAAGAGGCGCATATCATTTAGGCGTTCTTCAAAAACTTGATGAAATTGGTGTTTATGTAAAGCGCATTAGTGGAGCAAGTATAGGATCATTTGTAGCTGTGGCGTATGCAAGTGGATTTAAGCCACTTGAAATTTTAGAAATTATTAAAACTGATGAGTTTAAAAGCGCATTTAGTTTAAATTTGGACTTTAAAAGCTTTGCAAAAATTGAGTTTAACAACAAGATTATTCAAGATTTACTTAAATTTAAGCGCTTAGAAGAGCTTAAAATTCCTGTTTATTTATCGGCACTTGATTTAAAAAGTGGTGAGATAATTTACTTTAATAAAGGTGATACTTTAAAAATAGTTTTAGGAAGTTGTGCATTAATACCTATCTTTGAAGCGGTAAAATATGATAACTATTTTTTAGCAGATGGTGGATTTAAAGACAATCTCCCAACAAAGCCTTTTGAAAAATTTAAAGAAAAAACCGTAGCTGTTGATTTGCAGCCAATTTCAAATTTGATAAATAAATATGATATCTCACTTCCTTTTAAAAAGCCAAAATTTAAAGATGATTTTAATCTAATAACTGGCGTAAATAGGGCCTTAAGAGTTATGCTTAGTCCCCAAAAGCCAAAAATATCAAAAGATACAATTTATATCTCATCAAATTTGATTAAGAAATATTCACTTTTTAGTTTTAAAAACTTTGATGAGCTTTTTGAACTTGGTTATAATAGTGTTAATGAAGAAAAATTTAGATAAGGAAAATTATGACTTTAACAGTTTTTGATCTTGATAAAACACTAATTAATGGCGATAGCTACGATTTATGGCACGAATTTTTACTCGAAAAAGGTATTTTAAAAGATGATTTTATAAGAGATAATCAAAAAATGATAGAGCTTTATGATGAAGGAAAGCTTAATATGAATGAGTATTTGAAATTCTCAATAACTTCATTACAAAGCCTTAGTTTGGATGAAATTTCAAAATTAATACCTGAGTTTTTAGAAACTAAAATTAAACCTATTATTTATAATGAAGCTAAAATTTGGATAAAAACTCTAACTCCAAATTTGATAATTTCAGCAACACCATCTTATATAGTAAATCCAGTTTCAAAATACCTTAATGTAAAAGAGGCAATTGGTGTAAATCTAGTGGTTGAAAACTCTCATTATACGGATGAGTTTATACCTCCTTTAAGTTTTCAAGAGGGCAAAGTTGAGGCTTTAAAAATTTATTTAAAAAACAAAAATTTAAACCCACAAAAAATAGTTTTTTATACAGATTCGATAAATGATCTTGCAATGTGTGAGTTCGCACACTCTATAAACTGTATAAACCCTGATGATAAGCTTAAAAAAATCGCACTTGAAAAAGGTTGGAATATTATAAATTTAAAATAAAAAATTTACTTAAAATCTTAGCAAATTTCAATTATTTTATTAACTCGCACACATTTCCAACTGCTTGGTTGCATGGAACTACTGAAATTGAGTTATTAGGAGATCCATCAACTAGCTTATCAGAGTAGGCTAGATAAATTATTGCATTATCTTTTTCATCATACATTCTTACAACTTGCGTTTTTTTAAATAAAACTGAGCTTCGTTTTTTAAAAATATTTTCTTTATCCTTTGAGATATCTTCTTTTATGATAATCTTTTTTGCAGTTTGTACACATGAAACTGAGGCATTGCTAGTATCTTCTTCAAGTCCTACTATTTCGCTTGCTCCACCTTTTTTAGCGTAAGATAAAAAACAAGTTATTCCATCTATTTTTGGATCTTTTACAGATATTATCTCTATCCTATCATTTTTACCAAGCAGTTTCCAAGCCGTATTTACCGAGCCTATTTTATTTATAGCATCATCATTTGCAAACAAATTTAATGTTAAAATAGAAAGTATTAAAAATATGTTTTTCATTTTTTTCCTTTTTTAAAAAGTATTAAAATTTTATCTTAAAAAGTTAAATTTTCAAATTTTAAGGAAAAATTTGCTATCATAAATTCCCGAAAATGGAGAAATACAATGAATTACACACGAAAAGACTTACTTGGACTTAGGGATTTAAGCGTCGATGAGATGAGCTGTTTTTTAAACTTAGCTAAAAAATACAAAGCTCTGAACAATAGTGATATTAAAAAAAGCGATGCTTTGCGTGGCAAAACTGTGATAAACGCTTTTTTTGAAAACTCAACTAGAACTAGAATTTCTTTTGAAACTGCTGCTAAAAGACTGGGTGCTGATGCTATAAATTTTTCAGCTGCAAGTAGTAGCACGAAAAAAGGTGAAACTTTAATGGATACCATTAATAATTTAGAAGCCATGAAAACTGATATTTTCGTCCTTAGACACTTTTCCTCAGGGGCTGCATCATTTGTCGCAAAACACACAACCTCATCAGTTGTAAATGCAGGCGATGGATTGAATGAACATCCTTCGCAAGGACTTTTAGATATTTTTACCATAATGGAACATAAAGGTGATTTAAAAAATCTTAAAATTTCTATTATAGGTGATATTGAGCATAGCAGGGTTGCAAGAAGTGATATTTGGGCAATGAGTAAATTTGGTGCTAAATTAACACTTTTTGGGCCACCTATGATGATGCCACTTGGCATAGATGCTTTTGGTTGCAAGGTAGCAAGAGATATGGAAGAAGCAGTTGATGGAGCCGATGTCATTATAATGCTTAGAGTTCAACTTGAGAGACAAAACGCTTCAACACCTTTTCCAAGCAACCGTGAATATAGTAAATTTTTTGGACTTACAAAGGCAAGAGTTCTTTTAGCAAATGACCCTTTAATAATGCATCCAGGTCCTATAAATAGAGGCGTTGAAGTAAATTCAGATGTACTTGAAGGGGATTTTAATATGGTATTTAACCAAGTTGAAAATGGAGTTGCTGTAAGAATGGCTATTTTAGATATTTTAAACTCGAATAGGAGAAAAGCGTGAAAACTCTAATAAAAAATGGTCTTATAATAAATCATGATAGTTCAAAAAAAGCAAATATTTTAATAGAAAATGATAAAATCGTAAAAATAACTGATGAAATTTTAGAGGCTGATAAAATAATAGATGCTAAAAATATGCTTGTAATGCCAGGTTTAATTGACATGCATGTACACTTTCGTGATCCAGGATATGAGTATAAAGATGATATTAATTCAGGAAGCGAGTGTGCAGTTGCAGGTGGTGTGACAACTGCACTTCCTATGGCAAATACAAATCCAGTAAATGATAATGCTGCCATCACAAGAGATATGATACAAAAAGCTAAAAAAAGAGGACTTATAGATCTTTTGCCAATTGGTGCTATTTCAAAAAGCCTAAAAGGTGAGGGCATAACTGAGATGGGCGATATGATAAGTGCTGGGGCTGTGGCGTTTAGTGATGATGGGCTCCCAGTAAGCTCTAGTGATGTCATGCGTGCAGCACTTGAGTATTCAAAGCATTTTGGATCGTTTGTTATAAGTCATTGTGAAGACTGTTCAATGTGCAGAAGTGGTGTGATGCATGAGGGAAAAGTTTCAGCAATTCTAGGCTTAAAAGGTATGGCAAGAGAAAAAGAAGAAATTATGGCAAGTCGCGATATGCTTTTAGCAAAATTAACAGGTGGGCATATTCATATTGCACATGTTAGCTCAGAGTATTCACTAAAACTTATAAAAAGAGCAAAAGAAGATGGTATAAATGTAACTTGTGAGGCCACACCACATCATTTTAGCTTTACAGATGAGTGCTTAATGGACTATAATACAAATTATAAAATGTCTCCACCTTTAAGAGAAGAAAGCGATAAACTTGCTATTAGAAATGCTTTAAAAGATGGGCTTATAGATGTAATTGCAACAGATCATGCACCGCATAATGTAGATGATAAATTTACAGAATTTGACAAAGCTAGTTTTGGAATTTTAGGACTTCAAACACTCATACCGCTTACTTTAAAACTTGTTGAAGAAGATGTTATAAACTTAAACGATATGGTAAGGCTAACTTCTTTCAATCCTGCTAAGATTTTAAATTTAAAAAATAAAGGCGAGATTAAAGAAGGATTTTTAGCTGATATTGCAATAATAGATCCAAACTTAGAGTATATGTATGATGAGTTTTTAAATAAATCAAAGTCTTTAAATTCCCCACTTCTTGGAAAAAAACTAAAAGGCATAGCTTTTACGACCATAAAAAGTGGAAAAATAGTGTGGGAATATCCAGATTTCATAGCTTAAATTTAGATATTTTTTCTAAATTTATGTAAATTTGCAGATTTTTTATAAAATTTTGCAAATTTACTTGACAAAGGAATTTTTTTGTATTATAATTACATTTCTTTTTTACAGAGTTTTAGTTTAAAACTTCTACTTTATTCCGGATTAGCTCAGCGGTAGAGTAGGCGGCTGTTAACCGCTTGGTCGCTGGTTCGAATCCAGCATCCGGAGCCACTATTTCATTTTAAAAGTCCATTTTATCGATTTTTTAAAAAATTTAATTTTTTTTAATTTTAGTTTTTTTCTGCTTGTTCTTATATTTTTAAAATTGTAATTTGCTGTGTAGTATTATAGTTTATTTCAAAACATTTTTATTTTCATACGTTTGTGTAGTAAAATTTATTTTGTAAAAGAATTAATACAAATATGTTTTTATAATAAATATAGTTTTAAAATAACATATAAAATGCTTTTATCTAGTATTTTGCCTAGTAAATAACTTTGATGGATAAAATCCCTCATAAAACTACTTTATAAAATTTCTATTTATATTTTTTAAAGATAAATATTTTGATAAGTTTAATAAAAACTAATTACATCTAACTGCGTTTAAATATTTTTGTATATTGAAAATATTGAATTATGGTGATAAAAAATAAAAGTTTTTATTTTAATTTATTTTTTTACTATCAAATCAATAAAGGAAGAAGATACTATTAAATTTGTTTAATTTTTAAATATGGTCATACTTTCTTTTTTGTTCGTTGAAAAGTTGTATAATAAAATAAAAATGGATAGATATGGAAAATTTAGAATATTTTGAAAAATTTAAAAATCATATAAAAGTTGCAAATGGTGAAATTTATAAAATTTCAACTCCTTTTTGTAGTGAAATTTTAGAAAAAATAGCCATAGATGATCTTAAAGTTTCAGATAATTTAAAAAATGATTTTAAAAAGTGGAGCAAACAAGTAAGGGCAAATTTTTATAAAAAAACTAAAGATTCAAGTTTGCAAGAAGATAAAAATTTAGATAGCTATGGGTTGTATTTGGCAAAAGAACTAAAAAATTCACTTAAAAACTATTATATAGAGTACAAGAGCAAAACTCACGGGATTGTAGCTATAAAATATTTGTATTTATTGGCTGATTATTCTTCTTGTTTGTTTGGCGATATGGATTGTTTTGACATAGAGTCATTGTGTGAAGAGTTTAGCTTAGAGTATGATGAGAATAAAAAAAATCTAGAAAAAAAACTTGATGATTGGTGTTATAGATGCTCAAAATACCAGATGAAATTTGAAAATCCTATTTTTGGCTTAAGTGGTTCTTTATATAAAGAAGGGTTAGAGTTTTTCTGTGAAATAAAAAAGTTTTTGCCTATTAATTGTGTTTTTGAATATAAACATGTTATAGGGAACAAAGGTGATGAGTTTTTATTTTTATCCATGGTAAATCATCGCATAGGCTTCAAAAACGATGTGTTAGGATTAAAACAAATAGCTTTAAATTTAGAACAATATATAAGAAATGCTATAGAAGTAATACCAATGACAAATAACGCACAAAATCTAACAAATCTCTATGAAAATGCATCTTGTTTTGTATATCCTAGTCTAAAATCAAATAGTGCTTTAATGGTTAAATTTATTAGGAATAATGAAAAACTTATTATGACAACTGCTCATCCAATATATAGAAATATAGGATTTATATATACCGGTAAAATTTATAGAGTGTATGTTTGGGAAAATGGTATAGAGGCACAAATTGGCTTTACTATGGAAAATGGTAGAAGTTTGGAATTTTTTGATGATAATTTTTTAAACAAAAGGGCTATCTATACTCCAAATATACCTTTTAAGGCTAGAATTTATGCTGTGGCTTTTTGGGCTAAATACTCAAAAAATGAAGATGTAGAAGTTGAAATTACACCATATAATGTAAGGAATTTTGGTGGTAAAATAGGGGAGAAAAAAGTCTTTAAAACAGGCTATATGAGAATGTGTGTATGTGCTGATGGAGTAGGCGGTGATAAAGATGAGTTTTTTATAAAAGGACGAGTCTCAAAAATAAAAAAGGTAAGGCTTGAACTTTTTAAAAAAAGGGCGTTTATTTGTTCTATAGATTTTATAACCAATGAATTTATACAAGAAGATGGTGGCGTATTTGATGAGATGGAAACACTTATTGTAAAAGATGTTTGGAAGGAGTCAAAAGCTCCAAAAGTAGGTGATTATATCTATGCTAGAGTTTATTTAGGTGGAGAAATTTTATATTGATTTTAAAGGTATAGTGCATAAACACAATAAGCACCTAAAATAGTAATTGTAGATATAGAGTTAATTTGAATTAGTCTTTTAAAGACTCATAGTTTTATTCTACTTTTTATAGCACTAGAATAAGTAAGATTTACATTATCTTTAATTTTAAAATTTTTTAAAGTTATATTTTTTTAAAAAAACAATCTATTTGATAATCAAAAGAGTAAAATAAATATTTTGCTAAATTTTATATGATAATGATAATATTTTTTGGGAAAATATTTATTTTAAAATTTTAAGTTATCGAATCTCTCATTGTATAATTTTTACCTATTTTTATAATGCTAAAATATATGATATAAAGTCCTAGTAATGTGCTTATATAGTATATTGATTCTTTAAAATTTATATAATTATGTTGAGCTAAAAAATATAAAATAATACTTAAATATTGTTTATTTTGAAAACTATTAAATAAATTTTTTATTGTTATTAATTTTTAAAATTTAATTAAAGTCTAAAATAGCAATTTTAGATATGCATGAGGATAATAGGTATATAATCATTAAAATATAAAATTATTGACATAAATACTAAGTATTGGTAAAATTTTAAAAAAATAAAAGGATATAAAATGTATTACAAGCCAGAGGTTGTTATGTTGGCTACACTTTATAGATTTTTTGATATGTATGAGATAACTCATTTAGAAAAAATTATATTACCTTTTAATCCTAAGTACGAAGATAAAAACCAAGCTAAAAACACTATAGAGCAATTTTTAAAACTTTGGGCATGGGATATAGCAATAACAAATGTTCAAAAGACTTTCTCAAAAAATTTTAATTTTTCTTCAAATCAAAAAGCAAAACATAAAAAAATTATAGAATTTATAGAAAATAAAAAGAACACAAATTATTTAATAAATATTGGTAGCATAATACAAAAACACAATGAAATACAATATGATGATAAGTTACCATTATTAAACAAAGATATTAGTTTAAAAAGAAAATATGCAGATCTTTTAAGAGAGTTAAAAGGTGCGGCATCAATATCAAAATTACCAAAAAAATCAAAAAAATCAAAGGAATATGCAAATTTTTTTCTTTTGCGGCTTTGGGATTTAGATAAGATGAAAAGAAAGAAAAATTATATTTTAACTCCGCTTATCCAAATAAAAGAATTGGTAGATAAAATAAAATTATTAGAAGGTGAGAGTGACATACAAAATAAGCTACTTAATATGTCAGAAATTTTATTTTGGTATTGTTCTGCCCAATATGGTAAATCTAGCAAAAGATTTGAAGAGTATAAGAAGTGGCTTGAAAATAAATATCCAAACAAAGAGCCTGCTGAGTATGAAAAATACAGCAATGGATATGATGGATACTGTGGTAAAGACATACTTTACCCATGGGATAATGACACCAAAGATTTTTGGAATAATTTTACAGAATTTATTAAAGAAAATGACAAAGAACTATCAGATACAAAACTTGAAGAAATCCGTTCAAAAGATTATATTGATACAATGGGGATTAAATATGCTACCATGTCAAATCATTACAACTCTAATGATATTAAAAATCTAAATATAGCTTGTATTTATTTTTATAATGGAGCACATTTAGTTTTGAAAACTGGCAAAATTTATAAAATAGCAGGAAATTTCTTAAATATTTTAGAAAACGACTATTTTTTAAACGAGATGAATTTTTTAGAAGATGATGAGATAAAAATGAGCTATAATAGTGATTTTTTAGGTGCTTTTATGGAAAATTACAGAGGTGATTATCACAAAGAAGCAAAGGAATTTTTATTAGATAAAAATAAAGATCTTCCTTTAAAAGATGAAATTTATGCAAAAATAGATGGTTTTGTAGATGAGTTTTTTAATGCTGAAAATAAAAATAGTGCTTTAAAAGCTCTAAGGGAAAATTTAATCGCTCTTTTAGAAAAATTAAATATTGGCGATGCATTTCCATACTACAAATTATCTCATTTAGAAAGAAAATATAATAAAGAGATATTAAACTACAGTGATGGTGAGTTAAAAGCTTACATAGTCTTTATGTGTGATATTGCAAAAAGCACAGTTGCTTTAAAATTCAATCTTAACCCCAATATTTCTGAAAATAAACCGATAAAACAAGAAATTTTAAATACTTTTAAAAAAATATCTGATAGAACACAATATTTTTAAAAAATCAATGTCAAAATTTTAAACATTCTGCTCAAAAGGCCCTAAAAATAGTATTTTAAAGCAGAATCTTATTTTAAATCTCGTAGTTTTTCTTTCAAAAACCAATTACAATTTCCTCATCAAAGACAAAAAATCTTTGAAATATTTAAAAAAGGAAAAACAATGGATGAGATTTTAAAAACTCCGAATTTAGTTTTAGAAAATGAGCTATTTAAAAAAAGACATATTTTTTTAAACTCGCCAATTGATTTTGAGCTAACTGAAAAAATAAATTTAATGCTTCTAAATTTGGAATCAAACAGTGACAGCAAACCAATTTTTTTACATATCAGTAGTCCTGGTGGCATTGTCTATGCAGGACTAAGCATAATAGATATGATTGAAACAATAAACGCTCCTGTTTATACCTATGCAACTGGTTTAGTTGCAAGCATGGCAGCTATTATTTTTGCAGTAGGTGATAAAAGGTATATGGGTAAAAATACTAGGTATATGATACATCAGCCAAGTGGCGGTGCGATTGGAAAACTAAGTGATATGCAAACTAGTATTGATGAAGCTATTAGATTAAAAGAAGTTACAGCTGAAATTTTAGCAGACAATTCAGGTAAAACTCCAAAAGATGAAATTCTTAAAATGCTTGAAAAAGACTGCTTTTTAAGTTCAGATGAGTGCTTAAAATTAGGCTTTTGCGATGAGATAATGACAGCTAAAAAAGTAAGGATTTAAGATGAGTAATTATGGTTTTACAAAAGTAGATAATGAAAAATATTTAGAACTTCCTGAGGAATTTACTCATGCGATGATAATTGGTGAAACTGGTTCTGGCAAGACAACATCTGCTATTATTCCATTTTTGGAAGATAGAATAAAAAAAGGCTATGGGGTATTAACATTCGATTATAAGGGAGAAGAACACCAAAAAATCAAACATTTGGCAAAAAAATACAATAGACTTAACGATGTTGTAATGGTAAATTCTCCATGGGGAGCTAAAATAAATCTTTTAAGTGAGATAAATTTAGAATCTGCTATAGGATTAATAAAAAATATCTATTTTACGATGGATAGTGATTCAATGTGGGAAAATCTTGCTTGCAGGTATCTATATGATACTCTAAATGCTCTAAAACAAATGCAAATTATAGCGCTTATCTATAATGAGTTTTTTCCAAATTATGTAGAAAATGTCCCCGAATTTAGCTTAGAAGAAGGCGTTATGGTGCATGAAAACTATAATGACTTTGTTGATTTTACAGTAAGGGTTTATGATTTTTATGAAAACTATATAAATGTTGATCTTAAAAGCATTGTTTCACATTTGCCGAAAGAACTAGCAGATGAGTTTTTAGAAAACATTACAAGTCCATTAGAAAGAGCAAAAGCTATCTTGAACAACTTTAATATAAAATATAAAAATTTCAAGGGGGCAAAAAGATCAAGTGGTACATATTCTGGCATGGACGATGAAAATAGAATTTATTCGAGAAATGTGCCAAGTATAATTACCTCTTGTTCGGATTTGGCTTATAATAAAAACTTTAACTCAAATGAAAATAGTTTAATAGATCTTTTAAATAGTGGAAAAATCGTTATTGTAAATCAAGAAGGGCTTGCTGAAACAGCTTTTAGCTTACTATTAAATGGAGCTTTAGACAATCTTTCCAGAAGGAAGGCAAAAGGCAAGGATAATCCTATTTCAATATTTATAGACGAGGCTCAAAAAATTGTAAATAAAACCATGGATTTCCATACTGATGTTTTGAGAGAATCAAAAGTTGAAGTAATTTTAAGTTTTCAAAATGAGCATCTTATGATAAATGAAATGGGAGAAAATAGATATTTAGCACTTTGTCAAAATTTAACAAATAAATTTATATTTAGAAATGATAGAACAAGGTTTTATAGCGATTCTAAAAATTTAAAAGCCATAAAAGATGAAAATGGTTTAATAACCTATAACGAGTGCTATGATGCTAAAAATGACAAAATTATAAATGCAAAACCACTTTTTATAAGCAAAAACGAGCAGTTAGGTGCTGAGTATGAGTTTCAAAGCTTAAATAAAGTTTTTGAAAGATTTGCAGCTGGTTTTAAAGAAAAAAATTACATTTTAAAATATGATGAGAAGCTTTTAAGTGAAAAATTTACCTTTATAGCTCAAAACATAATTAACTACAAAACAAAAGAGGTCAAATTTATCACAAGTGAAAATTTAACTAAAATGAGAAATTTGACTAAAAATTTACAAAAATTTAATTAAAGGGAGACTAAATGCTAAGTTTAAGTAAGAGTCATTTTAAAAATGATGATGAGTTAGTTAAAGATTTAAAGTTATTTGAGTCGGTTATGAACTATGCACTTTATCTAAATAAGTTAGAAATTTGTGATGTAAAATTAGCTAAAAATATGCAAAAAGCAGATAGTTTTATATCGATAAGCTCAGATATAAAAGATGAGTTTTTAATGTTAAAACTAATTTTTAGTAAAGAAATTTGCATTCTAACTTGTAAAAAAATAGAAAGTTGTAATATACAAACTTTAAGAATTTATCATAGTGAAATGTTGGCTATTTTAAATGCAAAATCTAAATTAAAATTAGCAAAATTAAGCAGCAGGGCTAATATGCTATCTTGCTTAATAAAAAACACTTTACTTAATAAAAAAAGTTACTGTAAAAAATGGGAAATTTTTGAAGAAAAAGAAGAAACTTTTGAGGAGATGTTAAAAAGAAAAAAGGAAGAAGAAAACACACTTAAAAGGAAAATATAAAAGGAAAAATTATGAATATAAACAAATTATTAAATAAATTTAATAACAATCGTATTGCAGAAAATTTTACTTATATAAAAAAAAGATTCAATGCTTTTAAAATTAAGAAAGAAAGGATGTAAAATGCAAGAAATTAAATATAAAACACTTGATAGTGAAGAAATAAAACATATTACGGAAGACAAAGTAATATTAGGTTGGAGTATAGAAAATAGTTTTCAAGTTTTTATAAAAGAAGAGAATGCTTTTAATAAAGAAGAAATAAATATGCTAAATGATTTACTATTAAAAGGCGATGAAGACAGCGAACAAAAAATACTTGATATTCTAGATGAGAGAAACTCTCATATAATTAAGCAAAGAGATTTAATGGGATATTATGATTTTTGTGATGATCATGGAAAGCAAAAATATCAAATAATAGATATTCTTATAGAAGTTGAAGACCTAGGAGTTATGACTGTAAAAAACTACATCGAAGAAAATTCTTTATGTGGCTTTGAAGGGTGTGGTTTTGTAGGTGTTTATATAAATCAAGGTAATAATTTTATTAAAATTGGCACAATGATTGAATATGTTAAAGAGCAAAAGGATAAAAAATGAAAATACTACATTTTAGTGATACGCATTTAGGCTATAGTGATCTAAATATTTTAGGTCAAAACGGCACAAATCAAAGGGAGGCTGATTTTTATGATGCTTTTTCTAAGGTTGTTGAAGAGATAAAGGTTATTAGACCAGATTATATTATACATACAGGTGATCTTTTTCATAAAGTATCACCTAGTAATATGGCTATTGAGTTTGCAATAGATAAAATATCAGAAATTGATGAATTAGGCATACCTTTTATAATGATTGCTGGTAATCATTGCACACCAAAGTCAAATACAAGCACTCCAATTTTAGGGTGTTTTAAAATTTTTAAAAATGTTTATATAGCCTATAAACAGCAATATGAGCTATTTGATGAATTCGAAGATGTTGTTTTCCACTGTTTACCACATATAAATGATAGCAATAAGGCACTAAAACAAATAGAACTTTGTGAAAAAAATATAAAATCAGATAAAATTAACATAATGTTAATGCACTGCACAGTAGGAGCTAGTTGGTCAATGGATGAATATGGCGAATGGTGTTATCCAGAAAATAAAGAGTATATTTTTGAAGAAATGGATTATGTTGCACTTGGCCATTGGCATGGTTTTAGTAATGTTGGAAAGCATAAAAATGTATATTATAGTGGAAGTACTGAACGAACGAGCTTGAATGATACAAGAAATGAAAAAGGATTTATAATTGCTGATATATTCAAAAATCAAGATCCAAAAGTAGAATTTAAAAATATTAACATAAGACCCTTTTATGAATTTAATATAGATTGTGATAAATATGAAGAAGATATGGATAAGATTAATCTAAATGTAATAAAAGATGCTATTTGTATAGTAAATTTAAATAACCTAACAACAACAAGTTCAATAAATATTAAAAATATAGATATAAAAAATAGACTAAAAGATGCTTTGTATGTTTACATAAAAAGAAATTTGGTTGATAATTTAGACGATATGATAGATATAAACATTGAATCATCATCGTTAAAAGAACAATTTTTAGAATTTATTGAAAAAGAGGCAAGTAGTGATAAGCATGAAAATGAAATAATAGAAAAAGTAAAAGAACTTTTTGATAGTCATGAGGAGGATTACAATGAAGCTAACTAAACTAACTTTAAAAAATTTTAAAAAATATGCCTATGAAGAGTTTGATTTTAGTGATGGGATAACAGGAATTGTTGGTAAAAATGGAAGTGGCAAATCTACGATATTTGATGCTATAAGTTTTGCACTTTTTGGGTACTTAAAAAATAAAAAAGAGCTTGTTAAAAACTCAAATGCAGATGAAAATGAGTCAGTTGAAGTTAAGTTAGATTTTTTAATAGGTAGTGATGCTTATATTGTAATAAGAACATATACTGGTAAAAATCTAATTTCAAAAGATTCTATTTATAAAAACGATAACCCAATAGCCTCTGATACATCAAGTGTCAATGAAGAAATATTAAATTTAATAAAAATGAATAGGAAAATTTTTGAAAATACAGTATTTGCCAGACAAAAAGATCTTATTACTTTAAGTGAAGGAAGCACTCAAGATAGAAAAAAAATGATGAGAAAACTGCTTGGGCTAGAAAAATTAGACACAATAACAGAAAATTTACAAAAAGAAATAAAAGACTTAAGCAGCCAAATAGGCATAATATCAGTTTTATCAGATGATGAAAAAACTAAAATGTCTGAAAACATAAAAAAACATAAAGATGAAAATGACGCTATAAATAAGGAAATTGAAGAACTATGCAAAGAAAAAAATAAACTCAAAAATAGATATATAGAAATAAACAAAGAGCTTTTAGAACTAAAAGATATAAAAAATAGTGAAGATAAAATCAATACATACAAAAATCAAATTCAAAACTATGAAAAAGAGTTGAAAGACTTAAAAAACAAACAAAATTCACTGCAGAACCTTAAACAATACAACGATGATTACAATGAATTAGAACAAAAAATTAAGCAATTAAATGAACTAAAAAGTAAAAATAGTATAAAAAATGAAAAAGAAAAAAATTTTAATAACCAAAAAAACAATTTAGATTCTCAACAAAAAAATTTAAAATTAAAAAAAGAAGAAATAAAAAAGATAATAAAAAATTATAAAATTTTAAATAAAAATTATGATAATAACGAAGAAAAATTAAAAGACTTATCTGAAAAAATAAAAGGTATTGACAAAGATATAAACACTGCAGAAGAGAGAATAAACGTAGCAAAAGAAGCAATCCAAAAAGCTGAAACCCAAAAAGATAATATTCAAAAAATAGGGAAAAACGCATCTTGTCCAACTTGCTCAAGACCTTTACAAGACGAATATGACGGAGTAATAAGTTCACTAACAAAAACAATTAATGATTTAAGTCAAAATAAGATTTCAGATGAAAGAAAAAACATAGAAAAATATCAATCTGAGCTTAAAAGTGTTGAAGAAGAAAAAAATAATATTGAAAAAGAAATAAAAGACCATGATGCTAAAAAAAACGAATTAGAAAAAGGACTTTTAAATTATAATAAAGACAAAGAAAATATAATCAAAATAAAAAATGAAATAAAAACACTTAACGAAGAACTAGAAGTTTTTAAAAATATAAACTACGATGAAAACTATCATAATAAAGTTATTGAAAATCAAAAAAAACTAGAACCTAAAAAAGATGAGTATATAACAACCCTAGAAGTAATTAAAGGAATTCCAAAAGTAGAAGGTGTAATAAAAGATTTAAATTCAAAAATTAGCGAAGAAAACAATAAACTTCTAGGAATTCAAGAAAATAATAGTTCTTTAAAATATGACGAAAAAGAATTTAACAATAAAAATTTAGAGAAAGAAGAGCTAGAAGAAAAAATAAAAGAACTAGATAAAAAAACAGATGATAAAAATAAAGACTTAAATAATAATACAAAAATACTTTCTCAAATAGAAGCTGATGAAAAAAACAATATCAAAAATGAAGAAAAAAAAGAGGAATTAATAAATAAAAAAGATATCAACGATAAGATAAAAAATTTTTTAGAAAAATTTAAAACATATATAAACTCTACAATTTCTCCAAGAATTTCAACAATTGCTTCTGATATGTTTTCAAAAATTACAAATAAAAAATATGATCTAATAGAAATAGACAATGATTTTGATTTTTTTATTTATGATGAAGGTAAAAAATATGATATTAAAAGATTTTCAGGAGGTGAGATAGATTTGGCAAATTTAGTAATTAGAATAGCCATCTCAGAAGTTGCGGCTGAATTAAATGGTATTAATACTACAGAATTTTTAGCGTTTGATGAGATTTTTGGCTCACAAGATGAAGAAAGAAGAGAAGGTATTTTAAATGCTTTTAATGCAATAAAAGAGAAATATTCTCAAGTGTTTTTAATATCTCACGAGCAAGATATTAAAGATGCATTTGAAAATATTATAGAGCTTTAAAAGGCTTTATAATATTGTATATAATGTCTTAATAAAATATTATAAAGCTTATTGATAAAATAAAAATAGTAAACAAGCAATATTATTTAGGAAAAAAAATGAAGAATAAAAAAAAGATATTAAAAAATTGTAAAAATTTAAAAGAGTTGCATAGCACGATGGATGATATGATTTCAAATGATGAGATTTCAAACGAAGATAAAAAAGAGTTGCTCAATTATTATTTAGAGCTTGGCGGCGTTAATAGGGATATTTTATCTGAATATGTAAAACTAGATCTAAATTTATTTATTAATGCTTTATGTGGAGATGGTGATAGGTGGTCTTCTAATGCTAGCTTAGATAACTCAATAGAGGAAGATTTAGATTATAAAATTTTGACTGAAAAAGAAATTAGAAATTTAAATAGACTTTGGTTTTTGATGTTTGGAAAAGGTCATCCAGATGAGATTTAGTACTATTAGGTGTTGAATATAAAAAATAGCACTTTCATTAAGCTATGTAAAATTAATTATTAGAAAAATTATTACCTATTCATTATTTTAATATTCTATTAGGTTGTTGGCTATTTAGGCATTGCCAACACCAATGTGTTATAATGGTTGTAATGTATGTTTCAAATTAAAATAAATTATTTTTTATTGATGGCTTTGACATCTTAAAAAAATATTACAAATTAATAATTACGGTTATAGATAAAAAACAATAAAGTATTGAAATATTTAAAATATTGTTAGAGAATAAGCTTAAGTTTTATTAAATAATAATTTCATAAAATATTAAATAAATTTTTTAGAATTTATTTAATATTTTAAAAAGGGAAAAAATATGAAAATTCTTAAAAAAAGCTTCGGGATTGCCGTAACAAATTGTTATATCTTAAAAGGCTCAAGCGGCGATATTGTAATAGATCCTGGCGAAAATGCATATGAGTGGGTTAAAATAAATTCAGATAATATTTTAGCTGTTTTTAATACTCATGGTCATTTTGATCACGTATACGATGATTATAAATTTAAAGAAGATGGTGTTAGAATTTATATTCATAAAAATGATGCGTTTATGCTTGAAAATGATAACTTTAGTATGCTTAAAAAAACTTGCAATGCAGATGTTTTAACTGCTGATAAAGATGAGTTTAAAGTAGGGGAATTTAAAGTTATTTTTCATCATTTTCCTGGCCATACACCAGGATGTTGTATGCTTGAAGTTTGTAAAAATGATGAAAAACCTGTATTGTTTAGTGGAGATTTTTTATTTAAAAATAGCATTGGAAGATATGACTTTCCTTTTTCAAGTGCCTTTGATATGAGGGAAAGCATTTTAAAAGTTTTAAGTTTTAAAGATGATTTTGAGATTTTTCCAGGTCATGGAAATAGTAGTTTTTTAAGTGCTGAAAAACCAAATTTAGAGCATTTTTTAAACTATTTTTAAAGTTTATAGCTATCTTTAAATTTAAAAGTAAGTAGATTTTGAAGCATTCCAAACAAACACATAAAAGTTATAAAACTGCTTCCACCATAGCTAAAAAATGGCAATGGAACGCCTACAACTGGTGCTAGTCCGATTGTCATTGAGATATTAACTCCTGCATAGATAAAAATTAAAACCCCAATACTTGTCGCCACAACTCTTGTAAAGTAGTCCTCTTTTAGTTGGTAGTTTAATGTAATTAAGTGTATTATTAAACATAAATAAAGCCCCATTAAAAGTAAATTTCCCACAAATCCAAATCGCTCGCTATTATATGCAAAGATAAAATCACTTGTTGCAATTGGTAAAAATTTAAAGTGTGTTTGAGTAGCTTCATCTTTTGGTTTTCCACTCATTCCACCATTTGAGATAGCGATGATTGACTGCTTTACATGATAGCTTGACTCTTCTGATAAAAACTCAGTTATTCTTTTTTTTTGATAATCATGTAAACTTTGATACATTACAGGTGATGCCACAGATATTACTAAAAACAAACTTATCCAAATTTTTTTATTAACATGAATGATAAATAGTGTGCCAAATCCGCCTAATAAAAGTATCATAGCTGTTCCAAGATCCGGTTCTTTAAGTATTAAAATAAATGGTAAAAGTATGATAAAACTAAATTTTAAAAAGCTTTTTAAGTCGTATCCGTTACTAGGCGGAGGATTTTTTTTAACCATATAGGCAAGCATTAATATAAATGCCGGTTTTATAATTTCACTTGGTTGGATTGTAAAATTTATAAGTGGTATTTCAAGCCATCTTTTTGCGCCAAGCTTGCTTACGCCAAACAGATCAACGCTTATTAATAACACTATCCCAAACCAGTAAAAAAATGGAATTATCCATTCAAGTTTTCTAAATGGAACTATAAAAAAAAATAAAAACACTCCAAAGCCAAGTGCGTAGTAGATGTATTGTTTAAAAGCTAAAATTTCATTTGCTTCAGATATTAAAATATGCGATAGCACTAAAATAGGAATTATAAAAAGTAGCTGAACAAAGTCAAAATGTGCTAAAATACGCTTATCAAAAATTATCAATTATATCTCCATTTAAAATTTCTAAGTGGATTATAACAAAAAAAGGTATCAAATTGAGTGATTTTTTAGTAGATGAAAATTTAAGATTGGATGTTTTTGTAAGTAAAATGTTGCAAATATCAAGAAATAAAGCCTCAAATTTAGTAAAAAACGGTTTGGTTACTTTGGATAAAACACCTATTTTAAAGCCATCTTTTATAGTCGAAGTAGGAAAAAAAATTTCTATAAATTTGGATGAAAAAGAAGATAAAAAAGAAAATTTTAAAACTGATTTTAAAATACCAATAATTTATGAAGATAGTGATATTTTAGTTATAAATAAACCTGCAAATTTAGTAACTCATCCAGCACCAAGTGTAAAAGAACCAACTCTTTTAGACTGGCTTTTAGATAAAAACTATGCTCTTTCAAATTTGAACAATACAAGAAAAGGTATTGTTCATAGACTTGATAAAGGTACAAGTGGTGCACTTGTTATAGCAAAAACAAATAAGGCGCATTTAAATTTAGCTACCCAGCTAAAAGATAGAACAATGGGAAGAATTTATCTAGCTTTAATAAATTTAAGCTTAAAAGAAAACTTAATAATTAATAGACCAATTGGTAGAAATCCCAAGAATCGTCTTAAAAAAGCGATTGTGCAAGGAGCAAGAGAGTCAAAAAGTGCTTTTTTAAATTTATATAATGATGATGAGGTAAATTTAATTGCAGCAAAGCTTTTTAGTGGAAGAACTCATCAAATAAGAGTTCATCTTTCAAGTATAAATCGCTATATAATAGGTGATAATTTATATGGATTTAAGAGCCAAAATGATAAAATTGTTCGTTTAATGCTACACGCTTATATTTTATATTTCAAACATCCAATAACTGGGGAAAATATGAAATTTGTAGCAAATTTAGATAATGAATTTTTAAACTATAAAAACATTAAGGAGAAAGCGTATGAAAAATTTTCACCAAATTTTATTATCGGTAGTTTTGATGATTTTCATAGCTGGTTGCGCCTCACATAAAGTTCCTATGGTAAAAGATAGTTCTTTACCTGCAATAAATGATATTAGAACAGTTAGTTCTTCAAAATCAATTGGTCTTGAGTGGAGCGATCCAAAAGATTTAGATGTGATGGGATACTACATTTATAGGGCCAATTTAAACGAGTCTTTAAAATTAGTGGGTACTATAAAAGATCGTTTTGCAACTCATTATTTAGATGATGGCTTAAGCCCTGCTACAACCTATAGATATGCTATTAAAACATTTGGTCAAAATGGCATTTCAGCAGATGGCATAGTAGTAAGTGCTAGCACTTCCAAAGGAATTGAAACAGTTTCGTTTGCTCAAGCAATATATGGTCTTCCTGAAAGAGTTAAACTTGTTTGGAGACCACATGCAAATTTAAAAGTTGGCTCATACATAATCGAGCGAAGAAAAGATGAAAAAAGTAGTTGGTCTAAAAAAGCCGAAGTTAAAGGGAGATTGAGTGCTGAATATATAGATAATAGCGTAAAAAGTGGGGAGATGTATCAATATAGAATTAGAGTAAAAACTCTTGATGGTGATATTTCAGAACCATCAAAGGTATTAACTGCTCAAACAAAAGAGCTTCCACTTGGTGTTATAAATCTTCAGGCTACAATTGATCAGCCAAAAAAAATAATTTTAACTTGGGATAGTCCATTAAATGATGCTTTTTCGCATTATCAAATTTATACTTCAAGAGGATCTATTTTGCCACTTGTTCCACTTGCTAAAACAGATAAAAATAGCTATGAAGATTTAATTAATGCAAATGGGGCTAGAAGATATTATAAAGTAACTTTAGTTGATAAAGATGGGCTTGAGAGCTTGGCTCAAGATGAGGCTATTATGGGGCAAACACTAGCTGCTGCAAAAGCACCTGTTTTAGGTGAGCCAATAATTGAAAAAAACTCTATATCACTTAACTGGCATACTGGGGCAAATTATGATAAATTTGTTCTTATAAGAGATGGTGGTGGTAGTACAAAAACAGTTGATAATATAAAAACAATGTCTTATGTAGATAGAGAAGTTGCAAAAGGAACAAAATATAGTTATAGAGTTTATAGTGTAGATGAATATAGCATAAACTCAAATGTATCAAATAAAATGAGTGTAGAGTTTTAATGCCAAATTTTAGAGTAAAAAAACTTAAAAATTTAACTCTTCCTTTTGAAAAGAATGGAGTGAAGTTTTTAAAACTTGCAAAAGGAAGAGTTGTAGATTTGCTTTTAACTGAAGTTTTTGGTGAAAAATTTTTTATAACTATAAAACCTAGTGGAGATAAATTTATCATAAAATCTGAAAAAATTACCCGTCCAGCAAGGATTGAAAATTTACAAATTGCTCTAGAAATTTTTAGAGATGAATTTACTCAAGAGCTTATTACAAATTCAATTAATGCTAAAAAAAGCAAATTTAAAAAAAGTAAAATTGTAAAAGATGAATTAGAAGCAATAAATTTTTTAAACAGTTCTAGTAAAAAAGCAATTGAAATAGGCTTTGGTTCTGGAAGGCACCTTTTATATAGATCAAAAGAAAACACCGAAATTTCATATTTGGGTATTGAGATTTATAAACCATCAATTGATCAAGTGGAAAATTTAGCTATAAAAGATAAGCTTGTAAATTTGGCTCTACTAAATTGTGATGCAAGAAGTTTTTTAAGTTTAGTTAAGTCAAATTCTGTTGATTTTATCTATTTGCACTTTCCAGTTCCCTGGGATGATTCGCCACATAGAAGAGTAATTTCAAAAAACTTTTTAGAAGAAACTAAAAGAGTTTTAAAAGTTAATGGTAGATTTGAATTAAGAAGTGATAGTAGAAATTATAGTGAGTTTAGCATAAATGAAATGCTTGATTTAAATGGTGTTAATTTGGAAATTTATAAGAATAAAAATTTAGAAATTTCAAGCAAATATGAAGATAGATGGAAAAAACAAGATAAAGATATTTATGATATTATTATGATAAATAATTACTTATCAGATGATATTTCAAATTTCAAAGAGTTAGAGTTTCCAAAATTTGATCCTTTTAAAATAGCATCAAAATTTAAACACGAAAAGTTTAAATTTGATGGTTTTTTTATAAATTTCGAAGAAATTTATAAATTTAGTGATGATGAAATTTTGTTAAAACTCTCTTTTGGAGATTTTAGTGTTAATGAAAATAGATTTATTTACATTTCAAGCGAAGTTAGTAAGTACTATATAAACTCACCGCTTCCAACAGAGATAAATCAAAAAGCACATGAAAAAATAAAGGAAATTTTACTAAAATGACAGATATTATCAAAGCTTCAAATTTAACTCTTGGATATCACGGTTCAAGTCCTGTTATAAATGGTGCAAATTTCAGCATTAAAACAAAGGACTTTATAGTAATTACAGGAGAAAGCGGAAGTGGAAAATCAACACTCTTAAAATCATTTTATGGCGGAATTAGTATAAAAGGTGGCGATTTAGAAGTTTGCTTTTATGATTTAAAAAACAGATCTGCTAAAAATTTAAGACATCTTAGGCAAAAAATAGGAATCGTTTTTCAAGATTATAGACTAATTGCTGAATGGACTATTGAAAAAAATATCAGACTTCCTTTAGTTATCACAGGATACGGTGAAAAAGAGTGCGATGCTCAGGTTGAAAATCTTTTAAAAAGAGTTAAACTTTTTCATAAAGTTGGCAAATATCCGCTTGAAATAAGCGGCGGTGAGCAGCAAAGAGTTGCTGTAGCAAGAGCATTGGCACAAAATCCTCAATTGATTTTATGTGATGAACCAACAGGAAATTTAGATGATGTGTCAAGTGAGATGATTTGGAGACTTTTAAGGCTTGCAAATGATAGATGGAATGCAACAGTTGTTGTAGTAACTCACAGAGCGCCGTCAAGTTTAAAATTTAATTTTAGACATTTTAGAATATCGGAAGGAGCAGTATTTGAAGAGCGTTAGGACACATTTTGGCGTTATTATTTCTCTTATTGGACTTTTGTTTTCTATACAGTTTAGCTTTTTTGTAAATACTTTAGTAAATGAGTATGAAAAAATAATAAAAGATGAATATAGCATAATCTTAGTTTCAAAAAAATCACTTGATTTAAATAGTCTAAAATTAGATGAAATTCAAAATTTAAATGAAATAAGTTCTAAAAATATGCTTGAAAATTTACAAAACAAAGTTTCAAAAGAGGCAATTGCAAAAGTTAGTGAAAACCTTCCTAAATTTTATAGTGTAAGTTTAAAATTTTTTCCAAGCAATGAACAGCTTGATTTTATTAATCAAAAATTGCAAAAAATTGATGGTATAAGTAGAGTTGAAATTTTTTCAAAATCGCATAGTAGTATATATAAACTTCTTTTATTTATTAAAAGCTTAGTTTTTTCTTTTTCTATTTTAATTGCTATTTTGGGAGTTATGCTTATGTTAAAACAGATGAAAATTTGGACATTTGAGCATAAAAACAGAATAGAGGTTATGAACTTATTTGGTGCTCAATACCTTACAAAAAGTATTTTTTTATATAAATTAGCTTTTTGGGATAGTTTATTAGCTGCATTTTTAGTAAGTGGATTTTTCTTTATATTGCCTAATTTTGCTATTTATAAAAGTTTTATTTCAACTATTTCATTACCTTTAACGTATGCTTTAACAATAGATCAAATTTTGTTTATTTTTGCTATGTCTTTAAGTGTTGCCTTTGTATCTGCAACTTTTGTTATGTTTGGTATTAAAGAAGAAAATTTATGAAAAAAATAGCTCTTTTTTTACTCATTTTTAGCTATATTTTTGCAAATCAAAGCACAAAAGATAAGATAGAATTAACAAGTAAAAATATAGCTGTGAAAAAAAGTGAAGAAAAAAACTTATCTAAAAAGATTGATGAACTTGGATCTTTAATAGTAAAAGAAAGTGCTGAGTTAAAAAAAACAAATGCTCAAATCGATGAAATAACTGGCTTAGTTGTAAATTTGTCACAAAAATACAAAGACGAAGCGACAAAGTTAGATGAGCTAAATAAACAAACTGATGATTTGGTAAAAATAAAATTAGAACTTGAGAAAAAAATCACTGATTTAATAGTGGAAGATTTTTCTTTTAATCTAATACAGGATGGTGATGTAAAAACTTATGAATCACTTATCTCAAATGAAGTTTTTGCATCTTTAAGTGATGTTTTTAGAAAAGATATTGCAAATTTAGTTATAACCCACGATGAAGCAAGTAAAACAATTGATAAAAAAAACAAAGAAATTTTAGATTTGGAAAAAAATTTAAAAGAGTATAGTGCAAAAAAAGAAGAGCTTTCAAATGCTCAAAAAAAACAAAAAAAATTGGTTGAAAATTTAAATAAAAACAAAGAAGATTATATTCAAAAATTAATTAATACCCAAAAACAAAGTGAAGCTTTAGCTTCTACCTTAGAGGAACTTAAAATTATTGATGATAAAGAAGAGAAAGAAAAAGCTAGAAAAATAGCTCAAAAGAATGTTCAAAAACAAGAGGTCCAGCCAGAAATTTTAAAAAGAGATAAAAGAGTTGAAGATATTGATAAAAAAGTTAAACTTTATGGCTCAAGCTACAAAGAAAGTAGAGTTAAAAAATATGTTGGTCCTAAAACAATTTCTCCATTAAAAAATGCCTTTGTAAAGAGAAAATTTGGAAATTTTATAGATCCAGTTTATGATATAAAAATATTTAATGAGTCAGTTATTTTAAGCTCAAATACACAAAATGCACAAGTTTATAATGTTCTTGATGGAAAAGTTATATTTGCTAAAAGTACCCCAGTTTTAGACAATGTTATAATTGTTGAAAATAAAAATGGTATTCATACAATATATGCGAATTTAAGCCAAATCGCTCCAACTATAAAAAATGGAAGTGTTATAAAAAAAGGTTATTCTATTGGAAGAGTAAAAAGCGATTTAACATTTGAAGTTACGCAAAAAAACTTTCATATCAATCCGCTTGAATTAATTTCATTAAAATAAACTCATATTATGCTAATTTAAAGAGATTTTTGATAAAATAATGAGTTATAAAGGAGAATAGCATGGATGATAAAAAAAGGATTTTAGTTAAATTTTCAGGTGAAGCATTGGCTGGTGAGAATGGTTTTGGTATAGATAGTAAAGTTTTGAAATTTATAGCAGGCGAAATTAAAGAGCTTGTTGGCTATGGTGTTGAAGTAGGCATCGTAATTGGTGGTGGAAATATAATAAGAGGTGTAAGTGCGGCAGCTGGTGGTATCATAAAAAGAACAAGTGGTGATCATATGGGTATGCTTGCAACTGTTATAAATGCGATTGCTATGAGAGAAGCACTTGAGAATGTAGGTGTTGATGTTAGAGTTCAAAGTGCTATTAAAATGGAAGCAATTTGCGAAACTTTTATAATAAATAGAGCAAAAAGACATCTTGAAAAAGGAAGAGTTGTTATTTTTGCAGCGGGAACTGGAAATCCATTTTTTACAACCGATACAGCTGCGACATTGAGAGCTGTTGAAATAGAGGCAGATATGATTATAAAAGCTACCAAAGTTGATGGAGTTTATGATAAAGATCCTAATAAATTTAGTGATGCAAGACTCTTAAATAAGCTAAACTATGAAGAAGCCCTAAAAGATGAAATAAAGGTTATGGATGATACAGCAGTAGCTCTTGCAAAAAGCAATTCTTTACCGATTGTAGTTTGTAATATGTTTAAAAGTGGAAATTTATTTAAAATTATAAATGATGATTTATCATTTTGTTCAATAGTAAAAAATTAAAAGGAAAATTATGACAAGATCAGAAGAAATAACAGCTAAGGCTTTAAAATTTGTTGATGGTGATAGATATAAGCTCTCTTTAGTTGTTGCAAAAAGAGCAAATCAGCTTCACAACGGTGAAAAACCCTTGGTAGATTTACCAAATATAAAAAATTATAAATTTGCAGATATTGCTTTAATGGAAATCGCAGAAGGTAAAGTATCGCTAGATGGAATCGTTAAAGCAGAGGAGTGATATAAACATTGAAGACTTTTTAGAAAAAGTTGTAAATGCAAATACCATAGAATCGGCAAAAGAGCTTTTTTTCTTTTTTAAAGAACAAACTGACAGACTTCAAAAAGGTGTTGAACTTTGTATAAAACAGCATGATGGTCAGTTTAGAAAAAGTGGTGAGCCTTATGCCGTTCATCCTATTTTAGTAGCTTCAATAGTTGCTTTTATGGGTGGCGATGATGATATGGTTATATCAGCACTTCTCCATGATGTGGTTGAAGATACTGATTATACTCTTGAAGGTGTAAGGGAAAATTTTGGTGATGGTGTTTCAAAGCTTGTTGAAGGACTTACTAAAATAGTAAGCATTAGAGAAGATAAGTTAGCTCCTTCTACTGATAAAAATACAAAGCTAAGATCTTCTGCATTAACTTTTAGAAGAATGCTTTTAATATCTATTGAAGATGTTAGAGTTTTAGTAGTTAAGCTTTGTGATAGGCTTCATAATATGCTTACACTAGATGCTCTAAGAGAAGATAAACAAAAAAGAATTGCAGAAGAAACTCTTGTAGTTTATGCACCAATTGCTCATAGGCTTGGAATTTCATCTATCAAAAATCTACTTGAGGATCTAAGCTTTAAATATGTTTTACCAGATGAATATGATATGATTGATTCATACATCAATGAGCATAAGCAACAACTTCAAATGAGTTTAAATAAATTTAGTCTTAAAATAACTGAACTTTTGTTAACTAATGGCTTTAGTGAAGATAGCTTTGATGTTCAAAAAAGAGTAAAACACTACTATTCAACATATCTTAAAATGCAAAGAAAAGGAATTTCTATACAAGAAGTTCTTGATCTTTTAGCTGTTAGAGTTATCGTTAGAGATATTAGAGATTGTTATATCGTTCTAGGAATTATTCATAATAAGTTTAATCCTTTAATTTCAAGATTTAAAGACTATATTGCACTTCCAAAACAAAATGGTTATCAGACCATTCATACGACCGTTTTTAATGATAGTATGATAATAGAAGCTCAAATTAGAACTTTTGATATGCATAATACTGCTGAATACGGTGTTGCAGCACATTGGAAATATAAATATAGTGGTTCTCTTAACCCTAAGCTCGATTGGTTAAGTGATATAAGTGCAAAAGATACCAATACAAATGATGAAGAAGATCCTGAAGAGCTTTATGAATATGCAAAAGATAGTCTTTATGCGGAAGATATAGCTGTCTATTCACCAAAAGGTGGAATTTTTACTTTGCCTCGTGGTGCTACTGCTTTAGATTATGCTTATGAAATTCACTCACAAGTTGGTCTAAAGGCAATTGAAGCCTATGTAAATCGTGTGAAAGTTCCACTTCTAACAGAGCTTAAAAATGGAGATATTGTTCATATTATAACAGGAAATGAAGCTCATTATAGATGCAGTTGGCTAACTTCAGTAAAAACAGGAAAAGCAAGAGCAACTATAAGAAATTTTTGTAAGCAAAAATTAAAAGAGCTTAATACTCAAATTGGTATAAAAATTTTATCAGCTATTTTTGATACAAAAGATATTAATGTTTTATCGTGGCTTGAAAAAGAAAATTTGCATAATAAAATAGGAAGAGCCGCATACGATTCTATCTACCTTCAAAATGTTGTTAATGCACTTAAAAAATACCCCAAAAAAGATAAATTATTTACTTTAAATTTGGGTGATAAATATATAGTTAGAAAGCAAAAATTTGATAATATTGTTGTTTATTCAAACTATAAAGTAAATAGTGTAGAGTTTGATTATTGTTGTAATCCAAAAAGAGATGATGATATTTTAGGCTTTAGGAGCGGTACAAATGTTGCAGTTCATCATAAATTTTGCGAAAGAGCTGCAAATTTAATAAAAGAGGGTAACGAGTTAATTTTTGTAAAATGGACAAGAAATGCTCCACATAGATATAAAGTTATCTTAAGTTTGGAAAATAAAAGAGGATCTTTAGCTGGATTTTTAAATTACTTAACAAGGCTTCAAGTTGATTTATCAGCTATAAATTTAAATGAAAATGATGAGACAAAGTCAGATTTTTTTGAGCTTGTTATTGAGTTTGGTGAAAATGTAAAGGCAAAAGATATCAAAACAAGACTTAAAGATAGATATAAAATAGTGGAATTTACTTCCCTTGATGATGTTTATAAAAATAGTTAAAATAGGAGAAAAAAGTGGTAAATTTAGATGAAATTTATAAAGAATTAAAAAGAGGCGTGAATGAAATAATTGATGAAGAAAAAGTAAAGGATTTAATAAAAAATTATTATGAAAAAGGTGAAAATTTTTATGTAAAAATAGGTATGGATCCAACCGCTCCAGATCTTCATTTAGGACACTCTGTAACTCTTCAAAAAATGGCTTTTTTACAAACCCATGGTGCTATCATTATGTTTTTAATAGGTGATTTTACAGCTCAAATAGGCGATCCATCTGGAAAAAGTGAAACTAGAAAAAAACTAAGTAAAGATGTTGTTTTAGAAAATGCAAAAACTTATGAAAAACAAGTTTTTAAGGTTTTAGATAAAAATAAAACAAAAATTATGTTTAATTCAGATTGGCTAAACAAGATGAATGCTGCAGATATGATAGAACTTGCTTCAACATATAGCGTTGCACGAATGCTAGAAAGAGACGATTTTGAAAAAAGATATAAAAATCAAACTCCAATTTCAATAAGTGAGTTTTTATATCCACTATTACAAGGTCATGATAGTGTCGTTATGAAGTGTGATATAGAAATGGGTGGAACTGATCAAAAATTTAATCTTTTAATGGGCAGACACTTGCAAAGAATTTACAATACCGGAAAAGAACAAGCTGTCATTACTATGCCTCTTTTAGTTGGACTTGATGGGGTCAATAAAATGAGTAAATCCCTAAATAATTATATTGGTGTAACAGATGAGCCAAATCAAATGTATGCAAAAACTTTAAGCATAAGTGATGAGCTTATGTGGGAATGGTATAAGCTTTTAAGTACAAAAAGTTTAAAAGAAATTGATGAGCTTAAAAAAGGCGTTGAAAATGGTACCATTCATCCAAAAGAAGTCAAGGAGGCTTTGGCTTTAGAAATTACTGCAAGATTTCATGATGAAAATTTAGCAAAAAAAGCAAAAGAAGAGTTTGATAAAATTCACTCCTTAAATAAACTTCCAAGTTCCATGGAAGAATTTGAGATAAAAGATGAAATTTGGGTGGTTGAGGCTATTGTAAAATGTGGCTTAGCTAGTTCAAACTCACAAGCTAGAAGGCATATAAAAGCAAATGCTTTTAGTATAGATCAAAAAAAGATAGATGATGAAAATTTGGTATTAAAAAAAGGTAAATATGTTCTTCAAATAGGAAAGAAAAACTTTGCAAGATTAAAGGTCGTTTGATGAAAAGTATAAAAATAGGCAAGTATGAACTAAAACATCCGATTATTCAAGGTGGCATGGGCTTAGGAATAAGTTGGAGCAATTTAGCTGGAAATGTAAGTTTAAATGGCTGTTTGGGTGTTGTCAGTTCTGTTGGGACTGGATATTATAAAAACAGATTATATTCTAAAAAAGAGATTAATTCAAAGCCACTAGGAAGCGAAAATTTTTATTCTAAAGAGGGTTTAAAAGCTTTAGCTGATGATGCAAGAAAAATTTGTGGTGATTCTCCACTTGGCGTAAATATAATGTGTGCTTGTAATGATTATGAAAAGATAGTTAAAGATGCATGTCAGGCTGGGTTTAATATAATTATAAGTGGTGCAGGACTTCCTACAAATTTACCTGAGTTCACACAAGAATTTAGTGATGTTGCTCTAATGCCAATAGTTTCATCCGCCAAAGCATTAAAGATAATTTGTAAAAGATGGAAACAAAGATATAATCGCTTGCCAGATGGAGTTGTTTTAGAAGGTCCTTTAAGCGGTGGTCATCAAGGTTTTACTTATGAACAGTGTTTAGATCCAGAATATAGCATTTGGAATTTAATTCCTCAAGTCAAAGAAGAAATTTCAAAATGGGGAGATTTCCCACTTTTTGCAGCAGGTGGAATTTGGGATCATAATGATATCATGAAAGCAATTTCACTTGGAGCAAATGGCGTTCAAATGGGAACTAGATTTATAGGTACAAATGAATGTGATGCAGCATCTGAGTTTAAAGATGTGATAATTAATGCAAAAGAAGAAGATATTATGCTTATAAAATCTCCAGTTGGTTATCCTGCAAGAGGAGTAAAAACAAACTTATTAAAACTTGTTGAAAAAAAAGAAGGTCCAAAAATTCAGTGTATTAGCAACTGTGTAAGTCCATGTCAGCGTGGAAAAGGTGCCAAAATGGTTGGATACTGTATAGCTGATAGACTTTTTGATGCATACGACGGAAATAAAGAATTTGGATTATTTTTTACAGGTGCAAATGGATATAAGCTTGATAAAATAATTAGCGTAAAAGAGCTGATTGAAAAGTTAGTAAATGGCGAAGACAGTTAGAGTTGTTCTATTTTTTTTCTTAGCCATTTTTTTATGGGGTGGGGACTTTGATAGGAATTTTTCAAATTTTGATAAGAATTTTGACAATTCAAGTAAAGTTGCAAAAGAAAAATTCCACAAAGAGTTAAAAGATATTTATCTGCAAACTTCCATTGATAAAAATAAAATTGATAGAATAAACGTTTTAAAAAGGCTAGTTTATTCATCAAAGGCTTTAAAACTAAATCATAAGGGCTATGAATCAGAACTTAATTTACTAGGAGATAATTATGAAAGCTATATAAATCAAAAAATAAATTTATCTAAATTTATACCAAAAAATAGCAAAATAGTTGATGAAAAAGTAGCATTAGAACAAGATGAAAAAACAAAAACTATAATTGAAAAATCTCAAAATTCAAACAAGCAAAATGATAAAATTTTAAACCAAAAAAATGACAATATTAAAGAAAAAAATACAAACAGTAAAAAAATAATTATTACAAAAGAGTCTAAAAATTACGAAGTCAATAAAAATATTAGATTAAGACTTAAAAGTGTTGATAAAACAGATGCTGGAATTAAGCTAACATTTAATAGAAACGTAAGCGAAGATGAAATTAAAAAATTTGCTTTAAAAAGTAAAGAGTATAGAAATGTAATTGATATAAAAGCAGTAAACGATGCAAAAATTTCAAAAATATTGCGTCATTTAAGCGATGAAATAAGAATTGCTCAGTATAATCCAAAAACAACGAGAGTGGTTTTTTCTCAAAAAAATAGCTTTAATATAAATTTAAAATTTGATGAAAAATCCATATCAATAGATATCAAAAACCCTTCAAATTCTGTAAATTTAACTATTCCTCCAGTTACAAAAACACCTAGTGGTGGCAAAAAAACAACTCAAAATAAAAAAGTACCTTTAAAAATTGTTAGAAAACAAAGAACTATTGTAATTGATCCAGGTCATGGCGGAAAAGATTCAGGAGCTATTGGAAATGGACTTAAAGAAAAAGATTTGGTATTAAAAATTTCACAATTTTTAGGTGATGAGTTAAAAAATATGGGTTATAAAGTTTTATTTACACGAAATAAAGATGTATTTATAAATTTAAAAGATAGAACTGCTTTTGCAAATAAAAAAAATGCCGATATGTTTATTTCAATACATATAAATGCAGGACCAAAAACAAAATCAGGAAGTTCTCTTTCAGGTGTTGAGACATTTTTCTTAAGTCCAGCAAGAAGTGAGCGTAGTAAAAACGCAGCTGCTCTTGAAAATAAAGGCGACATTGAAGATATGAATCATTTTTCTCAAGAGACTTATTTAAATTTTTTAAATAGAGAAAAAATAATAGCCTCAAACAAAGTTGCTATAGATATACAAAAACATATGCTTAATAAAGTTCAAGGCAAATATAATGTAAAAGATGGCGGAGTTAGAGAGGCTCCATTTTGGGTTTTAGTGGGTGCTACTATGCCAGCAGTTTTAGTTGAATGCGGTTATATTTCAAATAAAAATGATAGTAAAAATTTATCCAATAGAGTGTATCAAAAACTTATTGCAGAGGGTATTGCAAATGGAGTGGATGCATATTTTTTAAAGAATGAGTAATGAAGACTTTTTTTAAAGATGGAGTTTTTTATAGTAAAGAATTTGATGATTTCTATTATAGTAAAAATTCGGCTATTGGTGAAAGTAAATTTGTTTTCGAAAGCGCTTTGGATGAAATTTGGGATAAAAAAGATAGTTTAATAGTTGCAGAAGCTGGCTTTGGTGTTGGTATTAATTTTTTAAATTTATGTAAAAAATTTAAAAATAGTAATAAATTTTTGCATTTTGTAAGCATAGAAAAATTTCCTCTTTCAAAGAAAAAACTTAAAAAATTTTATAATAAATTTAACGAATTTGATGATGGGTTTAAAAAACTATCAAAAAAACTTATTAAAAACTATCCACCCAAAAAAACTGGGCTTTACAGAGTATTTTTTTCAAAAAATATTATTTTAGATCTTTATTTTGACGATATAAAAATAGCACTTAAAAATCTTGATTTTAAAGCTGATGTTTGGTTTATGGATGGTTTTTCCCCAGCCAAGAATCCTGATATGTGGGATTTAGAAGTGATGAAAGGTGTTGCTAATTTAAGTATGGCAGGAACTATTTTATCAACTTACTCAAGCTCTGGATTTGTAAAAAGAAATTTAACGGAGGTCGGATTTGAAGTAAGTTTAATAAAAGGTCATGCTCAAAAAAGACAGATGATTAGAGCTGTTTTAAAAGAAAATTTAAATCCCAATAATGATGAAATTTGGTTTAGGAGGGTTTTAAAAACTTACAATAAAAATTCAAGAATTTTAATTATTGGAGCTGGGATTTCAGGTTTGGCAACCGCAAAAGTTTTTCAAAATGCTGGCTTTGATGTTATAATTACCGAAAAAGAAAGTGAAGTTGCTACTAATGGGAGTGGAAATTTAATCGGAGCTTTAATGCCATTAATTACTCAAAAAGATGTTATTTTGGGTAAAATGCATTACGCGGCTTTTTTAATGGCTGTGAATTTTTATAAAAAATATGGTAAAAATTTAGTTAAATTCAACGGAGCAAAGGAATTTGCTTTTGATGAGACATTGATAAAAAGATATGAAAACTCAAATTTTAAGCTGGATAAAAAAGATTTTCCTTATCCAAGTATTTATATAAAAAATGCAGCAAGCGTTCGTCCAAAAAAGCTTTGTGGAGCTCTTTCAAGTGAGTTTAATATTTTATTTAATTATGAATTTCAAAACCTTGAAAAATGCAATAATAAATATCAAGTGCATTTTAAAAATGGTGATATTATGGAAACTGATATAGTTATTTTTACCATTGGAAGCCATAGCGAAGAACTTTTTAATAAAGGAGAAAATCCAAAAATAAATTTTGATGATAATGTACAAATAAGTTCAGTAAGAGGGCAAGTTACTTGGATAAAAAAAAGACTTAATAATAATTTTCCACTTAGTGCAAGAGGATATATTTGTCCACCAGTTGGCAAAATTCAGCTAATTGGAGCTACTTATGATAGACTTGATTATGAGAAGAAAAAAAGATACATTGATGATGTTAAAAATTTAGAAAATATTTGTGAATTTATAGGTTCTAAAAAAACTGAGATTCTAGATTCAAATGTTGGTTTTAGATCTTATAGTGGTGATAGGTTTCCAATAATTGGTGCTTTGCATGATAAAGAGTTTTTTATTAAAAATTATAAAGCTATAAATTTTACGAAACATTCAAATGTTTATCCAAAACATTTAGATGGAGTTTTTATAAATGCAGCTCATGGCGCAAGAGGGCTTGGAACTTCTATAATGGGGGCTTATATTCTGTTAGATCTTGTTTTAAATAGACCACTTTGTGTAAGTAAAGAAATATTTAACTCTTTAAATCCAGCTAGATTTTTAATCAGAAAACTTAAAAAGGGGCTTATATGAAAAAATATTTAGTTTTTGCATCTATAGTATTTTTAATATTTATAGGGATTTGGGCGATGCTTGGCAAATCAAGTAGTGAATTTTTAAGAGATATAAAAATAATTGTTGTATTTATCACCTTGATAGTTTATATAATTTCTTTAGCAGTAATTGCAATAGGTGAGAAAAATGTTGTTAGTCATCCTCTTGCCTATGCTGTTGGGATAGCTTTTATAGCAGGATTTGTAAACGGATTTTTGATGTTTAAAAACTTCTTTTTAATCTCTTTTATTATAGGTATTTATGTTGGTATTGTCGTGTTTTTGCAATATAGATATCAAACTTTTACAAATAAAATTTATAAATATAAAAAATGAGAAATTTTAAAGTTGTAACTATCATTTTATGGACTATTTGCTTGTTTTTAAATACACTTTCTTTACTTGGATTTGCAAATTTTAGTGGTAAAGAAACGGCTATTATTTGGTTTTTTATCTCAATTTTAACTTGTGCTTTTATATATAATAATATTTATAATAAGATTTTATCAAGAGCTTTAATAAGTTTGGTTGCATTTTTTGGTGGATTTTTTACATATTTTTTATATTACGGATTTTATGATTTAAATTCCATCTATATGGGAGTGATATCACTTATAATAACTTTGAGTTTAAGTCTTGGAGTTGGAGTTTTAATTTAGTTTTAAATAGTTCAAATTTACTAAAAAGCATTTTTGAAAAGTTTGGATTTTTATTTCCAAACTTCAAGTGCTATTTCTTTTACTAAATTTATTTTTGCCCACTGCTCATCAATGCTTAGATTATTTCCTTCCTCTGTTGATGAAAATCCACATTGTGTGCTAAGTAGAAGTTGATTTAGTGGTATAAATTTTATCGCTTCAAAAATTCTTTTTTTGACTAAATCTTTATCTTCAAGCTCTGGAAATTTTGTAGTAATTAAACCTAAAACTACTTTTTGATTTTTTATAAACTTAAGTGGTTCAAATCCACCAGAGCGGTCATTATCATATTCTAAGAAAAACATATCGATATTGCACTTACCGAATAAAACTTCTGCAACACTTTCATATCCACCACTTGAAAACCAAGTTGAGCGGAAATTTCCTCTGCAAATATGCATACTAAGTATAAAATCTTTTGGTTTTGCTTTTACTATTTCATTTATTACCCAAACATATTTTTCTTGAATGAGATCTAAATTTATACCTCTTTTTGCATAAGCTTCTCTTTTTCTTTATCGCAAAACTCACCCCAAGAAGTATCATCGAGTTGCAAATGTCTGCAACCAAGTTTATAAAACTCATTCATAAAATCTATATAGGTTTGTGCAATATCTTTATAAATTTCATCATTATCTTTATAAATTTCAATTGGGGTGTAATTTTGTGCTCTTACACAAGGTATTAAATGAAGCATTGATGGGGATGGGATAGTCATTTTAGCATTTTTTGCTTCTATTAAGCTTGTTAAAAATTTAAAATCTTGTAAAAAAGGATGATTTTTATTAAAACAAATTTTATCATCTATAATTATCGTATTTGCTTTTGGTGAGCTGTCTTTAAATTTAACAGACCACTCCTTTGATATTACTTTTTTTACTCCACCAATATCAGCTAAAAAATCTAAATGCCAATACTCTCTTCTAAACTCACCATCAGTTATAAAAGGTAAATTTAACTTTTTTTCTTTTTCAACTAGCTCTTTTATACATTTATCTTCTATGTTTCTTAATTTATCTTTATTTATTTTACCATTTTCAAAGTCAGCTCTTGCTTGTTTTAATTCAGCTGGTCTTAAAAAACTTCCCACTATATCGTAACAATACATTAATTTCCTTGTTGAGTATTTAAGGGAAAAATTTCCCTTATTTTTATTTGTAGTTTTTAATAGCTTTATCTAAAATTTCAGTAGCTGTTTTTAAGTCTTTAAATCCTTTTACTTTTACCCATTTATTTGGCTCAAGAAGTTTATAAGTCTCAAAAAAGTTTTTAATTCTATTTAGGGTTGCTTTTGGTAAATCATCAATTGATTCTATATTATCAAATCTTGGATCAATTTTACTAATCGGAACTGCTAAAAGTTTTTCATCCATTCCAGCTTCATCCTCCATTACTAAAACACCTATTAATCTACAAGGTATTACAGAGCCAGCTTGCAAAGGATACTCATTAATTACTAAAATATCAGCTGGATCACCATCATCAGCCAAAGTATTTGGTACAAATCCATAATTTGCAGGGTAAAATACAGCTGAATATAAAACTCTATCAACCACTACAGCACCGCTAGTTTTATCTATTTCATATTTTATATTTGATCCGTAAGGTATTTCTATAACAGCATTTATCTTATCAGGGCTTGAGCCTATCTTTATTTTTGAAATATCCATTTTAACTCCTATTAATTCATTGATTTCATAATAGCTTGAACTATTATCTCATTCATATCGGCAACGATTTCATCAATTGTTCTTTCGCCATTTATAACTTTATAACAACCTCTATCTTTATAAAATTTTCTAATTTTTTCAATTGGATCTGTAAAAATTTTCATTCTATTATTAAAAATTTCTTCATTATCATCGTTTCTGTTTCTTCCTAAAATTCTCTCTTTTGCAACTTCTTCACTGACATCTACTTCGATAACGCAGTTTAGATTTATATCGGAATTATTTTTTAAAACTTCATCAAATTTTTCCATTTGTTCAACACTTCTTGGAAAGCCATCTATTATAATAAAGTCCAAATCAGAGCTTTTTATAGCTGAAGTTATGGTATTTATAACTATTTCAAGTGGAACCAAATTTCCTTTTGAGATAAAGCTATTTATCTCTTTTCCAAGTTCGCTTCCTTTTGTAACTTCTGCTCTTAACATATCTCCTGTTGAGTAGTGTTCCACGCTTTGATTCATCTCTTTTATCATGCTTGCATCAGTTGTTTTTCCGCTTCCTGGAGCTCCTATGATTAAAAATACATTTTTCATTTTTATCCTTTCTAATTTTGTTTTTTTACTACTTTAAGACCAAGCTCTTTTAATTGCTCATCACTTGCATGACTTGGAGCTTTTGTAAGAGGACATTGAGCTCTTTGAGTTTTTGGAAATGCTATGATATCTCTAATGCTAGATGATTTTGTTAAAAGCATTATAAGTCTGTCAAACCCAATTGCAATTCCTCCATGTGGTGGTGCTCCAAAGGTTAAAGCATCCAGTAAAAATCCAAATTTATCCCTTTGTTCTTTTTCATGTATTCCAAGCTTTTCAAATACTTTTTGCTGAATATCATTTTTATGAATTCTTATACTTCCACCGCCAAGTTCAATTCCATTTAACACAACATCATAAGCAACTGAAGTAATATCTTCTATGTCATCATCAATATTATTTGGCATTGTGAAAGGGTGATGCATTGCTGAGTAGGTGCCATCATCGTTTTCTTCAAACATAGGGAAATTTAATACCCATAAAAACTCTAATTTATCTTTATCGATTAAATTCATCTCATTTGCTAAAAATAGTCTAAATCTTCCCATATAATCAAGTACGACTTTTTTCTTACCAGCTCCAAAAAATACAACATCTCCAACTTCAAGGTTGCATCTTTTTATGATCTCATCTATATCTTCTTTTTCAAAGAATCTAAGCAAAGGTCCTTTTAATCCATTTTCTTTCACTTGGAAAAATGCTAATCCTTTTGCTCCAAATTTTTTAACATACTCTTCAAAGCCTTGCATTTGGCGTTTACTAAAGATATTATCTCCATTTTTGACGGCTATAGCTTTTACTCTATTTTTTCTTTTGTCTTGTGCTATTTTGCTAAAAATTTCATTGCTTGATTTTTCAAAAATATCTGCTACATCAACAAGTGGCATATCAAATCTTAAATCTGGTTTATCACTTCCGTATTTTTCGGTAGCCTCTTTATAATCCATTCTTCTAAATGGTGTTTTTATATCATGTCCACACTCTTTAAAAATATCTTTTAATACTTCTTCAGCGACTTTTATAACATCTTCTTGCTCAACAAAACTCATCTCTATATCTATTTGTGTAAATTCAGGTTGGCGATCAGCTCTTAAATCCTCATCTCTAAAGCATTTTGCTATTTGGAAGTACTTATCAAAACCTGAGCACATTAAAAGCTGTTTAAAAAGTTGAGGGCTTTGAGGAAGTGCATAAAATTCCCCTGGATAAACTCTACTTGGAACTAAATAATCTCTTGCTCCTTCTGGAGTTGCTCTTGTTAAAACTGGAGTTTCTACCTCAACAAATCCAAGGCGATTAAGTGTGTTTCTAGTTGCAATTGCTGCTTTTGAACGAGTTTGAAATTTAGCAAAATTCTCAGGAGTTCTAAGATCTAAAAATCTATATTTAAGTCTTGTTTCTTCTCCTACGTTTTTATCACCAATTACAAATGGTAATGGTGCACTTGGATTTTCTATAACTAACTCATTAACAACTACTTCTATTTCGCCTGTTTTTAACTTTTCATTTGTAAGGCCTTCACCTCTAAGTCTTACTTTTCCACTTGCTTTTATAACAAATTCGTTTCTTATAGTATTTGCTAAATCGTAAGCTTTTTTATTATCAGCTGGATCACAAACTAGTTGCAAAATACCACTTCTATCTCTTAAATCTATAAAAATAACGCCACCATGATCTCTATAAGAGTTCACCCAACCACATACTTTTACCTCTTTTCCGACATCTTCTTTTGACAAATCGGTGCAATAATGACTTCTCAAAGTTATTCCTTTTTATATTATTTTTGAAATATTAACTCTCATTGTATCGAAATTTTGCTTTTGTAAAGCTAATTTTTACTAAAATAACAGCTATGAATAAAATAATTTTAGAAAAAAACTTAAAATATATTGGAATAGTTGCTAAAAATCCTAAAAAATGTTTGAAATTTGTAAAATATTTTAAAAGTTTAGGTTATGAAATTTTATTTTTAGAAAAGACTATAAATAAATTTGAAAATCTGCATAAGATAGATGAGGAAAAAACTTTAATTTTAAGTATTGGAGGAGATGGAACTTTAATCTCAACTTGCAGAGAAGTAGCTAAAAATGGTTTTAAAAATTTAAATGTTTTAGGTGTTTATGATGGAACTCTTGGGTTTTTAACCGATGTTAAAATTGATAAGCTAAATGAGTTTTTTGCCGATTTTTTAAAAGGTAAATATGAAATAAAAAAACCTTTAATGTTAGAAATTTCACTTAAAAACTCTGAAAATGAGATAAAGCTAATTGCATTTAACGATCTTGTTTTATCAAGAAGTGCAGTTTTATCAATGAGTAAAGTTGATGCATATTTAGATGATGAGTATTTTAATACATATTATGGTGATGGCGTTATAGTAAGCTCACCTGTTGGCTCAACTGCTTATAATATGAGTGCAAATGGACCAATAATTTATCCAATGAGCAAGGTTTTTTGTATTACGCCAATTTGTGCTCATAGCCTAACACAAAGACCGCTTGTTTTACCAGCTGAATATAAATTAAAATTTAAAAATGCAGGAAATAGTAAGGTAAGTATTATAATAGATGGTCAAAATGCTTTTGATATGAGTAAATTTGATGAAGTTGTGGTTAGACTTGGGGACACTCATGCAAATTTAATAAGACATTTAAACGCAAATTATTTTGAAGTTTTAAAAAATAAACTTCATTGGGGACATAATGGAGGCAAGGTTTGATAGATAGACTTTATGTGAAAAATAATTTAACTTTTAAAGAATCAGAGCTTTTTTTTGATAAAGGATTAAGTGTTTTTACAGGAGTTAGTGGAGCTGGAAAATCAGTTTTGATGAATGCTATTTTATCTGTATTTGGACTTAGTGAAACAGATTCCGGTTTAATAGAAGCAGATGTGAAGTTTGATTTTGATTTAAGTGAATTTGGCATAGAAAATGAAAGTGTTAATAATTTTAGAATGCTAAAAGATAAATCAACAAGATATTTTATAAACTCTCAATTTATTTCTAAAAAAAATTTATTTTCAATTGCTTCAACCCACATTAAATATCTTAGCATTAGAAATGCTGATGAGTTTAATAATAAAAATTTATTAAATTTGCTAGATTTATTGTCTATTAAAAAAGATGGAGCTCATAAAACTAATTTAGAGAATCTAGGTGAGATTTTTAAAGAATTTAGTCATGTAAAAAAAGAGCTTTTAAAAATTGAAAATGAAGAGAAGAATATTGAGGAGCTAAAGGATTTTGCAAAATTTGAAATAAACAAAATAGAAAGTATAAATCCTAAAATAGGTGAATTTGAGGAGTTGATGGAATTAAAAAAACGCCTCAGTAAAATCGATAGGATAAATGAAGCTTGGATGAAAGCTGAAATGATATTTGATATAGAAAGTAGTGTAATTGAGGCTTTAAGGGTAAGTGATTTAGAAAGTGATTTTTTTGAAGAAGCCATAAATGAGTTAAGGGCCAAAAAAGAGAGTTTGAATTTAGAAGATTTGGAAAATATTGATATAGAAAAAACTTTAAATAGAATTGAAGATTTAAACTATTTAGAAAAACGCTATGGTGGCGTAAAAGAAGCACTTGAAACCTTACAAACTAGAAAAAAAGAGTTAAACGAATATGAAAATATAGAGTTTAAAAAAAGTGATTTAAAAAATTCTTTTAAAATTTTAGAAGAAAAACTTCTTAAAATTTCAAATTTGGTAAGCAGTAGTAGGAAAAATGTAAAAAAAGAGCTTGAAAATATTTTAAATGGATATTTAAAAGAGCTTTATATGAGTGATGCAAAAGTTATATTTAAAGAAAAAGAGATTGATAGTTTAGGAATGGATGAGATAAGCTTTGAAATTTCAAATACACTTTTAAAAAATTTAAGCTCCGGTGAGTTTAACAGACTAAGGCTTGCATTTATTGGTGCAAATATCGATATAACAGGTTTTGCAAATGGTGTTTTAATCCTTGATGAAATAGATGCAAATTTAAGTGGAAAAGAGGCTATGAGTATTGCCAATGTTCTTTTAAAAATTTCAAAATTTTATCAAATTTTTGCTATTTCACATCTTCCGCAACTTAGTTCAAAAGCTGATTCTCATTTTTTAGTTAGCAAAATAAATGGTATTTCAAATGTAAAAAAACTGAACGAAGATGAGAAAATAACAGAGCTTGCAAGAATGATAAGCGGAGAAAAAATCACAAAAGAAGCCTTAGAATTTGCAAAAAGACTTAGAAATAGTTGAAAATTTATGGTACTTTAAGCTTTCATTTGTCATTTTTTGCTAAAATCGAAAATTGATTAAAATAATTAATAGGTTAGCAGATGATAATAGACACACATTGTCATTTAGATGATGATAGTTTTAATGACGATTTGGATTTTGTTGTAAAAAGAGCAAAGGAAAGCGGAATTAATAAAATAATAATTCCTGGGGCTGATATAAAAACCCTAAAAAAAGCTAGAGATATCGCTTATGCTTATGATAATGTTTATTTTGCAGCTGGAGTTCATCCATATCACGCCGATGAGTTTGAGATAAATTATTTAAGAGATTTTTTAGATGATAGAAAGTGTGTAGCTATTGGGGAGTGCGGACTTGATTATTTTAAGATAAAAGAGCATTTTAATAGTGATGAAGAGATTTTGGCTAATAAAAATTTGCAAAAAAAGATTTTTTTAGATCAAATAAATTTAGCAATCCAGTTTAAAAAACCTCTTATAATTCATGCAAGAGATGCAAATGAGGATATTTATAATATTCTAAAAGAGTATTCAAAAAAACTTTTTGGTGTGGTTTTGCACTGTTATAATGCAAGCAAATTATTGCTTTCATTAAAAGATGAAGGGTTTTATTTTGGAATTGGTGGAGTTTTAACTTTTAAAAATGCTAAGAATTTAGTTGAGATTTTAGATCAAATTCCATTATCAAATATAGTCATTGAAACAGATGCGCCGTATTTGGCACCAACACCAAATAGAGGAAAAAGAAATGAGCCTGCTTTTACTACATTTGTAGCACAAAAAATGGCTGAAATTTTAAATTTAGAGGTAAGTAAAATAGAAGAAATTACAACAAAAAACGCAGAAAAACTTTTTAAAATTTAAGGAGAAAATTTGAATAAATTGTTTAGTATTTTTACAATTTTTATATTTACTATTACTTTACAAGCAAATACACTTATAGATGAGATTTTAAACGAGTTTGCTATCCCAAATAATGAAAAAAATAAAGAAATAGTTTTAAATATAGAAAAAAGTATAGATGAAAGAGATGTAAATGAGTTTATAAAAATTATAAAAAGCTCTCCTGATAATGTTTATATGGTAAAAAAAGAGCTTGAAAAAATTGATGCTCCTGAGTTTTTGCTCTATCTTGCTATGGTTGAGTCAAAATTTTTAAACAGAGCAACTTCGTCAAAAAAAGCTAGTGGAATGTGGCAGTTTATGCCTCGAACTGCTAAATCTTTTGGTCTTAATGTTAATGCTCAAATCGATGAAAGAAGAGATCCTTTCTTATCAACAGATACAGCTTTTAAATATTTAGATTTTTTAAATGAGTGTTTTGAAGATAAGTGGTATATATCTTTAATGGCTTATAATTGTGGCGATGGCTGTATAAAAAAAGTTATAAGAAATAATAAAAATGATGATTTTTCAACTCTTTTAACAAGTAACAAAACTCCAAGAGAGACTAAAAATTTCATTAAAAGAATTATTAAAAACACAATAATTTCAAAAAATATTGATGCAAGAATCGCGCTTGTTGATATAAAGCCAGAAAATTCAGTAGAAAAAATAAAAGTTCAAGGTGGAACAAGTTTGGCAAGCGTTGGAAACAGCATAGGTCTAAGTGTGGAAGAGATGAAAAAGTATAATCCTCACATTAAAACTTCGGTTGCTCCAAAAGACCAAAATGCGTATCATTTTTATATTCCTGAGGAAAAACTTAATCTTTATGCATTAAACTATATAGGACAGATAATAAGAGGGGAAGATACATTTGCTCCATCGTATAATATCCATGTAGTCGCAAAAGATGAAACTATAGAAAGTATAGCTAAAAAATGGGACACTACAGCTGATGAATTAATAAAAGAAAACAATCTTGGTGATGAATTAGAGATTGGGAAAAAGCTTAAAATTCCAACATCTATAATCGCTTTTAATGACAATAAAGAATATACTATAAAAAAAGGCGATACACTAATAGCAATATCAAATAAATTTGATGTTGATGTAGCTACTTTAGTTGCTGCTAATGAAATAAAAGATTTAAATATTAAAGCAGGAGATACAATTGTTATACCATAAAAAAATTTTAACATTTTTTTTTATAGCTTTTTTTATAGTAGGGTGTTCAACTAAAACATCATATCCTGTGGTTGTATCTAAACCAAAACCAAGCACCCATGCTACTATGAGACCTTATAAAATAAATGGAAAAACATATTATCCTCAAAAGGTTGAAGTGGGAGAAACTCAAAAAGGATTAGCTAGTTGGTATGGGCCAAAATTTCATGGAAAGAGCACTTCAAATGGGGAGAGATACAATATGTATGCTCAAACAGCAGCACATAAAACTTTTCCTATGAATACAATGGTAAAAGTTACGAATTTAAATAATTCAAAATGGACAGTTGTAAGGATAAACGATAGAGGTCCATTTGTAAGTGGAAGAATTATTGATTTATCTAAAAAAGCAGCTTCTGATATTGGGGTGATTGCTAGCGGAACTGCTCCTGTTGTTATAGAGGTTGTTGGATTCGATGGTCATAGTATTAGTAAAACAGCTCCGCAAAACGAAAGAATTTATATAGGTGGAACTTTTATGGTTCAAGTAGGGGCATTTAGAAACATAAATGGAGCTAATATTTACAAAAAAGAGTATGATGGAAAAGGTGGATATAAGGCTATAATTAAGGAATTTGATAAAGATGGACTCCATAGGGTATTTTTAACAGGTTTTAGAAGTGAGGATGAAGCAAGAGATTTTGCTCATAGTTCATATCATTTAGATGGCGCTTTTATAGTTAGACAATAGGGGTTTAGTATGATAGAACGAAATACAAAAGAGACAAAAATAAAGCTTAGATTAGAAATTTATGGAACTGGAAAAAGCAAAATAAATACTAAAATAGGTTTTTTAAACCATATGCTTGAAGCTTTTGCAAAACACTCTTTGATGGATTTAGAAGTAGAGTGTGATGGCGATATAGAGGTCGATTTTCATCATAGTGTTGAAGATATCGGTATAGTTTTAGGAATGGCTTTAAAAAAACAAATTTATCCAGTTCAAAATATTGAAAGATATTCAAATTCAGTTGTTGTAATGGATGAGAGCGCAGTAAGTTGTGATTTAGATATCTCAAATAGAGCTTTTTTAGTTTATGATAGTATAAAAGATGGTTTGATAGGTGAATTTGATGCTGAGTTGATAGAAGAGTTTTTTAGAGCTGTTGCTTTTAATGCAGGTATTACACTTCATCTTATAAAATTAAGAGGAAGCAACAAACATCATATAGCAGAAGCAACTTTTAAAGCCTTTGCAGTTGCGCTAAGAAGAGCTTTGACTAAAAATGAAAAAATGGGAATTCCTAGTACAAAAGGTGTTTTATAAAAAGGCATTTTATGATAGAAATTATTTTTTTAGATGTTGATGGCTGTTTAACTGATGGTGGACTTTACTATACAAATTTAGGCGATGAGCTAAAAAAATTTAATGTAAATGATGGCTTTGGTATAGAACAGTGGAATAAAATGGGCAAAATTTCAGCCATAATTACAGGAAAGTCATCAAAAATAGTTGAAAAAAGAGCAAAAGATTTAAAAATAAAATATATTTTTCAAGGTGTTAAAGATAAACTTAGCACAGCAGAAGAAATTTTAAAAAAAGAGGGATTGGGTTTTGAAAATGCTGCTGCCATAGGTGATGACTACAATGATATAAAGCTTTTAAATAATGTTAAAATGAGCTTTAAGCCATTAAATGCTATTAGTGAAGTAAAGGCTGATATAATGCTTTCAAAAAAAGGTGGCGATGGGGCAGTTAGAGAGATGATAGAGATAATTATAAAAAAAGAAAACCTAAGAGATGTTTGGCTTAAAAAATGGCTATAAGAATTTTTTATTTTGGTATTGCTATTTTTAGTGTTATGATGGTTATTTTATCAGTTCAAACACCTTATTTTAGTGATTTTTTTAAAAGTGAGATAGATTTAGCCCAAACTGAAATGTTTGATATAATTGACTATGAGGTAACAGAAAAAAAAATAATTGCAAAATATGAAGCCGATAAAGGTACAAAATATAAAGATAAAGATGAGTTTGAAAATTTCAAAGGGTTTGTTTTAAATAAAGATACAAATCATACATTAAGTTCAAACAAAGCTATTTATAAAGACGATATAATAGAATTTTTAGACAATGCAGAGTATAAAAATAGTGATGATATGAACTATATTTCAGACGAAATTTTTTATAATACAAAAACTAAAATTGCTACAAGTAACAAGCCTTTTATTTTATGGCAAAATGAAAATAATGTAACTGGTCTTACTTTAAAACATGATCTAAATACAAAACAGACTTTTGCAACAGGAGTTAATGGATGGTTTATAAGAGAATAATAGTGTTTTTACTTGCGTCTTTGCCTTTATTTGCTGAGCAAGTTGAGGTTACGGCCGATAATTTTTTTGCTGATGAGATAAAGCTTCAAAGTATTTTAACTGGAAATGTAAAAGTTAAAAAAGGCTCATTTGATACTCTGAATAGCGATAAAATTACAATTTATTTTGATAAAAATAAGCAACCTACAAAATATATTGCAACAGGTAATGCCAAATTTAAAATTTTGATTAATGAAAGCCACTATAACGGCAAAGGAGATATTTTAACCTATGAGCCAAAAACTGAAATTTATACTTTAAAGGGCAACGCTTGGATTGAAGAAGTTGAAACAAAAAGAGAGGTCTTTGGAGATATTATAACGATTAATCAACTAAGTGGAAAATATGAAGTAAATAGTGATAGAACAAGCAAAAAATTAGATAAAAAACCTGCAAAATTAATCTTTAAAATTGAGGATAAAAAGTGATAAAAGTCTTAAATGCTAGGTTTTTAACATCATCTCCTAGTTTAGAAAAAAGTGATTTTTACTCAGGAAGTGAAATAGCTTTTTTAGGTAGATCAAATGTTGGAAAAAGTAGTTTTATAAACTCTTTGGTAAATCAAAAAAACTTAGCAAAAAGTAGCAGCACTCCAGGAAAAACTAAGCTTATAAATTTTTTTGAAGCAAATTTTAAAGATGATGATGAAAATTTATATAATTTAATCTTAGTAGATTTGCCTGGTTTTGGTTATGCAAAAGTTACAAAAAGCACACACAAAATTTGGCAAAGTGCTTTGGATGAGTTTATCAAAAAAAGAAACTCAATAAGACTTTTTATCCATCTTAGAGATAGTAGGCAGTTTGATATGGAAATTGATAAAAATGTTGATTTCTATATAAAAAGTTTTTTAAGAAGTGATCAAAAGCTTATAAATTTTTATACAAAATCAGATAAATTAAATCAAAGTCAAAAAGCAAAAGTTTTAAATTTTGATAAAGATGCTAAATTTATATCAACATTAAAAAATGAAGGCATTGATGAAGCAAGAGAACTTATTATAAAGGCTGTTTTTGGTAGAGTATAAAACTGCAAAGTTAAAAGACATTAAAGCTATGCAAGAAATGGTTGCTGATGAAGTAAAAAAAGGTATCATACTGCCAAGAAGTGATAGTGAAATTGCTCAAAATATAAGATCTTACACTTTGGCTTTAAAAGATAATAAAATTGTAGGATACGCATCTTTATATATTTATTCTATAGAATTAGCTGAAATTAGAAGTCTTGTTGTAAGTAAAAATTTAAGAGCAAATGGCATTGGAAGTGGTCTTGTAAAAATTTTATTAGAAGAGGCAAAATTTCAAGATATTAAAAAAGTTTTTGCTTTAACTTATGCGGATAAGTTTTTTAAAAAGTTAGGTTTTGTGGAAATTTCAAAAGAGGAGTTGCCTGATCAAAAAATTTGGGCAGATTGTATTAAATGCAAACAATTTCCAGTATGCAACGAAATAGCTGTGATAAATACGCTTTAAAAAACTTAGTTTTTTGGGTCTTTTTAATTTTTTATGAGATTTTAACATCTATTTATACTTCATTGCCACCTTTTATAGGTCTATTTTTTGCGTATGCAGTTATTTTAAAGTATGAAAAAGATAAAAATTATGAAGATTTTACAAGCAAATGGTATCAAACGATAATTTTTCTTTTTTTTGCTGAACAGCTTCATGGGTTTGAACTTTTTTCTATAGCAATTTCGTTTTGTGTTTTTTACTATTTTATGTTTAAATTTAGTTTTGAAGGTTTTAAGCTTAGAAATATATTTTTAACATTTTTAGTTTTTTATGGTTATATTAGCACCTTTTTGGCAAGTAACTTAATTTCATATCTTAATTCAAATCAGACTCTAAATTTAACATATGAGTATTTAATGTACGCAGTTTTTGAGTCTGCAGTTTGCGTCCTTTTGTTTAAGGATAGGATTATATGAGACTTAAATTTAGCATTTTGTTTATTGCTTTATTTTGGCTTATGTTAATTTTAAGAGTTTATTATTTAAGTTCAAATGAATATTATGCTAGGATTGCTTCAAAAAATGTCATAAAAACTACTGAGTTACCACCAGTTAGAGGTCAAATTTTTGATGTAAACAACAATCCATTAGCAATAAATCGCCTTGGGTATTCGCTATTTTTAAGACCTCACTTAAAAAATGAAATTTTAGAAGAAGAAACCAAATATATAGAAGAATTATTTGTAGATTTAAATTCTACAAAAATGCAAAATGAATATAAAAAACAAAACTCACCATATAATCAAGATTTTATAAAGATAGTTGATTTTTTAGAATATGAGGATATTTCTCCTCTGTTTTCAAAACTAAATTTAAGAAAAAATTTACGTATAGAGCCAGCTTCGCTTCGCTTTTATCCATATAGTTCGATGGCTTCTCATGTTATTGGATATGTGGCAAAAGCAAATTCAAAAGATTTAGAAACCAATCCTTTATCAAAACTTACAAACATAGCTGGAAAGAGTGGTGTTGAAAGATATTATAATGATATTTTACAGGGCAAAGAAGGAAAACGCCTAACAAAAGTTACCGCTTTAAATAAAGTAGTTGAAGAAATCTCATATACAAAACCACAAAGTAGTGATATAACCCTAAGCATAGATATGAAGTTACAAGAGTATTTGGAAGATCTTTTTATTGATAAATCAGGAGCTGCTATTGTGATTGATGTAAATAATGGTGAGATAGTTGCAGCAGGAAGTTTTCCAGAGTATGATTTAAATCCATTTGTTACAGGTATTAGCCAAAAAGATTGGATAGATTTAATTGAAAATTTAGATCATCCATTTACAAATAAGCTTATAAATGGGCTTTATCCACCAGGTTCAGTTGTGAAAATGTCAGTTGCAATGGCATTTTTAAATAGTGGTAAAATTGACAAAGATAAAAGCTATTTTTGTGGTGGAACAATGGAGCTTGGAAATCATAAATTTAGGTGTTGGAGCAGATGGGGTCATGGAAAAATGAATTTAAATGATGCCATAAGACAAAGTTGTGATATTTATTTTTACGAAGGAAGTTTAGAAGTTGGAATTGACTTTTTATCTTCAAATTTAGAAAAACATGGTTTTGGTAAAAAAACAGGAGTTGATCTTCCAAATGAGTTTATAGGAACTGTTCCAAGTAGGGTTTGGAAAATGGAAAAATACGCAAAACCTTGGTATATGGGTGAAACTGTCATAACATCAATTGGACAAGGAAGTTTTTTAGTAACTCCAATGCAAATAGCCAAAAATACAGCTGAGATAGCTAGTGGAAAAGGTTTAACACCTCATTTTTTAAAAAAAATTGACAATAATGAAGTAAGTTTTAACACTTATGAAATTTTTACACATTTTGAAAAACAAAATTTACCATATATAAGAAAAGCTATGTATGAGGTGGCAAATCATCCAAAAGGCACAGCCTATAAATATTTAAAAGATAGTATTGTGAAAATAGCTGCAAAAACCGGAACTGCACAAGTTGTAAGCATTCCTCAAAGTGAAATTGTAAGAATGAAAGAAAAAGATATGGAATACTATCACCGTTCACACGCTTGGATAACAGGCTATGCACCGTTTGATAATCCAAAATACGCAGTTACAATTTTAGTTGAGCATGGCGGTGGTGGAAGTAGTACAGGCGGTCCTCTTTTAAAAAATATTTTTGAAAAACTTGTAGATATGGGATATATAACAATAAATAATTAATTGCAAATATTAATTTTTGTTTAAAATATATAGTTTTTCAAATCTAGATTCTAAGAAGTATAATTAATCAATTGTTTTAGCAAAGGTTAAATGTGAAAAAGATAGTTTTAATATTGTGTTTGGTGTTTGGTTTCTGTTTTGGAAATGAAGTTTTAAATTTAGAAATAGTTAGAGCTCAAGATTTAGATTTAAACAAACAAGTTAGTATTTTGAATGAAGCTATTCTAAACAATGATTATGAAAAAGCAAAGACAATGTTAGATAAAAATCCAAATTTAGTAAATATCTCATCAAAAGTAAATTCTAATGTTTATGAAACAATGTTTTTAAATGAAAATAGCATTGTTTTAATGGCAAATTTTCTATATAAATATGATAACTTTGAAAATTTAAATAACAAATTAAAAGAAAGATTAATTTATAAAGCCATACCAGAAGCATATTTATTGCCATCAGAAACTATTTCACTATTAAATAAAATTAAAAATTCTAATTTTAATTTTAGAATTTTTAATGATAACTTTAGTATCGAAAACAGCAACTATAATGTGCTTAAAAGTGCATATTTTTTAGGCAATATAGACATATTTTCTTTTTTTATGGAAAACGGAGTTATTTTGAATGAACAAAATAGATTTCTTTTATTTTTATATATAGATATTTTAGAATGTATAGATAATAACTTTTTAGAAAATCAAAATTTAGATAAAGTAAAAGATATAGTAAAAACAAGTAAATATAATAACTGTAAAAATAAATATTTAAAATATTTAAAAATAATTTTAAAATATCAAGATGTTAATGATATCATTTTTGATTGCAATTTTTTAATAGACTTTGCATATAAAATAAATGATTATGAAATATTAAATTTATTAGAGGTAAAACATGTCAGATAAAAATATAATCAAATATGAAATGGCATAAAATGGGATTTTTCTATAAAAAATGTGAAGTTTGCAGAAATAAAATAAATAAGATGACCGAATCTAGTAATTCAGAAGGAAAATTAAAGTTAATTTGTAAAAAGTGTGGTTCGGAGTATGAGATTTTAAAATTTATATATTTTATATATAGTCTATTAAATGATTGGATTATGTGGCCAATATATATAGTATTTTTATACTATCTAGTTGAAAAAATTCAAGAATCATTTGAAATTTTGAAAAATATACCTACTGTTTTAAGTTCAATTATCGTATTTATGATAATAAAATTTGCAATATATTTGCTATTACCATTTAAAAAAATTAAATAAAGAGTTATATAATTTTAAAAAAAAGAAGAGAAAAATAAGGATATTGCCAAACACTTAAAAGATTTTGTCATAGTTTTGTTTAATCATTTTATGATGTTCTGTGTTATTTAGTTGGCTTTATAAAGTTATGTGTTTAGGATTTGTGGATTGGCAAAAATAGTTAAAACAGATTATTATAAAAATAAGATATTTTTGAGGTTAAAGTGTCAACCAAAATGATAAAATACATCATAAGCTCAGAGTAAAAGTTGTACCATCTTTAATATGATTTTATCAGTTAAATTTTAAATATGCACATTTATCTTAATTTAAATTTTATAAATTCCTAAATTTATTAGCTAGTCTTTCCCTTATTTCATCATTTAAGTTTTGTGAATTTTGCAAATATTCATCATTTAAACTCTCAAATTTATTTAAAAAATCAAATAGTCTTTTTTCCCAATCTTTTGCATTTTTGTTGCTTGAACTCATATTTTGTAAAAAAACAAGTTCCTTACTAAGAGTACTGACTTTATCTAGAAATTCATCTTTTAAACCTTCATTTTTTAATTTTATATTTTCAAGCATAAGTGAGTTTTTAACCGAGGTTATTTCATCATCTATAAAATCGCAAAATTTAGAATATTTACTCATATCAGGATTTTGTTTGTGAATATCTATATTTGAAGTTACTTTTGAAATTTCTTTATATATTATAAAACCAACCACTAACGCAACTACAAGCATAAGCTCAACATTAAACATTTTTTCTCCTTTTATATCCATCATAGGTTATCATTATTAGTGCAATCCAAATAAGTCCAAAACTTATAAATTTATAAATACTAAAATGTTCATTAAATAATACTACACCAAAAATTACAGTACAAATTGGTGTTATGTATTGTAAAAATCCAATAGTTGAGAGTTTTAAAAGAAGAGTTGCATAATTAAATGTGATCATAGGAACTAGTGTTACTATACCACATCCTAAAAGCAAAAGTCCGGTTAAATCAAAATTTAAATTTGAAGGAGTTAGGCTTATATAAAAAAAAGAAATTATTGCAACAACAAATGTTTCTATGAAAAGACCTTCTAGTGATGGAATGTTCATTTTTTTCTTTAAAAGTCCATAAATTGTAAAGCTAAGTGATAAAAAGCAAGCAATATATGGAAAACTTCCAAGCTCAATTACTTGTATCATTATGGCTAAAAACCCCAAAAATATAGCTGTAAATTCTAGTTTAGATGGCTTTTCTTTAAAAAAGACAATTCCTAAGAACATATACATTAAAGGATTTATAAATTGCCCTAAGCTTGCATCTAAAACCCTATTTATGGTTATTGCATAAACATAAATTCCCCAATTTAGGCTTACTAAAATACCACAAATACTTAATTTAAAAAATAGCTTTTTATCAAGTAGATATCTTTTTAAGCTTCCTAGTTTTTTACAAAATAAAAGGACAAAAAAGACGAATATAAAAGACCAAAGTATTCTATTTGCTAAAATTTCAAATGGTGAAATGTTTGATAAATACTTAAAATAAACAGGAAAAGCTCCCCACATGAAAAATGAAGCAACTCCTAAAATAAGACCTAAATTTTTCACTTTTCTTCCAATATTTTATTGTTTTTATAGCCATCTATTGTAATTAGGGCAATACTTAACCAAATTAAAGCAAAGCTTATTAGCTTATAGATACTAAAATCTTCTTTATATAAAAAAATAGCAAGCATTGTTGTCATTGTTGGCGAAATATATTGTAAAAAACCTATGGTTGAAAATTTTAATCTCAATGCAGCAATATTAAATGTTATGAGTGGCAAAACTGTCACGCAACCTGAAAGTGCTAAAAGAAACCCAGTTTTACCAAAATCAAAATGTCCGGTAGCATTATCTTGCATTATTAAAATATAGCAAAATGCTAAAATTGACAGTAAGAATGTCTCTATAAAAAGTCCCTCAAGTGAGCCTATACTTAATTTTTTTTTGATTAATCCATATAATGCAAATAATGTTGGTAAAATAAGTGAGATAAAAGGAAGCTTTCCAAGAGATATTACTTGTATTAAAATAGCTAAAAATACTATAAAAATTGCTATTTTTCCTAAATTTGAAGGAATTTCTCTAAAGAAAATCATACCTAAGATTATATACATTAAAGGGTTGATGAAATACCCTAAACTTGCTTCTAAAATTTGATTAGAATTTACTGCATATATGTAAATTCCCCAGTTAAGACTAACAAAAATTCCACTAATAGTTAGTGTTAGAACTACTTTTTTATTTAATATATATCTTTTTAAACTGCTAATTTTCTTTGAAAAAAGTATAAAAAAAAATACAAAAACAAAAGACCAAAATATTCTATGGGCTAAAATTTCTACTGCACTTACATTTTGTAAAAGCTTGAAATATAAAGGAAAAAGACCCCACATAACAAATGTAGAAATTCCTGCAACAAAACCTATATTAGTCTCTGTTTTCATTAACTCTCCGAAATAAAGTTTAAAATTTATCATTATTTTATAATTTTTTCTTTAAAATCAACTTTGAATTTAGGTTTTTAAGATAAAATGGATAAATTTATAAATTTTAAGTGAGGAAAAATATGAAATGGAATAAAGATAGTTGGCGGAGTTTACCTATTAAACAGCAGCCTATTTATAGTAATTTAGATGAACTTAAAAATACCGAAATTCGCTTAGCAACACTTCCTCCACTTGTTTTTGCAGGAGAGGTAAGAAGTCTTAAAAAAGAACTTGCAAGTGCTAGTTTAGGAAAAAGCTTTTTGCTTCAAGGCGGAGATTGTGCTGAGAGTTTTGCAAACTATAGAGCTGATAATATAAAAAATATGTTTAAGGTAATTTTACAAATGTCGGCTGTTTTAACATTTGCAGGGAGTTTTCCAATTGTCAAAGTAGGGCGTATTGCAGGACAGTTTGCAAAACCAAGAAGTAGTGATTTTGAAGAGATTAATGGAGTAAAGCTTCCAAGCTATAGAGGCGATATTGTAAATGATTTAGAATTTACCAAAGAAGCAAGGGAACCAAAGCCAGGAAAGCTAATTCAAGCATATTATCAAAGCGCTACAACATTAAACTTACTTAGAGCTTTTGCTAGAGGTGGACTAGCAAATTTACACGAAATTCATAGATGGAATTTGGGTTTTGCAAAAGCAGCTGAAATTGAGACTAAATTTTCAAATTTGGTAAATGAAATTACAAGAGCACTAGATTTTATGGAAGCTTGTGGTATAAACCCAGAAACTCAAGCTATAAATGAAACTAGGTTTTATACTTCCCATGAAGCTTTACTTTTGCCTTATGAAGAGGCATTAACTAGAATAGATAGTACAAGTGGTGATTGGTATGATTGTTCAGCTCATATGCTTTGGATAGGTGAGAGAACTAGAGGACTTAATGAAGCTCATGTAAATTTTTTAAGCGGAGTTAAAAATCCAGTTGGTGTAAAAATTGGACCTACTGCAACACCAGATGAGATTTTAGGACTTTGTGAAAAGCTTAATCCAGATAATGAAGCAGGAAGATTAAATTTAATTGTTAGAATGGGCGCTGATAAAATAGATAGCAATTTACCAAGGCTTCTAAGAGCTGTTAAAAGTGAGGGAAAAATGGTACTTTGGAGCAGTGATCCAATGCATGGAAATACTTTTAAGACAACAAATAATTATAAAACAAGGGCTTTTGATAAAATACTTAAAGAGGTAAAAAGCTTTTTTGAAATTCATAAAAGTGAAGGAACATATCCTGGTGGAATCCATCTTGAAATGAGTGGTGATGATGTAACTGAATGTACTGGTGGATTTTTTAATGTAAAAGAAGAAACCTTAGCTAAAAGATATGAAACTCAGTGCGATCCAAGACTAAATGCAAATCAATCCTTAGAACTTGCTTTTTTGGTAGCTGATCTTTTAAAAGAGTTTAAAAAATAGATTTTAATTTGATTAAGTTAGATTTTGTTTTTAAAGTTAAATTTATAAATTTAGTTAGTTTTTTATGTTTTTAAGTATTTTGATAGTATAATTTTAATTCACAAAAATTAAAAGGAAAAATTTATGAAAAGAGTTGGAATAATTGGCGGAATGGGATCCATGGCAAGTGCAGATCTTTATATGAAAATAGTAAAATTAACTCCTGCAAAATGCGACCAAGATCATATTTTATTGACAATCGATAATAATGCAAAAATTCCTGATAGAACAAACTATATTTATGGAGACGGAAAAGACCCATTTCCTTATTTGCTTGATAGTGTTAAAAGGCTTGAAAATTCAGGTTGTGATGCATTTTGCATGGCGTGTAATACTGCTCATTATTTTGCACCAAAACTTATAACTGAAACAAAAATGAAATTTTTAGATATGCCAAATATAACCGTTGAAAATATAAGTAAAAATTATAAAAATGCTAAAAAAGTGGCTGTTGTAGGAACAATAACTACAAGAAAAAGTAAAATTTATGATAAAAATTTAGAAAAATATGGTTTTGAAAGTGTTGAGTTTAGTAAAGAGATAGAAAATGACATTATGAAATGTATTTATGAGGGTGTAAAAGCTGGGAAAATAGCTGAAAAAAAAGATTTTTTTATTGAGACTATGTCCAAGATTGATGCTGATATATTTATAGCTGCTTGCACTGAGATACCATTATTTTTACCATTTGTACCAAATGAATTTAAATTTGTAGATGCTACTGAAGAGCTTGCAAAAGAGATAATTAAATTTGCAAATTCGTAAAAAATAAAGACTATTATTAATAATATATATTGAATTTTATTTAACTCAAACTCTAAAAAAGAGTTTGAGTTGTATTTTACCGATAAAAACAAGTACATATCATTTAGAAATTTCATTATCCAAATTTGAAAAATATTTCAAACAATTTAAAGCTTTTTATGATTAATATTTTGAAAAAAATATAATTTAATATCAAAACATAGTTTTTTTATAACTAAAAAATTTATGTTTTAAAATATTGGAATACTATAGTGTAGAGTTAAACACTGTTAAATTGTAAAAAATTATATAATGTAATTAAACATTGAAAAATATGAACTAAGTAATTAAATGCTAGTTTTTTTATAACCAACATTGTTATTTATTGTAAAAAAATCAGTAAAAAGATACCCGTTAGATTTAAAACTAGTAAAACATATCAAGTGTCAAAAATCAATGTTAGTGTATTAATAAGAATTATCGTAAGTCAAGTTAAATAAGTTATATAAAAATTAGTTGGGATTACCCCAACTAATAGTTTTAAAGTAGAATTGGTGCTAAAATAAAGCCAAAGCCTACTGAGAAAGCTATAGCCAAAACACCAGGCAAGAAGAATGCATGGTTAAATACATATTTTCCAATTCTTGTTGTTCCTGTATCATCCATTTGAACCGCACCTAGAAGTGTAGGGTAGGTTGGTAGAACAAATAGTGCTGAAACAGCAGCAAATGAAGCAACTAGAATATAAACATCTCCATTGTTTGTTGCGCTTAGTCCAAGAGCAGCTATAACAGTAGGAATCAATGCTTTTGCAGTTGCAGCTTGTGAGTAAAGAAGCATACTTGCAAAAAATAGAGCAACTGATAGTAAAACAGGATAATCTCTTACTAAATTTCCTGCTAAGCCTTTAATCTCATCTGTGTGATTTGATACAAATGTATCTCCAAGCCAAGCAACACCTAAAACGCATATACAAGCTGTCATACCACTTCTGAATGTGCTTTGTAGCGGAACTTTATCAACATCAATTTTGCAAATCATAACTATTAAAGCTCCAATTGTTAGCATAATACTCATTATCGCACCATCTCTTGGAAGTTTAACATTTTCTATTAATTTAAATTGAGGGCTTATAGCTGAAGCATATAAAACAACTAAAATAATTCCTAATAAAAATATTAAAACAGATGTTTTTGCCCCTTTTGGAAGCTCTTTGTAGCTACCGTCTTTTTGCGGAGCTGCAACTAAACCTCTTTTAAGCCTATCTTGATAAACAGGATCTTGATCTAAGTCTTGTTTCCACAAAAGGTTCATTATAAGAGCTGTTACCATACAACCTGCAAATGTAGTTGGAATCCAAATAGCTAGAAGTATAGGATAGCTAACTCCAAGTCCACCAAGTGCCATATCGCCAGCCATAAATATAACAGCTGCAGATACAGGGCTTGCTGTAATTGCTATTTGTGAAGAAACAACAGCAATTGATAGTGGAACTGAAGGTTTAATATTTTGTCCTTTTGCAACTTCTGCAATAACTGGTATCATTGAAAATGCTGTATGACCTGTTCCTGCAAAGATAGTTAAAAGATAAGTAACTGCAGGAGCCAAGAAATTTATATGCTTTGGATTCTTACGAAGAATCTTTTCAGCAATTTGAACTAAATAGTCAAGTCCACCTGCAACTTGCATTGCGCCTATTGCTGAAATAACAGAAGCGATAATTAAAATAACATCCCAAGGAATGCTTCCCATCTTTAAACCAAGTCCAATGGTTAATACTATAACACCAAGACCACCTGCGTAGCCTATACCGATGCCACCTAATTTGACACCTATAAAAATCGCTCCAAGTAAAACGATTATTTCTAAAATAAGCATGAAGTCCATAAAAACCCCTTTTTAAATTTTGCTTTTTAAAAAAAAGTGTAAGGAAATTTTCCTTACACTAACTATTTATCTATCTATTTTTCTTTACCAGTATGTGACATGTGAGGATTTAACATACTTTTTGGATCTAGAAGCTTATCAACTTCTGCTTTTGTTAAAAGTCCCCTTTCTATTGCAATGTCACCAACTGATTTACCTGTTTTTAAAGCTTCTTTTGCAATTGAAGCTGAGTTTTCGTAACCAATTACTGGGTTAAATGCAGTTACTATACCAACTGAGTTAAGAACTAAATTTAGGCAATTTTCAGGTTTAGCTTGAACATTTTTAATAGCTTTTTCTGCTAGAGTTATGTACGCATTTTCAAGGATTACAAGTGAGTTAAATAGCGCATAAGCAATTCCTGGTTCAAACGCATTAAGTTCAAATTCTCCTCTTTCTGAGCAAAGCATAATGGTTACATCGTTTCCTATAACTTCATAGCAAGCCTCACCTACAACTTCAGCTATAACAGGATTCACTTTTCCTGGCATAATTGAACTTCCTGGTTGCATTTTAGGTAGTTCAATTTCAGCTAAACCACATCTTGGACCTGAGTTCATAAGTCTTAAGTCGTTTGCAATTTTGCTTAGTCTAACCGCAGCTGTTTTTAGGCATCCGCTAACTTGAACAAAGTCTGCTGTATCTTGAGTTGCAGCTATAAAGTCTTCAGCTGGTTTAAACTCTGCACCTGTTATTTTGCTAAGGTGTTTATGAACTGCGCATTTGTAGTCTGGGTGGCAGTTAATTCCTGTTCCAATAGCTGTTGCTCCCATATTTAAAAAGCTCATTAACTCTCTTGCTTTTTTAATGTTTGCAATGTCAGCTTTGATATAGCTTGCAAAAGCGTTGAAAGTGTTACCAAGTGTTGTAGGAACAGCATCTTCAAGCTCTGTTCTACCCATTTTAATCATATCTTTAAACTCTTTGCCTTTTTTCTCAAGCTCTGATTTTAAAAGTTCCATTGCTTTTAATAGATCTGTAAGTTTTGCATAAGTTGCAACTTTGATTGAACTTGGATATGTGTCATTTGTGCTTTGACCCAAATTTGTGTGGTCGTTTGCGTGAAGATATTTATACTCGCCTTTTTTATGGCCTAAAATTTCTAATGCAACATTTGTTATAACTTCATTTGTATTCATATTTGTTGAAGTTCCTGCACCACCTTGGATCATATCTACAACAAATTGATCGTGATATTTTCCAGCTATGATTTCATCAGCTGCTTTTGCAATAGCATCAGCTCTTTCTGGGCATAAAACACCAACCTCTTTATTTGCTAGTGCTGCTGCTTTTTTAATTTGTGCAAAAGCTTTCACAAAGAATGGATAGTCTTTTATTTGTCTTCCAGTCATTTTAAAGTTTTCGACTGCTCTAAAAGTTTGAACGCCATAATAAACGTCGTCACTAATTTCTAATTCACCGATAAAATCGTGTTCTTTTCTTGTTGCCATCTTTTCTCCTTTATTTAAAGATTTCAAGCAATTATATCACAATAAGTTTTAAACGAATCTAAAAAACATTAATTAAATTATATTATAAGATAAGTTTTTTTTATTTTTAAAAATAGTATGAAAATCTAGTTATCCGTATAAACACTGGACTTATCACACTTTATCAAGGTCGAAACCAATCAATTTACTACTAATTTACTACTTATGAATGAGCTTTGATACGACGATTTACCCTTGAAAAGTGAAGAAACAAAGATACTTCCAATAAAAATTGAATAGGCAAAAGGTGGACACTTCAAAAATGAGGTGTCTATTTTTTTACCCGATTTGAAAGGACGTGATACTACGAAAATAGAAAAACAAGAGAATAAAGGTCGCTCCCCACCGTGAAAGACCATCAAACAAACGAGATTCATTCAACCATAAAAAAGAAAGGATAGGTAAAAATATGGAACTTAAATTTGTGATTCCCAAGATGGAAAAAACATTCGGCAATTTAGAATTTGCTGGCGAGGATAAAGTCGTACAGCGAAGAATCAACGGACATCTAACCGTCTTATCTCGAAGCTATAATCTCTATTCAGACGTTCAAAGAGCAGATGATATTGTGGTCGTACTTCCTGCTGAAGCTGGCGAAAAACATTTCGGCTTTGAGGAACGTGTTAAGTTAGTCAATCCACGTATTACCGCCGAGGGCTATAAAATCGGCACTCGTGGTTTTACAAATTACCTTTTACATGCTGACGACATGGTAAAAGAATAAAGAAAGAGAGGAAAAATGATGAGATTAGCAAATGGTATCGTATTAGATAAAGACACGACTTTTGGAGAATTAAAATTCTCTGCTCTACGTCGTGAAGTGAGAATCCAAAATGAAGACGGTACGGTTTCAGAGGAAATCAAAGAACGTACCTATGACTTAAAATCCAAAGGGCAAGGACGCATGATTCAAGTAAGTATTCCTGCCAGCGTGCCTTTGAAAGAGTTTGAATATAACGCACGGGTGGAACTTATCAATCCCATTGCGGATACTGTCGCTACTGCTACCTTTCAAGGAGCAGATGTTGACTGGTACATCAAGGCAGACGATATTGTGCTGACAAAGGATTCTAATTCCTTTAGAAATCAACAGCCACCTAAGAAAGAACCTGCTACGGACAAATAGCCACGTATCTTCCATTAGAGAGAAAGGAGAAAATCAAACATGAAACAGCGTGTCTTTCGTGGTAAAAGGATTCGTCCGAGTGACAAAGATTTAGTCTTTCATTTTACAGTAGCGTCCTTACTGCCTATTTTACTGCTTGTTGTCGGACTGTTTCATGTGAAGACAATCCAGCAGGTCAACTGGCAGGACTTTAACCTATCACAAGCAGATAAGATTGACATTCCGTATTTAAGTATCAGTTTCAGTGTCGCAATTCTTGTCTGCTTGCTGGTGGCGTTTCTATTCAAACGGTATCGCTATGATACGATTAAACAACTCTACCACCGTCAAAAGCTGGCGAAGATGGTTCTTGAAAATAAGTGGTATGAATCAGAACAGGTCAAAACAGATGGCTTCTTCAAGGATTCCCCCAGTCGTACCAAAGAAAAGATAACCTACTTCCCTAAAATCTATTATCGCCTTAAAAATGGCTTAATACAGATACAAGTGGAAATCACTCTGGGGAAATATCAAGACCAGCTCCTACACTTGGAAAAGAAATTAGAAAGTGGCTTGTACTGTGAGCTGACGGATAAAGAGTTAAAGGATTCCTACGTGGAATATACCTTGCTCTATGATATGATAGCCCGTCGTATTTCTATTGATGAAGTACAAGCTCATGATGGGAAACTTTGCTTAATGAAAAATATGTGGTGGGAATATGACAATCTGCCTCACATGCTCATAGCTGGTGGTACAGGTGGCGGTAAGACCTACTTTATCCTGACACTGATTGAAGCCTTGCTTCATACAGATTCTAAGCTGTATATCTTAGACCCGAAAAATGCAGACTTAGCCGATTTAGGCTCTGTGATGGCAAATGTCCACTACAGAAAAGAAGACTTGCTTTCCTGCATTGATACATTCTATGAAGAAATGATAAAACGCAGTGAGGAAATGAAGCAGATGGAAAATTATAAGACTGGCGAAAATTATGCTTACTTAGGACTTCCAGCACACTTCTTAATCTTTGATGAATATGTCGCTTTCATGGAAATGCTGGGAACAAAAGAAAACACCGCAGTTATAAATAAGTTGAAACAGATTGTCATGTTAGGTCGTCAAGCTGGCTTCTTTCTAATACTGGCTTGTCAGCGTCCAGACGCAAAATATCTAGGCGACGGAATCCGTGACCAGTTTAATTTCAGAGTGGCTTTAGGTCGTATGTCTGAAATGGGCTATGGCATGATGTTTGGCAGTGACGTACAAAAGGATTTCTTCTTAAAGCGAATCAAAGGTCGTGGCTATGTTGATGTAGGAACAAGTGTCATATCAGAGTTTTATACTCCCCTTGTACCAAAAGGACATGACTTTTTAGAGGAAATTAAAAAGTTATCCAACAGCAGACAGGACACAAAAAAGCCATCATCAGAACAACAAGAAATGGAGAAATAAAAGTAATGGATATTAAAAGATTGGAGATATATCATACACCGACTGAAAAATCTGTCATTTGTCTTTGCTTGAATACAGACCAATTCACGGTAGATTGTGAACAATACATCATTGACCGATACAGGCATTTTACCGTCAATCCAAAAGTACGATTCTATTCCAGAATAGATAAGCTGATTGATGAAATTATCCGTGAAGTGAAGAAACCACCGTTCACATTCAGAATGAGGTTAGAGAAGCGACATAGTATTACCAGCAAAAATATTCTATATGAATTTCAGCTTTTTGATAGAAATTCATTCAAAACGGACGGTCTATCAGAAGTGATTGAACAGGAATATTTAAGACCAGAAGTTGATTTGGTAGTGATTTACACTGGCATACAGGGAGAATCAAAGGCAGATACAGACGACAAAGGCAGGTTTTACGGTCTTAAACCGTAAGTTCTGGCTTTGTCGGGCAGGGCTTGCCCTGCCCATTAACCCCCCGTATCTAACAGGGGGGTACAAATCGACAGGAAACAGTCAAAAAAACATTAGAAAATCCTTTGGTTACAAGGGATTTACAAAATTTCAGCGTATGTAAAATGGGCTTTAAAAGTTGACATACGCCTTTTTGATTGGAGGGATTTTTACTGAATGAACAAACTTGGTTACAGCAGTTAAAAGAAAAACGCTTGGCTTATGGACTATCTCAAAATCGTTTAGCGGTTGCGACTGGTATTACAAGGCAGTATCTAAGCGATATTGAAACAGGAAAAGTCAAGCCATCAGAGGATTTACAGCAATCTCTTTTTGAAGCTCTGGAACGCTTCAATCCCGACGCTCCCCTTGAAATGCTCTTTGATTATGTAAGGATTCGCTTTCCCACAACGGACGTACAGCATGTGGTCGAAAACATCTTACAACTGAAACTGTCCTATTTTCTTCATGAGGACTATGGTTTCTATTCTTATTCAGAGCATTATGCTTTAGGCGATATATTCGTTCTCTGCTCCCACGAACTGGACAAAGGAGTTCTGGTGGAATTGAAAGGTCGTGGGTGTCGGCAATTTGAAAGCTATCTTCTGGCTCAACAAAGAAGCTGGTATGAGTTCTTTATGGACGCTTTGGTGGCTGGCGGTGTGATGAAACGCCTTGACCTTGCCATTAACGATAAGACAGGGATTTTGAATATCCCTGTACTCACTGAAAAATGCAGACAGGAAGAATGTATATCCGTCTTCCGCAGTTTCAAAAGCTATCGCAGTGGCGAACTGGTACGCAAAGATGAAAAGGAATGTATGGGAAATACCCTCTATATCGGTTCATTACAGAGTGAAGTTTATTTCTGTATCTATGAAAAGGACTATGAACAGTACAAGAAAAATGATATTCCCATTGAAGACGCAGAAGTAAAAAACCGTTTTGAGATTCGGCTGAAAAATGAGCGTGCCTATTATGCAGTCCGTGATTTACTCGTCTATGACAATCCAGAAAAGACTGCTTTTAAAATTATCAATCGGTATATCCGTTTTGTAGATAAAGACGATTCCAAACCTCGTTCTGATTGGAAGCTGAATGAAGAATGGGCTTGGTTTATTGGGAACAACCGTGAACGATTAAAACTAACCACAAAACCAGAGCCTTACTCTTTCCAGCGGACGCTGAACTGGCTTTCCCATCAAGTCGCACCCACTTTAAAGGTTGCGATTAAACTTGATGAAATCAACCAGACGCAGGTTGTGAAAGACATTCTCGACCATGCGAAACTGACAGACCGGCATGAGCAGATTTTGAAGCAACAGTCGGCAAAAGATAAGGACGTGATAACGACAAAGAAATAACCTAAACACAAATTCATTGAATATAGAGAGGAGAACATTTTTATGAATTTTGGACAAAACCTTTATAACTGGTTTCTATCAAACGCTCAATCACTGGTACTTTTAGCAATCGTTGTGATTGGCTTGTATCTTGGCTTCAAGCGTGAGTTCAGTAAACTCATTGGCTTTCTCATTATTGCGATTATTGCGGTAGGCTTAGTCTTCAACGCTGCTGGAGTAAAAGACATTTTACTAGAGCTATTCAATCGCATTATTGGTGCTTAAATTAAACCGTTATTTTGTGGAATATAAGTGGTTTTCTTATGTTCCGCAAAAGAATGGTACACCAAACGAAGTGCGGTAGGGATTTTTGAATCTCTATAAAGAAAGGACGTGTGAATACATGGACGATATGCAAGTCTACATTGCCAATTTAGGCAAATACAATGAGGGCGAATTAGTTGGTGCATGGTTTACCTTTCCCATTGATTTTGAGGAAGTCAAAGAGAAAATCGGCTTGAATGATGAATATGAGGAATACGCCATTCATGATTACGAGTTACCCTTTACGGTTGACGAATACACTTCTATTAGCGAACTCAATCGCCTATGGGAAATGGTATCGGAGTTGCCAGAAGAACTACAATCGGAGCTATCTGCTCTGCTCACTCATTTTTCAAGTATTGAAGAATTAAGCGAACATCAAGAAGATATTATCATTCATTCCGATTGTGATGATATGTCTGACGTGGCACGCTACTACATTGAAGAAACGGGTGCTTTAGGCGAAGTGCCAGCCAGTCTTCAAAACTATATTGATTATGAATCCTATGGTCGGGATTTAGACCTTTCGGGAACGTTTATCTCAACCAATCACGGGATTTTTGAAATCGTCTATTAAATCTGTCGGTACATTCTTACTGGCAGATTTTCTTGTTTACGGGGTAGTCAAAAGACTATCCCCATTTTTATGAAAGGATTGATTACATGAAGAAAATACGAAGCTATACCAGTATCTGGTCTGTTGAGAAAGTGTTGTACTCCATCAATGACTTTAGACTTCCGTTTCCCATAACCTTTACGCAAATGACATGGTTTGTCGTGTCACTCTTTGCAGTTATGATACTTGGCAACTTGCCCCCTCTTTCTATGATAGAGGGAGCATTTCTCAAATACTTTGGGATTCCTGTGGCTTTCACATGGTTTATGTCTACAAAAACCTTTGATGGTAAAAAGCCTTATGGATTTTTGAAGTCTGTCATTGCTTATGCACTGCGACGAAAACTGACCTATGCAGGAAAAAAAGTAACGCTTGGCAGAAACCAGCCACAAGAAGCCATTACAGCAGTTAGGAGTGAATTTTATGGCATATCCAATTAAATATATTGAAAACAATCTGGTCTGGAATAAAGATGGGGAATGTTACGCTTACTATGAGCTTGTTCCCTACAATTACTCATTTCTAAGTCCGGAACAGAAAATACAAGTACATGATTCTTTCAGACAGCTTATCGCACAAAATCGTGATGGCAAGATTCATGCTTTACAAATCAGTACAGAATCCAGCATACTTTCTGCACAAGAACGTTCCAAAAATGAAGTCACTGGAAAGCTCAAAACGGTTGCCTATGACAAAATCGACCAACAGACAGACGCTTTAATATCCATGATTGGCGAAAATCAAGTGGACTACCGTTTCTTTATCGGTTTTAAGTTGCTTCTCAACGATCAGGAGTTTTCTATGAAAAGTCTTACCGTTGAAGCAAAAAATGCTTTTACTGATTTTGTCTATGATGTGAACCATAAGCTGATGGGCGATTTTGTTAGTATGAGTAATGATGAAATCCTGCGTTTTCAGAAGATGGAAAAGCTTTTAGAAAATAAAATCTCCCGTCGTTTCAAAATCCGAAGATTAGATAAGGACGACTTCGGCTATCTGATTGAACACCTTTACGGACAGACAGGCACTGCCTATGAAGAGTATGAGTATCCTCTATCAAAGAAAAAGCTGGAACATGAAACACTGATTAAAACCTATGACCTCATTAAGCCTACTCGCTGTCTGGTGGAAGAAAAACAGCGATATTTGAAAATCCAGCAGGAAGACGAAACCGCCTATGTAGCTTACTTTACCATCAACAGTATTGTCGGCGAACTGGACTTCCCGTCCTCTGAAATCTTCTACTACCAGCAACAGCAATTTACCTTTCCGATTGATACGTCAATGAATGTGGAAATTGTAGCGAATCGTAAAGCCCTATCTACTGTCCGCAATAAAAAGAAAGAACTGAAAGACTTGGATAACCACGCATGGCAAAGTGATAATGAAACCAGCTCTAATGTGGCGGAAGCTCTGGAAAGTGTGAACGAGCTGGAAACCAATTTAGACCAAAGCAAGGAATCTATGTATAAGCTGTCCTATGTTGTAAGGGTATCAGCAAATGACCTTGACGAACTTAAACGTCGTTGTAATGAAGTGAAAGATTTCTATGATGATTTGAGCGTGAAACTGGTACGACCTTTTGGGGATATGCTGGGCTTACATGAAGAATTTTTACCTGCCAGCAAAAGATATATGAATGACTATATTCAATACGTGACCTCTGATTTCCTCGCTGGTTTAGGTTTTGGTGCTACTCAAATGCTGGGTGAAAATGAGGGGATTTATGTTGGCTACAGCTTAGATACTGGACGCAATGTCTATCTGAAACCTGCTCTTGCCAGTCAAGGGGTTAAGGGTTCAGTAACCAATGCGTTAGCGTCTGCCTTTGTCGGTTCGCTGGGTGGTGGTAAATCCTTTGCGAATAACCTTATCGTCTATTATGCAGTGCTTTATGGGGCACAAGCAGTGATTGTAGACCCAAAAGCAGAACGTGGCAGATGGAAAGAAACCTTGCCAGAGATTTCCCATGAAATCAATATCGTCAATCTGACTTCTGATGAGAAAAACAAAGGCTTACTTGACCCTTATGTAATTATGAAAAATACCAAAGATTCTGAATCACTGGCTATTGATATTTTGACATTCCTTACGGGGATTTCCTCTCGTGATGGGGAACGCTTCCCAATCCTTAGAAAAGCCATTCGTGCAGTAACCAATAGTGAAGTGCGAGGGTTGATGAAAGTGATTGAAGAATTACGGGTTGAGAATACGCCACTAAGTACCAGCATAGCCGACCATATCGAAAGTTTTACAGACTATGACTTTGCCCATCTGCTTTTTAGTGATGGTTATGTAGAGCAGTCTATCAGCCTTGAAAAACAACTGAACATTATACAGGTTGCCGACTTGGTACTTCCTGACAAGGAAACTTCCTTTGAGGAATATACCACAATGGAGTTACTATCGGTAGCAATGCTGATTGTCATTAGTACCTTTGCGTTGGACTTTATCCATACAGACCGAAGTATTTTCAAGATTGTAGACTTAGACGAAGCATGGAGCTTCTTACAGGTGGCACAAGGGAAAACACTATCTATGAAGCTGGTTCGTGCTGGTCGTGCTATGAACGCTGGGGTATATTTCGTGACCCAAAATACAGATGACCTCTTAGATGAAAAACTGAAAAATAACCTCGGCTTAAAATTTGCCTTTCGTTCCACTGACCTTAACGAGATTAAAAAAACCCTTGCCTTTTTTGGTGTAGACCCAGAGGACGAAAACAATCAGAAGCGATTGCGTGATTTGGAAAACGGGCAATGCCTTATCAGTGATTTATATGGTCGTGTCGGTGTGATACAGTTCCACCCTGTATTTGAAGAACTGCTCCATGCCTTTGATACCAGACCACCTGTGCGAAAAGAGGTGTAAATGTGAAACCATCAATATTAAACAGAATAAAATCAAACTGGACGCTGAAACGTCTAGGTAAAGTGGCAATGACAGTGGCTTTCACACTTGTGATTGCCATTTTTCTTTTAGCCATGCTGGGAACGGTGGTTCAAGCTGCGGGCTTGGTAGATGATACGGTCAATGTGGCAAATGAATACAGCCGATACCCACTTGAAAACTATCAACTGGATTTTTATGTGGATAATAGCTGGGGCTGGCTACCGTGGAACTGGTCGGACGGAATTGGAAAACAAGTCATGTATGGACTATATGCCATTACCAATTTTATTTGGACAATCAGTCTTTATGTTTCCAATGCGACGGGTTACTTAGTACAGGAAGCCTATTCCTTAGACTTCATTTCCGCTACAGCAGATTCCATTGGCAAGAATATGCAGACCCTTGCAGGGGTTACGCCTAGTGGACTATCAACAGAGGGTTTCTATGTTGGATTCCTTTTACTCTTGATTTTGGTTCTTGGGGTTTATGTTGCCTATACAGGACTGATAAAGAGAGAAACCACAAAGGCAATTCATGCCCTCATGAATTTTGTGCTGGTTTTTATCCTATCGGCTTCCTTTATTGCCTATGCTCCCGATTATATTAAGAAAATCAATGACTTTTCATCAGACATCAGCAACGCTAGTTTGTCACTGGGTACAAAAATTGTCATGCCCCATTCAGATAGTCAAGGCAAGGACAGTGTGGACTTGATACGTGACAGCCTATTTTCCATACAGGTTCAGCAACCGTGGCTACTGCTTCAATATAACAGTTCAGACATTGAAAGTATTGGTATTGACCGTGTGGAAAGCCTGCTCTCAACCAGTCCAGATTCCAACAATGGGGAAGACAGAGAAAAAATTGTTGCGGAAGAAATTGAAGATAGAAGCAATACCAATATGACGATTACAAAGACGATTAACCGTTTAGGTACAGTCTTCTTCCTATTTGTCTTCAATATTGGGATTTCCATATTTGTATTCCTATTAACAGGAATCATGATTTTCTCGCAGGTACTTTTTATCATCTATGCTATGTTTCTGCCTGTGAGCTTTATTTTAAGCATGATTCCATCATTTGATGGTATGTCAAAACGAGCCATAACAAAGCTCTTTAATACCATTTTGACACGAGCTGGAATCACATTGATTATTACGACAGCATTTAGTATTTCAACCATGCTCTATACCTTATCGGCTGGTTATCCGTTCTTTTTGATTGCTTTTCTACAGATTGTGACCTTTGCAGGAATCTACTTTAAGCTGGGCGATTTAATGAGTATGTTTTCTCTACAGAGTAACGATTCTCAAAGTGTGGGAAGTCGTATGATGAGAAAACCTCGTATGCTTATGCACGCTCACATGCACCGTCTACAGCGGAAACTTGGACGCTCCGTGACTGCTTTAGGGGCTGGGTCTGCCATTGCCAGTGCTACGGGTAAAAAAGGACAGTCGGGTTCGGGAAGTTCTGCGAGTACACAAGCAGATCACTCTCGACCAAACGGGCAGGAAAAATCAACACTAGGAAAGCGTATCGGTCAAACCATCGGTACAGTAGCTGATACCAAAGACAGAATGGTAGATACTGCTGGTAATTTGAAAGAACAGGTTAAGGATTTGCCGACCAATGCAAGATATGCAGTATATCAAGGAAAATCTAAAGTGACGGATAATGTCCATGATTTAACCAGAAGTATTTCTCAAACCAAAGCGGATAAAGCCAGTGGACGCAAGAAACAGCAGGAACAAAGACGGAAAACCATTGCGGAGCGTCGCTCTGAAATGGAACAGGTCAAACAGAAAAAACAGCCAGCTTCTTCCGTTCATGAAAGACCAGCCACTAAGCAAGAACAATCTCATGATGGACAGACTTCAAGGCAAACAACTGTACAGGCTTCCTATAGGGAATCTCAACAAGCCAAACAAGAGCGTCCAACAGTTAAGTCCGATTCTTCAAGTTTAAAAACGGAACGTCAAAGTAATACAGTTCAAGAAAGAACGGTTCAAAAGCCAGTAACTTCAACTGCACCAACAGATAGAGCTTCACAACGTTCAATCACAAAAGAACGTCAGTCTACTGTTCAAAGAGTACCACTACAAAATACAAAAAGTAGACCACCAATCAAAACCGCCACCATTAAGAAAGGCAGTAAGAAACCATGAAGCTGAAAACTTTAGTGATTGGTGGTTCGGGATTATTCTTGATGGTCTTCTCACTGCTTCTGTTTGTCGCCATTTTATTTTCAGATGAACAAGATGGCGGTTTTTCCAACATTCACTATGGCGGTGTGGATGTTTCCGCAGAAGTGCTGGCTCATAAGCCTATGGTAGAAAAAGTTGCCAAAGAATATGGAATTGAAGAATACGTCAATATACTTCTTGCGATTATACAGGTGGAATCGGGTGGTACAGCAGAAGATGTTATGCAGTCCTCGGAATCCCTCGGTCTTCCACCTAATTCATTGAGTACAGAAGAATCCATTAAGCAAGGTGTGAAGTATTTCAGTGAGTTATTAGCCAGTAGCGAAAGGCTTGGTGTAGATTTAGAATCGGTTATCCAGTCCTACAATTATGGTGGTGGTTTCTTAGGATATGTGGCTAATCGTGGGAATAAATATACCTTTGAACTGGCTCAAAGTTTCTCAAAAGAGTATTCAGGTGGCGAAAAAGTGTCTTACCCCAATCCCATAGCCATACCTATCAATGGGGGCTGGCGATACAACTATGGCAATATGTTTTATGTGCAACTGGTAACGCAGTATCTTGTCACAACAGAGTTTGATGATGATACGGTACAAGCCATCATGGACGAAGCACTGAAATATGAGGGCTGGCGATACGTTTACGGTGGAGCTTCCCCGACTACTTCTTTTGATTGTAGCGGACTGACACAATGGACGTATGGAAAAGCTGGAATTAACTTACCACGAACCGCACAACAGCAATATGATGTGACCCAGCATATCCCACTATCGGAAGCACAAGCTGGCGATTTGGTTTTCTTTCATTCTACCTATAACGCTGGCTCTTATATTACTCATGTTGGGATATACCTTGGCAATAACCGTATGTTTCATGCAGGCGACCCAATCGGTTATGCCGACTTAACAAGCCCCTACTGGCAACAGCATTTAGTGGGAGCAGGACGAATCAAACAATGAGAAAGGAAGATTTAATGATGAAATTTAGAAAAAATCAGAATAAAGAAAAACAGATACCAAAGGAAAAGAAACCTCGTGTCTACTATAAGGTCAATCCTCATAAAAAGGTTGTGATTGCCTTGTGGGTACTTTTAGGGCTTAGTTTCAGCTTTGCGATATTCAAGCACTTTACAGCTATAGATACTCATACTATTCACGAAACAACTATCATAGAAAAGGAATACGTTGATACTCATCATGTAGAAAATTTTGTAGAGAACTTTGCGAAAGTCTACTATTCATGGGAGCAATCCGATAAGTCCATTGATAATCGAATGGAAAGTCTAAAAGGCTATCTGACAGATGAACTTCAAGCTCTCAATGTTGATACAGTACGCAAAGATATTCCTGTATCGTCTTCTGTAAGAGGATTTCAGATATGGACGGTAGAGCCAACTGGCGACAATGAGTTTAATGTAACCTACAGTGTAGACCAGCTCATTACAGAGGGAGAAAATACAAAGACCGTCCACTCTGCTTATATAGTGAGTGTCTATGTAGATGGTTCTGGAAATATGGTACTGGTTAAGAATCCGACCATTACCAACATACCTAAGAAATCAAGTTATAAACCAAAAGCCATTGAAAGTGAGGGGACGGTTGATTCCATTACAACCAATGAAATCAATGAGTTTTTAACGACGTTCTTCAAGCTCTATCCTACAGCGACAGCCAGTGAACTTTCCTACTATGTGAATGACGGGATATTAAAACCAATCGGAAAAGAGTACATCTTTCAAGAACTGGTAAATCCTATTCACAATCGTAAGGATAATCAAGTCACGGTATCGCTGACAGTGGAGTATATCGACCAGCAGACCAAAGCAACGCAGGTATCTCAATTTGATTTGGTACTTGAAAAGAACGGGAGTAATTGGAAGATTGTAAAATAACAAATATTGGTACATGATTACAGATACTTTGTAATCATGTACTCTCTTTGATAAAAAATTGGAGATTCCTTTACAAATATGCTCTTACGTGCTATAATTTAAGTGACTATTTAAAAGGAGTTAATAAATATGCGGCAAGGTATTCTTAAATAAACTGTCAATTTGATAGTGGGAACAAAAAGTAGCAGTCCCGTTTCACTTTTAATATGGGGCTTAGTTTTTTGTACCCAGTTTAAGAATACTTTTATCATGTAATTTTATATGCCCGAAAACATATAAGTGTTTTGGGGCTATTGGAGTTATTTACCCAGTGATAGGAGTATTTATCACTGGGTATTTTTATGCCCTTTTTTGGGTGTTGATAGGAGGAAAATTACATGAAAATAATTAACTTAGGCATTCTGGCTCACGTTGACGCAGGAAAGACAACATTAACGGAAAGTTTATTGTATACCAGTGGTGCAATTGCAGAACTAGGGAGCGTAGATGAAGGCACAACAAGGACAGATACAATGAATTTGGAGCGTCAAAGGGGAATCACTATCCAGACAGCAGTGACATCTTTTCAGTGGGAGGATGTAAAAGTCAACATTATAGATACGCCAGGCCATATGGATTTCTTAGCAGAAGTATATCGTTCATTATCAGTTTTAGATGGGGCAATTCTACTGATTTCTGCAAAAGATGGCGTACAAGCACAAACTCGTATATTATTTCATGCACTTAGGAAAATGGGGATTCCCACAATCTTTTTTATCAATAAGATTGACCAAAATGGAATTGATTTATCAACGGTTTATCAGGATATTAAAGAGAAACTTTCTGCCGAAATTGTAATCAAACAGAAGGTAGAACTGTATCCTAATATGTGTGTGACGAACTTTACCGAATCTGAACAATGGGATACGGTAATAGAGGGAAACGATGACCTTTTAGAGAAATATATGTCCGGTAAATCATTAGAAGCATTGGAACTCGAACAAGAGGAAAGCATAAGATTTCAGAATTGTTCTCTGTTCCCTGTTTATCACGGAAGTGCAAAAAACAATATAGGGATTGATAACCTTATAGAAGTGATTACGAATAAATTTTATTCATCAACACATCGAGGTCAGTCTGAACTTTGCGGAAAAGTTTTCAAAATTGAGTATTCGGAAAAAAGACAGCGTCTTGCATATATACGTCTTTATAGTGGCGTACTGCATTTGCGAGATCCGGTTAGAATATCGGAAAAGGAAAAAATAAAAATTACAGAAATGTATACTTCAATAAATGGTGAATTATGTAAAATCGATAAGGCTTATTCTGGAGAAATTGTTATTTTGCAAAATGAGTTTTTGAAGTTAAATAGTGTTCTTGGAGATACAAAACTATTGCCACAGAGAAAAAAGATTGAAAATCCGCACCCTCTACTACAAACAACTGTTGAACCGAGTAAACCTGAACAGAGAGAAATGTTGCTTGATGCCCTTTTGGAAATCTCAGATAGTGATCCGCTTCTACGATATTACGTGGATTCTACGACACATGAAATTATACTTTCTTTCTTAGGGAAAGTACAAATGGAAGTGATTAGTGCACTGTTGCAAGAAAAGTATCATGTGGAGATAGAACTAAAAGAGCCTACAGTCATTTATATGGAGAGACCGTTAAAAAATGCAGAATATACCATTCACATCGAAGTGCCGCCAAATCCTTTCTGGGCTTCCATTGGTTTATCTGTATCACCGCTTCCGTTGGGAAGTGGAATGCAGTATGAGAGCTCGGTTTCTCTTGGATACTTAGATCAATCATTTCAAAATGCAGTTATGGAAGGGATACGCTATGGTTGCGAACAAGGATTATATGGTTGGAATGTGACGGACTGTAAAATCTGTTTTAAGTATGGCTTATACTATAGCCCTGTTAGTACCCCAGCAGATTTTCGGATGCTTGCTCCTATTGTATTGGAACAAGTCTTAAAAAAAGCTGGAACAGAATTGTTAGAGCCATATCTTAGTTTTAAAATTTATGCGCCACAGGAATATCTTTCACGAGCATACAACGATGCTCCTAAATATTGTGCGAACATCGTAGACACTCAATTGAAAAATAATGAGGTCATTCTTAGTGGAGAAATCCCTGCTCGGTGTATTCAAGAATATCGTAGTGATTTAACTTTCTTTACAAATGGACGTAGTGTTTGTTTAACAGAGTTAAAAGGGTACCATGTTACTACCGGTGAACCTGTTTGCCAGCCCCGTCGTCCAAATAGTCGGATAGATAAAGTACGATATATGTTCAATAAAATAACTTAGTGTATTTTATGTTGTTATATAAATATGGTTTCTTGTTAAATAAGATGAAATATTTTTTAATAAAGATTTGAATTAAAGTGTAAAGGAGGAGATAGTTATTATAAACTACAAGTGGATATTGTGTCCTGTATGTGGAAATAAAACACGATTAAAGATAAGGGAAGATACTGAATTAAAAAAATTCCCCCTCTATTGTCCGAAATGCAGACAAGAAAATTTAATTGAAATAAAGCAGTTCAAAGTAACTGTGATTACAGAGCCAGACGCAAAGACGCAGAGCCGATAAAATGAGATTAATACAATCTCATTTTATCGGCTCTTTCCGTTATGTATGGATTCTTTTAATTAGTCTTCGATGTTTCTTGCTTCGTTGATACCGCTGGCTAAAGATTCCATTAAGGATAGTTCTTTGTCTGTAAAGCTATCCATGTATTTCTCTATCTGTAATCGTCGGGTGCTTTTTACCAAGTTATTAGCAGGTAAGAAAAATTCATCAACGGAAACATGAAGTAACGATACAAGGTCATAAAGAACTTGTATGCTGGGGTGTTGCCCTTTATTTTCAATATTAGTTAAGTACCGTGGGTCAATTTCAATCAATGCTCCCACTTGTTCACGAGTTAAACCTCGTTTCAATCGAGCTTCTTTAATGGCTAAACCAAAGGCTCTAAAATCATATTTATCTTCTTTTTTACGCATAGTAGACCACCTCTATACATTTTATTGTTCCTACTGAATTAAAAACAGGTATAGAAAAACGTGTTATATGGTTTATAGGTTTATATTTAATAAAAAGCACTACTAAACGCCAATAAAAAAAACCGTTATATGGTAGTGCTATTTACGCTGTTAAAATATTGTATATTACTTCCAAATGGCGGTTTGTTGGAGGTCAACGTCGCCATGAAGTACATCATATACAATAAATTTCCTTACATTGGGTTCTTGTCAAAAAAAGTCGTCTATCTGCAATAGATAAGTACGTCCACCAATGTGGTTTTATAAATCATATAGATAGAATAACAGAAGCATGTAAACAGAGAAATAAATCTGTTTATATGCTTTTTTGGCTATTCAGAACTTTTTTACAAAGTTTATTTATCAGTAATGCAACAAATCCCCCTTTCACATTGGGACTAAGAGTGAAAGGAGATAAACGAGCAAGGCTCACTTCCTTTCCTAGACAGAAAGGGGGTGAGAAACATGAAACCATCTTCTTTTCAGACCACAATAGAAAATCAGTTTGACTATATCTGTAAACGTGCTATGGAAGACGAGCGAAAGAATTATATGCTTTATCTTTCAAGGATTGCAAAGCGTGAGGTGTCCTTTTCGGATGTTGGCGATTATCTTGTTAGCCAGTTTGCGACAACAGATAACTATTCAACTGACTTTCAGATTTTTACACTCAATGGGTTATCAGTAGGCGTTGAAAATGATTTGTTGAGTGAAGCATTACGTGAGTTGCCAGACAAGAAACGTGAAATTCTACTGCTGTTTTACTTTATGGACATGAGCGATTCAGAAATTGCAGACCTGTTGAAATTGAACCGTTCTACTGTCTATCGGCATAGAACCAGTGGACTAGCCTTAATTAAAAAGTTTATGGAGGAATTTGAAGAATGAAAACACAATATCCTATGATTCCCTTTCCTCTCATTGTAAAGGCAACAGATGGCGATACCGAAGCGATTAACCAGATTCTACATCATTACAGAGGGTACATAACGAAGCGTTCCCTACGACTTATGAAAGATGAATATGGCAATCAAAGTATGGTCGTTGATGAAGTCTTACGTGGAAGAATGGAAACCAGACTGATTACAAAGATTTTGTCATTTGAAATTAAGTAATATCCTCTCTCCTTTCGTGGAAGCGTGCTAAACCATTCCACGCTTCCCGAACAGGGAGGTTTGTTATTCCACCAAAGCATATTGAGCTTTCAATGTGTTTTGATAGGCTAACGAGCCATTGTTCTTTGAAAACTGAATAAAAGTAATCGAATACGTTTCGATAAGAAAAGAGCCAACGGAACTAACCGCCATGACCTATCTTATAAAGATAGCGAGCGATTCATGTTAGTGATCCGAGAAGCAATCTTTAGCAGGATTGCCTGCAACGACATTCTTATCGTGATAATGATACTCCCATACAGTCAATAGTCCGAGCGTGATAAAACCGTCGCAGGCAATGAGTATGGCTACATGAGAACCATGCAGGGGTGGAACTCCCGTGAGCTTTGCTAAAGCTGTTCGATTGCTGGTAAAACAACTTTTATGAAATCCAAATAAGTGATTTGGAAAGGAGGATTTTATGAAGCAGACTGACATTCCTATTTGGGAACGTTATACCCTAACCATTGAAGAAGCGTCAAAATATTTTCGTATTGGCGAAAACAAGCTACGACGCTTGGCAGAGGAAAATAAAAATGCAAATTGGCTGATTATGAATGGCAATCGTATTCAGATTAAACGAAAACAATTTGAAAAAATTATAGATACATTGGACGCAATCTAGCGTCGCCAAAGGGTCTTGTATATGATAAAATAGTATTAAGTCGTATCAAGGCTCTTTCCATAAAGGAAAGGAGCAAATGCCATGTCAGAAAAAAGACGTGACAATAAAGGTCGAATCTTAAAGACTGGAGAGAGCCAACGAAAAGACGGAAGATACTTATACAAATATATAGATTCATTTGGAGAACCGCAATTTGTTTACTCGTGGAAACTTGTGGCTACAGACCGAGTACCAGCAGGAAAGCGTGATTGTATCTCACTTAGAGAGAAAATCGCAGAGTTACAGAAAGACATTCATGATGGTATTGATGTTGTAGGAAAGAAAATGACACTCTGCCAGCTTTACGCAAAACAGAACGCTCAAAGACCAAAGGTTAGAAAAAACACTGAAACTGGACGCAAATATCTTATGGATATTTTGAAGAAAGACAAGTTAGGTGTAAGAAGTATTGACAGTATTAAGCCATCAGACGCTAAAGAATGGGCTATTAGAATGAGTGAAAATGGTTATGCTTATCAAACCATCAATAACTACAAACGTTCTTTAAAGGCTTCATTCTATATTGCTATACAAGATGATTGTGTTCGGAAGAATCCATTTGACTTTCAACTGAAAGCAGTTCTTGATGATGATACTGTCCCTAAGACCGTACTAACAGAAGAACAGGAAGAAAAACTGTTAGCCTTTGCAAAAGCTGATAAAACCTACAGCAAAAATTATGATGAAATTCTGATACTCTTAAAAACAGGTCTTCGTATTTCAGAGTTTGGTGGTTTGACACTTCCAGATTTAGATTTTGAGAATCGTCTTGTCAATATAGACCATCAGCTATTGAGAGATACTGAAATTGGGTACTACATTGAAACACCAAAGACCAAAAGTGGCGAACGTCAAGTTCCTATGGTTGAAGAAGCCTATCAAGCATTTAAGCGAGTGTTAGCGAATCGAAAGAATGATAAGCGTGTTGAGATTGATGGATATAGTGATTTCCTCTTTCTTAATAGAAAGAACTATCCAAAAGTGGCAAGTGATTACAACGGCATGATGAAAGGTCTTGTTAAGAAATACAATAAGTATAACGAGGATAAATTGCCACACATCACTCCACATAGTTTGCGACATACATTCTGTACCAACTATGCAAATGCAGGAATGAATCCAAAGGCATTACAGTACATTATGGGACATGCTAATATAGCCATGACGCTGAACTATTACGCACATGCAACATTCGATTCTGCAATGGCAGAAATGAAACGCTTGAATAAAGAGAAGCAACAGGAGCGTCTTGTTGCTTAGTAGTACAAATGAATTTACTACTTATTTACCACTTCTGACAGCTAAGACATGAGGAAATATGCAAAGAAACGTGAAGTATCTTCCTACAGTAAAAATACTCGAAAGCACATAGAATAAGGCTTTACGAGCATTTAAGAAAATATAAAAAGATAATTAGAAATTTATACTTTGTTTAATTATAAAAAATTTATATATTTGTTATAAAAAAGAAATGTAATAGTTTTATTTAAAATTATTTTGTATAATACATTCACTTTATTAAAGGAATAGAAAATTGAAAAAAATAATTTTTATTTTATGTTTTGGTAGTTGTGTGCTTTTTGGCAAAATTTCAAATATTTTGGTTACACCTGAAGCGTTAAATGATGTTTTACTTATTGATGTAAGAACAAAAGAAGAGTTTAAAAGCTTTCATATAGCCGGTGCTTTAAATATTCCTATAACAACTGAAAATGGTTATAATGCTAATTTTTTAAATGAGTTAGAAGATTTGAACATTGATAAGAATAAAAAGATAGCTGTTATTTGCAGAAGTGGTGCAAGATCTAGTGCAGCTGCAAAACTACTTGATAAAAATGGCTATAAAGATGTAGTAAATTTAAAAGGTGGCGTTGAGAGATTAGCTAAAGAATATAATTATAAATTCATAAAAGAGTAGAAAAATCTACTCTTTTACTTTTTAAATTGCTTTTTGTATAAAACTAGTTAGAATGCTAGTAAATTCATCTGTGTTTTCTATTGTGGTGCCTTCTTGAATTTTCGCAACCCCTAAAAGAACTTTTGCTACATCGTTTAATACCATATTATTATCTTTTAGTTTTTTTATAATTTCATGGTTTGGGTTTATTTCTAAAATTGGTAGAATTTTTGGCAGATTATCCTGTCCCATTTGTTTTAAAATTTGTTGTGTTGCAAAGTCTGGATCATTTTCATCATAAACCAAACACGAAGCTGATTTATTAAGTCTTGAGGTTACTCTTACATCTTTTACTTCATCTTTTAGAGCTTCTTTTATTTTTTCTGTAAGTTCTTTAAAGTCATCTTGATTTAACTCTTCTTTAAATTCAGCACTTGTTACTGGCTTAATAGGAGTTTTATCATATTCATAAACCATAGGCATAATAATGGCATCTATCTCGTCATCGCAGATTAAAACCTCAATGTTATTTTTATTAAAATTTTCAAGAAGAGGGGAATTTTTCAAAGTCTTAGCATTTTTTCCAGTGATATAATAAATTTCTTTTTGATCTTTTTGCATATTTTCTTTATATTCTTTTAAACTTATAAAACCATCTTTTTTATTTGATTTAAATAGTACTAAGTCTAAAATTTCATTTTTATATGGTGTAAAACCATAAAGCCCCTCTTTTAAAACTTTTCCAAAAAGCGAATAGAATTTTAAGTATTTTTCAAAATCTTTTTCCTTTAAATTTTTTAACTCAGATAGAATTTTTTTAATACTTGCCTCTTTTACGTTTTGCATTATAATGTTTTCTTGTAAAATTTCCCTACTTACATTAAGTGGTAAATCTTCAACGTCGATTATGCCTCTTACAAATCTTAAATATGATGGTAAAAGCTCTTTTTCATCATCGGTTATAAAAACCCTTTTTACATAAAGCTTAACACCACTTTGATAATCAACTCTATATAAATCAAAAGGCTCAATGCTAGGAATGTAAAAAAGTGTTGAGTATTCTATTTTTCCTTCAGCTTTTGTATGTATATATAAAAGTGGGTCTTTGCTATCGTGACTGATTTGCTTGTAAAAGTCATTGTAATCAGCCGGCTTTAACGCACTTTTTGGCATTTGCCACAATGCACTTGCTTTATTTACTTGAATATTTTTTATCTCTGTGTGACCCTCTTTTTCTCCATCTTTTGGTGGGATATAGTCGCTTTTATCCATAAAAATTGGATAAGGGATGTGATTTGAATATTTTTTAATAATATTTTCTAGCGTATACTCATCTAAAAATTCATCATTTTTCATATAAAGAGTTATTTTTGTTCCAAAGTTTTCCATTTTTGCTGGCTCAACACTAAAATTTGTAGCATCACTTTTCCATATATTTGCATCATTGGTTAAAGCTTTTTTACTCATTACTTCTATTCGATCAGCAACCATGAAAGCAGAGTAAAATCCAACTCCAAATTGTCCTATTAGGTTTGAATCTTTTTTAATATCGCCACTTAAATTTGATAAAAATCCTTTTGTTCCACTTCTTGCTATTGTTCCAAGATTATTGATCAAATCTTCTTTATCCATTCCAATGCCGTTATCACTTATAATTAGAGTTTTTTTATCTTTATTAAACTCAATATTTATTTTTGGAGTATAAGAAAGCGCTTTATATTTATCATCTGTAAGACATAGATAATTTAGCTTGTCAAGCGCATCACTTGCATTTGATATAAGCTCTCTTAAAAAAATTTCTTTATTTGAGTAAAGTGAGTGAATCATTAAATGTAAAAGTTCGCTAACTTCAGTTTGAAATTCATGTTTTTGTTCCATAATTATTCCTTTTTATTTCAAATTTTTAGCAGATTATACAACAAAGTGATTAAAATTGCAAGAAATAATATATTTTTATAAAGTAAGTTGATATTATTACTATCAACTTACTGAGTGTTAAAATTTAAAATTATTTTTTAATTAAATATTTACTATTTACCCAGCCAATTTTTCCATTTTCGAAAAGAACTTTATAGTAATTCTTGTTCTGCTCAAAAATTTCAACACTTTCATCACTGTTAGGCATATAAAAAATAGTTGATTTTTCAATAGGTAAAATTTTAACTTTTGCATCTTTGCTTACAATTCCAACATTATGAGGATCTTTATTATATATATGAAATCCTATCAAAATACAAGCAAATATGAGTGGTGTGGTATTTTTACTAAAAATATATAAAAACAAAAGCAATATAACACCCACATAAAGAGCAGTTTTTTTATAAGCATAAAATGGATCATTTTGTGGATTTAACTCTGTTTGGGTACTCAAATCATCAACTTCAAGCTTAATACCCAAAGAAAAACTTTCAAATTGTTTCGTTTTAGCATTGAAATAGGAAAAATCAAATTTTTTTATATTATTATTAAAAACAACAAAGTAAAAGCCTTTTTGATTTTGATACCCACCTTTTGTTGAAGTCATACCTTGTCTTATGATATTTTCATTATTTATATAAAAGCTTTTTAAATTTGTATTTTTTGAAGATAATTCAATAGTCATAATATTTGAATTTGCATCAAATTTTGCTGTTTTGTAGTTTAATACTTTTAATTCATCAGCTACAATATGGGCATAACCATTTTTTTCTTCTATAGGTAGAATTTTAGGAAGTTTAGGGCTTATGTTTGCTTTTTGAAAAAATTCTCCGTTTCTTTTTGCTATAATTGAAATCTTATTTAAACTTGCATTTGTCTCTTTTGCTTCAAACCAAAGCTTAGTTGAATAAACGCCATTTATATCTTTATCCCAGTTTATTTTTCCTTCATTTAACCACTCCAAATTCGGAGTTTTGTCAACTGTTAAATTTAAATCTAAACTTATGTTTTGTTGAATATCTGCATTGAAATTTATGCTAAAAATTTGATTTTGATAAACGTTTTTAGGAACATTTCTAGTTGATAGTAAAAAATCGGTTACTCTTACTTCTTGATAAATCAATGAATCATCAAGCTCCAAATTACCATCTTCGTTTGGTGCAATTTGTTTTAAATCATCAAGTGTAAGAGTATCTTTATTTAAAATTTCATCAGTTGTTTTTGCTGATTGGTTTGAATTTTTTTCTAAAAGTTCATTTGAAGAAACTGGCTTTATGCTTTTCAAAAACTCTATATCAACATCTTGTGCAAAAACAAAACTAGTAAAAATGAGTAAAAAAACTACTCTTAACAAAGAAAACCTTTTAGCATTTTAACGCCATCACTACCACCTAAAATTTCCTCACAAGCACGCTCTGGATGTGGCATAAGACCAAATATTTTTTTATTTTTATCACAAATTCCAGCTATATTTAAAACCGAACCATTTGGGTTTGATTCATTTGTTATTTTTCCAAACTCATCACAATATTTTAAAATAATTTGATCATTTTCTTCTAAACTTTTAATAGTTTTTTCATCAGCATAATAATTTCCCTCGCCATGAGCTATTGGTATATTTAAAACCTCGTCTTTACTGCATTTTGAAAGAAATTTATTATTGTTTGAAATAACTTTTAAGTTTTGAAATTTAGAAATAAAATTTAAATTTTTATTTTTTAACATTGCGCCTTCTAGAAGTTTTAACTCTAAAAGCATTTGAAATCCATTGCAAATTCCTAAAATATAACCACCTTTTTTTGCATGGTTTAAAACCTCACTCATAGCTGGACTAAATTTAGAAATAGCAGCTGTTCTTAAGTAATCTCCATAGCTAAATCCACCAGGCAGTACAACCAAATCAGCACAAAATTTGTCTTGCTTATGATTTATTATCTCACACTTAAAGCCAAGTTTATCAAAAGCATATTTTGTATCTTCATCACAGTTAGTTCCTGGAAATTTTATAATTACTACTTTCATAAAACTATCTCATAATCTTCAATAACTGTATTTGCAAGAAGCTCTTCACACATTTTAGTAACTTCTTTTTTTGCATCATCTTCATTTTTTTTATCAAGATCAAAAACAATTTGCTTACCAATTCTTACATTTTTAACATTAAAACCGAGTGAGCAAAGAGCATCCTGCGTGGCTTTACCAGCAGGATCTAAAACTAAATCTTTTAATTTTATATTTACAATTACTTTCATACTTTTACCCTAAAATTCTTCTTAAAACTTCTTCATAAGCAACTTTGACATTGCCAAGATCTTGTCTAAATCTATCTTTATCAAGTTTTTCGTTTGTATTTTTATCCCAAAATCTGCAGCTATCAGGACTTATCTCATCAGCTAGAATAATTTCGCCATCTTTTGTCTTTCCAAACTCGATTTTAAAATCAACCAATTTTAAATCTTTTTTATCAAAAAAATCTTTTAAAATTTTATTTATTTTCTTAGCTTCTGTTTTTAAAATTTCAAGTTCATCTTTTGTTTTAACAGCGTCTAAAAGCAAACAGTGTTCATCATTTAAAATAGGATCGTTTAGTTCATCGTTTTTATAACAAAACTCAACTAATGTAAAAGGAAGAATTGTGCCATCTTTTATGCCAAGTCTTTTTGTAAGACTTCCTGTTGCAATATTTCTAACGACAACTTCAAGAGGGATAATTTTACATTTTCTAACTACTTGATTTATATCATCGATTTTTTTTACCAAATCTGTCTTGATGCCATGTTTTTCCAAAAGTTTAAAAATCTCAGTGCTTATTTTATTGTTTAATGCACCTTTTCCACTTTCTTCGGCTTTTTTAACACCATTAAATGCAGTTAAAGAGTCCTTAAACTCAGCTATTAAAAGATCATCATCTTCTTTTACACTCCACATCTTTTTAGCTTTTCCTTCATAGATTAGCTTGTCTTTTGTCATTTTCCATCCTTTGTAAGATTTAAAACCTTTATAGTGTCAACAGCAGTTTTAAGTTGCATATCATCATAAAGATCTTTTTTTGTTATTATTTTTTCTTTGTTTTTTTCTTTAGTATTTGTTTTGTTATGGTCTAAATTTATAGTTTTATTGCTTTCTGTTTTATTATCATCAATTTTTTGAAGTTCGTTTTCAAGATGTTGTTTTAGATCAGTTTCTTTTATAATAAATGCCTTATCATCATTAGGAACTTTTCCATAAAATACCTCAAGATCTGGCGTAACACCTTTATTTTGTATAGTTCGTCCACTTGGTAGATAATATCTTGCTATTGTCATTTTTAGAGCTTCTTTTTCATTTAATGGAAGTATAACTTGAACACTTCCTTTGCCAAAAGTTTCTTCTCCTATTACAACAGCTCTTTTTAAATCTTGCAAAGCTCCACTTACGATTTCACTTGCACTAGCACTTCCGCTATTTACCAAGACAACAAGAGGTAAGTCAGTAATTTTTTCATCTTTTTTTGCGCTATATTCAAGATTTTCTTTTGCATCTCTTCCTTTTTGAGATACTATCACGCCTTTATCAACAAATAAATTTGTAAGTCCAATTGCTTGATCTAAAAGTCCACCTGGATTATTTCTAAGATCTAAGATTATACCTTTTGCATTTTTATTATTTTTAGCAAATTCTTTTATAAATTTAGCTGATTCTTTTGTAACTTTTTGATCAAAATTTGTAACTCTTAAATATAAAATATCTTCATCTTCTATATTCTTTGCATAAACAGAATCAACTTTTATAATATCTCTTATTATGTTTATATCAAATGGACGAGGCTCTCCTTTTCTTACTATTGTTATTGTTATTGGAGTTTTTGGTTTTCCACGCATTTTACTAACTGCTTCTTCTAGGGTTATGCCTAAAGTTGCATTTCCATCAATTCTTAATATAACGTCATTTGATTTTACACCAGCTTTGTCAGCAGGAGTTCCTTCAATAGGTGATATTACAGTCAAAGCTCCATCTTTCATGCCAACTGTTATGCCAAGTCCTCCAAACTCTCCTTGAGTTTGAACCTTTGTATCTTCAAATGCTTTTTCATCTAAAAAGCCAGAATGTGCATCTAGGTTTGTCATTAGGCCAGAAATTGCTTTGTTAATAATTTCTGAAAAAGTAAGTTCATCAGCATAACTACTCTCAACAGTTGTAATAACTCTTGTAAATTTAGCTAAACTCTCAAGCTTTGTTTCTTCTTTTTCAGGTTTTTTTGGTGTTTGTGCATTTAAATTTGTTGATATAACAACTGATGTGACTATGGCAGAAAATATGCCAAAACTTAAAATTTTACTTCTTTGTTTCAATCCATTCTCCAAATATAATTTTATGTGGGAATTTTAGCATAAATCAATAAAATTTAGATAAATAATTCACATTTTTGTAAAAAAGTATAAATTTAAAAATTTCATTTAGGAAACTTGACAATTAAAGACTAAAGTTATATAATATCATCATTATAAAAATAAAAAGGAAAAAAGATGAATAATATATTTGAAATTTTAACTGATCAACTTACACAAACAGTTGAGAGTTCGCTTTCTTTGGCTCTTCATTCAAAAAATAGCGAGGTAAAGCCCTTACATATGCTTTGGGCGATGAGTACAGATAAAAGCTCGATATTAAATCAAATTTTAAATAAATTTGGCGTTTCGAACGAAGCATTAAATTTGGAGATAAAATCTCGTATTTCAAATTTGCCTACAAGTTCAAATGTAAATAGGGATAATATTAAAATTAGTTTGGATTTGATAAACTCATTGGATAACGCAAAAGGGCTAATGACAAAACTTGGAGATAGTTTTATAGCTATTGATACTTGGATTTTAGCAAATTTAGAAAATGATCCTATTAAACACATTTTAAGTAAATTTGTAGATTTAAATGAATTTAAAAAAGAGCTTGAAAAGTTAAGAGCAGGGCAAAAGATCGACTCAAAAACTGCTGATGAGACAATGGATAGTTTGGCAAAATACGGTATCGATTTAACAGCTAAGGCAAGAGAGGGCAAGTTAGATCCTGTTATTGGGCGAGATGAAGAACTTCAAAGGGTTATGCAAATTTTAATAAGAAAAACTAAAAATAATCCTATTTTGCTTGGTGAGCCAGGTGTTGGAAAAACTGCAATTGTTGAAAGTCTAGCTCAAAAAATAGTAAAAAATGATGTTCCAACAAGCCTTGCAAACAAAAAATTAATTGCTCTTGATATGAGTGCATTAATTGCAGGTGCAAAGTATCGTGGAGAGTTTGAAGATAGACTAAAAGCGGTTATTGATGAAGTTGTAAAAGCAAAAAATGTCATTTTATTTATAGATGAAATCCACACAATTGTAGGAGCAGGCGCAAGTGAAGGAAGTATGGACGCGGCAAATATACTAAAACCAGCTCTTGCAAGAGGTGAGCTTCACACAATCGGTGCAACAACACTAAAAGAGTATAGAAAATATTTTGAAAAAGATGCAGCATTGCAGCGCCGTTTTCAGCCTGTAAATGTCGGTGAGCCAAGTGTTAATGAAGCTTTGCAAATTTTAAGAGGTATCAAAGAGCGTCTTGAAGTTCATCACAATGTTAGCATAACTGATAGTGCATTGGTTGCAGCTGCAAAGTTAAGTGATCGCTATATCTCAGGCAGATTTTTACCAGATAAGGCTATAGATTTGATCGATGAGGCAGCAGCTGAGCTTAAAATGCAGATAGAAAGTGAGCCTTTTGAGTTAGCAAAAATAAAGCGAGAAATTGTAACTTTGCAGGTTGAAAAAGAAGCCTTAAAAATGGAAGATAAAGAAAAGAACGAAACAAGGCTTAATGAGATAGAAAAAGAACTAGCAAATTTAAATGAAAAGAAAAATGCCCTAAATTCGCAATTTGAAAACGAAAAAAAGGTATTTAGCTCTATAAGTGATGCTAAAAAAAGCGTTGATAGTTTAAAAAATGAAGCTGAGATGGCTAGGCGAAATGGAGATCTAAACAAAGCTGCTGAGATAGAGTATGGAAAAATTCCTGCTAAAGAAAATGAAATAAAAGCTCTTGAAGAAAAATGGGCAAAAATGCAAGAAAACGGGACACTTTTAAAGAATGAGGTTGATGAGAATTTAGTAGCTGGAATTTTAAGCAAATGGACTGGAATTAGTGTAGCTAAAATGCTAACTAGTGAGAAAGAAAAATACCTAAATATTGAAGAGCATTTAAAAGAGAGTGTTGTAGGGCAAGATGAGGCACTTCATGCATTAGCAAGAGCAATAAAGCGAAATAAAGCAGGTCTTTCAAGTGCCAATAGGCCGATTGGAAGCTTTTTGTTTTTAGGACCTACTGGAGTTGGAAAAACTGAGTCGGCAAAAGCTTTGGCTAAGTTTTTGTTTGATGATGAAAAGGCGATGATACGCTTTGATATGAGTGAATATATGGAGCGCCATAGTGTCTCAAGACTTCTTGGAGCACCTCCAGGATATGTTGGATATGATGAGGGTGGACAACTTAGCGAGGCTGTTAGAAGAAAACCTTATTCGGTTTTGCTTTTTGATGAGATAGAAAAGGCTCATAAAGATGTTTTCAATATCTTGCTTGGAATCTTAGATGATGGTAGAGCAACCGATAATAAGGGCGTTACAGTTGATTTTAAAAATACAATTATAATCTTAACTTCAAATATCGCCTCAAGTGAAATTATGGAGTTTAGTGGTGATAAAGAAAAAAGAGATGAGCTTGTTAAGGCTGCTTTGAAAAGCTATTTTAAGCCCGAGTTTTTAAATAGACTTGATGATATTATTGTATTTAATCCTTTAAAAGAGGAAAATCTAGTAAAAATTGTAGATATTATGTTTAAGGCGCTACAAAACAAGCTATTAGAAAGGGAGATAAAAGCAACTCTAACTCAAAATGCTAAAAAGCTTATCGCAAGTGTTGGATATGACGCTGAGTTTGGCGCAAGACCGCTAAGAAGAGCAATGTATGAGTTGGTTGAAGATGAGATAGCTGAGATGATACTCAAAGATGAGATAAAAAGTGGCGATGAGATAGTAATAGATGCTGATGAAAACAATATAAAAATAAGTGTAAAATAGTAAAAATGGCAGTTTTGACTGCCATTTTGGTTTTAAATTTCTATTTAAAACTAATACACAAATTCTTAAAAATAAATTATAATTTTAATGTATAGATACCAAATTAAAATAACACTGATAAATGAAATTTACCATACAAGGCAAAATAAAAACATCCAAATTTAAGAAACAAAGTTATATAATTTCTTCATTGCATTTAAATTCTAAATTTAAAAATAAAGATAAATAAATGAAAAGATTTATAATTTTTTAAAATTATAAATCTGTGTCGCTAGGAAAAAACAAATGGGATTTCTTTACAAAAGATGTGAAATTTGTGGAAATAAAATAAAAAAATGTAATTCTATAAGTGATTACATCTTTGGTACCATATGTGCAAGATGTAGTAAATGCGGTTTGGTTCATGGCATTAGTCCTGCTTGGATGTTTGTTTTGGAATGGTTTGTTGGGTCTGTTTTTTGGCTACATATAATTTTAATAGTTTTGGCAATAGATTATATATTTCCGGCAAAATTTGGCTTAGAAATTTGGATAATTGCAACTGCAATATTTTTTCTACTTTTAAGGTTGTTTCTAGGGTTGATTTACTGGGTTCCATATAAAACAAAATATAAAAATATTAAATTCTTTCCAAAAAAATGTAAAAAATGCGGCTCAAAAATATCAATTGCAACTTCTAAATACCCAGCTATTTTGGGCGTGTATAAAAGTATGTGTGAATGTTGTCATACAGAATATAAAATAAAAAATAAATTTGAAAAGATTTTTATGTTTAATGTAAAATATCTTTGGATTTTTTATATATTTCTAATAAATTTTATTTTAATTTCTGCGTTAAAGACAGACAAAGACAGTGATTATATTTTAATTTTAACATTTGTTTTGTTTTATCTATTATATAGAATTGTTTTAAAAATTTTACCTGTTGAAGAATTGGATAAAAAGATATAAAAGGTGCAAAAGCCAAATTTAAATTTATAAATATCTATCCAACTCAATCAATTTTGAGCCATCCAAAAGTAGTCTATTGTCAATTTGTAAAAATGTTTTGATATCTTTGTCAAATTTAATCTTTTCCACAACTTTAAAATTATCTAAATTTACGATGACTAGCTCATCTTTAAAAAGAACAAAAAGCTTGTTTGATAAAATTGTCACTCTACTTTTAACAACATATGGTTCTATATCAAAGCTTAAGGTGCTGGTTTTTTCAAAGCTGTTATTTTTAAATTTGGTTTTTAAAATAGTTCCATCTTTTTTAACGACGATTATAAAATCCCCATACTCTTGCATAAATTCGACATTTTCTTCCTCATCATCAAAAACTTTTTGAAGATTTGCAGGCTCTTTTAATGTGTAAGATCTAATGCCTTCCAAAAGATTGATAATAAAAAGATTGTCTTTTATAATGAAGAGTTTGTTGCCATAATTTCCATCTTTTTCTTTTAAATTTGTGTCTATTTTATTTATTAAATTTAAGTTATTTTTGCCGACCTCATATATATAGATAAAGTTGCTAGGATTTTTAAAGTTTTCAAAATTTTGTAAAACATAGAGATAGTTTTTGTATAACTTCATATCTAAAGTCTCGCCTTTTAGTTGGACTTTGTAGAGTAAATTTAGATTTTTATCGACCATGTTTAGATTGGAATAGCCCTGAAAAGAGTCACTAAAAAAGATAAATTTATCACTTATAGTTAAATTTCTAACATAGAGTCTTTCTAGCTCATTTATTATTTTAAATTTATCACTATCATTTAAAATAGCCTTTTTTAGGGCTTTATCTGTTAAGATGTAGTAATTTTTCTCATCTTTTGTAATAGAATTTATTTCTTTGTCGCTTAAATTTAACTCATAAGAGTTTGGAAGTTTTTTTATAAAATTATTATCAACTATATTGATAGGCTCTTCTTTAAATAAAAAATTCACACCTTTATCAGATGTAAATTTAATAGTATCGTTGGTTTTTAGGTTGATTAGTGTATTGCCACTCCATGCGAGATCTTCTTTTTTTATTCCACTACCAAAGATGATAAAGTTGGAGTAGTCAAATGGAAAGCTTCCATCATAGCCCAAGATATTTTCTCTACCACTCATCTTTAAGACAAAGTCTAAAGGGCGATTTGATATCTTTAATTCATCATTTCCCCAGTTTTTCTCAAAAACAAATATATTAAAGCCATCTTGTTTGGTTATGATATCATTGCCACTACTAAGGAAAAATATATCATCGCCACCGCCACCATTTATCGTGTTGTTACCGCTGTTTAGGATAAAGATATTGTCACTATAATCGCTACATTCTAAGGTGTTGTTTGCATCATTGTCTATTATAAAAAGAGCGTTTAAGTTATCATCATTGCAAGCTGTAGTTTCATCACAGATAATCTCATCTCTAGGAAGCAAATTTAGATCTTTTAAAGAGCCTTTGGGTGTAGCTAAAGAGAGGATTGTTTTTGGAAAATATCCCTTTTTTATGCCATCATTTATAAACTCTTTTGCATCATCAAAATTTCTTATCTCTTTTGAAAAGGAGAGACCAACAATCAAAACTAAACAGATTAAAATTCTCATTTTGTCACTTCCAAATTTACTTAAATAGTAAGCTTCCAACTCTTATCATATTTGAGCCACATTTTATAGCTATTTTATAGTCAGAGCTCATTCCCATCGAGCAAATTTCAGCACCTTTATTTTGCAAGCTTTCATAAATTAGATAAGCTTTTTCAAAACTTTTTGCAACTTCTAACTCATCATCGCTATGGGCACCAATGCACATTATGCCTTTTAAATTGAGGTTTTTACAACTCTCTTTTATGGCGCAATAGCTCTCCTTTGTAAGGCTTATATCAAGTCCGGTTTTACTATCTTCATCTGCTATATTTATCTCAAGCAAAGTATCGAGCCTATAATTAAGCCTTTTATCTACAGCTTGTGCAAGTTTTATGGAGTTGCAACTTTGCCATAAAGTAGGGCGGATTTGTAAAAGGGCATTTATTTTATTTGTCTGCAAAGTGCCTATGAAATGCCAGTTTAAATTGAGTTCTTTTAGCTCATCACTTTTTTTAACAAGATCTTGAACTCTGTTTTCTCCAAAGCTCATTTGACCCTTATTAAAAAGCTCTTTGATCTCTTTTGAGCCGACATACTTGCTAACTGCTACGAGCTCAACTTTTCTGCCATTTGAAAGCTCGTTTATCTCATCTAAAAGTTTGTTTAAATTCATCAGTTGTATGCTCCAAACATTCTTAAAAAATCATTTATGATAGTAAATGCCATAAGCGTGAAAAGTAGTGCCATTCCAGCGTAACTAAGTCCCACAAAAACTCTATCACTAACTGGCTTTTTAAAGATGAACTCATAAATGTTAAAAACTATATGCCCACCATCAAGAACAGGTATTGGAAAGAGGTTTAAAATACCCAAATTTACTGAAATAAGCGCTGTCAATACCAAAAGCACCGATAAACTTATGCTTGCTGCTTTTGTTGTGATATCGGTAATTGCAACTATTCCGCCCATTTCTTTTACTGAAACAACGCCACTTACTAGCTTTTGAAGGCTTACTATGATGAGCTTTGAGGCTTCAAGGCTTTCATTAAAAGCGTATGGAATAGCACTAAATCCTTTGTGATAAACTCTTATAAAATCGCCTTTTGGAGTTATTCCAATTAGTGGCTTTTTAATATCTTCTCCAAACAAAGTTTTGGCATCTCCTGTTTTTGGTGTAAGAGTTAAATTTAAGGCTTTTTTATCTCTTAAAATTTCTATATTCATGGTTTGTAATGTAACTAGTTTTGAGATATCATCCCACTCTTTGATAGGCTTGCCATCAATGCTTAAAATTTTATCATTTGGCATTATGTTTGCACTTTTAGCAGCTGAGTTTTCCATAACCTCTCCAACTACAGGGGCTAGTTTTTCAACACCTATAAATCCAAGTGCAATGTAGATAAAAAATGCCAAAATAAGGTTAAAAAATGGTCCCGCAAGAAGTATATAAATTCGCCCCAAAGGGCTTAGGGTGTTATAACTATCTTTATCATAGTTTTTAAGTGCTGGGTTGGCATCGTCTTGTCCTTTTAGCTGGACATATCCGCCAAGTGGAATCGCACTTAACGCATAAGTTGTAGAGCCAAATTTTTTAGTATAAATTTTTTCTCCAAAACCGATGCTAAAAACATTTACACAAACCCCAAGTTGTTTTGCTGCCAAAAAATGCCCAAGCTCATGAAAGAAAATCAAGAATGAAATGACTAAAATAGTTACAAAAAAAAGTGGCCCCCAATGCCACAGTGCTACAGCTAAAACCACTAAAACAATGGCTAAATTTAGGTTTTTTTTATCCATTATTTTTTTTCCTTTGCTTTATCTCTTTTACATATCCAAAAATATATAAAAATCCTGAATAAAGCGTTAAAAATACACTTATCCAAAGTAAAATTGTGCCACCAAACCATTGCATGGTTAAAAATACAATTGCTATCATTTGGAAAACAGTTTTAACTTTTCCAGCCATTCCAGCACTTACTTTTACTCCATCACTTGCCATTATAACTCTAAATCCAGTTATAAAAAACTCTCTTATAAGTATTAGATAAATTGCCCATGGGTTTGCTCGTCCTAAATACATTAGTCCTATAAATCCAGCAAGAGTTAGCATTTTATCAGCTAACGGATCTATTATTTCACCAAATTTGGTTATTTGATTCCAGCTTCTTGCTATATATCCATCAAAAAAATCAGTAATTGATGCTAGTAAAAAAACAACGACTGTAAAATAATTTATCCAACTAGTATGTAAATTTGGGCAAATTTCACCTAAATTTACAAGTAAAAAGAAAAATAAAAATGATAAGAATATCCTAATAATAGCTAAAGCATTTGGTAAATTTATCATTATTTAAATGTTGTTCCGCCATCAACTATAAAAGTATGTCCTGTAACCCAGCTAGCCTTATCTGAACAGATAAATAAACATGCTCCTGCTAAATCAGTTGGCTGACCCATTCTACCAAGAGGACTAAGCTCAGCTGTTTTATCTCTAACTTCTTCATAATTTACAAAAGCTCTTAGAGCATCAGTTTCTATTGGTCCACCACTTACTGCATTTACTCTTATATTAAACTCACCAAGTTCAGTTGCTGCATATCTTACCATAGCTTCAACTGCTGCTTTACATGTTCCATGACCTGAATAATTGTCTATATATACTCTATTTCCAGTTGAACTTATTGAGATAATTGAGCCACCACCATTTTTTTGCATTCTTTTTGCTGCTTCTTGAGCGCCAACTACAAAGGCATTTACTGTTGCTGTAAATATATTATTAATTCCACGAGGTTTTAATCTCATAAATTTAGTATATCCACCAACTACAGCACGACCTGAGATAATAGCATTTGATATGAAAAAATCAACTCTATCAAAGTCTTTGTCTATTTCTAAAAATAGTTCTTTATATGTTTCAGGCTCAAGTATGTTAAGAGGATAAGATTTAGCTTTTATGCCATACTTATCGGCTAATTCTTTTTCAATTTCTTTTGCAAGCTCTTCATTTGAATTGTATGTAAAAGCTATATTTACACCATTTTGTGCAAATTCTTCAACTATTGCTCTTCCAATACCTCTTGTTCCACCACTTATAACCAGCGTTTTATTTTTAAAAAAATTATCCATTAAAATCCTTTTATATCATATTGTTTCATTATTTTTTCTATTTTTAATAAATTCTCTTTACTTGGTTTGCAAAGAGGAAGTCTGTATTCTAAACTATCGATTAATCCTGCTATAAACATTGCTGCCTTTATAGGGATTGGGTTGCTTTCGCAAAACATAACTTTATTTATATTGTATAAATCATCATTTATTGCTTTTGCTTTTAAAAACTCATTATCTAGTGCAAATTTAGTTAATTTTGCAGTGTAATCAGGAAGCAGGTTAGAAGTAACTGATATAACTCCTTTTCCGCCATTGCTTAAAATTGGATAATTTATCGCATCTTCACCGCTTATTACACAAAGCCTTGGTTCATGAGCTAATAAATCAACACATTTATCTATATTGCCACTTGCTTCTTTTACACCAATTATGTTTTGACAATCATTAAAAAGTCTAATTATAGTTTCTGTTGAAATTTCAACTCCACAACGACCTGGGACATTATATAAAAGAACAGGTAAATCAACTGAAGCTGCTAGCTCTTTGTAATGTAAATAAAGTCCTTCTTGTGTTGGTTTGTTATAATAAGGCGCTACTGATAAAATTGCATCCGCGCCATGTTCTTTGGCAAATTTTGCAAGTCCAACCGCCTCATGGGTTGCATTACTTCCGGCACCAGCTATAACTTTGACGCCTGTATTTTTACATACATCAACTGCTATTTCAATACATCTTCTATGTTCATCATGAGTTAGTGTTGCACTTTCCCCAGTTGTACCAACTGGAACTACTGCGTTTATGCCATTTTCAATTTGTCTTTTTATAAGTCTTGCATAACCATTTTCATCCAAAGCACCATTTTTAAGTGGTGTAATAAGTGCTGTCATGGCACCACTTAATATAGCTTTTTCCATCTTTTACTCCTTTTGTCCGTTTTTTAAAACACCAATTGTCAAATTTGATTTATTAAAATACTTTTTAAAAGCTTCTTTTATATCATCTTTTTTAAGTGAGTTTATATCGTCTTGATAGTTAAAAAGCATATCTATATCACCACACATTATATAGTTTGCATATATTGAAGAAACCTTACTAGTGTTGTCAAACGAGTAAACAAAATCAGATTTTACACTATTTTTTAATTTTTCTATCTCATCATCTTTAATTAAATTTTCTTTTTGTTCCTCTATGAGTTTTAAAATTTCATTTTTTAATTCATCTGCACTAATTCCTGGATTGCAAACTGCAAAAATTATAAATAAATTTTCATCAATACTTGAAAGATTGTAAGTATCTATTTGGTTTGCTAAGTTTTTTTCATCAACTAAAACTCTATTTAAAAGTGAGCTTTTACCACCACTTAAATATTGACTTATCGCTTCAAATTTGATTCTATCTTTGTGTTTAAATGGTGGAATTTTATATGCAAGTCCTAAAATTTCAACTTCACTTTGTTTATGAATAACAAATGATTTTTCTCCATCTTGAACTGGTTCATAAGTGTGCAAATTTGGTATTTCACATCTATTTTTTATATTTTCAAAGTATTTTTTTGATAGGTTAAAGACAGTTTTTTCATCTATATCACCAACTATTAATAAAGTTGCATTTTTAGGTTGATAATATATTGAGTGAAATCTTTTTATGTCATCAATACTCCAATTTTTAATATCATCTTTAAACCCAATTGGAGTCCAATGATAAGGATGATATATAAATGCATTATTAAAAAGTCTAAAAAATAGATATCCAAAAGGATTATTATCTGTTCTCCAAAGCCTTTCTTCTAAAACTACATTTCTCTCAGGCTGAAATTCTTCATCATTTAAGTTTAAATTTTCCATTATATCGGCATATAATTCAAGTGATTTTTCTAAGTTTTTATTTGAGCATTTTATAAAATAGTGCGTATAGTCAAAGCCTGTAGATGCGTTATTAATACCACCAAAACCTTTAACTATTGCATCAAATTCTCCAGCTTTTCTATTTTTAGTTGATTTAAAATTTAGATGTTCAAGCATGTGAGCTATGCCACTTTTACCCATAGTTTCATTTCTTGAACCAACTCTATAAATAACATTTACACTAATAACATCACTTCCTAAATTCATAGGGACATGATAAATTTCAAGTCCGTTTTTTAATATAAATTTATTATATTTTGGTAACAAATTTATCCCTTCTTATTTTTTTATTTCTATACCGATAGCTTCTTTTATATTTGAAAAACCATCTTTTTTAAGAAGTTTTATAAGCCCTTCGTTTATATCTTTTGCAATAGTTGGACCTTTAAAAATAAAAGAAGTGTAAATTTGAATTAAACTTGCACCATATTTAATTCTTTCATAAGCTTCCTCGGCACTATCTATACCTCCACAGCTTATTAGAGTTGTTTTTCCAAATAATTCTTTAGAAATAGCTTTTAAAAGCTCTCTTGATTTATGTGTTATAAGTTTTCCACTAATACCACCTTTATGTTCTTTTATATTTGGTGAAAGAGAGTAATCAATGCTTGTATTGTTTATTATTATCCCATCAGCTCTGTTTTCTACTGCTGTGGTGCAGATTTCAATAGCTTGATCGTATGCAAAATCAGGTGAAATTTTAAGTAAAATTGGTTTTTTAGTTAATGGCTTTAAAGTTTCAAAAAATTTTTTTATATATTCACTTTCTTGTAAATCTCTTAAATTTGGAGTATTTGGTGAGCTTAAATTTACAACAAACATATCACAAACTTCATCAAATTCTTTTACAAGTATTTCATAATCATTTAAAGCTTCATCATTTGGTGTTATTTTATTTTTGCCTATATTTGCAACTATAACAGAATTTAGTGGGTAAAATTTCGAAACATTTTTTTTAACAACTTCCATTCCTGCATTGTTAAAGCCCATAGCATTTTGAATACTTTCATTTTTTACAAGTCTAAAAAGACGTGGTTTTTCATTTCCAGGTTGTGGTTTTGGTGTAACTGTTCCAAACTCAATATGTCCAAAACCAAGACTTTGCAAAGCTTTTAGTGCAACACCATCCTTATCAAACCCTCCAGCTAAACCGATGGGGTTATCAAAGTTAATTCCCCATAAATTTTGTTTTAAAATTTCATCATTTTGTAAATAATTTCTACCAACTACATTTAAAATCCATGGATTATTGTTGGCAAATCTAAGCCCTTTCATAGCTAAGGAATGCGCATTTTCAGGGTCAAATTGAAAAAATATTTTTTTTAGTGTTTCATATTTCAAAATTTATTCCTTTTTTAAATAAACGGTATTCTAACAAATCTTACTTTTAAATTCTCTTAATTAAAAGTGCCTTTAAGTTTTTTATAATCATCACATTCAAGGCTTAATTTTTCTTCACTTCCAAAACCTACAATTTTTCCTTCATTTAAAACTAGGATATTATTTGCATTTTTTATGGTTGTAAGTCTATGGGCAACTACAAATATAATTTTATCTTGTTTGATATTTTCTATGACTTCTGTAATTGCATTTTCACTTGTGTTATCAAGTGCCGATGTTGCTTCATCTAAGATTATGATTTGTGGGTCTTTATAAAGCATTCTAGCAATTGCAATACGTTGTCTTTGACCACCACTTAAATTTGATCCAAACTCATTTAAAACGGTATTTATACCATTTTCTAAATTCATTACAAAATCATACGCATTTGCCATTTTCAAAGCTTTAATTACTTTTTTTTCATCAAATTCACCACTATATGCTACATTATTTGCAATCGTGTCGTTGAAAATATAAACTCTTTGACTAACAAGTCCTATATTTTGTCTTAAGCTTTTTAGGCTAAATTCATATAAATCGCTATTATTCACCAAAATATTTCCGCTATTAATGTCGTAAAACCTTAAAAGCGTGTTTATAATAGATGTTTTTCCGCCTCCGCTTCCACCAACTAAGGCTATAATTTCGCCTTTATAAGCGCTAAAGCTAATGCCTTTTAAAACATCTTTATCACCATATTTTAAATAAACATCTTGATATGTTATGCTTTTTGCATCGTTTGGAAAATTTTTAGTTCCTCCAATAATTGAAGGTGTTTTATCAATTAGCTCAAATGTTCTTTCACTTGCAGCTACTGCATCTTGCATGTTATTGTAAAGACTTGATATTTTTTTAATTGGGGTATAAAGTAAAAAAAGTGCTGTTAAAAACGAAAAGAAACTTCCTACGCTCATTGTGCCATCAATAACGCTTTTTCCACCAACGATTATAACAACTGCAACTCCAACTGAACCCAAAGTCTCCATTAACGGGCTTACGAGTTCGTTTATTTTAACTGATTTTAAGTTTAGTTTAAAAAACTTATTATTTTCTTTTTTAAATCTATTTAGCTCTTTTTCTTCTGTGTTATTTGCTTTAATTATCTCTATATTTGTGTAAATTTCGCTTAAAACTGAGCTTATATCAGATGTTTTTTCTTGGGACTCTCTTGATATTTTTTTCATTTTTTTTGCTAATAAGCTTAGTGGGTAAATAGCTGCCGGAAGTATGATTAAAGCAAAAAAAGCAAGTTTTGGACTTTGGTAAATTACAACACCTAAAAGACCAATAATGGTAAGTAAATTTGTAAAAAACTCAGGTATCATATTTGATACTATATTTCTAATTCTATCGATGTCATTTATAGTTCTACTTATTAGTTCACCTGTGCGTATTTCGTTAAAAAATTTCATATCCAAATTAGTTAGATTTTTTACCATTTTTTCTCTAAATTCTCGTATAATATCTTGACCTATATAAACGGTAAAATATCTTTGCATATACCCACCAGCTCCTTTTATAAAATATACAAAAATAACTGCATAAGGTAAAATATATAGTAAATTTTCATTTTTTTCTATAAAAATTTTATTTAAAACAGGTTCTATAAGCCATGCAGTTAGCGATGTTCCAGCTGCTGCCATAATCATACCTATTATTGCAAAACAAAATTGTGGTATATAGTTTTTTATGTAAGGCAAAAATCTTTTAAAAACTTCTTTTAAGCCTTTATTTAATTCGCTTTTTTTCATTTAAATTTTCTCCCAGCTTGTGCCATTTGGCGTGTCCATTATAGAAATTCCATTTTTTAATAATTTATCTCTTATCTCATCAGCTTTTATAAAATTTCTTTCTTTTTTTGCTTCATATCTTTGATTTATTAAATTTTCAATTTCCTCTTTTTGTTCATTGCTTACGCCAAATTTAAAGTAATTTTTATCTTCTAGAATTCCAAAAATATTTTTAATAAACCCTAAATTTGCTAAAATTTCGCCTTTTTTAGATCTGTCTTTTGGGAATTTATCTAAAAAATCGTTACTTAAATTTACAAAATCATCAATTGCGGCAAAAGCTTTTGAGGTATTCAAATCATCGCTTAAAGCTTTTATTATCTCATCTTTAAACTCTAAATTTAACTCTCCTATCTTGGAGTTATCAACTCTTTGTAAAAGTCTATAAATTTTATCAAGTCTTTTTTTAGAGGCTTTTAAATCTTCTAAGCTATAGTTAAAATTTGCCCTATAGTGTGAACTTAGAAGATAAAATCTTAAAGCCTCACCAGGCACTAATTTTAAGGCATCTTTTATAAAAAAACTATTATTTAAACTTTTACTCATTTTTTGATTGTCTATTTGAATAAAGCCATTATGCATCCAGTATTTTGAAAGATTTTTATACTCACCACATCTACACTGCGCAGCTTCATTTTCATGATGTGGAAAAAGTAGATCCATTCCTCCTGCATGAATATCAATTGAGTAGAATTTATTGTTTGAATCAAGATGAGCTTTTATCATAGCAACGCACTCTGTATGCCAACCTGGTCTTCCTTTTCCAAAAGGACTTTCATACCATAACTCATCAAATTTCCATAAAACAAAATCTTTTGGATCTTTTTTTAATTCATTACTTTTTACTCTTGCTATAGCTGCATCATCGCTATTTTTTTTGCTTAAACTAAGATATTTACTGTCTTTTTTTGTATCAAAATAAATGCCATCATCTTTTATTTTGTAAGCCATGCCATTATCTAATAATTTTGAAATATATTCAATTATATTTTCCAAATTTTCAGTCGCTTTTGGCTCTAAATCAGGCCTTAAGACATTTAGGTTATCCATATCATCCAAATATCTTTTTATATAAAAATTTGTGATATCTTCTAAGCTTTTGCCGCTAGTTTTCATTTTATTTAAAATTTTATCATCTATATCAGTAAAATTTCTTACAAATTTAACCTCGTAACCTAAATTTATAAAAACTCTTCTTAGTAAATCAAAACTAACTGCACTTTTTGCATGTCCTAAATGGGCATCATCATAAACTGTTGGACCGCATAGATAAATTCTTACAATATTTTTATCAATAGGTTCAAAATTTACCTTTTTTTTCATAACACTATCAAATATAATCATTAATTATTTCCTTAAAAACTAAAAGCAATAAAACCTCTATTGAGCATAAAGCAAGTATTATAAAGATTTTTTTAGGGTTTATTATATCTAAAAAATTTCTAAAGCCAAACTCTTTTAAATTCATAATAAACAGGTAAAAACCACCAATTGAGCTAGCTAGTGCTAAGCCTGCTGCACCTAAAGGTTTTATAAGTAAAAAACAGCTTATTATATTTAAAATAAGGCTTTTGATTGCAATTTTTGCAGCTATATTTTGTTTATTTTTTGCATAAAGCCAGAGCGAAAAAATTTTAGCTAGTCCAAAAGGAAGCAGTCCAATCATAAACATACTTAAAACAAACATTGAATTTACAGTGTCACTTCTTGTAAAAGCACCTCTTTCAAACAAAAGCCAAATTATTTCTTTACTTAAAATAACACCACCAATTGTAGAGAATAAAAGCAAGGCAAAAAGTAGATGAAATGCTTTAGAAAGAAGAATCAAAGCAGTTTTATCATCATTTTTACTTATTGTCTTTGCAATTTTTGGAAAAAGTGCTGTTGATAGTGCAATAGCAAAAAGAGCAAGAGGAAGCTGGAAAATTCTATTTGCATAGTATAGATAGCTTATACTTCCAAAAGCTAAAAAACTTGCAAACCAAGTATCTATAAAAGCCCCAATTTGTGCTGCACTTGAGCCAATTACTCCGTGAAAAAAATTTTTATAAAAGCCTTTTGTATCAGCTTTTTTTCCTTTTTTTAATGCAGTGATTCCAACACCAAAATATCTTAATAATTTTAGTTTTTTTAAAGCAAATAAATGCACAAGAAGTTGCATTATTCCACCAATTACAACGCCTACACTAAGATATAACACTATAGTTTCATCATCTTTTCCTTTTGCTAAAACTAAAGATATTATCATTGAGATATTTAGTAGTGCTGTTGAAAAGGCTGTTGTTGCAAAGTGATCTTTATATTGCAAAAGCGAGGCAAATAGTGTAACTAAAAATATAAAAGTTAAATACCAAAAATTTATTCTTACATAAGGAACTGCTAAATTTATAGTTTGTTTATTGAATCCAATGGCTAAAAATTTTGTAAACAGTGGAGCAAAAACATTAACTAGAAGAGTTAAAAACAGTATAAAAACAGTAAATTTTATTAAAACAGTTGTTGCAAAAATAGCCTTTTTTTTAGCTTGAGCAAACCCTGGTAAAAAAGCTTGTGTGAAAGCACCCTCGCCAAATAACCTTCTAAATAAATTTGGTAATTTAAATGCTATAAAGAAAATATCACTCCAAACTCCAGCACCCAAAACACTAGCTGTTAAAAGGTCTCTAAAAAGCCCTAAAATTCTAGAAACAAATATTCCTATGCTATTTGTAAAAAACCCTGCAAAAACCCTTTTTTTAGCCAAATTTAACTACCTATTTATTAATTTAAAGTAAAGAAATATTATAGTATAATTAACCTTATTTTTTTATTTAAGGTTAAATTTGCAAGAAAGCTCTTTTAGTGTTGAGAATTCAGTTATTTTTTTAAATGGAATTTGGGATTATAAAGTTAGCAAAAAAACTATCTCTCTTATAAAAAAAGATATGAAAAATCTTAAAGATAAAGTTACTTTTGATTTTTCCAATTTAAAGAGTATGGACTATGCTATTGCTATAATTATCTATAAATTTGCATTAAAAAATAATTTAGAAATTAATTTTGCAAACTCAAATAAAAAATTTGATTCTATATTTTCACTAATAAAAGATGACATCCCTAAAAAGACATATAAATTTAAGAAAAAAAATTTTTTTGAAGAAGTTGGAATTTCAGTTTATGGTGCATATTTAAGCTTTCTAAGTTTTCTAAGTTTTTTTGGCGAGCTTAGTTTAAAATCTTTTTATAATCTTTTAAATTTAAAAAAACTTAGGTTTAAGGCTATTTCAAATGTCTGTAAAGATGCGGGGATTAATGCAGTTTTTATAGTCTGTTTAACCTCATTTTTAATAGGAGTTGTGCTTATTTATATAGGCTCAGAAATGCTTGCTGATTTTGGTGTGACACTTTTTATAGTTGAAATTATGGGAATGCTTACTTTTAGGGAGCTAAGCCCATTAATAGCAGCTATCGTAGTTGCTGGAAGAAGTGCATCTTCTTTTACTGCAGAGATTGGTGTTATGAAAATAACAGAAGAAATTGATGCGATGAAAACAATGAGTTTTGATCCATTTATAAATTTAGTTATTCCACGTATTTTAGCGATGATTATTATTATGCCATTCATTGTTTTTTTAGCAGATATGGCAAGTATTTTTGGTCAAATGCTAGTTTCATATTACTATTTAGAAATTGATTTTTCAATCTATTTTGATAGACTTAAAAATTTAGTTGAAATAAAACATTTTTATATTGGACTTGTAAAAGCACCATTTTTTGGGATGGCAATAGCTTTAATAGGATGTTTAAGAGGTTTTGAGGTAACTGGAAGTACATCAAGCATTGGAAAGCTTACTACAAAAAGTGTTGTAAATGCGATATTTTGGGTTATTTTAATTGATTGTTTATTTGCTATATTTTTTCTTAAAGTTGATTTATAATGTTTATAGAAGCTAAAAATTTAACTATAAAATATGGTGATAGATTGATTCACAAAGATGCTAGCTTTCATATCAAAGAGGGCGAAATTTATGGCTTTTTAGGTGGAAGTGGTAGTGGCAAAACAACCCTAATGAAAACTTTAATTTATTTAAAAGAGCCAAGCCAAGGAAAAGTCTACATGTTTGATAAAGACTTATGGTCTCTTAATATAAAACAAAGAGAAGAGATAAAGCTTAAAACAGGTGTTATGTTTCAGTTTGGTGCACTTTATTCATCTATGAATGTGCTTGACAATATTGGAGTATTACTTAGAGAATATAGCTTTTTAAGTAAAGATGATATTAAGGATATTTCTATGTTTTGGCTAAAAAAAACAGGCCTAAAAGAAGATGCGGCAAATCTTTTTCCAAGTGAGTTAAGTGGCGGTATGAAAAAAAGAGTTGCTCTTGCAAGAGCTTTGGTTCTAAGCCCAAGAGTACTTTTTTTAGATGAGCCAAACTCAGGACTTGATCCAGTAAGTGCAAGAAGAATGGATGAACTAATAGTTAATTTAAGAGATAGTTTAGGAATAACAGTTGGTATGGTAACTCATGATAGTGACTCTATTTTTAATATACTTGATAGGTTTTTAATAATTGATAATAAAAAAGTAGCTTTTGAAGGAAATGTAGAAGAAGTTAAAAATTTTGAAAATAATCCTTTAAAAGAACTTTTTGATAGCAGAAATAAGGAAAATTAGATGGAAAATAAAAACTCTTTTACAATTGTTGGAATTTTTACTACTTTAGTAGGAATTTTAACTATTTGTTTTGTTTGGTGGATGACTACAAGATCTGATTCAAATGTTCATTATACAACCTATTATATACACACAAAAGAGCTTCCAAATGGACTAAAAGAAGGTTCGTCGGTAAAATATATAGGAGTTCCAGCTGGATATGTAAAAGATATAAATTTTGCAAAAGGTAGTGATTACGGAATAATTGAGATAGCAATTGATGTTCAAAATGATTTTCCTATCAAGAAAAATAGTATTGCAACCACTGAAATTCAAGGTCTTAGCGGACTTACTACATTAAATTTATCAAAAGGAGATGGTGAGAGTTTTTCTAAAAATGAAAAGCCAATTTTATACCTAGATAAAAGTTTTTTAAGTAAGTTTAACTCCGAGGCAAAAGCTATAACAACTGGAGTTAGTGAGGCAATTAAAAAAATAAACTCAGTTTTAGATGATGAAAATCTACAAAATTTAAAACAAACCTTAAGCTCTATAAATTTAACAGCTTCAAATTTAAGCAATGCTGAAAATTTTGCTAAGTTAAATTCCATTTTAAAAAGTCTTGATGAAATTTTAGCAAAGATTGATAAATCAGACATCGATGAAAGTTTAAAAAATTTTAATGAATTAGTTAAAAATGCAGATAATTTTGCAAAAAATGCAAATAAAACAGCTCTTAATTTAAATAAAACCTTAAATTTGATAAACTCTGATTTAGAAAATGGAAATTATGATATAAAAGAAATATTATCTCCTACCTTACATGAAACATCTTTGACTTTAATGGAATTTAAAAAAATGCTTCGAGAGTTTCAAAATGCTCTATTTAGGTTAGAAGATGATCCATATGATTTCTTTTTTAGAGATACTCAAAAGCAAAAAAGATCTCAAACATTAGATTAAAATAAAAGGAAGAAAATGTATAAAAAGATATTATTAATAATTTGCGTATCTGTTTTACTAGGTGGCTGTTTAGGTAAAAAAGCAAATCCTGTAAGATACTATGAAATGACCTATAAAGGTGAGGTTTGCAATAATAAATTGCAAAATTCAAAAAGAATTTATGTTGCAAATATACAAGCTCTAAATTTAGCCGATAGTAGAAATATTTTAATTGTAGATGGTAAAAATAATATAATTTATGTTGATGATGCGAAATATATTACAACACCAAGTGAGATGGTTTATAAAGGAATTGTTAGTGCGGTTTCATCTCAATGTGAATTTGAACAAATTTTTAGACCTACAAAAGATGCGTTAGTTTTAAATACTTCACTTTTGTCTTTGCAAGTAAATTTTGATCAAGCTGAAGTTATTTTAGGATATGAGCTTGTTAAAAACTCAGAAATTTTAAAATCAGGCGTTATTAAAAACCACACTTTTGTGCCAGATCCTTCAACTGATACGATTTTAAAATATATGGATATTTCAGTAAATGAGGCCTTAAATAAGCTTATTAAAGAGATAAAATAGAAATTTAAAGGAAAAAAATGATAGTTGAGATTGAAGGTGTTTTAACTAAATTAGAGCCTGGTATGGCGGTAATAAAACTAAATAACGGGATAAGCTATGGAATTATCATTTCATTAAATTGCTCAGCAACCCTTGTAAAGGGCGAAGAAACAGCTTTATTAATAAAACAAATCGTTAGAGAAGATGCAAATTTATTATATGGTTTTAAAGATAGTGATGAAAAGATGATGTTTGAAATTCTTTTAAAAGTAAGCGGTGTTGGTGCAAGTACTGCAATGGCAGTTTGCTCTACTTTGAAATATTCTGATTTTGCAAGTGCTGTTATAAATGGTGATACAAAGGTTCTTACAACAGTTCCTGGTATTGGTCTTAAAACTGCTAGAAAAATAATAGCAGAATTAAGTGATGCAAAATTAATAAGTAGCCAAAGCTTAGAAAGTTATAAAAGTGAAAGCATAATGGCTTTAGAAAGCCTAGGTTTTAAGAGAGATAAAATTCTTAAAATTTTACCATCTTGCAAAGCTCAAAATACAGCAGATCTTATAAAAGAAGCATTAAAAAAATTAGCATAAATAAGGAGAAAAATAGTGAATTTAGGACTTGTATTTGGTGGACAAAGTTATGAGCATGAGATAAGCATAGTATCAGCTATAACTTTAAAGGATGTATTAAAAAAAGATATCAAATTTATTTTTTGCGATAAAGATAGGGATTTTTACTTAATAGATTCAAAAAATATGAAAGCTACATACTTTAGTAGTTTTGAGTATAAAAAATCAAAAAAACTTATACTTAAAAATGGTGGTTTTTTTAGCGAAGGTGCTTTTAGTAGCAAAAAAATAGATGTTCAAGTTTATGTAAATTTAATACATGGATGTGATGGAGAAGATGGAAAACTAGCATCTCTTTTTGAATTTTTTGATGTTAAATTTATAGGCACAAGATTAAAACCAGCAATTTTAAGCTACGACAAAGTTTTAACTAAATTTTTAGCAAATATAACAGGAGTAAAAACTCTTAATTATCAAATTTTAAAAAGAAATGAAGAAATAACTATAAAACCTCCTTTTATTTTAAAGCCAGCAACTCTTGGAAGTAGTATTGGTATAAGCATCGTTAAAGATGAGAGTGAGATTACATATGCACTTGATAAGAGTTTTGAGTTTGATGATACGCTTTTAGTTGAGCCTTTTTTTGAAGGTGTTAGAGAATGTAATTTAGCTGGCTATAAAGCAGACTCAAAGATGGAATTTTCTATGATAGAGGAGCCAAATAAAGATGAATTTTTAGATTTTGATCAAAAATACTTGAGATTTAGTGATAGTAAGACCATAAAAGAAGCTAATTTAGATGAAAAATTAAAAGAAAAATTAAGAAAAGCTTTTTCTAAAATTTACTCATATGGATTTGATGGAAGCCTTATAAGATGTGATTTTTTTATAATTGATGATGAAATTTATCTAAATGAGATAAATACAAATCCAGGAAGTTTAGCCCATTATTTGTTTGATAACTTTGAGGATAGACTTTATGATTTAGCTAGAAGTTTACCAAATTATAAAAAAATAGATATAAATTATAACTATGTAAAATCAATTTCTGTTTATAAGTAAAAATTAACTAAAAATATGATAAATTTTACATATAATTTTATGTAAAAGGTTATAGATGCCTAGTTTTAAACAAGATGAAATTTATACTGCAACCGAAGTTGTAAGGAATTTTAGTGCGGTTTTATCAAAAGTGAGTGATGGTGAGCTTAAAAAAGCTGTTATTGTAAAAAATAACAAATTTGAAGCTGTTATGCTTAGCTTAAAGGAGTATGAAAGACTAGAGCGTGCTGTTGAGCTTTTGGATATAGTATATTCACAAAAAAGGCACAAAGATGGCAATTAGAGAAATTTCATACTTAGCAAAAACCTATAGAATTAGCTATGAAGTTAAAAATCCAGATAAAGAAAAATCTATTTTAATAATTCATGGTTGGGGTGCAAATAAAGAGATAATGATAAAAGCTTTTGGCTCTTACCTTAATGAATTTAAGCAAATTTATATAGATTTACCAGGTTTTGGGAAAAGTGATATTTTTTATGAACTTGATTCTATAAAATACAAAAAAATTATTCAAGTTTTTTTAAATTCATTAAAACTAAAACCAGATATTATTATGGGTCATAGCTTTGGTGGTAAGATAGCAACTCTTTTAAGACCAGAAAATTTAGTTCTTTTAAGTACTGCTGGAATTGTTGAAAAAAAACCTTTTATTGTAAAATTTAAAATAAAACTTTATAAATTTTTAAAAATTTTTGGTTTTGCAGGACTTTATAAACTCTTTGCTACAAAAGATGTCGCAGGGATGAGTAGGGTTATGTATGATACTTTAAAAAATGTAGTAGATGAGGACTTTAGAGAGATTTTTTCAAAAACAAAATCCAAAACTCTTATTTTTTGGGGTGAGGGTGATAAAGCTGTAAGTCTTGAAAGTGGTAAAATGATAAATAGGCTAATTAAAAATAGTGAGTTTTTTCCACTTGCAGGAGATCACTTTTTCTTTTTGATACATGCTAAATTTATTTCAGATACCATAGAGAATAATTTTAAAAGTATTAGTAAAAAAAATGAAAACAGTGAATTAAAAATAGATAAATCAAGTGATGATAAAAAATTTATTTATGATGAATTTGATGATGATTATGAGGTTTTGGAAGTTCATGAGCGAGAATACGAAACGAATGATTCTAAAAAAAACAGTGAAAATACAAACAATAAAAAAATAACTGATAACCAAGAAAAAGATGAAGACTGTAAAGAAGATATGGATACAGTAAAAAATGACAACGAAAATAAAGAAACAAATGAGCTAAATCAAAAAAAAGATGAAGAAGATTTAATCTTAGCAAATGATTTCAATAAAACAAAAAATCTTGATGAAATAAATGTAAAAAATGAAATTAAAATAAAAAATAAAAATAACCAAACCATACAAGGTCCAATTATTGGAAATAAATTTATTTATGATAAATTAGATGATGATTATGAGGTCCTAGAAGTCTATGAAAGAGAATATCAAGATGATAAAAAAAATGAAGATGTTGTTGAGGGACAAAAAAAAGATAGCAAATTAGATGAAGATATAGAAAAAAAAGAGACTTCTACAAGTTTAGAGAAAAATAAAGATTTTAATCAAGAAAATGAATTTAAAGAAGATAGCAAAGCAAAAAAAGCTAACAATAGCGATGATGATAAAAAAATAGATGAAATAGTTATAGATGAAAATGATTTAAAAAAAGATGAAAAAGATTTATCTAATAATGAAGTTGTGCAAGATTTAGTTTTAGTAAGTGATGTTGTAAAAAGAAAAAAAATAGATAATAAGCCTAATTTAGATGAAAAAATACCAAAAGATGAAAACTATAAAGAGGTTGAAAATAATAACTTTAAAAGTGAAAAACAAAGCATAAATAAAACAGATAAAGATACGCAAAATTTAGAAAATAAATCTGAAAAAAGTGTGGAAAATGACACAAAAAATATTGATTTAACTCAAGATGAGCTAAAAAAAAGTAAAAAAAGAGCGATTAGATTTAGCGATATTTATAAATATAAAGTTCAAAAAGTTTTAAAAGAAATTAAAAAAGAAGAGGATAAAAAATGATTTTTTTAAAATTTTTTACACATTTTTTATTAATATTATCTCTAGGTTTTTACCTTATAACAACTCTTCAATGGTTTTCTTATAAATTTGAAAGGGTATTTTTTCATTTTACTAAACCTCTTTGGCATTTGATTTTTTTATTTATTCCAATATGTTGTTATTTTGGGCTAAGGCTTATAAATGAAAATTTATTTTTTATATATTTTTATATTATTTTGTTACCAAGTCTTATTTTTTGGCATAAAAAACTTGATAAAAAATTAGTTTTCACCTCAAGAGTTAAAAGATTTTTTTTAATTTTAATTTTAACAACTCTGTTTTTAGATATTATTTTATTTAAAAAAGCATTTGTTCTTCCAATCTTTGCACCTTTGTTTTTATCATTTTTTATAAGTTTTTGCTTTGAAAAGCTAAATGCGAAAATTTATATGCAAAAAGCACAAAAAAAATTAGAAAGTATGCCAAATTTAACAATCATACAAATTACTGCAAGCTATGGAAAAACAAGTATTAAAAATTTTTTATATCAAATTTTAAATGAAAAATTTAATTGTTATAAGACCCCAAGAAGTGTAAATACATTAATGGGCTTAGTAAAAGACATAAATGAAAATTTAAATAGCGATGTGCAAATTTACATAGCAGAGGCTGGCGCTAGGAAAAATGGTGATATTGATGAGATAACAAAATTTTTAAAACCACAAATTGTTGTTGTAGGTGAGATAGGAAGTCAGCATATTGAATATTTTAAAAGTGTTGATAATATAAGAAAAACAAAACTTGAAGCTTTAAACTCAGCAAGACTTAAAAAGGCTTTTTTACATAGCTCAACCTTAAAAAAAGATGATGATAAAATAGTTATTTATGATGATTGTTTGCAAAATATCAAAGCGAATTTAGATGGTGTTAGTTTTGATATGAAATTTGATGAAAGTTATAAATTTTATGCACCAATTTTAGGTAGTTTTAATGCTTCAAATTTAGCAGTTTGTATATGTGTGGCAAAATTTTTAGGTTTAAAAATAGATGAAATAAAATTAAAAATTCAAAATTTAAAAAGTGTAGAGCACCGTCTTCAAATTATATCGAAAACGCCTAAATTTATAATAGATGATGGCTTTAATGGCAATTTTGAAGGCATGAGTGCAAGCTATGATCTTGTTAGAGAATATGATGGGAATAAAGTTGTCGTAACTCCAGGAATAGTAGAAGCCACAAAACAGATGAATGAAAACTTAGCAAAAATTATAAATGAAATTTTTGATTTAATTATCGTAACTGGTGAATTAAATGCAAAGATTTTTAGTGAAATTTGTGATAAAAATAAACTGATTATTTTAAAAGATAAAAATGATCTTATAAAAGCATTAAGTGAAAAAACAAAAGCTGGGGATTTAATCCTGTTTTCAAACGATGCACCAAATTTTATATGAAATCTTTTAAGTTATTGTTGCTAATTATGAATATAGTACAACGTTCAAATATTTTATTTGTTGAATACATCGCAAATTAATTTTTTAAGGTTGAAATTTGAAATTTTTTTTAAGTTTAATTTTATTTATAAATTTTACTTTTGCAAGTGTTGTTAAAATCATTGTTACTGGTGATATTATGACACATAAACCACAACTTGATTATGCTAGATTTTATGATGAAAATAATAGCGGATTTGATTTTTCTGCACAGTTTAGCAATATTAAATATTTTTTAAAAAGTGCTGATTTAGTTATTGGAAATTTTGAAAGCTCATCAAATCCAAATTTAATTTATAAGGGATATCCACTTTTTAATACTCCAGCTGAAATTTTTAAAGCATTAAAAGATGCTGGTTTTCATGCTTTATCAACAGCTAATAATCACGCTCTTGATGGCGGAATAGACGGTATTTTAACGACAAATAAGGCTATAGAAAATGCCGGACTTTTTGGTTTTGGTACAGGCAAGGATGAGAAATTTAAACTTTTAGAAGTAAAAGGTGTTAAAATAGGGCTTTTAAGTTACTCGTATGGCTATAATGGGCTTGAAAACTCACTAAATTCTGAAGAAAAAAGTTTATTAAATTTCTTAGATGAAGAAAAAATTAAAAGTGATATTGATAAACTTTTAAGCTATGGGGCTGATTTTATTATTGTTTTTCCACATTGGGGTGTAGAGTATCAAAGCTATTCAAACAAAAATCAGCAAAATTTAGCTAAAAAAATTATTAGTTTTGGCGCAAATGCTGTCATTGGAAATCATCCTCATGTTTCACAAGAGATTGCGTGGTATAATCAAAATGGCTTTATAGCGTATTCTTGTGGAAATTTTATATCAAATCAAAGAGTTGAAACGATTGGTAATATCGAAAGCGAGCAAAGCATTGCTTATGAAATTTTAATATCAAAAGATGAGAATTCTACTAAAATAGTTGATGTTTTTTATAATCCTTTATGGATAAATCCAGTTTTTGAAAACGGCAAAAAAACTATAAAAGTTTTTCTAGTAAAGGATATAATAAATGAAAATTATGATAAAAACTCAACTAAATTTTTAATAGATAATCCAAAAGCTAGGGCAAAAAAAGCTTATGAAAATATTAGCAAAAAAGTAAGATAATTTCTAATATTACTTTAAGTATAAAAATTAATTTAGAATTAAATTTAATGATTTTTTAATGTCTAAATTATTATAATAACTTCATTTCTTAGAAAGGATAAGTTATGAAAAAGATTTTATCAGTTTTATTGCTATTTATTACCTTTACTTACGCAAGTGTAATTAAAGATCAATTAAATAGAGAAGTAGTCTTACCAGATAAGGTAGATAAGATAGTGGTTTTACAGCACCAAAGCTTAAATGTTTTAGTTCAAATAGGTGCTAAGGATAAAATTGTTGGTGTTTTGCAAAGCTGGGAAAAACGTCTTGGAAGTGACTATAAAAGGCTTTTTAATGGTATTGATAAACTTCCAACACCAGGTGATTTAAAGACTATAAATTTTGAAAGTATTTTAAATTTAAAACCAGATGTTGTTATCGTTACAAATTATATTGATAAGAGCTATATTGAAAAACTAGAAGAATTAAAAATTCCTGTAGTTATGATGAGCTTTTTTAAAGATAGTAGTGCGGGAAAAGATAGTGTAAATCCTGAGTTTGAAGATGAAGAGTATTCATACGATAATGGACTTTATGAAGGAATTATGCTTCTTGGAAAAATTGCAGATAAAGAAGATAACGCAAAAGAGCTCGTTACTTACATAAAAAATTCACAAAATGAGTTAAAAGAATATACTAAAAACATAAAAGATAAAATTAAACTTTATATGGCAAATCCTAAATACCAAACATACGGTAGTGGAAAATATACAAGTATAATTTTTAAACGCGCTGGTGGTGAAAATGTCGCAGCTAAAGATATAAAAGGCTACAAACAAGTTTCTGCTGAAAAAATACTATCTTGGAATCCTGATATAATTTTTGTTCAAGCAAGATATTCAAGTGTTGTTGATGAGTTAAAAAATGATAAATCATTAAAAAATTTGGATGCTATAAAAAATAACAAAATTTATTTAATGCCAGAATATGCTAAAGCTTGGGGTTATCCAACACCTGAGGCCATGAGTATTGGTGAATTTTGGATAGCTAAAAAACTTTATCCAGATATTTTTAAAGATTTTGATTTAGATAAAAAGGTCAAAGAGTATTATAAGAAATTTTATCAATTCGAGTATGATGGAAAGTAAAATTTAAAGGATTTTTTTGCTAAATTCTAAATTTTTATTTTTAGCTGTTTGTTGGATTTTATTTGCATTATATTCACTTGGAATAGGGCAAATTAGTGCAAATTTTGGTGAAATTTTAAGTGCTGTTTTTAGCCAAAGTGAAAGCACTATTAAAACAGCTATTTTTGATATTAGGCTGCCACGAATTTTAATTTCAAGTATTTGTGGTGGCATTTTAGGACTTTGCGGAATTTGCTTGCAAGGTCTTTTTAAAAATCCATTGGTTGATCCAAAAATTATTGGTGTAAGTACAGCTGCCTCATTTGGTGGTTGCTTAGCTTTATTATTTGGTTTGGGTGCATTTTGGCTTATAGTTTTTGCATTTGGTTTTGGAATTTTAGGTTTAGCTATTTTATTTTTTATTGCGCATTTTGTTAGAAATTCATCAATTTATACATTAATTTTAGCAGGTGTTATTATAAATGGATTTTTCGGTGCTTTGATAAGTCTTACGCAATTTCTAGCCGATAATGAAGATGTACTTCCAAACATTGTATTTTGGCTAATGGGAAGCTTTGTAACATCTAGTTATGACAAACTTCAAATTTTACTTATTGTATCACTTCCTTGTATAGTTATGTTGATTTTAATGAGGTGGCGTTTTAATCTTTTAAGTCTTGATGAAAAGGACTTAAAGGCTCTAAAGATTAATATAAATTTTTTAAGAACATTTATATTAATTCTTGCAACATTACTTGTAGCAACACAAGTAAGTATTAGTGGAAATATTGGCTGGGTGGGACTTATTGTGCCGCATATTGCAAGGCTTTTATGTGGGGCAAATCATATCAAAAGTATTCCTACGGCGTTTATAATAGGTATGATTTTTATGCTTTTAGTTGATAATTTAGCTAGAACTCTATCACAAAGCGAGATTCCAATAGGGATAATTTCAGCACTTATTGGAGCACCAGTTTTTGCATATTTATTAAAAAGGAATCATAAGTATGCTAATTAAAGCTTTAAATTTGGGCTATTTCTATACTAAAGATAAATTTTGTTTTAAAGATTTATCTTTTGGTTTAAATGAAGATGAAACTTTAGCTATTTTAGGACTAAATGGACAAGGTAAAAGCACTTTGCTGTATAATTTAATAGATATCTTAGAGCCAAAAATTGGAGAAGTTAATATAAATCAAAGTTTTTCATATCTTAGTCAAAATCTCTCTTTAAATTTTAATTATAGTGTGATAGATGTTGTTTTAATGGGCTTAGCTAGTAAAATTTCTTTATTCAAAACACCATCAAAAAATGATTACGAAAAAAGTGAAAAAGCACTTGAAATTTTAGGGATTTTATCATTAAAGAATAGATTATATGCCACTTTATCAGGAGGTCAAAAACAGCTTGTCTTACTTGCCCGTGCAATTGTTCCTAATAACAAAATTTTAATACTTGATGAGCCATTTAGTGCAATGGATTTAAAAAATCAAAACAAAGTTTTATCACTTATAAAAAATCTAAAAAAAGAGTTAAATTTAACTGTTATTTTCACTACACACAATCCAAATCATGCCCACGCAATAGCCGATAAAACATTGATTTTATATGATGATTTAAGTTATGAATTTGGTAACACAGATGATGTTTTAACGCCTAGTAACTTAACAAAACTATATGATGTTAGAGTTGAGAGTGTTAAATTCGAAAACAAAGATTATTTAATTACTCTTTTTGATTAATTTTTTTTAAAACTATTTTTTATAAATTAGCCTTAAAACACCAGCTATAAAAAAAGCAGTGGCTATAAATTTAAAATCTCTGTCTAAAAGTAAGATGAAAAATGAAGTTAGGATTAAAATTAGTCCAAAAATTAGTTCTACAACCTTTTCATCAATTACCTTTTTAAAGTATTCAAGTTGCGATTTAGAGATATTTGTTTCTATCTGTCCCGAACTTATCTTATTAAAACTTGTTTTTATATAGTGTAAGTTTTGTGGAAACTCTTGTAATTCATCAAATATAGTATCAACTAAAGTCTCTTTTGCACCAACTGCTCGTGGAATATTTTTAACTAAGATTGGAAGTATGTCTTTTATACCGTTAAAATTTTCTAAATAGCTAGTACCAAGACCCTCTATAATGGCACTTACTCTTAGGATATAGATAGCTTCAGCTGGGAGTTTGAAGGGAAATTTAGCGGTATTTGCCATAACTTCAAAGGCTAAATCTTGCATTGTTGTTTTGCTTAGTGAGTCATTTGAAAATATATCAAAAATTTGTTCTACAAACTCAGCAAGCATCGTAGTCGGTGTTTCATAAGCACTAATTCCAAGATTTTTACAAGCGGTGATATACTCTTCATAGTTTTGCTCATTTGCAGCTTTTAAAAGTGAGATTATGTTAAGTCTAGTTTCATTTGATACTGATTTTACCATGCCAAAATCAAGTAAAATTATCTGTGATTTTTTATTTATAAAGACATTTCCGGGATGAGGATCAGCATGAAAATAGCCCTTTATAAGCATTTGCTCTACATAAAACAAAACTAGGTCATTTATCGCTTTTTTAATATCAATTTTAAATTTTTCAATATTTTTTCTATCATCAAACCTAAATCCCTCCTCAAAGCTCATTACAAGCATATTATCGTTGCTAAGCTCTTCGTAATATTTTGGAAAAATAATGTTTGAATTGCAATATATTTTAGAAAATTTCTTTAAATTTGAAAGCTCTATTCTCATACTAGTTTCTTTTATAATAGTGCTTGCAAACTCGTTAATTACCGCTTCTATTGAGTTTTTTGTATAGTGCGAAAAAAGTGGCTTAAAAATTTTGTTTAAAAAAGAGATGATTTTTATATCAGTTTTTACGATTTTATCTATATTGTATCGCCTTATTTTTATGGCAACTTTACTACCATCTTTTAAAAAAGCCTCATGTACTTGCCCAATAGATGCACTTGCTATTGGAGTTTGGTTAAAATTTATAAAACCTTTGTCTTCATAGACTTTCTCTAGCTCGTTTTGGCTCATTGGTGGCAAATTATCATGTATTTTTTTAAGCTCATTTAGATAATTAGGTGGGAAAAAATCACTTCTTGTGGCTAAAACCTGTGCCATTTTTATAAAACTTGGACCAAGATAGTTGATGTAAGATGTGATTTTATTGGCTTTTATGCTTTTTATAAACAAAAAGCTCTCACGTCTTTTAATGAGTAGATAAAATGTTAGTAAAAGATGAAAAATCTTATAGATTCTTAGCGGACTATAGAGATTTTTTGTCATTTTTACCTAGCTTTTCATCTTTTTTAAAATCTCATCAAGTTTTTTTTCAACTCTTGCAATGTCATCTTTGCTTGCCAAATTTAGCTCATTAACAACTTCTTTAAAATACTCCATATTTTCATTATGCTCAGCTCTAGCTCTTTCATAAAGTCTATCTACAAAAGCTTGACTATCTTCTTTTGTGATTTTACCGCGATTTTCAAGAGCATTTAGTTCTTTTTGGACTTTATCTTTGATGGTCAAAAACCCACCGGCTGTTATATAAAGCATATCTTTTAGCATAATTTATCCTTCAAATTTAGATGAAATTTTTATTTTTGATAAGTTTTCTAACCTCTAGTGCGATGGCAAGCTCTTCATTTGTTGGTACTACCAAAGCCCTTATAACTGAGTCTCTTTTGGTTATAAATCTAATTGAGTTGCTTTTTAACTCATTTAAATCATCATCAATATTAACGCCAAAGTGATTTATTGTTTTACAAATATCAGCTCTTAAGTGAGCGTAGTTTTCGCCAACTCCAGCTGTAAAGATTATAGCATCAACTCTCCCCATAATAGCAAAGTATGAACCAATATATTTTGTGATCCTATACATGTACATATTGTAAGCTAACTTTGCTCTTTCGTCATCTTGATCCAAAATCATTCTCTTTACTTTTCTAATGTCACTCATACCGCAAATTCCCAAAAGACCGCTTTCCTTATTCAGCATATAGTCAATTTCTGCTTGATTTTTATTTGTTACTTTGGCGATGTGATAAAGTGCTGCAGGATCAATATCTCCGCTTCTTGTTCCCATCATAAGTCCTTCAAGTGGTGATATACCCATTGATGTATCTATGCTTTTTCCACCTTTTATGGCAGTTACACTTGCACCATTTCCAATATGAAGTGAAATGGCATTAAAGGCATCTAGTCTTATTCCCATGTAGTTTGCGGCTTGCTCTGTAACATATTTGTGTGAAGTTCCGTGAAAGCCATATTTTCTAACATCATATTTTTCGTAATATTCATACGGAATTGCATACATATAAGCATATTGCGGCATTGTTTGGTGAAAAACTGTGTCAAATACCGCGACATTCGGGACATTTGGTGCTTCAGCCATAGCACTTCTAATTCCTGCTAAATGTCCAGGGTTGTGAAGTGGGGCAAGCTCTGAAAGTTCATCGATAGTTTTTATAACTTCATCATCTATAATGACTGAGTCTTGAAATTTATTTCCCCCATGAACAACTCTATGACCTATGCCATCAAGTTCACTAAAATCTTTTAAAATTTTGCTTTTTTTAAAAAAATTATTTAGGTAGTCCATACCCTCTAAGTGGTCTTTTATGGCGACATCTTTTACAAAAGGCTCATTGCTATAGTTGATATTAACTCTAGAATGATCACTTCCAATTTCTTCAATAAAGCCATCTAAAATGACATTTCGCCCATTCATATCAAAAAGTTTAAATTTAATTGAACTACTTCCTGAGTTTAATACTAAAATTTTCATATCAATTTCCTGCTTGAATTGCGCTAATTAGCACTGTATTTACGATATCTTCTACACTCGCACCTCTACTTAAGTCATTTACTGGTTTTTTTAGTCCTTGCAAAATAGGTCCCATTGCAATGCATCCTGTTAGTCTTTGAACTGCTTTATAGGTGATATTTCCTGAGTTTAGATCTGGAAAGACAAAGGTATTTGTTTTGCCTGCTACTTTTGAATTTGGCATTTTTTTCTTCGCTACTTTTTCATCAATTGCAGCATCAAATTGAAGTGGTCCATCAACATTTTCGCCCAAACTCTCTTTTGCTAAATTTAAAGCCTCTTTTACTTTATCAACACTTTTTCCCTTGCCACTTTCACCAGTTGAGTAGCTAAGAAGTGCGATTTTAGGCTCAATACCAAAAGATTTTGCTGTAGATGATAAAGATATGGCAATATCACAAAGCTCTTTAGCAGTTGGCTCAGGCACCACAGCGCAATCCCCAAAAACTAAAACCTCATCTTCTAAACACATTAAAAAAGCCCCACTAACTGTTGAAATTCCCTCTTTTGTCTTAATAAGTTGTAAAGCAGGGCGGATAGTATCAGCCGTAGTTCCAACAGCACCACTTATCATAGCATCAGCTTTTCCGACTAAAACAAGCATTGTTGCAAAGTAGTTTTTATCAAGCATAATTTTTTTTGCATCTTCTAAATTTATGCCTTTATGTTTTCTAAGCTCATAAAATTTATTTACAAACTCATCTAAAAGTTCGCTTTTTAAAGGGTTGATAATTGTTGCTTTTGAGAGGTTTAACTTTAAATTTTTTGCTTTTTTATCTATATCATCAGGCTCACCTAGTAAAATGACATTTACAGCCTCTTTTTTAAGCAAAATATCAGATGCTTTTAAAATTCTCTCATCTTCGCTTTCGGGTAAAACTACGGTTTTTAAATTTGATTTCGCTTTTTTATAAAGTTCGTATTCAAATTTAATTGGAGTCTTAAAATTTGTTTTTGTATTTTCTAACTCATCAAAGAAAATTTGTGGCTTTACCTCTAAAATACTAGTTGAAACAAATTTATTACTTCCATTAAAATAAATTTTATCAGCTACACTATAAGAAAAATCCAAAGTGCTTTTAAGCTCATCAAATTTTGCTTCATCAGCATCTAAATATTCTGTTAAAATAGGCAAATTAAGATCTTTTGCTAGATTAGCATTAAATTTATTCTTATCACCTATTATGATAACAAAGTCATTTTTTTCTAAAATCTCCTCATATTTTTTTATTGTTTTTAATCTTAGTTCTTTTTGATTTGAAAAATAACTTTGAAAATCATCTTTGCAAAAACAGCTTATTGAAGATATATGCTCATTATAAAGCGGAGAAAAAATAGCTATTTTTTTAAATTTAGTACTAAAAATTTCTTTTATAAATGATAGGGTTTTAAACTCACTTTTGTTTACATTATCACTACTTAAAATAAATAGTCCATTTTTCATAAAAACTCCTTTTAATTGTTATTTCTATATATTGTAGTTATAATTTTATAAAAAGCATATAAATTTAGCTAAATTTAGTCTAAAAACTTATAAAATTTAACTAAGTTTATCATTTTAAATTAATATTGTTTTGATACAATATTGCATTTTATTTTAAAGGTAAAAACAAAATGTCAAAGCTTACTGGTTCACAAATGATAATGCAAGCACTAAAAAACGAAGGCGTAAAAGTAGTTTTTGGATATCCAGGAGGGGCAGCATTAAATATATTTGATGCAACTTATGATGAGAAAGATTTTGAGCTTATTTTAACTAGACATGAGCAAGCTGCAGCCCACGCAGCCGATGGATATGCAAGAGTAACTGGAAAAGTTGGAGTTTGCATAGTAACAAGTGGTCCTGGATTTACAAATACAATAACAGGACTTGCAACTGCATATATGGATTCAATACCACTTGTGTTAATAAGTGGTCAAGTAGCTAATTCACTCATTGGAACAGATGCTTTTCAAGAAATTGATGCTGTTGGAATTTCAAGACCATGTGTTAAACATAATTATTTAGTAAAAACCATTGAAGAGCTTCCAAGAGTATTAAAAGAGGCTTTTTATATTGCAAGAAGTGGCAGACCTGGTCCAGTACACATTGATATCCCAAAAGATATAAGTGCCGCTCTTGGTGAGTTCTGCTATCCAGAAGAAATTTCAATGAAAACATATAAACCAACCTATAAAGGAAATCAAAGACAGATTAAAAAAGCTGTAAATTTAATATCAAAATCAAAAAAACCTCTTTTATATTTAGGTGGTGGAGTAATTAGCTCAAATGCAACAAATGAGATTAGAAAACTATCAGAAATTTCAAAAATTCCTGCAGTTGAAACACTAATGGCGCTTGGGACTTTAAGAAGTGATGATGAATTAAATCTTGGGATGGTCGGAATGCACGGCAAATATGCTGCAAATATGGCTATGAGTGAAGCTGATTTGATATTTTGTATTGGAGCAAGATTTGATGATAGGGTAACTGGAAAATTAAGCGAGTTTGCAAAAAATGCAAAAATTATTCATATTGACATAGATCCAAGTTCAATTTCTAAGATTGTAAATGCTGATTATCCTATAGTTGGCGATATAAAAAATGTGCTTGAGGATTTAATACCATTATTAAAAAATGAAGTAGATTCTAACTCTTTTAAAGAGTGGAGAAACATCTTAAAAACTTATGATAAGATTCACCCTCTTAAATTTAATGATAGCGATGAAGTTTTAAAACCACAGTGGGTAATAGAAGAAACTGCTAAAATTATAGATGATGAAAAAGCTATTATAGTAACTGATGTTGGGCAGCATCAAATGTGGGTGGCTCAATACTATCCTTTTAAAAACCCAAGAACACTTTTAACAAGTGGAGGTTTAGGAACCATGGGATATGGTCTTCCAGCAGCTCTTGGAGCAGCGATGGCAAATAAAAATGGTGTTGTAGTAAATTTTAATGGAGATGGTGGAGTATTGATGAATTTACAAGAATTTCAAACTATTTGTGAAAACAAACTTCCTATCATAAATATAGTATTAAATAATAAATTTTTAGGAATGGTAAGACAGTGGCAAAGTCTTTTTTACAAAGAAAGGTTTGCTTCAACTGACATTAGCAATCAGCCTGATTTTGTAAAATTAATTGAGAGTTTTGGCGGAAAAGGTTTTGTTGCAAATACAAAAGATGAGTTTAGAAACGCTCTTAAAGAAGCTATAAAAAGTAAAAAGACAACTTTGATTGATGCAAGAATAGATAGATTTGAAAATGTTGTTCCTATGGTTCCAGCTGGTGGTGCGTTATATAATATGATACTTAAATAAGGTTTTAAAATGAAAGATAAAAGAAGATTAATTTCAGTTATAGTATTAAACGAGCACGGTGTTTTATCAAGGATAGTAGGTCTTTTTTCTGGTCGTGGATATAACATAGACAGCTTAACTGTTGCTCCTGTTCCAAATACGGAATTTTCAAGAGTTAGTATTGTAACAAGTGGTGATGGTAAAGCGTTTGAGCAAATAGTTAAACAACTTTATAAATTAATTCCTATTTACAAAGTTATAGAAGAAGGTGAATTTGTAGAAAAAGAGATGGCTTTAGTTAAAATTTCGCTTTTAGAAAATTTATCAGGACTTGATGCTGTTTTAAAATCATATAATGGAAGCGTTGCAAATAGCGACGATGAAATTTTAATAGTTATGGCGTGTGATGACTCGCTTAGAATAGATAGTTTTGTAAAAACTATGAAAAAATATAATCCGATTGATATAGTAAGAAGTGGTTCGGTTATAATGGAGATGTAAAATGCTGCTTAGTAAAATTTGTGAAATATTAAATATTGAGTTTAGTGGTGATGATTTTGACATAAAGGCTATAAATTCACTTGATTTGGCTTTAGAAAATGAGCTTAGTTATTGTGATGGAGCAAAAAATATAAAATTTCTCGAACACACTAAAGCAGGAGCTGTTTTAGTAAGTGAAAAAATGTTAAATCATGTTCCAGGGCATATTAGAGTTTTAGTTTGTCAAAACCCACATCTTAGTTTTGCTATTTTAAGTAAATATTTTAAAAAAGAATTAATTAGGCATGGTAATGTAGCAAATATCGATAAAACAGCTACAATAATGAAAAATGCTTATGTTGGGTTTGACTCATCAATAGATGAAAGTACTTTAATAATGCCTGGAGCTTATATTGGTGATAATGTAAAGATAGGTAAAAATTGCATTATTTATCCAAATGTTGTTATTTATAATGACACAATTATAGGAAATAATTGCATAATTCATGCAAATAGCGTTGTTGGAAGTGATGGTTTTGGATATGCTCATACAAAAGACGGAAAGCATGTAAAAATTCATCATAATGGAAATGTAATAATAGAAGATGATGTTGAAATAGGGGCTGGAACTACGATAGATAGGGGAGTTTTTAAACCAACTATAATAAAATCTGGCACAAAAATAGATAATCTTGTTCAAGTAGGGCATAATTGTGAACTTGGAAATAACTGCTTAATAGTTTCACAAACAGGAATATCTGGCTCAACAATACTTGGTAGAAATGTTGTAATGGGTGGACAAAGTGGCTCTGCTGGGCATGTGAAAGTTGGAGATTTTGCTCAAATAGCAGCAAGGGGTGGAGTTAGTAAGAATTTAGAAGGCTTTAAACAATATGCTGGCCATCCAATATATGAACTAAAAGAGTGGCTAAAAATAAATGCTAAAATCCACCGCTTTTTTAAAAAAGAGAGCTAAAATTTCGCTCTCTTTTGCTTACTTTTAATGATTTAAATATTTTTAATTTAGTTTAAAAATATACATATTGCATGAGTTTTTAACTTTTGGAACGAAATTTCTTAAAATAAAACCTAAAATTCCCCATCTATTTTTATACATATCAAACATTACACCTTTTTTAATAAATTTAAGCCTGTCATCAAATTCTAAAATTTCATCTTCGCTATCAATTCCAAATTTAAACTTTGCATTTTTTATAAATTTCATGGCATCATGGCGGCTTTGAGGGAAATTTGCAGCAAATTTATTTAAAAAATCAGCCATTAAAACACCCTGAAATCTATCAAGTAAATTTTTAAAAAACTCTTTTAATTTAGGCTTTTCAAAATACATTGTAACGCCTTCTAATACAAAGATAAATTTAGCATTTTTATGCTTACTAACAAGCTCATCCATCCAAGAAGTTTCAAACATTGATGATGTTATATAAAAATTATTTTTAGCTTTTTTTACCAGTTTTTCACGCAAATTTATAACATCACACAAGTCAAGGTCGTAAAAAATAGCGTTTGAAATTTTACTTTCAAGTCTTAAAGGGCGCGTATCAAGCCCAGCTCCAACTTGAATGATGACTAAATCACAATTTTTATTTTCATTTGCTATTTTTAAAATTTCATCATCAAAAAATTTAGCTCTAATTACTGTTCCAACACGGCTCAATTTACTTTTATCGAATTTAGAAAAATCATAGTCTAGGTGTTTAACAATTTCACCTGAAAACTCATCTTTTAAAATAGGCTTTTTAACTAAATTTTCAAGACTTCTAAAATATAAATTTATAAGTAAAGTCTCACTAACCCCATCGCTAAATTTTATCTTTTCCATATTTTTTCCTTTTTATAAAAATCAATATCATTATTATAACTTATATTTATTAAATTTTTTAGGAATTTTTATATAAAATTTCAGCTTTTAATTAATATTTTTAAAAGGATAAAAATTGGTTTTTAATGATTTTGTGTGGCTAAATAAAGAAATTTTGAATTAATATATAAATCATGAATTTAATATGCATATATCAGTTTCAAAGCCTGATAAAATGATTTTTTTATCAAGGTATAATCCAAAGCAAAATTAGTAATTAAATTTTTAACTACTTTTTCTTTTAAAAAACTGCATTGCAAATATAAAAGAGACTATGCCTATTAAAAACATAGGTATTAAGTACTCCAAACTATCGATAAAACTTATATCTTTTAAAAATATACTCCTTAAAAATAGCAAGTAATATTTTAAAGTTACTAAATTTGTAAAAGGCTCAAGCCAATTTGGCATATTTTCAACAGGAGTTGCAAAACCTGATAATAAAAATGAAGGTAGTAAAAATACAAAAGTATAAAGTATGGCTTGTTGTTGTGTTTTTGATATTGATGAGACAAAAAGACCAATACCGCAAACGCTAAATAAAAATACTATCACTCCAAGATACAAAAGCCATAAATCTCCAACTAATGGTATATGAAAACCAAAAAATGCAATTAAAAGTATAATAGTGGCATTAAAAATACTTATAATTATCGCAGGGATAAGTTTTCCAAGCATTATTTGAAATGCTGAAAGAGGAGATACTAAAATTTGATCAAAAGTACCAAGTTCTCTTTCTCTTGCTATTGACATAGCAGTTAGCGCAAAAGCTGATACTAGGCTAACTGAGCCAAAAACACTTGGTAAAATCCACCAATAATTATTTAAATTTGGATTATATAAATTTCTAATTTCAAGGCTATTGTTTTCATTTGTCATTGATAGGATATAGCTTTCTGCTATTTGAGCTGAATTTGAGCGGCGTCCATCAGATATTACCTGTATATTATTATCTTTAATTCCAAAATTTGGTGGAAAAACAACTATGGAGATAGCTTTTTTTAGTTCTAATAGTTTATTTGCTTCTTCATAACTTTTCACCATATAGATATTTCTAATATATCTTGAGCCTTCAAATTTATATAAGATTTCTTTTGTTTGTTTGCTATTGCTTTGATTAAAAATAGCTAAGTCTATATTTTTAATGTCTAAATTTATTGAAAAAGAAAAAATTAAAAGCTGAATTAGTGGAGCTAAAAAAACAATAATTGAGTTTTGTTTATCTTTAATTATGGATAAAAACTCTTTTTTAATAAGTGCAAGAATTCTCAATCTAAGCTCCTTTTTAGTTTAAAATTTACAAGTATAAAAAATAATATCCCAACAATAATCATCCCGATAATATCAAATATAAATATCTTATATACATCTCCTACTAAAAATATTGTTTGAAGTGAGCTAACAAAATATCTTGCATGAATTAAATATGAAAAATACTGAAGCAATTCAGGCATATTGTTTATCTCAAAAATAGCTCCTGAAATTAAAAAAGCAGGTAAAAAACCAGCTATTATGGCAGCTTGAGCGGATACAAATTGACTTTTGGTTAAAGATGAAATAAAAAGACCCATAGTCAAAGATGGAAAAAGATATATAATACTCATTATTATAAGTATCAAAATACTACCCCTAAAAGGAACATCATACCAAAAAAATGCGACTAAAAAGCACATTAACATGGAGCCTAAAGCTAAAAATAGATATGGAATAAGTTTTGCAATTATTATTTCATTCATACTAATTGGTGTTGCTAAAAGAGCCTCCATCGTACCTCTTTCCCACTCTCTTGTTATTACTAAAGCGGTTAAAAGCGTGCTTATTAATGTCATTATAACTGCAATTGAACCTGGTATTATAAAATATCTACTTGAAATTTCTGAGTTAAATCTCATTTGAGTTTGCAAGTTTATAGGATTTATTTTTTCTAGTTTACTTGTTATTTTATTTTGAATTTCCCAATTTTTTATGATTTGGCTTGAGTATTTTGCTATAAGTCCTGCTGTATTTGGTTCACTGCCATCTAATAAGAGTTGAATTTTGTGTGTTTTATAAAAATCATCTTCTATTATTAAAAGTGCTTTTATATCATTTTTTTTAATTCTTTGTATGAATTCTTCTTTATTACTTCCAGCTTCGGTATTAAAAAATTTTGAAGCCATAAAATTTGATATTAAATCATTTGTGAGATTTGAATGAGAAACTATACCAAATTTAATATTTTTTGAATCAAGCGAAACAGCATACCCCATTAAAAAAAGCAAAATTAATGGTAAGATAAAAGCAATTAAAATAGAACTTGGATCTCTAAAAACTTGTAAAGTTTCTTTATAGGCAATTGCTTTAATATTTTTAATCTTCATAATCTTTTACAAGCTTTATAAAAGCTTCCTCCATTGTTGCATTGTTTTTAATATCACTTTTTATTTTACTAGGTGAGCCTGTTTTTATATCTTTGCCTTTATAAATTATCATTATTTTATCGCAAAGCTCGGCTTCATCCATTAAATGAGTTGTTACCATAACACTTACTCCATTTTTTGAAAGAGTATTTATATGAGTCCAAAACTCACGCCTTGTTACACTATCAACTCCACTAGTAGGCTCATCTAAGAATAATACCGATGGTTCATGCATTATCGCACAAGCTAAACTAAGGCGTTGTTTTATACCAAGAGGAAGTTCTAAAACAGTTGATTTAAGGTATTTTTTAAACTCAAAAGTTTCTATCATTTGCTCAATTTTTTCTTTTCTTTGCTTTCCTTTTAAGCCATAAATTCCCGCAAAAAAATCTAAATTATCAGTTAGATTTAAATTTTGATAAAGAGAAAATTTTTGTGCCATGTAGCCTATTTTTTGTTTAGTTTCTTGAGCTTTTTCATATAAATCTTGACCTAAAACTAATGCTTTTCCACTAGTTGGTTTTAAAAGCCCACAAAGCATTTTAAAAGTAGTTGATTTACCAGCTCCATTTGGCCCCAAAAGCCCAAAAATTTCTCCACTATTTACACTAAAATTTATATTATTTGTAGCTGTAAAATCACCAAATTTCTTAGTTAGATTTATGGCTTGTATAACTGGCTTATCGCTTTTAAAAATATCTGTTTTTAAAGATGAAATTTTTATATTTTTTGGGTTTAATAGATCTAAAAAAAGATCTTCAAAACTTGGTTCTATAGTTTTAGCATTTTTTGGAATTTCAAATTTAGCATTTTTTCTAATACTAAATTTTATATCATCCCCTAAAATAGAAGCATCCAATATATTTGGGTTTGATTTTAGAGTATCAAGATATGTTTTTTTGTCATCAATATTTATTAAAAATACTCTATTTTTAAGTATTTTTTTAGCGTTTTGTGGATTTTCATGAAGTAAAATTTCACCTTCGTTTAGCATTATGACTTCATCGCATAAATTTGCCTCATCTTGGTATGATGTTGCCCAAATTACAGTAATACCATCTTTTTGGAGTTCTTTTGTCATATTCCAAAGCTCTTTTCTAGCTATCGGATCAACTCCAACTCCTGGCTCATCTAATAAAAGAAGTTTTGGCTTTCTTATTAGAGCACAAGAAAGTGCAAGCTTTTGTTTCATTCCGCCACTTAAATTTTTAGCAAATCTATTTTTAAATGGAGCTAGTTTTGTAAATTCTAAAAGTTCATTTATTCTATCATTTTGGTTTTGAATATCTTGCAAAGTAGCATAAAGCTTTAGGTTTTCATAGCAGCTTAGCTCTTCGTATAGTCCAAAATTTTGAGGCATATATCCAATGCTTGATAAAAATTCTTGACTCGAGTTTGGCATTTTAAAGCCAAGTACTTCAAGGTTTCCAGAAGTTGGTTTCATAAGACCAACAAGAAGTCTTAAAAGTGTTGTTTTTCCAGCTCCATCAGATCCTACCAAGCCTGTTATGAGACCACTTTTTGCTTCAAAGCTTATATTGTTAATTGCAATTGTATTTTTAAATTTCTTTTCTAAATTAACAGCTTTTATCATTTTAGTTTTATGTGTACTGGCATTCCCTGTTTTAGCTTATCATCACTTTTATCAATATCTACTTTAAATCTATAGACCAAATCGGCTCTTAGTTTTATAGTTTGAACATTTTTTGGTGTAAATTCAGCAATATTTGAAATAAAGCTAATATGACCTGTATATGGCTCATCTTTAATATCTGAATATACTAAAACTTTATCTCCAATTTTAATTTTTCCCATGTATGGCTCATCTATATAGGCTCTAACAAAAAAATTATCTTTTTTCGATATTTCAAAAACGGGTTCGCCTGGGTTTGCAATTTCACCAATTTCTTTAAATTTAGTCTGTATAACACCATCAATTGGTGAAGTCAATGAGTAGTTTTGCATATCTAGTTTAATTTTTTCGGCATTTATTTTAAGTGAGTTTATAAGTTCAATTTGAGATGCAATATCTTCTTTTTCATAGCCATTTTTTAACTTTTCATATTCTGCCTTTGCGAGGTCAAAATTTGCTTCAAGACTTTCTAGGTTTGATTTAGCTTTTGTATAGGCATCTTCTGATGTTGCTTTTAGTTTTATGAGTTTTGCTTGTCTATTAAAACTTATCCTTGCTTCATTTAAACTTGCTTTTGAAATATCTAAATTTGCCTTTGCTTTAGCTATATCTTCTTGTCTAAAACCTTTTTCAAGCTTGGAAAGTTTTATTTCATTTAATGAAATTTGAGATTTTAGCTCATCTAGTTTATTTAAAAGATAGCTTTTATCAAGTTCTGCAAGCTTATCTCCAGCCTTAACTAAATTCCCTTCATCTTTATAAATTTCTGAAATTTCACCTAAAAATCTAAATGAAAGTGTTGAGGTTTGCGAGTCAATATTTCCATAAAAGACAAGCTCATTGTTTTTAAGCAAATTTTGTTTTTGAAAAAAGAAATATCCAATAATGATAAAACCAATAATAAGTAAAATAGTAACAGCTTTTTTCATATTATAAACCTAACATTAAGATGTGGTAATAATACCATAAAATCGCTAACTATTAAATTTAATTTATGATATATTTTTTAAAGAGCTAAAACTATGCTTTTTAAAATTTATATTTGCAAAATTGGTATTTATTAAAAATTTTAAACATTTTTTAAAAAGCTTAATGTGGTAAAAAGAGCCACAATTAAAGTAACTCTTTTTTAATTATTTTAAAGTTGGAGTTTATAAACTCTCTTTTATCTCGATAGTTTTTATCTTATCACCAACTCTTATGCTATCAAGTACTTTTAAACTCTCTTCATCAATGGCTTTTCCAAAAACTGTATGCACACCATCAAGATGAGGTTGAGCCAAGTGGCAGACAAAAAACTGACTTCCGCCAGTATCGCGTCCAGCATGAGCCATAGAAAGAGTTCCTCTTTCGTGTTTGTGAGTTTGGTTATCGCATTCGCACTTGATCCTATATCCTGGACCTCCAGTTCCGGTGCCAAAAGGACAACCACCCTGAATAACAAAATTTGGTATAACTCTGTGAAAATTTAGCCCATCATAAAAGCCACTTTTTGCTAAGCTTGCAAAATTCATTACAGTTTGTGGTGTTTCATCTGGATAAAGTTCACATTTAATATCGCCTTTTTCAGTTTTAATCAGAGCAAATTTATATTTTGCTAACTCATCTTTATCTATATCAAAAACTTTTAATTTTTCCATTTTTATCCTTTATTTTATTACGCTATATTTGTATAAACCTCTTGTACATCGTCATCTTCTTCGAGTTTGTCTATCAAAACTTCTATCTCTTCAAGTTCATCGTCGCTAAATTCTTGTTTATTGTTTGCAATATATTTTAAGCTTCCGTTTATTATTTCAAGACCAAGTTTTTCTATACCATTGTTTAGCTCTCCAAAGCTTTCATATTCACCATAAATTATTAAAGTTGTCTCGCCACCATCTTCTTCATCTTCGTTTACAATCATCTCAGTCATTCCATAATCAATTAAATCAAGCTCAACGCTTTCTAAATCTCTTTTTGGCATTTTTACTTCAAAAACTGATTTTCTTGAAAACATATATGATAAACTGCCATTTGGTAAAAACTCTCCACCATTTTTTCCAAAAATAGATTTTATGTTTGCAACTGTTCTTGTTGTGTTTTCAGTAGCACACTCTACTATTATAAGACATCCATGTGGTCCTTTGCCATCATAATGGATAGTTTGGATATTAGGACTATCTTTTTCACTAGCTCTTTTTATAGCTGCATCAATATTGTTTTTAGGCATATTTTGTGCTTTTGCAGCAGCGATTGCGGTTCTTAACTTTGGATTCATATCAGGATCTGGTCCGCCTTCTTTTGCAGCTATTGTTATAGATCTCCCAAGTTTTGGAAAAATTCTACTCATTTTACCCCATCTTGCTTCTTTTGCGGCTCTTCTATACTCAAACGCTCTTCCCATAAATAAATCCTTTTTAAAATTTAAAGGTATAATTATACCATACAAAAACTTAAAATTTCGTTGATTTTAGCATATAAAAATATTAAAAAACAATTTAATAACAAGCATTATAATTGCTTAATTAAAATCTTATTTAAAAAAAAGGATATTTCTATGAAAAATTTTGAGGTAAAAAATATAAAGTGCCAAAACTGTGCAAATACTATTAAAAATTATTTTGAAGATGAGTTTGGCAAGGTTGATGTGGATGTTGAAAAAGGCATAGTTTCATTAGATTTAGATGATGAAAAAATAAAATATTTTTGCGATGAGATGAAGGATTTAGGTTTTGAGGTGCTTAAGGAGATAAAATAATGTCTCAAATTTTTAAACTAAATATCATGGGAATGACTTGTGTAAACTGCTCAAACGCAGTTGAAAAAGTTACTAAAAAAATACCTGGTGTTAAAAATGCTAATGTAAGTTTTACAGCAAACTCAGGCGAATTTGAGATAGAAAATGACGATGTTAAAAACAAAATAATACAAAAGATAGAAAAATTAGGCTATGAAATAGCAACAAATTATGAAGAACTTGCTTTAAAAAAGCAAAATGCATTAAAACGTATGAAAAATACTCTTTTATTATCAATTTTTCTAACTATTATTGTTATGATTTTACATATGGGATTAAAACATAGTTTTTTAAACTCATTAATGCAGTTTATTTTAACAACAGTAGTTGTATTTTACTGCGGAAGACATTTTTTTATACATGCTTTTGGAGCTTTAAAAAATAGAAATTTTGACATGAATGTTTTAGTTTCTTTGGGCGTTTTTTCAGCATATTTTTACTCAACTTTTGCGTTTTTATTTCCAAGTTTAATACCAAGCAAGCTTAATTATGTTTATTTTGAATCAGCTGCAATGATCATAACTTTCATTAGTTTAGGTAAATTTTTAGAAGAAAACTCAAAAGCAAAAGCAGATGATTATATAAAATCACTTTTAAATTTAACACCAAAAATGGCAATTTTGTTAAAAGAAGATGGCACAACTGATGAAGTCTTAGCTACAACTTTAAATATAGGCGATGTGGTACTAGTAAAAAATGGAATGACAATTCCAAGAGATGGGGTTATAGTAGATGGCGGTGCAGAGATTGATACATCTATTTTAACAGGGGAGAGTTTGCCAATTTATAAAAAAGTAGGTGATAGCGTAAATGCTGGGTCTTTAAATACAAATGGTGTAATAAGCATTAAAATAACTACACAAAATCACGAAACCTTGCTTTTTCGAATGACAAAACTATTAAGTGAAGCAAGTGCAAAGAAAATGCCTATTTCAAGGTTTGCTGATAGAATAGCAAATATTTTTGTTCCTATTGTTATTTTAATATCATTAGTTACTTTTTTAGTTTGGTTTTTACTTGGAAATTTAGGATATGCAGTAGTTTGTGCAATTTCTGTTTTAGTTATCTCATGTCCATGTGCTTTAGGACTTGCAACACCAATAGCCATAGTTTGTGCTATTTCTTCTCTTGCAAAAAAAGGAGTTTTAGTAAAAAATCCAGAGGTTTTGGAAATTTTAAAAGATACTAAAAATGTTATTTTTGATAAAACAGGGACTTTAACCTATGGAAAAATTGAAGTTTTTAAAACAAATTTAAGTGATGATTTACTTAGTAAAGTTGCTTCTTTAGAAGCTTTGAGCGAACATTTAATAGCAAAAGCAATAGTTAATTTTGCTAAAGATCAAAATATAAAATTTGAAAAATTTAATAAAGAGTTTGAAAATTTAGTTGGCAAAGGTTTAAAAACTGATGATTTGATAGTTGGCAATGAAACTTTGCTTTTAGAAAATGGAGTAGAGTTTAATAAAAATGACTTTAAAGAATTTTTAGATGATGGATTTGGTGTTATTTTGGTAGCTTTTAATAAAAAATATGAAGGCTATATCATTTTAAGTGATAAAATTAAAACTGAATCAAAAGAAACTATAAATAATTTAAATAATTCTTTAATTAATACATTAATGCTAACAGGAGATAATAAAAAAGTTGCAAATTTTATCGCTTCAAATTTAGATATAAAAGAAGTTTTTAGTGACATTTTGCCTGAACAAAAATTTGAAATTGTAAAAAAACAAAAAGAAAAAGGAATTACAGTTTTTGTTGGAGATGGTGTAAATGATGCACTTTCGCTAAAAGAGGCAGATTGTGGTATTGCCATGAATAGTGGAAGTGATATAGCTAAAAGTTCTGGCGATATTTTACTTATAAATAATGATTTAAATGGAATTTTGAAACTTATTAAAGCATCAAACAGGTCTATGAATATAATAAAACAAAACCTTTTTTGGGCATTTTTTTACAATGCTTTATGTATTCCTCTTGCAGCTGGGGTTTTTGCTAGTTTTGGACTATTGCTAAGTCCAGTTTATGCTGCACTTGCTATGAGTTTTAGCTCAGTTAGTGTTGTGTTAAATTCTCTTAGATTAAAGCTTTGGTAAAAACCAAAGCTTTAATTTTTAACCAAAAACTCTATAAATATCATCTACTAAGAAATACTTTTTATCAATTGTTCCTTTATAATGAATCTTAAAAGTCTCATCATAAGCTTTTGTAAAGAAATTTTCTTTGCTTAGTTCTACGATTGCGTTATTTACTGCATTCAAAAGAGATGAATTACCTTTTTTTATACCGCAAGCTATATAGTCAGGATGTCCAACAGCTTTATTTGTTATAGTAAATGTATTATCTATAACAGCTATGTTTGCTAGTGAAAATACTGTGTGAAAATATCCATCACCTTCATTGTTTTTAAGTTTTGTTAAGCAATCATATAGGTTTTCACAGCTAACTACTTCAATGTTTTTAAATTTAGTTTTGTTGTCTTTTAAAAACTCATCTGAGGTAGTTCCTGGAATAACTAAAAGTTTTTTACCATTGAAGCTTGAAAGTTTATTTAAATGTGAATTGCTTGGGGCTAAAATTCCCATAAAGTCTAGTAAGTAGGGGAATGAAAAATCAACTGCTTTTTTTCTTTCATCTGTCATTGTAAAGTTTGCTACCATTAAGTCGATTTGATCATTTTTAAGCATTGGAATTCTATCTTTTGCTTCAACTCCGACTAATACAACTTTGCCTTTATTGTCTAATATTTTATTTCCTATGGCTTTTGCAAGTTCAACTTCAAAACCAGTAAATTCACCATCTTTTATTTGGCTAAATGGTGGAAAATCAGTTCTAACGCCTATTTTTATCTCATTTGAAGATTTGATTTCTTCTAGATTTCTTGCGAATAAAGCACAAAAACCAAACAAAATAATAAAAAATATTCTCTTCATAAAAACATCCTTTCTAAAAAAATCTAAAACAAAGTATATGGCAAAAATGGTTAATGTTAGGTAAATTTAATAAAATTAATTAAATGGTTATAATATATAAAATTTATAAATATTTCTCTATTTTTAAAAGATTTGTCTTTATGCTAATTCCACCCGTATATCCACCAATTCCACTATTTGATACAACTCTATGACAAGGAATTATAATAGGAATTTTATTTTTAGAGTTTGCATTTCCAACTGCACGATAAGCTTTTGGGTGATTTATAGACTTAGCAATTTCTTTGTATGTTCTAACTTGACCATAAGGGATTTTTAAAAGTGCATTATATACATTTTTTTCAAACTCAGTTCCAATTATATTTAACTTAACGCTAAAACTTTTAAGCTCTCCTTTAAAATATCTGCTTAACTCATCTATACAAAGTTTTAAATTCTCATCATTTGTTGATAAATTTTTATAAAAATTAACAAATTTTATTTCACTTATTCCATTGTTATCACCATAAATTTCTAAATTTATAAAACCAGCTCTAAAATATACTTTTTGCACTTTTATCCTTAAAAATTTATTTATAACTATATTATATTAAATTTGCTACAATTACAAGAAAATATGGAAAATTAATTTTTAAAAAGGATAAATATGGATTTTTTAACCAAATATAAAAAACACGCCGATGAGAGAAGTGTTCTCGGTGTTCCACCACTTGCTTTAAATGTAGAAGAGATAAAAGATTTAATTAATTCTTTAAAAAATGGTGATAAAAATCAAGATAAATTAATACAAATTTTAAAAAATAGAGTAAATCCTGGTGTTGATGAAGCGGCTAAGATAAAAGCTGAATTTTTAAATGAAATTATAAATCATGATTTAAAAATTAATGGAATTACAAAATTTGATGCAATTAATATACTTGAGACCATGCTTGGTGGATATAATGTTGTTGTTTTAATAAAATGTTTAAAATCTAATGATGAAGAGATAGCAAAAGCTGCAGCTAAAGCATTAGGAAATACCATATTTTTACATGATTATTTTAATGATATTATGGATTTGGCAAAGCATGGCAATGTATTTGCCAAAAGCGTAATTGAGTCTTATGCAAATGCTAAATGGTTTTTAAAAAAATCTGAAATTCCTAAAAAAATTGAAGCTATTGTTTTTAAAGTTCCTGGTGAGACAAATACAGATGATTTAAGTCCAGCAAGTGAAGCTTTTACAAGAAGTGATATCCCGCTTCATGCAAATGCAATGCTTGTAAGAAGACTTCCTGGAAGTATTGAAAAAATAAATGAATTAAAAAAAATTGGTAAAGATATCGCCTATGTTGGAGATGTTGTAGGAACTGGAAGTAGTAGAAAAAGTGGTATAAACTCTCTTCAATGGCATATTGGAAAAGATATTAATGCAGTGCCTAATAAAAAAACAGGTGGAATTATTATTGGTTCAACAATAGCTCCAATTTTTTATAATACTGCCCAAGACAGTGGTGCAATGCCAATAGTAACTGATGTAACTAGCTTAGATACAGGTGATGAGATAGAAATTTATCCATACGATGGGGAGATAAAAAAAGATGGAAAAGTTGTCGCTAAATTTAGCTTAAGTCCAAATACTATTTTTGATGAGGTTAGAGCAGGTGGAAGAATACCACTGATTATTTATAAGGGACTTTGTGAAAAATCACGTGAGTTTTTAAATATGCCAAAAGAAGATATTTTTATAAAGCCTATACAACCAAAATCAAATAAATTTGGTCAAACTTTGGCTCAAAAAATATTAGCAAAAGCCTGTAATTTAGAAAGTGTTGTTCCTGGAATGTATATAGAGCCGACCACTCTAACAGTTGGAAGTCAGGATACTACAGGACCTATGACAAAAGATGAGATAAAAGAACTTGCGAGTTTAGGTTTTGGAGCTGATTTTGTACTTCAAAGTTTTTGTCATACAGCAGCCTATCCAAAACCAAGCGATACCATAACTCATAAAACTTTACCTAAATTTATGAGTAGTCGTGGCGGAGTGGCTTTAAAACCAGGCGATGGAGTAATTCATTCATGGCTTAATAGAATGGTTTTACCAGATAGTGTTGGCACAGGAGCTGACTCACACACAAGATTTCCAATTGGAATTAGCTTTCCAGCAGGAAGTGGACTTGTGGCATTTGCAGCAGTTACTGGAAAAATGCCTTTAAATGTTCCAAAATCAGTTTTAGTTAGGTTTAAAGGAAAATTAAAAGATGGTATTACTCTAAGAGATTTAGTAAATGTAATTCCATACGCAGCTATAAAAAAAGGACTTCTAACGGTAGATAAAAAGAATAAGAAAAATATTTTCGCTGGAAAAATTATAGAAATAGAAGGACTTGAAAACTTAAAAGTCGAACAAGCTTTTGAATTAAGTGATGCAAGTGCTGAAAGGAGTGCAGCAGCTTGTGTTGTAAATTTGGATATTGAGCCAGTTAAAGAATATATAAAGTCAAATATAAGCTTAATAGATGCGATGATAGAAGCTGGTTATGAAAGTAAAGCCACACTTTTAAGAAGAAAAGAAAAAATGCTTAAATGGCTTGAAAATCCTACTCTTTTAAGGGCTGATAAAGACGCTTCGTATGATGAAATTTTAGAGATTAATTTAGATGAAGTAAATGAACCAATTTTAGCTTGTCCAAATGATCCTGATGATGTAGCTACAATAAGTGAAATTTTAGCCGATAAAAATAGAGTCCATAATATAGATGAGGTTTTTGTAGGAAGTTGTATGACTAATATCGGTCATTACAGAGCCTTGGGAGAAATTTTAAAAGGCGAGGGTCAAATTCCAACTAGACTTTGGATCGTTCCACCAACAAAAATGGATGAAAAAACACTAAAAGAAGAGGGATATTACTCACTTTATGCAGCAGCAGGAGCTAGAACTGAAATTCCAGGATGTAGTCTTTGTATGGGAAACCAAGCAAGAGTTAAAGATGGCGCGATAGTTTTTTCAACTTCTACTAGAAATTTTGATAATAGAATGGGAATGGGAGCAAAAGTATATCTTGGAAGTGCTGAGTTAGCCGCGGTTTGTGCAATCCTTGGAAGAATACCAAGCGTGGAAGAGTATATGAAAATTGTACCAAAAAAACTTGCAGGAAAAGAAAAATCAATTTATAGATATTTAAATTTTAACGAAGAAGAAAATTTTAAATTTTAAAGTAACTTTTTACCTAAATTTAGCTAAATTTAGGTAAAATTATATATCTTAAATTTGGAGTTTTTATGAAAAAAATTTTAATATTTGCTATTTTTTGCATTTTTTCTTATGCAAATATTTGCGATGAGATCAAAAAAAACCCAAACGATTTTTTCTCAAATAGTTCAAATAAAGATTTTTTTTTAAAAGATGAAAATTGCTTTTATATGGCTAAATCTTTAGAGCCATTAAGAGAAGTAAGTGCCAAAATTAGAGGGCTTGATATTGATTGTGATGGAAGTGAAGCTATAAATTTTTGGCAAAATTTTCAATTTGTTATTTATAAAGCTTTATTTACACCTGAAATTTATAAAACTACTTTAAAAGATGCAAATTCAAGCGATTTAGAAGTAAATAAAAATAGAGAATATTTTCAAATTTGGGCTTTGCAAAGTTTTGATAATTACGAAAAATTTAATCTTTTTAACTCCATTTATCAAGTAGCTGTTCCAATGCTTGTGGATTATTATAAAGATGATTTAGGTTATGATGAAGGAAGTGCGATATTTTATGCCTCACGTGTGGCTAATGAGTATTTAAAAGCAGCTGTTGGAAGTTTTAAAAGCTATCAAATTGATACGCTAAATAAATCTTTGTTAAATACAAAATTTGATATAAATTTATTAATTAATCATCTCTACACATATAAGCCAACCGAAATAGAACTTACAAATGCATTAAAAACTTCTATTTTACTTAATAAAGATAAAGAATTTATACAAACTTTAATAAATTGGGGTGCAAATTTAAATTTTGGACATGAAAATACTCTTTTTTACGCATTAAAAAACTATGATATTTTAAAATTTTTACTTAAAAACGGCGCTATGATAAATTATAAAAATAGTTTTGGAAAAACACCAATTTTTTATGCTTGTGAATTAAATGATGAAAGGCTAGTTGCTTTTTTAATTCAAAATGGTGCAGATGTAAATTCAAAAATCATCTCAAACTATGAAAAAACAGCACTTAGTTCAAGTGGAACTTTACCATTTAGCCTTTGTGCTTTAAATCACACTTCAAAAAGCGTTTTAATGCACGCTGCAAAATATTCAAATTTAAACATTATAAAGCTTTTAATCCAAAATGGTGCAAATATAGATGAAGTCGATGATATGGGGTATAATGCAGCTGATTTTGCACTGCAAAATAACGACTTAGAAGTTTTAAGATATTTAGAGGGCTTAGGGCTTAAAAGACATAACTTTTTAGGAGAATATTATGAATAAAAATATATTAATAACAGGCGCTACATCTGGGTTTGGTGAGGCTACTGCTTTGCTTTTTGCAAAAAATGGCTATAACACTATTTTACTTGCAAGAAGGAAAGAAAGACTTGATAGTTTAAAGGATAGTATTGTCAAATTTGGTGTAAAAGCTCACACCATTTGCGCTGATGTTAGGGATAAAAAAGCTATTTTTGAAAGCATTGAAAACTTGCCAAAAGAGTTTAAAAACATTGAAATTTTGGTAAATAATGCAGGTTTGGCTCTGGGGCAGGATAAATTTGGTGATGCAAAAATGGATGATTTAGAAACTATGGTTGATACAAACATAAAAGGTGTTTTATATGTTACAAAGGCGGTTTTACCACTCATGAATAAGGGTGGATATATTTTCAACATTGGCTCTGTTGCTGGAAACTGGAGCTATCAAGGCTCAAATGTTTATGGTGGCACAAAGGCATTTATCAAGCAATTTAGTCTTAATTTAAGAAATGACATAAGAGGAAGCGGCATAAGAGTGACAAACATCGAACCTGGACTTTGTAAGACTGAGTTTAGCCTTGTTAGGTTCAAAGGAGATAAAGAAAAAGCCGATAAAGTCTATGAAAATACCGAGTTTATAACAGCTGAAAATATCGCCCAGATTATCTATAGTTGTGCAATTTTGCCAAAAAATGTCAATATCAACTCTCTTGAAGTTATGGCGACAACCCAAACTTGGGCTGGATTTTTCCACGAAAGAGTTAATTAGTGGGATTTTGCAAGCATTTAGGTGAGTGTGGAAGTTGTACTTTAAACTTGCCTTATGATGAGCAAATTTCATATAAAAAAGAGTTTATAAAAGAGCTTTTTAGTCAAATTTACAGCGGCGATTTTGAGTTTTTTATATCGCCAAAAACAGGCTATAGGATAAGAGCTGAGTTTGGGCTATATCATGAAAAAAACGACCTTTTTTACACGATGAATGGCACAAAACAAAGGCACTTAAAAGTAGATGAGTGCCTAAAAGTTGATAGCAAAATAGCGAGTTTAATGCCATCTCTTTTAAATGAGTTAAAAAATAGCGATAAACTGAAATTTAAAGTTTTTGGAGCTGAGTTTGTCGTAACTAAAAATGATATTTTAGTGATTTTGTTATATCATAGAAACATTTTAGAGATTCAAAATGAGTTATCAAATTTAAGCCAAATTTTGGGTGTTAATTTGATAGCAAGAAGTAGGGGCAAAAAGCTTGTTTTTGGAAGTGAAAATTTGCATGAAAGCTTGCTTATAAATGGTCGTGAGTTTAAATACACTTTTGAAAGTGGTGCTTTTATCCAACCAAATAAAAGTGTAAATGAACAGATGATAAGCTGGGTTTTAAAAAACATTGATAAGCCAAAAGATCTCTTAGAGATGTATTGTGGATATGGCAATTTTACAATACCTTTAAGCTTCAAATTTAGAGCCGTCTTGGCAAATGAAATAAGCAAAAATGCCATAAAAAACGCACTTAAAAACTGCGAGTTAAATGGCGTTTCAAATATTGAGTTTTTGCGAATGGATAGCAATGACTTGATGAGTGCGTTTAATGGAGCAAGTTTTAATAGGCTTAAAGATATAAATTTAAGCGGTTTTGATATCAGCCATATTTTGGTTGATCCACCTCGCGCCGGGCTTAGCAAAGAAGTTATAAAATTTATAAAAAACTATGAAAATATCATCTATGTTTCTTGCAATCCCCTAACTTTAAAAGAAAATTTAGATGAAATTTGCAAAACTCATAAAGTTGTCAAATTTGCATTATTTGACCAGTTCCCACATACAAAACATGTGGAGACGGTAGCTCTGTTGTCCAAACTAAATACAGAACATCATTTAGATATAGAAATAGGGGAAGATGAATTATCTGAAATTGACTTTTCAAAAGACGCAACTTATGGAGAAATTAAAAAGTATGTGTTAGATAAATACGGACTAAAAGTTTCAAGCCTATATATTGCACAAATAAAAAGGAAACATGGTCTAATAGAGAGAGAAAATTATAATTTTAGTAAGAAAGAAAATCAAAGAGTGCCAAATTGCCCAGAAGAAAAAGAAAAAGCAATCGAAGATGCTTTAGAGCATTTTGGAATGATTTAAATAATATCTAAGATTGAAAATTTTAAAATTAAGACTTAAAAACTTTAAGATTAAAAAGATATGTACTTCTTATATAACCTAAGAAGATTAATTGAAAATCAGGGGAACGATGATGGTAAAATAAAAAATTTTAACAACTAAAGAAGAATTAGGCATTATTGCCAAAGAGGTTTTTATGAAGTTAAAAATACTGAAAAAGACTTGTTAGAATTGAAAATTTTAGATCATTGTGCAGGGTTTCGTGTCATAATAGTGATAGAGGCAAATAGTTATGTAAATATAAAGAGTTCAAGACTTCTACCAAAGTTTAAAACTCAAAAAATAAATAGTTGGTGTGCTGCTTAGAGTAACCATTTTGATAATGTGGATGCGAAACAAAAAGAGATAATCAGACTTCGTAAAAAATTGAAACAGGTTGAAATGGAGAATGATATTTTAAA
>NZ_JAPXGQ010000029.1:0-2299 GCF_027277485.1 Campylobacter ureolyticus | reverse complement strand
CTGTATAAATTTGATCCTATGGATTTTGAAACCAATTCCTTATGAAAATATCGAGGATGATGGAATTTGTATAAATTTGATCCTATGGATTTTGAAACAAAAAATCAGTTTTATTAAAAGGCTTAACATATCCCTGTATAAATTTGATCCTATGGATTTTGAAACCAATTCCTTATGAAAATATCGAGGATGATGGAATTTGTATAAATTTGATCCTATGGATTTTGAAACAAAAAATCAGTTTTATTAAAAGGCTTAACATATCCCTGTATAAATTTGATCCTATGGATTTTGAAACTTGGATAACAAAGAAACTGGACTAGAGGGATACTGTGTATAAATTTGATCCTATGGATTTTGAAACCATGGAGTACCTTGCTCAGGTAAATCTACATACATTGAGTATAAATTTGATCCTATGGATTTTGAAACTAACTATTGATAATAGTGGAAAAGTTGTAAATAATGTATAAATTTGATCCTATGGATTTTGAAACTATATTTCAGGATAATATTCTTTTAAAAAGTTATCTAGTATAAATTTGATCCTATGGATTTTGAAACCCGTTTAAATATCCATTTTTCTAGGTTCAGGCTCAAGTATAAATTTGATCCTATGGATTTTGAAACTTTTTGTGCTTTTATAAGTTGTTATATCTCCTAAAGTATAAATTTGATCCTATGGATTTTGAAACTATTGAAAACGGTCAAGGCGATTGGAAAATGTTTCAGTATAAATTTGATCCTATGGATTTTGAAACTTTTTGTGCTTTTATAAGTTGTTATATCTCCTAAAGTATAAATTTGATCCTATGGATTTTGAAACAATTTGAACTCAAATCACGGACTTGATGAAGTCAAAAGTATAAATTTGATCCTATGGATTTTGAAACTAATTATCTAGCGACCGATTTTGTTTTAAATATTCCGTATAAATTTGATCCTATGGATTTTGAAACTCTTTTTTGTGATATTTTCATATTTATACCGCGTTGCGTATAAATTTGATCCTATGGATTTTGAAATATAAAAAACGGCTTACGCCTTTTCTTCCAAGTCATGTATAAATTTGATCCTATGGATTTTGAAACTACTATGAGTGATTTTGAAATAGTGCAAGAGTATTTAGTATAAATTTGATCCTATGGATTTTGAAACAAGCATATCTAGTTCTTATATCACCATTATAATTTTGTATAAATTTGATCCTATGGATTTTGAAACCTTTTTTAGATGAAAAATGTTACAAAATGGATGGGTATAAATTTGATCCTATGGATTTTGAAACTTTAGTTCAGCGATACTATCTCAAGCAATGGATAAAGTATAAATTTGATCCTATGGATTTTGAAACAAAGACAATATCTAAAAAATAATTTATTTCTATATATATATAAATTTGATCCTATGGATTTTGAAACTGTGTATAAAATCGTCTTCTCTTCCTAAAGATACGGTATAAATTTGATCCTATGGATTTTGAAACGTGGCGAAGATGCGATAAAAGGAGCTTTAGAGACTGTATAAATTTGATCCTATGGATTTTGAAACACAAGGAATTATTATGACAAAAAATAGCCAAAATGGTATAAATTTGATCCTATGGATTTTGAAACTTGGACTAAAGCGCTTCGATGAGGTAAAGCCTGTTGCGTATAAATTTGATCCTATGGATTTTGAAACCAAAGTGCAGATCCGCAAAATTGCGATACCTTGCAAGTATAAATTTGATCCTATGGATTTTGAAACCTAATAGATCAGCCTGCACATCTGCCCCCATTCTGGTATAAATTTGATCCTATGGATTTTGAAACAAAACATTTTAAAAGATTTAAAAACTTTGTCTTAGTATAAATTTGATCCTATGGATTTTGAAACATGAAACCTTAAACCAAAACAGGTCTAGATATGGTATAAATTTGATCCTATGGATTTTGAAACATTCTGTATGAACTAAATACTCCCTATTTGTTTGAGTATAAATTTGATCCTATGGATTTTGAAACATTTGCTATAATTTCAGCAACAAAGGAAAAATAACGTATAAATTTGATCCTATGGATTTTGAAACTGCTCATCAGAGTTAAAATCTCTAAAATAAGCCTTGTATAAATTTGATCCTATGGATTTTGAAACGACCACCATTTGTTTCAATTCCAAAATCAATGATATGTATAAATTTGATCCTATGGATTTTGAAACTAAAGCATTGTCTTATAAGACACATTTAAATATTGGTATAAATTTGATCCTATGGATTTTGAAACAAAGATAATTTCTAATCAATAATCCTTAGTAA
>NZ_JAPXGQ010000028.1:0-3471 GCF_027277485.1 Campylobacter ureolyticus | reverse complement strand
AATTCTAAACATTGCAGGACTTTTTCCAAAACTCACTCCCTCAAATTGATTAAACCTTATAAAAGCTTTTGTATCCATTGATGAAAAATCTATAAATTTCATCTCTTTTTCATCATTATCGATTAAACTATCAAAATTTGTGCTATCAATATGATTTGATATTTTTCTAGTTGTGCGAAATTTAAAATAATCATTTGGAGTATATTTTATACCTGTTATATCAGTGCATAAATCAAATCTAAGAAGTGTTACCTCATAATAATTAGCAAATATTCTTTTTAGCATTTGACTTACAAATTCATAAGCTTTTTGATGACCAAATACAAGTAAAAATCTACTCCTAAACTGAACTTTTAAATGATATAAATTCTTTATTTCAAATTTAGTATTTGCTACACTTACAAAGATATCATCATTTTTAAATAAATAGGTGTAATTTTGAATACCTTTACTTGAAATTAAAAAATCGCCTAAATTCAAATTAAGTGTTGATTTTACAAATTTTTCACCATAGCTATTTATATCTTTTGCTTGATTTTTTAATTTTGCTAAATTATCTAAAAAAACGCTATAAGTTGTATTATAAAAAATTTCATCAGCACATTTTACACCAATTACAAGAGTATCTATACCTTGATGAAGTATTTTTATGTTTTTTTCATCATATAGCATTTTTAAACTCTAAAGATTTTTAAAATGCAATCATTATCTATTTTTGAAAGTAATACATAAAAATAAGGCTTTTTACCTTGTAAAGTTTGTTTGTAAATGATACAATTATCCCGTCTGAAATAATAAGAGTTTTCAAGCGTATTTATAAATTCTCTTATTTTTTCATTTATAAAATACGAAGAGTTGATAGGCTCTTCGTAACAATCTTGTAAATATATAGTTTTAATTAAATTTCTAAATTTTAATTTTTTCATCTTAATTCACTTTTTAAAAAATCAATGAACTTTTTATCTAAATTTATACTTTTATCTGCTTCAAAACTAAAATAAATTATAAAATCATTTCCAGTTATTTTACGATGTAAATTATCTCCACTTGTAGTTTTTGAAAAGTATTTGTTATTTATAAACTCAGTATAGATATGAAGCATATGACTGTCATATTCCCAATCATCAATTTTTACCTCTTCAAATCCTAAAAAGTCTTTTAAATCATTTAGTATTTTATTTAATTTTATTCTATCTTCTTGCTTACTTAATGACCTACCAAAACCTTTTAATATCCATTTTAAATATGTCATATTGATTTCCTTATATGAGATTATCATTCTATTTTCCAAACTTATTTTTATAGCTTCTAAATCATTTAAATTATGTTTCTTTGATAGTTTTATGATATTTTGCATATCTCTATCAAACATTTCATTTTCCATAATGGCTAATCTATGTAAATTTGAATATGAATGGTCATATTTTAAATAAAATTCTATTAATTCAAAATCTGTCATAGCCATAAATGGCTTAAATGCAAGCAATGTTTTTCTATATTTTTTTTGATAATTTTTGCGTAAATTTTCATTGATTAATTTTAATCTTTGATTTATCATTTTTTATCTCTTTTTTGACTGTGTCCCACCTAACCCTATTGATAAATAGGGCGGCAACAAAATAAAAAGCTCCATTTTAAGGAGCTTTTGTGTAAGTAGTGTTTTTTGCTTCTGCGACAGAAATACTTTTTTCTTGTTGTAAAGTAGTGATTTCAAGTTGTGAAACAAGGTAATTTTCAAAGTCTTCAAAACTTTCAAATTTAACTGTTGGAACTGTATTATAATTATCTTTATAACTTACATATTCTATCTTTCCAGTTGCTACATAAACAAATTCTTCTTTTAATGTTATAAATTGCTCTTGAGATATTCTTGTTGAGTGAGTTCCACCTGAATTCATTGCTAGAAAAGTTAAATAATAACTATCATCCCACTTTTCAACTTCTCCTGTTGCTTGATTTATTACAGGATTACCGTCTTTATCTGTTTTTTCTTTACCCTCACTTTTGTTTAATTTTATTACTTTTATTTTTTGTATAAAAGTATCATTATTTGAGTTCATTATTTGATAAAACTTTTTGAAATTTTGCATTTCATTTTTTGTCATTTTTTGTTCCTTTATTTGAATTATTTATTTTATTTTCTAATAAATATAAGTTGTTTATAGTGCAACTTAAAACGCTTTTTGATATACCGTAAATTTCTACTATTTCTTTTCTTTTTATCTCTATTACTCCTTGATTGTTTTTGAATTTGTTTAAAACATAATGAAGTATTTTTGCTTCTGTTTTATTTATAGATATCATCTTTAAAATACCTTGATTTTAAATACCTAATAATTGCACACATAACAGCAACAATAGCAACTTTTTTTGACTTATTATTTGATAAAAGTCTTTCATAACGCTGTTTAAATACTTCATTATGTCTTATGCAAGACAAAGCAGATAAATACAAAATTCTTCTTATGTTTGAATTGCCGATTTTATTTATTTTTTGTGATTTTTTTACAGATATTCCACTTTCATAAATTCTTGGACTTAAACCCAAATAACTTATAATTTCTTTTGATGATTTATTTCTGTTATAATGAAGAATTGGAAAAAGACTTAATGCTAAACTTTTACCTATTCCTTTATTGTTATTGATTATCTCGTCAGTTACTGGTATTTCATCTTTTAAAAGTTCATAGGCTATATCTTCAAGTCTTTTTAAAGTTTGTTTTATGATATTTTTTAAATTTATAATGATTTGTTTTAATGTTTCATCATTTGCATTTATTTGCGATTTTTCAAAATTCTTAAGTTGTGTTTGCATTTTTACAACTATACTATAAGTCGAATTGTAACTTTGAATTAATTTATATTTAGAATTAAATTTGCTTTGTATAAAAGTATTTCCAAAATGCTTACAATAATAAGCAAGTCCATAGCTATCTGTGATATCAGTTTTTATATGTGTTAAGTGTTTTAAAAATAAACTTGATTTATAAGCATTAATTTCTGAATAAGATATTTTTTGATTTGTGAAATATTTAGCCAATTCTATGTGATAATTATTTGTTGCTTCATAACAAACTGCGATTTCATTGAATTTAAAACTATCAAAAAAAGCTTTTATATTTGTATGATTATTTTTAATTTTATAACAGTCTTTTTTAGTTTCATCAGTAGTTAAAAAACATATATCTAAAGTATCTTTACTTACATCTACCCCAACAAAATATTTTATACCGTCTAATTTCATTTTATATCCCTTTTTTAATAAATAAAAATTAGCTTTGTTTCTTTCTTGTATTCTGTTTTATTTCAAACAAAGATTTTTATCCAAAATCAAAGCCATTTTTAGCACAAAATCTTAAAAACTGTGTCAAAATACTAAATTTATATATTTAATATTTAGCACATGGTTTATTCCCTGTGTCTAAAAAAAGCTTACATTTATTAGTTAAATGTTAAGGGGTATCATACAAG
>NZ_JAPXGQ010000027.1:0-3785 GCF_027277485.1 Campylobacter ureolyticus | reverse complement strand
AAAGTAGATTTTTATCCCCTATAAAGTAGATTTTTATCGTCTAAGTAGATTTTTATCGTCTATAAAGTAGATTTTTATCGTCTATAAAACATACCAAAAAGTAGATTTTTATCGTCTATAAAGTAGATTTTTATCGTCTATAACAAAATTTAGCCCCTCTCTAAGTCCATTAAAATGGTGCTTTGCAAAGGGTCAAATTTCCTATAAAAGGTTAAAAAGTTAAATTTAAAAAGAAGTTAAAAGGAAAACGCTCCAAAAAATCAAAAATTATGCTAAAATTTAAAATCATAGGGCGAGGTTACTCTTTGTCTGACACTTCGTTTAGACAAGAGAACTCGCAAGGGGAAAATTCCCCTTTGAACCCCTTAGCCAATCCATTATTTTTACAGGAGTGTAAATGAAATCTTATAAAAGCATAAGAAAAACAATTCGTTTTACAGATGATGAGTTTTCTACCATTAAAGAAAAAATGGATTTAGGTAATTATTCTAACTTTACAGAATTTGCACTTCACTCAATGATTAATAAAAAACCAAGTAAAGCTAAGTCAATAAATAAAGAGTATTTATTAGAGCTTAATAGGATAGGCAATAATCTAAATCAGCTTACTAGAAAACTCAATAAAGGGGATAGACTGAATAATTTAGGTTTATCAGCGATTATTGATATTAGAGATAGCATTAACTCACTAAAAGAAAAGATATGATTGTAAAGTTTTTTAATACTAAAAAAGGGGGTGGAAATAGTGCTATTGATTATCTTTTAGATAAGAGAGTGGAACAAGGCACGAGCAGGATTTTACAGGGCGACGAGCAATTAACAAGAGATATAATTAAGAATATGAGCCAAAAGCATAAGACTTGCGTTGGCGTGTTAAGCTTTGAAGAGAAAGACATCGACGAGCAGTTAAAATTTAAGCTTATGGCGGACTTTGAAAAAGCGTTGATGACCGATGAAGCACAGGGCAGATATAATATTTTGTGGGTAGAACATAACGACAAGGGGCGGTTAGAGTTAAATTTCGTAATCCCTAAAATAGACCTACAAACAAAAAAGGCTTTAAACCCTTACTATCACAACGCAGATTTAAGCCGTATAGCATCGTGGCAAGATATTAAAAACATAGAGTATAACTTTAAAAATCCAAAAGACCCAAGCAAAGAGCAGACCATACAAGGCAGTAAAAAGCAAGTAGAAATTTATAAGGATTATGAGAAGCTAGACAACTTTTTACAGCAAGAAGTAAAAAATGGCACATTACAGAGCCGAGCCGAGATTATTAAATTACTACAAGATAACGGCGTAGAAGTTACAAGACAGGGCAAAGACTATTTAAGCATAAAATTACCAGACAACACCAAAGCAAAAAGATTTAAAGGGGGTATTTATAGCGATGAATTCCGAAGCATTGAAAGCATTAGAACAATCGGCGATGAACAAAAAGAGAGAGAACGAGAATTTAGTCAAAGAGATAATACGGCGGAACTTGAACGACTTAGAAATCAGTTTGAACGAGCATACAACGCAAAATCTAAATACTATAAGCGAGAATTTGAGAAAAGAGACCGACAGCATAAAAACAGATATGACAATTATCACACAGGAATTGATGAATTTAAAGCGAACGAACACAAAGCTGATAATTTCATTGATAATTCTATTTCTAGTGATTTTAGCCCTATCTCTGAAACTTCTAGGAGTGATATAGATGACAGCGTTAGAAATCGAATTGATGAAAGAGCTAGACAGCTTAGAGAACGAGAACAAGAAGCTATTAGAACAGCTAAAAGAACAAGAGCAGATTATAAACCAACTCAAAAAGAGCCAATACGACTTAACGAGAGAGAATACGCTTTACTTGCAGACAATAGAAAACAGCAACAAGAGCCTATCATCGATGAAAACTACATTAGAGAGCGAGAGAAACGAAAACGAGAAGCTATTAAACGAATTAGAGAGCTTAGGGAAGCAAGAGAGCGACAAAGAAATACAGAGCTTGAAGCAAGTATTAAACCAAGCTTTGAACGATTACGAGAAGTTAGAAAAGGCATTAAGCAGCAGCACGAACGACATACAATCTTTGCAGACATTTTTCGACAATCAGAAGCAAGTTTTAGAAAACACATTACAGGGCGAATACAAGAATTTGGACGACAATTTCAAAGGAATATTACAGAGTTTGGAGAGACACTTCGAGAACAGGGCAAACGAAGTATTAAAAGCGGTATCGATGAAGTTAGAGCGTTCATAAACAAGCATAAAAGAGAGCTTGAAAGGGTCTTGGAAAGGGAAAGACAAAGGCATAGAAGTAGGTAAGTTATAGATGATAAAAATCAAATTGTATTATTTATAAACGATATAATTGATTTCTTATCGCTAAAATAGTATAATAAAAAAGCCCCAAAGCTTTGCAGAGCTAAGGGGCAAATACTGTCAAAAGGGGGCTGATATGCGAAAGCATACTAAGCACCTACTGCTGAAATTATACCTAAATTTTAGGCTTTTTAAGCTTAAAGTGGAAGTTGAGATTAGGAAGTAGGCAAGAACGGGGGCGAAAGTCCCCGCCCTTTGGCAGTATAAAGCAATCAAAAGGGGATAAAATGGCTAAACTATCAGTCTATTACGATAATAAGATGAACCTATTAGCATTTAAAAACCTTGACAAAGTAGAAGCTAATTTATTTTTTAGCATAGTGGCAAGGTTTAATGACAAGGGAGCGGAAAAGCTCAAATTAAATTTTAGTGAGATAGCAGAGTTTATATCAGATAATAAATACACTAGCAAAGAATTATCAAAATTAATAAATGATGGCGTTGGTAAGGTAGTTCAATCGGCTATAAAATGGGAGATGACACCTACAAAAACCGCTTATTTTACCCTTTTTAATGAGTTCTTAGTTGATGATGAAAATAAGACCCTAGAAGCAAGTATTAACAGCAGATTTTTATTTATGCTAAATAATTTTAAAGACGGAAAATTTACAATGCTAGAATTAGCAGAGTTTAGCAGTCTTTCAAGCAAATACACACAAACTCTTTACAGGCTTTTAAAACAGTTTAGATTTACAGGCTTTAGGTCTATAAAATGGGCTGAGTTTATAGAGATTATGGATATACCGACAAGTTACAGAATGTTTGATATTGAACGCCAAATTCTAAAACCAGCTATCGCAGAGCTTACACAGGAAGCCGACATTTTTAACCAAAACAACCCAATTTTTAAAAAATTAACCTATAAAAAAATAAGGGGAACAGGCAGGGGGCGACCAGTTGAGAGAATAGAATTTTATTTTATGCCTGAAACCGACGAACCAAAAGAGCAAAAGAAAAACGAAAAAGCATTACAATACATAGCACAAGACATTAAAAAAGAACAAATGCTAAAAGAGTTAAAGCGAAGTAACCAGGAACAACCTAAAAAAATCGACCCCTTTACAGGAAAAGAAATAACAGGCTTAGAACCTTACAGGCTTAGAAATATGCGATTTAAAAATAAATTTGGCGAATATGACATACTGAAAATTCAAAAAATAGAACAAGAGCCAAACGGAAAAATAATTATAAGTGTAAAAAATGTAGATGACAATCATATAAGCACGATGAAATTTGACAGCCTAAAACACTTTGAAAACACATTTAATTTACACCAAATGTAGCCAAAGTAGATTTTTATCCCCTATAAAGTAGATTTTTATCGTCTAAGTAGATTTTTATCGTCTATAAAGTAGATTTTTATCGTCTATAAAACATACCAAAAAGTAGATTTTTATCGTCTATAAAGTAGA
>NZ_JAPXGQ010000026.1:0-5319 GCF_027277485.1 Campylobacter ureolyticus | reverse complement strand
ATCGAAAGTTTCAGCAACTGCTTTTACAATCCCTGCAAGTTCAGCCACAAGCTGACCAAGGTTTCCGTTTATTTCTAATTCATTTTTTTTGCTATCTGCAAATATCATAATTTACTCCTTTAAATTTGACTCTTGTGGGCTAGCTATTTCAACAACTTTATCTAAAAATACAAGCAGTTGTTTTAGCGACTTTTTATCTACTCCATTTTTAGCTAAATGTGCAAAAATCACAGCGATATCATTTCCAACATCTTTAAGATTGCCTACTACGGTTATCTCATTTTCATCAATTTTTATCATTTTTACTCCTTTAAAAGGTTTATCAAAGCCCTTTAAAAGGGCTTCAATAAACCTTTAACTCCAAACTCTTCCTAAGCCAAATATGAAATTTGACTTTAAATTTTGGCTGTTTAATGGCTTGTTAATCAGCTCTTTTTCACCTCTTAAGGCAGTTTTAAAGCCACTTTTTTTACCAACAACACCACCATTTTTACTAAATTTAATTACAAAGCCTCTTTTTTTCATCCTTGAAATAAACACTATTTTTTCTCCTAAATTTCTCATTTTTTACCCCCTTACTGTATAGACTAAATTTGCAGCTGTTTTTTCGTCATATCCAAGGTCTATATTAACCCTAGTTTTTTCAAAAGTTCTAGCGTTGTTATCATCTACTAAATACTCACACATCTCATCACTTAGTCCGTTTAATTTGCCTATTTTTAAAAGCTCGTCATGGCTTAGTGTCATCTCAGGGCTATATGTAAAACGGCTTTTTATATAGCCACCAAGACTATCTATGTCTGTTTTTAACTCTTTTAACCCAACACAAACTACGCAAATGCCAACTTTTTTATCTTTGAAGTATTCAAATATCTCTCTTAACAGCTCAAATTTACGCTCAAATGTGTTTTTATTATCCCCTACAAAAAGATCGCTTTCATCTATAACTAAAAGCCTAATTTCTTTTTCTTCTAAGCTTTTAATGACAAGGTCAAGCTTATCATCGGTATTTCCTTTGGGTTTAACATTTAAGTGTTTAAGGATTAAACTCATAAACGCACTACAACTTAGGCTTTTTCTAGCTTTTATATATAAAGCATCATCTTTGTTACTACAAATATGCTTTAAAAGATAAGTTTTACCCATACCGCTTTCACCAAAAATCAGCTCAAAAAAACTTATTTTTGATGATAGCATCGCTTCAATCCTCTCTTTTATCTTTGATTGAGCTAAACTTAGCCAAGGCTCATTTTCGCTATTTTTTAGGCTCTCATCATCTAAATTTATGCTTTCATTACCTTGTTTTAAGTTTAAATTTGCTATCATCTCATCAAAGTAATAATTTATTGAGGCTTCGTATTTTTCTTTACTTTTAGACTCATACGAGCCTCTTAAAATACCATTTACCAAACTTTCACCTTTTCCTATAGCTCTTGCAACATCTTTTTGAGTTAGTCCTGTTTCTTTGCTTAAAAGCTCAAATTTTTCATTTAAATTCATCTTTTATCCTTTCATTTAGATTTTTTACATCGCTTCGAGCAATTTGTCATTACTCATTGCAAATTTCTTTCTTAATTTTTTATTTTTCTCAGTTTTTTTCTTAGATTGATTAGCAACGCTTGTGTAAGTATTTAGCCTAATAGTCTTTGTGTATAAGCCTTGGTAATAGCTAAATGCTTCATTTACAGCCTTTACAACACTTTCGTTTTCACTAATTTTTGCTTTTACTAATCTCTCATCTCTTGGATCAATTGCTTTATTTATGTAAGCTTCGCAAATAAAACTGTGTTTATCTATATCAACTACGCTTACACTTTTTAGCTCACTATCAATTAGTCTAACTTCTACAACCTCTCCGTTATATTTGCTTAAAAATGGGCTAACAAATGAGTATTTGGCTTTGTTAATGCTTAAATTTATGCTTGAATTTCTAACTTTTATAGCTCGTCTTTCGCTAAATATATAATCAAGCGTTGTTTTATCAAATGTGCTAACCCCTTCTAACTGGCTTATAAACTTATCCATAGGCACGATATTTCGGTTTTTATTTAAGTGTTCATTCCATTTTTTAATAGCTCTTGCAAAAAAGCCTATAAACTCTTTATAATCAAGTGGGTTATTTTTCATATATTTTTTTAAAAGTTCGCTGTTTTTTCTATTATCTTTGTGATAGCTTGAGCCACCTTTTTCGTAGATGATGCTTTCCATCATCCATCTTTGAACATGGTTAAAGATATTTTCAATAGGCTTTGCACGTGAATTTGCAGGGCGGGCTTTTTTATGAGTAAGCCTTGGATCAAGTGCGTTAAAATCTTTTAGCTTTATACCACTTAACTGGCTAATTACTTCTTTTACATAATTACTTAGCTCAGGCTTTCCATTGTCGGTGTAAATCGCATCAGGCACGCCAAATCCAAGTGCCATTTTTAAAGATCTGCCAACACTTAATTTATTGTATTTGCCAAGCACTACATCAATGCCAATTATCGCACCACTTCCCATATCTATCCAAACATAAGCGTTTGGATTTACAACCTCGCCTTGTTCGTTTATGGTATCAAAGTCAAAGACTATTTGATCCCCACAAATCATCTCCATACTTTTATATAAATTTAAATCCCTTAGCACAAACGGAGCTATCTCATTTCTAACACCTCTAACTCCACGTGTGGCTTTTAAAAGCATAGCTTTAACTTCTGGTTTATCCATCTGCCTTGCAAAGCTTTTATAACTTCCTATGTTCCAGCTATTTTTTAAAGCCTCTTTCCTAAGTGCTTCATAGATAAATGTTTTTGAAGCTAAGGGGTTATTTATCCAACTAGCCAAAGCCCACTCTAAGGCATTTATATCAAAGCTACTTGTTTTAAATTTAACTTTGAAATCAATGCTTTTATTTATCTCATTAAAACTGCCATGCTCATCTTCAAAATCTTTTTTCCAGCTATAAAGGGTCTTTAAGCTCACGCCGTATTTTTGTGCTACGGCTTTACCCCATGCAGTTTTACCAAGCCCATTAGGAACGGCATTCATCTCATTTATAGCTTTTATCTTATTCATCTTTTCAAGTTCTTTTATTTTTTTGTTGTGTTTATTGCAAGGCTTAGAGCAATCAAAACTAGCCCTGGTATCATTAGTATAATTCCTGCTAACCACAGCGTCTCTTGGAGTAGGTAAAGTGTTATTTTTTTCATCTTTTGACTCCTTTGCCATATCATCTAAATTTAAAGCCTTTTTATCTTGGCTTAAAGGCTCTAAATTTAAATGAATGTTATCGTCACTATCATCACCATGCATTACATCACAATCACCACCCAATCCACCACCTAAACTATCATCACCCAAATTATCATCATAACCAACGCTTAAAATTTCATCTACACTTACTAAATTTAGCTTTTCATCCCATATTTTTATATCTGTGCTAATGATGTTTTTGCTAATGGCTTCTTTGATTTTTAAAGCACCTACCTTGAAAAGTAGGCGTTTGCCACCATAACCACGCTTTTTGGTGTTATTAAGCTCTATAAAAGGGTATTTTTTAGATTTGCGGTTGGCTGAAATTTGTAAAGCTCTACTACTAACATCAAAAATTTTACTAGCAGTAGAAGTTGTTAAAAAATACATTTTATAGTCTTTCTAAATCTTTTTGACTTTTTATGTATCCATATTTAATCAATAAATTTGTTATTTTTTTACTTTTTGCATAGCCATATAAAACTTGTTTAAAGGTATTAATTTTTATATTATTTTTTCTGCAAAAGTGTGTTAAAGTTCCCCAATCATTTCGTATTTTTTTACTAACTATTAGATTATTCATATTTTTTCCTTATTTTTATTTTGTTTTATACTACTTTTTAGTATTATTACAATCATTCAAAATAACTAAGTGGTATTATAGTGGGTTTTTTCCACAATGTCAATAAATTAGTGGGAATTTAACACAAAAAAGGTAAATTATGGATGCAAAAGATAGAATAAAAAAAGCCAGGCAATATTTAAATATAAACACACAACAATCACTAGCAGACAAGCTAGAAGTGGATAGAAGCAAGATTGCAGATATTGAAAGTGGTAGAACAAAAAATGTGCCAGTGGAAATTGCAACTAAGTTTGAGGAAATTTCCCACATAAACGGTTGGTGGTTGTTGACAGGTAAGGGAAAAATGACATATGATAATGCGAAATCAAAAGATAGCTATCATTTTGATGTTTTAAATGTTAAAGCCAGTGCAGGTTCTGGAATAACAACATATGATGTAGAGATAATAGATAAGTTTTTAATAGATAAAAAAGTGTTTAAAACGCCACAGAACGAAAAAACTACAAAATTTTTAAAAGTTGAAGGTGATAGCATGGAGCCCACCATCAAAGACGGAGACTATATAGCTATTGATGAAAATTGTATCGATAATATAGATGGAATTTATGCTTGTATAATTGGTGATGGAGTTAGAGTAAAAAGACTACAATTTAATCTCGATGGCACAATAAAAATAATAAGTGATAATAAAAAATACGATCCGCAAATATATGACCCAAAAAATAGTCAAATTTACTTTAAAATAATTGGGAGAAAAATTTTATCTATACAAAGATAAAAAATTAAATAAAATCATTTTATATCATTAGCGAACATTTTAAATATTTTGTTCGCTAATATGTTCGCTAATTGTCACTTAATACGTCACTTAATGTTCGCTAATCAATAAATATTAAAATATTACAATTAAATAACTAACTTTAAACGACTTTTATTAAGGATAATACCCTAAATAGCGTGATTTTGGTGTAAATAGTGACATTTTAAGAAATGATAAAACACTCAAAATAGCACTTATCATACACAAAACTTAATAAAATATTAAGCCAACAACAGCTAAATTTATAAAAATTTTTGAAGTTTTATAAAGTAATGATACAAAAACTTCAAAATCGACTATATGGGCTTTTTAAAGCGATATAATGAGATTTTTTGAAGCATCTTTGAAGTTTTTGAAGCGAATTTGAAGAACTTTGAAGTTATTTTGAACCAAAACCCACTTTACCCAAAAAATGCCCAAATTTTGCCTAAATTCGCATTTCTCATTCTCATTTTTTACCTTTTTATTTTTCTCTCCAAATTACCATATAATCACACTTTTAAAGCCCTTTTTGCTCATTCTCACTTTTTTACATTATACATAAGATTTATCAATTCTAAACATTGCAGGACTTTTTCCAAAACTCACTCCCTCAAATTGATTAAACCTTATAAAAGCTTTTGTATCCATTGATGAAAAATCTATAAATTTCATCTCTTTTTCATCATTATCGATTAAA
>NZ_JAPXGQ010000025.1:0-9739 GCF_027277485.1 Campylobacter ureolyticus | reverse complement strand
AGTTGTGGCAGTAATACTTTTTAATTTAAAATAATATATATTAATCAATATTTTAATTTTATTTTTTTCAAAAATTTAAAATTTATAAGAAAAATTTAAATTTTTAGCTAGAGATAAAAATAGATTTTGTATTTAATTTTAGATTAAGATTTTAAGGCAATTCTTAGAATTTTCTTAATAATATATTTATAAGTAGTAATATTTAAAATATTAATGCTGTTTATAAAACAAAATACGCATTTAAATCAATTTAAAGGGGCATTTTTGCAATTTAAAATAAAAAGTAAGGAAAAGACACAAAAAGAATTTTGTTTTTAATTTTAAAGGCATTTGTGAGCATTATCCCAGAATATTTATATATAGTTTTTTACAGCCGATTTAAATTTTAATGATAGTAGAATAATCTAAATAGTTAATAATTAAAAAGGACTTGAAAATGGCTGATGATTTAACACAAGAACAACTTTCAGAATGGGGCTATTTAGCCGAACAAGAGATGGATATGGGCATAAGTGAAGCATTTCAAAGCCATAAACCACAAGAAAAAATTAAAAAAAATGAAAAACAAAAATCAGAGCTGGAAGAAAATGAAGAAAAACAAAAAGAAATTCAAACAAATTTAAACAAATCAGATGAAAATTTATCTCAAAACGCTAAAGAAGCATTAGATTCACTTGATGAAAAAGAAAAAATAGATGAACAAATCAAACAAAAACAAGAAGAGATCATAGAATTTAATGGAACAAAAGAAAAAAGCGAATATTTAAAAAACGGCTTAGACAAAATAGAAAAAGATGAGTTTTTAAAAGAAAGTTTAGATATTTTAAAAGAAAAAGAAAAAATAGATGAACAAATAAAAGAAAAAGAAGAGCAAATTAAAAACAATAAAAAAGAATCAACGAAGATATATGAAATATATCTATATCAAGATACTGGTGGGGACAACTATGGCGAAATAGAAGAGTTAAAACTAAAAGGCTCAAAACAAGAAATAATGAAATATTATCTTGAAAATAAAGAAATAGAAAATTCTAGACAAGACGGATATGGAAATAGTAGAGTAACAGAATTTAAAATTTACGATGAAAATGGAAAAAATGTAACAAAAGAAATTAAAGAAGAAATAAAAAAGGAAGCAGATAAGACTGAAAAAATATCACAAGAAAAACAAGAATCAGAACAAATAGATTGGAATAAAAAAGCAGATGAATTAGAACTCCAACAACAAAAAGAATTAGAAGAATTAAAAGATAAACAATCAAAGCTAGAAGCAAATTTCAATAATGCAATTGATAATTTAATGAATACGAATGGAGTAAATGGAATAATATCTGCACTCCAAGAACTTGATAGAAGTTTAGAAATTCTTCAAAAACAAGGAAAAGAAGAAAGCGAAGTAAGATCAAGACAAAGACAAGAAAAACTAGAACTAGCGTTTGATAGTCCAAAATTTAAAGAAGCAGTGGGTGATTTGGTAAAAGAAGTTTATAGTGAGAGAAAAAAAGTCAAAAGTGGAATTGATGATATAGAAAAAGAACGCTCAAATTATGCAAAATTAAGAACAACATACGAAAAAGAAAAAAATAAAGGACTTGATATCAAAGGCTATTATAAGATAAAAGACATGATGGAAACAATAGATAAAGAAACTCCAAATTTTAAAAACACATATCCAAAAATGTATAAAGAAGTAAATCAAACATTGGAAAAAACAAAAGAAAAAATACTTGATAAAACAAAAAATAAAGAAAATGATAGATCAAGGGAGTTATAAATATATGATTGAAAATAAAGAAAGAATAAATCAAGAGCATATAAAAATAGCAAAAGAAGTTGGTTTAAAAGTTGTAGATGGAGAATATATTAACATTGGAAAAAAAGAAAATATTTTCGTTGGAGTAAGTGACGATAAAAACCCAAAAAAAGGTTTTTGGTGGAATATTGACTACAACGGAATAAAGGATTTTGATATTGTTATGGAAAATATATGGCTTAAAGCCGATAAAGAATATTCTATAAAAACAAATGCACCATACGAAAAAAGGTGTGAATTTGTAGAAAAAATGTCTAAATTAAAACACAGAGTAATGGAACTTGAAAAAACAAAGGAAAACGAAATGAACCCAGTAGATAAAAGAAAAATGCTTGAAAAAGAAATAAATAACTATAAACAATCAAATGATAATGATTTCTTACAGCAAAAAGATGCCTATGTCGGACTAAATTATGCATTAGCAAAAGCACATGATTATGACGCCACAAAAGAAAACAAATATATGAATAAAATAAAAGAAATCGAAGAACCACTAAAAAGCATAAGTCAAAGAACAGAGTTTAGTGAAGATGATCCAACTAAAAAGATTTTAACACCAAACAAAGAAGATGAAAAGCTAATGAACTTATTTAAAGAAAACAACTATTCTCTCTATAAGGAAGCAAATCAAGAACTAAAAATGATGAATAAAGAAAAAGATTTTTTTCAAATGGTTCAAAACACTAGCAACATGAATCAACTAGTAAGCTCTTATCATCAATTAGAAAATGGATCAGGCGACACAAGAATGAATCATGCAATAAAAGAAGGTAATGAAATCAATACGCAAAGATTTAAAAAGCACTATCCAAAAGCAACAAAAAAGCTAGAAGAAGCTTACTTAAAATTTCAAAAACAAGAAAAAAATAATGACAAAGGTATAGAATTATGAAAAAAACAGCTATATCAGTAATTGCATCAATTACAATTTTTTTAGGCAATGCAAATGCAAGTGGAATACCAACAATTGATGTTGCTGCAATTGCCCAAGCAGTATTGGGATATACACAAACGCTAAAAGACTATGCAGAGCAGATAAAACAATACGAGCAAATGGTAAAAGATACTCTAAATTTTGAAAAGCAAATGAAAGAATTTGGTGTAGATATGAATGATGTATATGAAATATTAGGCGATGCACAAGAAATGATAAATCAAATGCAAAGCATTTACGATGATGTAAATAATATACCACAAGATGTTATGAAAAATATTGCGAGAGTACAAACTGCTTGTTCCTTTTTGGAAAAAAATAGTAGTTTTTTTGGAATATCTATTAAAAAAAGCTCAGTTACAATAAAAGACAAAGTCAATCGTTGTACATATGCACTAAGAGATGGGGCAAATATAAGCAAAACAATAGAAGAAATTACAACAAAAATGGAAAAAACAATAGATCCAATAGAAAGAGCAAATTTACAAACTCAAATTGATAATATTAAAAACGCTGAAAGATTTTTGCAAGAGCGAGACAATATAAAAAGAACAAATATGCTTCTAAGCTTTGAAGATACATTTAACAATGCAGATAAAACAAATCCATACTCAAGAGCTAAAATGAAAGATGATTTAAAAAAGCTTTCAAAACAGCTAGGAAAGGCAAATAATCAAAAACAAGCCCAAGCACTTACAAACTCAATTTTAATTAAAATTTTAGAGAATTTACAGCAACAATATGAACTAAATATAAATTATACAAGCACCATAGCATCAGGCAGACAAATGAGCAATGATGCAAATTTTAAAAATTTAGATGAAAACAGTTTTAAACAAAAAGTAGTTGAATATAAAAGAAATGATGATTTATTTCAACCTGAAAAAAGAAAATTGCCAAAAGATGAGCTAGGACTACCTAAATTTATGTTTATGAACAAGTAGAATTAAAACAATGAAAACATTTAATCTTGAAAAAGCAATAAATGAAGCAGAAGAATTAAAAAATTTATCTCCCCTTTTAACGCCAATTCAAAAAAGAAAAATGCTTGAAAATTCTAAAAAAGAATATGAAAACTATATAAACTCAAACAAAACAACAAAACAAAAAGATAAAGAGATGAATTATAAACTAGGCAAAACCTTAGCTGATGTTTTTAATTTTAACGAACAAGAAAGAAATAAATATTTAAATTTTATAATAAAAAACAAAGACGCAGAAGAAAAAGATATAAAATTCTTAAATAAACTTTTTAATGTATCCATAACAACAAATTTAAAGCAAATGGATGCAGAAAAAGAACTTTACGAAGATATTAGAAAAAAATATAACTTTGTAAAAGCATATAACAAAATTAAAAATGCAGATATAAATCATGATAGATTTATACACAGCTATCCAAAATTACATAAAAAAATACAGAACGATTTTAACAAAACTTTGGAACAGCAATCAAATAAGAACAAAACATCACAAAAGGAGATGGAAAGATGAAAAAAAATATAATTTTAAAAACTTTAATGGGCAGTATTGCCCTAGTAAGCTTTACAAATGCTGGAGAATTAACAGGAGATGTAAAACTATCTTGTGAAGCAATTTTATGCTTGAGCAGTAGTGTAAAACCTGGAGAATGTCAGCCATCGCTGGATAGATTTTTTTCAATAAAAGAAAAAAAATGGGAAGATACAATAAATGCAAGAAAATCATTTTTAAAATTATGTCCAACAGATGGTGCGGATCAAAAAGATACTGAATTTAAAAGATTAAGAGATGATATATTAGTCTATATTTCTGAGCCTTGCAATATTGAGTATTTAAATACAAGGGTAGAATATAAGTATAAAATAGAATATGTTGGTGAAAGAATGAGAAAAAGAAAAATTGCAACTCATGCAAGAATTAATCCAAATTTGCCAGAGAGTTGCAAATTACTCAAAACAAGTAAATATACGGATATTAAAGTTAAATATACATGTCCTACAAATTTTTATAATATAGAAGATTGGAATCAAGGCATTACAATGACTATGATAGATAAAAAAACATATGATAATTTGTATGCAAAAAATCCAAATTCAGTACAAATGCAAAAAAGTAATTATAAATTTTGCAAACAAAACACATCGAATTTTTGCAAACCAAAATATTATAAAAATTATAAAATAAACAAAAATTGCTGGGTATATGATGAATAATGGAAAATTTAGTAGAACTTCCACTAGATGAAATTTTAAGAAATAATGGCTACTTTGAAAAAAGAGAGAAAAGTAGCCAAAATTACAAAACACTTACAAATGAAAACTCGGATACAATAGTTATATCACGCCAACAAAATGGGCATTATTTATATTTTAATCCAAACGATGATAAGGACAAAGGAAATATTTATAATTTTGCCAAAAATCGTGGAATTAAAGCCTCAGATTTAATAGATACAAATAACATAAATAAAATAAAAGAATTAAAAAGCAGTATTAAACCAATAATAAATTTAAATCGAAATAGTAATAAAATCATAGATAAATATAAAAAAATGAATAATGTAGATAAAAATTCATTTTTTGTAAGTAAAAGAAAATTAAATATTGAACTATTATCAAGGTTTAGCTTTTTAAGACAAGATGAAAAATATAAAAATGTAGTAGTTCCAACTTATACATTAGCATCAATACAAACAAAAAATGGAAATAAAGAGTATTTAAGACAAACTGGGACAATTAGCTATCTTTCTAGCCCAATTACACAAGATCCACAAGGAAAACCATATAATAAGCCAATTAAACAACTTTGCAATGGAAATAAAGGCTTAGAAGTTTTAAAAGCTGATGATGCAAATAAAAATCCAAAAGAGTTTAAAAATATAGTAGTTTGTGAAAGCATGATAGATACTTTATCATACGCACAAATTAATAACATCAACTTAAAAGAAACCTTGCTTTGTTCAACAAATGGTCAAATTTCGCAATCGCAGAAAATAGCTTTAAAAGCACTTCAAAAACTAGCTCCAAATGCTGAATTTTTGCTTGGCTTTGATAATGATGATCGTGGAAAAGAATTTTGCAAAATAGTAGAAGAAATTATACCAAATACAAAAAGAATAACACCAATTTTAAAAGATTTTAGCGATGATTTAGTTATAGGCAAAGAACTAGGACTAGATAATAAAGATATCAACAAAGAAAGCCTTTTAAAGCCAATAAATGACTTTAAAAAAAATGTTGAATATTTACAAAAGAAATATGACATTTTAGAGCCATATGCAAAGGATAAGAAAGTAAAAGAATTATTTAGCCAAAATATAGCCAAATTTAAAGAAATAGAGCCAAAAGTAAGATGCATTCAAGGAATGAGAGAATGTTATAAGAGATTAAATATATTAGAAAACAAAATATCAAGAGATTATTCGAAATCAAGATAGGAGAACAAAATAACTAATCAAATAATATTATAAGTGGTTTTTAGACTTTAAGCTCTAATTAAGTTTATAGTATCCTTTGTTTTTCCCCTTTTTGTCGTGGTTTGTGGTTATTTGCAAAATGTCAAAAAATTACAAAATGTGCCGTTACCCAAACGGTTTTGGTATTTCTTTTAAAAAGGGAGAAAAAGCAAATTTTAGCTTAAAATATGCTTAAACATTATTGTTATTTTTATGTTTTTTTATTGTTTTTATATTTGTATTTTTTAGTTTATTTATTTATTTTAATATTGTTTTATTTTAATATTTATTATTTTTTAAATTTAAAAATAGTATAATTAACTCATAAAAAGAGCGAGACACTGCTCAAAATTTTAAAAAGGATAAAAGATGAGCTACATGAAACACTGTGAACATCAAATGATTAAAAGAGATTTTAGAATACTATGAATATGAAAAAGGAAAACTAGAATGAGTAGCCCAGACAAAGAAAAAGAACAAAAAGTTTTAAATGATATAATTAAATTTAGCACAAGGAAGCCCATGATAGATAAAAGCTATAATAAATTTCAAAGAACACATGAAATAATGCAAGAGTTAATCAATTCTCCGTTACCACTTGAAGTGACGGAGCTATCAAATATCAGCAACAAAGAGCTTGTGTTTTTAAAAAGCAGTATTGAACTTATGGCTGATTATTTAAATTCTTTAGGCTTTGATTTTATTAATCATAAAGATGAAATTTTAATGCCAATTTATGAAGAGTTTGAAAAAAGACGGAAAAATTATGATTAGATAAATATGTTATAATGCCAAAAGATAACTCAAAAGAAATTTTAAAAGGAGTATAAATGCCGATTTTATCACAAAGACAAATACTTGAATATTTATCTGAAATAAAACCACATTTAAAAAAAGATGGAATAAATGGAATTGGTCTTTTTGGAAGTTATGCTGACGGCTATGCAGATGAAAATTCAGATATTGATATAGTGGTTTTAGCAGATAAAGAAAAATTTTTAGGTAGACTACACGCATTTAAAGCACTTGACTATTTAGACCAATTAAAAAATAAAATTTCAAAACATTTTAATAAGCCAGTTGACATATGTGATTTTTATTCAAAACAAGAAATAGAAAAAAGCAAAATAGTAAAAGGAGCAATATATGTCTAATAAAGTCATTAGAAGATTAAAACTAGCTATTGAAAAAATAGATCTAATAAATGAAATTTGCAAAACAAAGGGCATTTCAGAAGCATTAGAAGATGAGTTACTCACAAAACCAGCCATTATGAAACATTTTGATGTAATACATCAGCAATTTAAGAAAATAGAAGAAGAGGGCAACAAAGAAGCATTAAATGGACTTAAAGAAAAAGATTTAAAAGGAATTAGAGATATTAGAAATTTTTCATCGCACGATTATGATAATATCAATAAAAATATTGTTAAAGATGCCATAGAAAAAGAGCTTCCAAGCCTCAAAGAAGATTTACAAAAAATCGTAAAAGAAAAAGAAAAAACAATATGCAAAGATTTAGAAAAGAAAATAGATTATTTAAACAAGAAACAAAATATTTTAATTTCACAAGCCAAAAAAGATCTTGTTAATAGTATTAAAAAACAATATGCTGAATTGCAAAAAAATGGAATCAATTTAGATAAAAGCTATGTTGAAAAATTTAAAAAAATATCCAAAGATAATTTAATAGAGAGATCAAGGTAATAGCAATTTGCTACAATAAATTTAATATAATTTCAAATTTAAACTCAAGATCCGTTTTTGAACTTTAAGCATTAATTAAGTTTATGATACATTCTGTTTTTCCCCTTTCTGTTGTGCTTTGTGAGTGGTTGCCAAGCATCAAAAAATTACAAAATGTCGGTAATGATAATATCTTAACTGTTTTTCTTTAAAAGGGGGAGAGAAAGCGGATTTTAACTTAGAATATGCTTAAATATTATTGTTATATTTATGTTATCTTATCTATTTTATATTTATATTTTTTAGTTTATTTAGTATATTTAATTTTGTTTTATTTTAATATTTATTATTTTTTAAGCTATAAAATAGTATAATTACAATGTAAAAGCAAAAAAGATTACGAATTAAAATAGCATTAAAAATATGCTATAATTTTATAAATTAACTAGAAAGGTTTTTAAAATGCGTAAAATTTTAACATTGAGTTTAATTGCTGTGTTCTTTACGGCTTGTAGCGAAATTAAGATGCCACAGCTTCCGAAAGTACAACAAACACAAAAAAATTCAGAGCCTACAGAAGCAGAGTGTAAAAAAATAATGGCAAAATACAAGAAATTAAGAAACCAAGGATATGTTGGAAATGAGCCGTCTCTCGGAAGAGATTATTCACTTGATGCGAAATATTGCGAAAAGAAATATACATATAGTCCATCAGTTGATGATATGATAGAAAACATTGAAAGACTTGGCAATTAAAAACTAATACAAATAAAAAAGGGTAAACATGCAAACTATAACAATAAATGCGAACATTAATTCAAAAGTGATTGAATCAATAAAAAATATAGTAAGAGCTATAGATCCAAATTCAGAGATATTTTACTCAAAAAATGAACAAAATAGCGAATATGAACTCTCAGAAGCCGATAAGGATGACTTAAGAGAAATCTTAGCACAAAGAGAGCGTGGAGAATTAGAATTTATAAGTCATGATGAATTCAAACAACACAAAAAAGAATTATTTGCAAGGCTTGGTGAGTATGCAAATTAAGTATAATAAAAAATTTGAAAAGAGAACTGATGAAATAGTAAGCTTCATATGGAAAGATAGTTCAGCAAATGCTGTTAAATTCTATGATGGCTTATTAGAAGCCATAGAAAAAATAACTTTCATGCCATACAAACATAGAAAAAGCACAGCCTTTAATAATCAACAAATCCGTGATTTAATTTTTAAAAATTATGTAATACCATTTTATATAGATGAAGAAAATAACTCAATAGAAATTTTATCAATTTATGGCAGAAATTTACCCTAAAATTTAAAAAAATACACTATAATCAGACGGAGCTTGTATTTAAAGTAGCCTCAAATACAAGCTTCAATCCATTTTTAAACTTTAAGTTTTAATTAATATTTTAAAACAGTTAGTTTTATCCCTTTTTATCGTATTTTACTCATATTTATAAAATATCAAAAAATTACAAAATGTCGGATATGGCAAAGGTATTGACTTTTAAATTTCTTAAAAGGGAAAAGTATTTTTTAAAATTAACAATTACTTAAATATTATTTTTATTTTTATATTATTTTTATTTTTATATTTTTTTATACTTTTTATTTTGATATTTTTTAGTATATTTCGTTTATTTAATTTAGTTTTATTTTAATAATTATTATTTTTTAAATAAAATAGTAGCTAGTATTTAAAATTATTCTCTACCACCTCTGCTTTTTTCAACACTATTAAATTTATCTTTTTTAATTGTGTTATTATTTCTATGATATGAGTTATCTTTTAAAATATCTTTCATAAGGACTTGCTTATTTCTTATCTTTAAAAGCTCATCATCAGGCGTTACATTAAGA
>NZ_JAPXGQ010000024.1:0-9931 GCF_027277485.1 Campylobacter ureolyticus | reverse complement strand
AAGATTTTATGATAAATGTCAATAGTTTTTTATAAATTTAACTATTTTTTATTCTATTTAACCACCCATTTAAAAAATGACTATATTGATTTGGATTGATTTTAGCTAAACTTTTATAAAAATTTGCAAATTTATCTTTATATTCTTTTTCAAAATATTTTTCATCAATTTTATTTAATGCTTTTATAGTATGATTACCAATTATACCGTCTTGCTTTGTATCTATTATTTGCTGAGTGTAAATTACTGCTCTATTTATACCTGTATTTACTGCAAATTTAAAAATTAAATCAGCAATTCTATTGTTTATTATTTCATTGAGCCTTAACTTATCCCAAAAGTTTTTTTCATAAAACTCTTTCACAAATTCATTTAAAACTATATCATTGTAACACTCATAACTAGCTTTGTTAATATTTTGAAAAATATCTAAATATTTATAAATTAATTCCCAACCTTTCCAGTTTGGATTAGCTTTTTCATAAATACCCATAAATGTATATCCGTTTTCACCCTTATTTTTATGAAGTGCATTATATGGACCTGATATCTCCAAATTTAACATTTCATCAAAACTTTTATCAAAATTACTCATCATTAAATCTTTTACTTAAAACAATTTTTTTCAAATCACTTAAATCGTTATGTGTTATCTCGTGCATTTTCAAACTTTCATTTATACCTTTATCAAGCCTATTAAGAGTTTCAATATTAGTTTTATTTTGAAGTTCTATACTTTTACTAAGTTCGGAATTTGATTTAGAGTTTTTTTCTATTACTCCAAGTAATTTGTCTTGATATTTTTCTATATTTTTTGTAAAAATTCTAGTATAAAAAAATACAACTAAAATTATAATTACGACACATACAAACATTACAGCTTGGGAGTTCCACTCATCTGCACTTAAGACGAATTTAGTAGTGCTATCTATCATTTTTTCATTCATCATTTAGCCTTTTAATTGAATTTATTTTTTGATTACACTCTTCTAAAGAGTTACTCAAATCAATTATAAAAATAGCAATATCCTTATTTGTTTTAATTTCTCTTTGTGTTGGATATGATGAAGTAAGAAATATTTCAGGCACTTTAACTTTTTGTATTTTAATTTGATTTTTCATTCCACAACCGTTTAGAAACAAACTTAACACTATCATAAATGATAGGATTGATAGTTTTATTGTCATCTTTGCTTTTATAAATTTCATCTTTTTTTTGATTTACCTTGTTTAAATTTATACTTATATTATTTTCAAATTCATATAAAATACCTAATGTTTTATTGTATTCATTACTTAAAAAATCTAAATTTGAATTTGATAAATTAAGTAAATTTTCCAAATTTTGTTTTTCTAAAGTTAAAGAGTTATTTTTATTTTCAAGTATGTTTATTTTAAAGTATAAAATTAAAAGAATAAAAATTAAAATTATATAAGTATAAATTTTCATATTTGTATCTTTAAAATAGCAACTCTTTTAAAGAGTTGCTATAAATTAAATTATGGTTGAGGAGATTCTTCACCGATTTTAATTTGTTGCATATGAATGATATAAACTTCTTCAAATTTAACACCGTCAAATGTAACATTTAATAAACCAGCTCTTATCTCATCTTCACTTAAATTAGGTTTTGCATAGAATGAAAAAGTTGTTTTTCTTCCGTCTTTTGCTTTACCTGTTACAGTTACTAAATTCACCATAGCTTCTACATCATTACCAGCTTTTGAAGTCACTTCATAAATTGCATAAGTTCCTTCTAGATTTGCGTCACAAAAAGCTTTTGTAGCAGCTGCGTCACCACTTGTTATAAATCCAAGTGTTCTTCCACCAATTACATTTCTTACTAAACTTTTAGCCATATCTTACTCCTTACGCATCGAATTTCATATTGCAAAAATCAGCTTTTATTCCACTATCATAATCGGCATCAAATTTACCGATTACGGTAGCTGGAATTGTTGTGTAATTTGCTGAAGCTTTTACATGTGGTATTTGTAAATAGCAACTTCTTCTTCCTGTTGGAGTTTTTGCTCCTACTGTGAAAGTTTTACGATTTAAATTAGCTGGTAAAACTGGTAAAGCAGTTCCACCCTCACCCTTTAACTCATAAACTTCAACTTCACCAGCAAGTAATGCCTGTAGCTTACCAGTATCAGCCTTACTTCCTTTTACAGATACAGTCTTAACTTGCAGTCCTTGTATTCTTTGTTTTAGCATTTTAGCTCCTTTGTTTTGATTTCAAAGACACAAAAAAATTATATTTGATTTTTAAAAAGTTCTGTAATTTAAATATTAAATAGCCTTAAAACAGGCATTTAAATAGAGTAAGAAAAAACAGTCATTTTGGTTTATATGGATTTTTAAATGGGTGAATTGGAAAGTTGAAAAATTATAGGTGATTTGAAGTTTTAAAGTTTAAAGAATTTTAAATCAAGTCCCCCACTAAGGGCTAGAAGCCCAGCGGGGGACTTGTAGAAGCAAGGATAAAAATAATCACTCATTCTAATCAACCATAAATTATAAAACACACACGCTTATTTAGTCAAGGGCGTCATAAATTTAACAAAAGCCACAAAAAATGTTACGAAAATTTTAAATAAATCGACAATGTGGCTTTTGTTAAATTTATTCGTGGATTGCTTCGCAACCCTTGACAAAATGCGTGTGCGTTTTATTTAGCTGGTATGATTAGAATGAGAAGATATGCTGTTGCACAGGGCTAGTGCAAAACAACATATCAACAAATTTAACCAGTAAAGAAAAAAATTAAATTTAGCCGTTAATCTTGCAAAATTTCATCTTTTAAAAGTCCTTTTATTTTGTCAAATTTTAACGATTTTTCATAATGAAAAAACCAACTTTGAAGCCAATCAGGAAAAGGCTTATTATCGCCATTCCAACCGTTGATAGTATTGTAAGGTAAATTTAATAGATTAGTTAAATCTTTTTTATTTAAATTTAATTTTTTTAATTTATTATCAAAATCATTTTTAGTCATTTTAAACCTTATTTATAAAAATATGAAATTATATCATAAAAACTTTTTTTTACAAAATATTATATCAAATAAACACAATATTAAGCATAATTTAAGTGTCAATTTGATATAATTAATACATAAAAAGAAGTTAATATAACATCTTTTAAATAAAAGGAGTAAAAAAATGAAAGTTATAAAAACTAAAAAAGAGCTTTTAAATAAAGCAGAATTATTAAATGCTATAGATATAACAAATTTAAGTAATAAAGAAGTTAGTAAGATAAAAAAAGATAAAGCCATATATAAAAGCTTTGGAAAACATGGAATTAATGCGATGATATTTCAAGATAACAAAGAAAAATATTATCTAGTAAAAGAAAGAGTTAGCAATTTATTTTATTTTGCATAATAAAAAAAGGAGATAAAAAAATGAAAAATTTTAATTTAATGAAAAAATGGATAAAAATTTATATAAAAAATTGTTTTAACGACCAACCATATATAATAACAATAAAATCAATATTAAACGAACCTTATTATTTTGAAGAATTTGTAAGATGGTTGGTAGATGAAAAAGGTGAAAACATAAATTATAAACTAAAAAAACAGATAAATGAATATGGCGGAACATTTATAAATTATGATGATTGTTTAAATTATTAAAATAAAAGGAGATAAAAAATGAAATCTATAGATGAAAAAATGAAAATAATAAAATTTATAAAAAATATAAATGAAGCTCTCAATAAAATAGGAGTTTTTTCAAATATGAGATATGAAAATGATGAAAATGTAATAAAAGGAATTGTAGGAAATAAAACTATAAATTTAAGTACTTGTTATAATGATACAAATTATTTAATAAAAAGCGTATTTAGAAAAATAAGCGAAATAGATTAAGGATTTTTTCCTTAATCTCTTTTAAATAATCTACATTTTAAACTATCTACAGCCATACCACCAACCTCAAGGTGAGTTTTTATCAAGGTTCTTAATCTATCTTCATTCATATTTAATTTTATATTATGAATTAAAATTTGCTTTGAAATATTATTTTTATTAGTTCCAAAAGCTTTAAATTGCTTAAAATACATAAAATCATCAATAGGGGGAATTGATAAAGTATCTTCAAAATGAACTTCATAAATACACTGAACCTTAGCAGTTGAAACAGCATTTAAAAAAGTTTGTAAATCTAAAACTGATTTAGCTTCTAAAGTAGAAGTTATAGTCCTATTCCCTTGTTTTTGTGTTATTTTAAAAAGTGGCATTATTATCCTTTCATAATATGATTTGATTATAAAGATTTTCATCAAAATAAAGCAATAAACTATCAATGTTATTTTTATTTTCAGTATCACTAATTTTACAAAAATAATCTAATATATCAAAATTATTTATAGAAACTAACATTTCTATATATAAATGTTCAACTTCTAAAGTACAATTTCCACCAAGATTAAAAGGTGTAGGCTCTTTATTTACAAAAGATAAAAATTTATCATATACAGGAAGTATAATTTCATTTACATTATTAAAATCTTTAGTATGAAATTTCTTTTTAAAAAATTTAGAAAAATTAACAGAGTAAGAAAGCGAATAAGAAAAATCATAATTACATAAAGAACTATATTCTTCAAAAAAACTACTATAACATAAGTCTTTTAAATCAAAAGTTTCTTCAGAAACAATACCAGAAATTATAGAAGAACGAAAACAAATACCATATCTATTTGGATTTCCGATATAAAAATCATCAACAACAACAAAAGAAGAACTAAAAGAAGAAAAACAATCATCAATTAATTTAATATCATAATTTAAAAATTCTCTAAATTCATTAAGATAAGATAAATTAGAAATATCATTAGAACTATGATTAGTCTTATCGTGATAACCAATTTTATCTTTATATTGAAATAAAAAAACATCAAAAGAACCATATTTTTTAATGATTTCAATACCATTACCAAAACCATAATCAACTTGTTGTCGTCCAAATTGATAATTTAAAAAGTTTTTATCAGTAAAAAAAGGTGAAAACATATCATAAAGACTAAATGAAAAATTAACACCACCATTTGAACCAGTATATTTTTCTTCAGAAAAAATTTTCAAACCATTTAAAGGTTCAGAACCCAATTCTAACTCTAAATCACGAAATAAAATTACCATTTATTCGTTTTTACTCTCATTAAATTTTTTTTCTTCAAAACTAGAACCACTAATTGTTTCATTCAAAAATTTTAATTCTTCAAATATCTTTTTTAATAAAGAAATTTCTAATTTAAATGCTTCACTTGCATTTAACTTTTTTTCTCCCTCATGCATAGCCATTAATTAGCTCCTTTATTATTAAGATATCCTAATCCATTAAGCATTTTCATAAACTCTTCGCTAAGACCTGTAATATTACCTTTATCATCACTTACATACATAAAATCTGCTACTTGATTTAGCTTATCGGCAGTTAATTCTTTACTTTTACCACCAGTAATACGATTTATTAAATCCATATCCGAAGAGGTAAAATTCTTTGTAAAAAGTTTAAATAAAAGCGTTTCATTCATTGAAGCAACTTTTGAACGAGCTATATTTAGTTTATGACTTTCATTTTGTATCATTCCATTTTTCATTTGCTCACTCATATTAAAAACAGATGAACCAGTATTTAAATTTCCATCTCCTGAAACTAAAAGCTGACCTGCTTGAACTGCTAAACGAGATTTATTTATAACGTTTTCCTTACTATCACCAAAAAAACTCATAATATTTTTTGCAATTCTTCCTTTTCTACCACCAATTTTTCCTTTAAATTTACCTAAAAGACTTTTTGCTAAACCAAGCTGTGCTATAACAATGGCAGCAACAATTTTATAAATTTTTTGTAAAAATTGCTCTTGTTTTTGAATATATAAAAATAAAGCAGATGATACCATAACAGTCATTGCAGATTTTAAAGCACTATTAATAGTTTCATTGTCCGTATCTATAACTTTATTTAATCTTTGTATTACTTCACCATAAGCAACATTATAAGTTAAATCTTCAAAAAATTCATTAACACCATTTTGTCCAATTTTACCTAAGCTACTACTCATTTATTTAACTCTCTTATCTTCTCACAAGACCAGTTATCACCATTATCACAACCAATTTGATAATATTTTATAGCTTCAGATTTTGCAAGATTTTTATCAGAATAATAATCTAAAATACTTTTTGCATAATCACTACAATAAGAATAATCTAACAAACAAGAAGTTTTTATAAAATTCATATAATTTCTAATATGACCTTGAGATTTTTCATAATCAGCTAATTGAGAACACCTAAAAGAATTACCATTTAAACAATCATCATACATATTTTGAATATTTTCAGAACGTATAGTAAAAGGTGCTTCAGCTAACCTATGCCATTCTTCTTTTTCTTCTTTAGTCATTTTTCTAGGCTCTTGCGAACCATAAATAGTATTAAATGCTTCATAATAAGCTCTATCATCTAAAATTCTATTAAATTCTATATAAATAGCAATAGCACATAAAACAAATACAACTAAAAAAAACTTATTATCTAAAAGTTTTTTTATTTTTCTTTTTCTTTCTTCTTTTTTAAAATCAAATTGCATTTTAAAGTCCTTTTAATAAATCTCTTTGCAAATTTAAACGACTACCTAAATTAAATAACCCTTTAATTGTTTCATCAACATCGCTATCATCTTCAGGAATATCATCAGGATTAAAATCATTTTCATCAGTTTGAATTTTACTATCCATAACAGCTTTTGTAGTTTGTACTTCTCTTGGTGACATTGTAGCTATAGCCTTACCATTTATATCAGTCAAAGCTCTAGGCTCTTTATTATACTTATCATTTTCCTCATAAATTTCATAAGTTTTTTCTTCAAATTCTAATGATTTATCACTATTTTCAGACTGTTTAAATTGTGCTTCAGCTATTTTTTCATAATCAGCTTGAATTTTCTTTTGAATATCAATAAAATTACTTGGAAAATCAACTTTAACCCTGTCTTTTATATTTAAATTGCTTTCAACCCTTATCGTATTATCTACTGTTGCAGGTTTTACATTTATAATATTTGTAGGATTAATATTTGGTTTAACATCTAAAACAGGAGCAAAACTAGGTTTTATTTCAGGTAAATTTATAACTGGGTCAAACTTTAATCCTTTTAAAGATTGTGAAATTTGCTCTAAATTTTGAGAATTTGGAGAAACTGCTTCCTTTATACCTTTAAGTGAAATAGCAACATCTCCAATAATTGAATTTAGTTTATCTTGCATTTGAATTTGAGCAGTTGCAAAAACTTCACTTTCTTTATTAATAGTAGTATCGCCATAACTTCTATTATCAGATTTTGAAATATTTTTCACAGTAGCAACTCCAACTAAACCAACAGCATTAACTAGCTTAATTAAAATATTGTTTTGCTGATTTAAAATAGATAAAAGATTATTTTCTAATAAATTTGGACTTGGAGCTGGTGTTGGTGTTGGACTAGGACTTGGAGTTGGTGCTGGAGGTTGTGGAGTTGGATTATCTTTACCACCCCAACCACTAGGCAAATTTCTAAAATTTCTATTTTGTTCTTGAGTTAAAGACATAAAATCAGGGTCATTAGAAAAATCACTAATACCCATTTCAGTAGGCATAAATATTGAACCTAAACCACCAATATTTTTAATTAATTTACTTAATGAATTAAGCTTTTGACTTTTTACAGCTTTTTTATTAGCATTTTCAGCCCAATTTTTACTTACTGCTTTTTTATTTTCAGTATTATTTGCAGGTTCTAAAGCATTATTACCCTCATACCAACTCACTATTTATCCTTTTATTTTTTATCTACTTTTTTAACATAAGGAGTTATAAATACACTAGGTAAAAACATAATATCATTATTTTCATTTTCAACTTTATATATAATTATATAATTATTAAGCTCATTTAACAATAAACCACTAGATAAAACTTTTAATTTTACTGGATAAATTGTAGAACTTACAAAATCATTATCCTTAAAACTACCATAAGCACCATTTAAACTAGGATTTAAATTAAATAAATTTACATTAGCAATATCGTATGTTTGATTTAATTTTATTTCAGAAACAATACTAGATTTACTTTCTTGAAAATTTTTATTAAAATCAGATATAAACTTTTTTCCATTTTCTTCAAATTTAATATTAAAATTATCAACAACAAAATCTAAATTATCCCTTAGTGTATCTAATTTAGAATAAAGCGTATTAAGTTTTACCGTAACAATATCCATAGAAAAATCTGATATAGAATTATGTAAATCAGATATCATATTTTTCATATAAAATAAATCAGAATTTATTTTTTGAGAAATTACTTCATCTACAATTAATTTAATTTTTTCATAATCAATATTAGCAACAACAGTATTATGATTATCTTCTCCAGTCCCTTTTAAAAAACCCTCTTTAACAAAGCCATTTTTCAAAAACATTTCTAGCCTTTATTTTTTAAAACTTTTACTTCTTCTTCAAGTGTTTGTATCCTATCGCCTAATTTATAAACACACGATACTAACCTAAATAAAAAAAGTTCAAACTCCTCAGGTTCAAAAGGCTTTCCTAAACTTGTTCTGCTAAGACTATCAACTTGAAATCCAGCCCCATAAAGCTGGTCCTCAATTCCAGCAAAACCACCAATAGCCCCCTCAAAAAAGCTTGGCACCTCTTTTAATGCATCGTATTTTCTTACTCTTTTTTCTTCTTCGCTACTTCCACTTCCACCACCACCAGGTTCAACATTATTCCTACTCATTCTTAATTTCATTTTTTGCATTTCATTCATCTTTTATCCTTTTAAATTAAAATTAATTAAATCATTGTTAATTTTTAAAAAATTATTATTGATTAAAAAAAGCTTTTGTTTGCTATTTTTTTCATCTTTTTTATAATCTTTTAATGCTTCATCTAAATATAAACTAGATGAAACTATATTTAAAACTATGTTTTCCAAAAATTTTTCTTTCTTCATTTTTTACCTTTTTCATAAATATATCTTAATTGTTAAAAGTTTAGTCATAGTATTTTTTTAATGCTTCTTTAACACCCTTAGCATAATCATCTGAACCAATATCATCTAAAGAAAAACAAAACTCTATCAAGTTATTTTCAAAAATATCAGTCATTTTATTATCCGAAATTTCAGATTTTTTAAACAAATTTTCATTATTTGAAAACTTATCAGCAACTTTTAAAAGACCATATTTATGTAAAGTTAAACCCTCTTTTGCTAAATCTTTTTCAACAGCAATCAACACATCTTTAAAAGCTCCTATATAACCCATATTTGTATAAACTTGACTTATAAAACCCTTTAATGCTTTTTTACACTTTTCAATATTTGGAACAAATTCAATTCCTTGCTTATAAAGAGGTTCATTATTTTTTTCATACTTCCAAGCTTTTAACATATCCCAAAACTGAAATCTATCTTTATTTTTATCAACTCTTTGATAAATTTTTCTTATACTATCATTTAAAATTTCATTATTTTGAATTCTAGATATTTCATCATCATTTAAATCATACCATTTACAAAGACTTAATCCTTGAAGCCAAAAAGAGTGTAAATTATCAAATAAAAACTCTACTTCATCATCACACTTTGGAATTAAATTTTTTATATATCTTCTTCCAAATTCGCATTCGTGTCTAAAAACATAATTTTTTTTATTGAAATCAAATCCGTTAATCTTCCACTTTTCAAATATCAAAGGTGCTAAATTTTTATTTGTTATTTCCTTTACTTTATTATAAATTCTAAACATTGCAGGACTTTTTCCAAAACTCACTCCCTCAAATTGATTAAACCTTATAAAAGCTTTTGTATCCATTGATGAAAAATCTATAAATTTCATCTCTTTTTCATCATTATCGATTAAA
>NZ_JAPXGQ010000023.1:0-9950 GCF_027277485.1 Campylobacter ureolyticus | reverse complement strand
TCAAAAGCAAAAAGATAATCACAAAAAACACAGTCACGCTTAAAGTTCCCCATTTATCAGCCCCAGCTATGAAATTTCCACTTTTGTCTATAACATCGCTTTCAATCATTTTAATCTCCTTTTAGCGAGCTAGCTTCACTAATGCCTAAACACTGTTTAAGTGTGCTTTCACATCTTAGATAATAAATCATTTTATTTTTATGGCTTTCAAAAGAACCATCATTTACTGGTTTAACTGGCATTTTAGCCTGGCATTTAACAGGGATTAAAACTTCTTTATAGATTGGATCAGACTTAACACTGCAACCACTCAACAACATAGCCACGCAAAATGTTAAAAATATAAAAAATAAAAATGTATTATCACTCATCAAATAGCCTTTTATATGCTTTTAACTCACTTTGGCAACTTTTATCTTTTAGATAAATTTTTTTAATTTTTTCAACGCTTTTTGGCTCTTTAACTTCGCCTCTTAAACTAAGCTCTTTAATAGCATTGTTTTGAGTCTCTAAGCTTTTGTCACACTTTAAAAGCTCAAATTTAGCATTTGCTAGGTCAAATTTAAGCGTTTTTATCTCACTATTTTTAGCTGAAATTTGAAGTGCTAAATAGATAAAATAAATTATGCTTAAAACTATGCCTACAAAATTTAAAGCATTTTTATATTTAAGTATGAGGTTTAATACTTTCATATCGCACCTGCGTTATCAATCTCAACTATAAAATCATCAAATTTAACTACTTCTAAAAACTCTTTAAACTTTTTAATTGAGTTAAAAATTCCATTTTTTCCTAGATCCGAGCCTATTATTATGCACCCACTTGTATCAGAGCCGTATCTTCCTTGATGGATTAAAATTCGCCTATCCTTGCTTACAGCTTCATTAAAAAGTAGTGGCAATTTTCTTTTAAATTTAGGGCTATAACTCCAAACAGCGTTATATCTTCCTTGTGGAATCCTTTTATCTTGATTTGATACAGTTGTATCAGGTCCCTCTGGTTCAAGTGTATATCCAGTAAGGAGTTCATCCCCTAGCTCATCAAAGATACTAAAAACACCAATTGTTGCGTCTTTTATCTCTTCAATTCTTTTTATAATCATCTTTTTCATAAGTTTTCCTTTTTTTAAACAACATCTCTAAAAATTTTAAAGCTAATTTTTATTTCATAGATATATAGTGCACCATCAAAGCCAAGTGATTCCACGCTAAAATTACCATTATCTAAAAGATGACTATCATATTTAATAAAGCTCTCTCTTATTTTTTCAATTAATGGCAGTATTGCTTTATTATCATCATTTAAACTTTTTGCTTGAACTAAAATTTTAAAACTAACTAAATCTATTTGATAGTTGATTTGCTCTAAAGAATCAAAAATAAGATAAATACCACTTTGATTACTTTTTTTTGAAACTTCTATCATATATGGAACTATTTTTTTTACCACTTTAAAAGCATCAAATAAGTTTTTTATCTCATCTTTCATATCTTTACCTTTATTTATCAAATATAACCCGCTTCAATCTTCTTCAAAACAGCTTCAATCTTCTTCAAAACTTTTAACTAATGTCTTTACCTATCAAAAGACTAAAAACCTTTTTAAACGCTTTCTAGCTTATAAGTAGAAAAGCCACTATTACTCTCATCTTGATTTTTAACTAAATGCTTACTAGCTTCTTTTAAAAGCAAAGCATCTTGTTCGCTTAAAGGTATTTTTAAAATTGTTTTTAGCCTAATTAAAGCAAAGTCCATAACAGCCCATCTTGGCGTTTTATCTAAGTCTATAAATGAAATTTGAGACGCGGTTTCATCTAATGCATCTTTTGTTACTTCAGCTTCGTTAAATAAAGCAGACTTTGCAACCTTCTCAAAATCATTCATAAACTTATCCATAGCAGTCCTTAATACGGCTTTTTTAACTCAATTTTAGGCTTATTGCACTCATCACAAACGCTATTTGCTCTTGATATGAGTGCTAGCATCTCTTTATCAGTACTAATTAGTTCTTTAACTAAAAGATCAAGCCTTTTACTATCAAGTAAAACTATAAAATGCTCAACATTTATAGTTTGCTTTAATAGCCTTATTAGTTCATTTGATACACTAGCTCTTTTGGTTTTTAACTCCATTACTTTTTCATAAGCTTCTGTATAAATTCCTAAACTTTCATAATTCATATTTTTAACCTACTTTTTTCTCCATTAACACAACCCATTTTTTAACCGCTATTTCATAATCCACAGCAATATCAAAAACATATTTTAATGCTCTTTCTTCTGGGTCATACCATCTATTTCGTCTAATATCTAAAACAGTTCCTAAAATTAGATTTTTAAGCGGGGTTGCTAAAAATGTGCCTTTTTTAATAAGGCTTGTTTCATATAGTTTTATACCGCCTATTTTAGATGCTCCTGCTTCTATTAAATGAGCTGGACTATTAAGAGAACTTAACTCTACGTTGTAAGAGAGTAAATCGGCTGGATTTATAAAAATCACAGCTTCGCCTTTAATGTCTTCTGGAATTGCTTTAACTAATGATAAAAGTATGTCTTTAATCTTATCATTAGCTGCGTAAGTTAACTTTGCTGCTTCGCTGCTATCTTTTGCTATTTGAACCCAACCTTTATGCAATGTCTCAAAGCTATTAGCATAAGTATCACTTGATCCAGTAAATCCAAGTAAAGCCAAGTCATTACCAAAAGCTTTAGAAAATGCATTAAAAGTTTCACTTTCAAATTTTGGGTTATGTTTGTTTTCTTCTAATGCGTCTTGTAAAATCCTAGCAAAGAGTTGAACGTTTTTAGCCTCTAACTTTGTTCCAATTACTCCAAGCTTTTGTCTTTGAGCCTCAGTTGGTCTTTCTCCACTTGGAACTCTAACTAAAATACCTTTTGCCACATCCCATGCATCAAGCTCTTTTGTAAGTCTTCCCATCTTTACTAAGTTTATATCTTGCAAAATCTTAGAGTTATCTTTGATAACATCTATAAAATTATGTGCTTGTTCTGGCGTTAATGTTCCACTTAAAGTGGTATCAGTTGCCCCCATTGAGGCTTTTAAAATTTCACTTAATCCTGGCATTATAAAACTCCTTTTGAAAATGTAGTGTCTTCTTTTTTAACGTCTTTAACTTGCTTTGAACTGTCTTTTAACTCTTTAATACTGTTTTTAAGAGTTTCTAACTCAGTTTTTAACTTTTGTATCTGTGAAGTTAAATCCGCAGTTTTATCGGCTTTTTGTATCTCTTCATTAATTGCTGCTTCGTCGCCGCTTAAATTCTCATTTTTTACATCTTTATCCATCTTTTTTTCCTTTGTAAAATTTTCTTTTAAAAAACTAGTAAGACCTTCTTTTATAAGCTCTGGCATAGATTTGTTTTTCACAATACCAGCTCCATACATTGAAAGTCCTGTTATATCACCACTTTTTACCATCTCTTTTAAGCTTTCATCTTCAATTTTAATACCAACTGCCCAAGCTCCAACTTCATCAAAAAATTCATCTTTGCTTTTAACAATCCAGCTTTCACAAATATATGCATTTGTTGGAGACATATCGTGATTTACATCAACTCTATACCCACAGCCTTCCCTCATAAAGTTATAAGCTGCTTTTTTGATCTCATCTTTATTAGCAAAGTCTCCTTGGCTATCTACTTCATCAGGTGCATAAACTATCCCATAAACGATGCCTTCTTCACTACTTTTGGTAAAATTTACCCTTAAAAGTTCGCTAAAATTCTCATTTTTGTAAATAATGGTTTTATTATTTGCACCCTTATTAACTAGTGAGATGAGCTTTACTTTTAAGTCCTTTATCTCAGCCATTTCGCTTCCTTTTTGAAATTTTTGACAATTTTAGTTAAATTAAAATATTTTTTCTATCTAAATACTCACATATAGGCTATTTAGATAGAAAATTTAATAAATTTTTTATAAGATTTAGAAAAATTAAATTTTGATGGATTTAAAGATATGCAAAAAGATACGCAATATATATTTTATAAAGCAAACTCAAAGCAAGAGTTTTTAGAAAATGATACCTATACAGATAATATAATCGAGCCTTTTATTAGTTTTGATAAGCTTTTAGAGTTAAGTTATGCAAATGTTTATCACAAAAGAGCATTAAATTTAAAAGCCACAGTTTTATCAACTATCTATGAGACAAACCTGCATGAGTTTTTACCAAAAAACATAAATGAAACTGAGTTTTTAAAAGGTTTTATTTATAATTTAGAGCTTTTTGGTAACGCAGCTATTGAAAAAGCTGGAAATATGCTTTATTTACTACCTACACAAGAGTTTAGACTAGATAAAAATTTTAAAATTTATCAAAAATCATCTCATAAAGTTATCCCACTTGATGGATTTTATCTAAAATACCATAGTTCAAAATCAAGGTATTATGGTGAGCCTGATTATTTAGGGGCGATTAACTCCATTTTACTAAATGCTAAAGCAGACCTATATAATAACTCATTTTTTGACAATGGTGCTAAGCCTGATATGGCGATAATCTTTGAAAACTCAGAACCATCAAAGGAACAAATTAACGCCTTTAAGGAATTTTTTAGTTCAAACTATAAAGGGGTAAGTAACGCTCATAAAGCACTTTTAGTATTTGGAAATAACGGCATTAGTGATAGCAATGCTAAAATTCGTTTTGAAAGACTTGGTGGGGTAGATGATCTAAGCTTTGAAAAATTAAAAGCTGTAGTTAGAGATGAGATCGTTGCAGCACACGGTGTGCCACCACGCTTAGTTGGAGTAGTTCAAAGTGCTGGGCTTGGTGGAAGTGGTGAGCTTATGGGACAACTTCATCAGTTTAATGAGCTAGTTATAAAGCCTAAAATTGAAACAATAGAGTATTTTTTTAATGAAATTATGGGTGTAAAGCTAAGCTTAAAGCCTATTGATGTAACTGACTTTAAAGATGATAGCACAATAATAGCCTCCCTAGTTCAAAACGGCATAGTAAGCATAGATGAAGCAAGAGATCTGCTTGGTTGGCAAAAAAATATAAATTAAGGCTAATTTATGGCATATTCTAAAAAAACAAAAGATTTAATACTAAACTTACTTAAAAGTGGTCTTACTCAAACAGAGTTAGCCGCTGAATATAAAATCAATATCTCAACCATAAACCGTTGGGCAAAAGCTTTAAAAAATGAAGATGAAATTTTAACAATTGATAATATCAAAGCCCAAATTAAAGAGCTTAGCCACGGTAAAAGCTCTGATTCTAAAGCCAAGCAAATCGCAATGCTTAGTGCCTCACTTGTTAGGCTCGAAAACGAAAAACGAAAAATTGCCAAAGTTAAACCAAAGCCAATAGTTGCTATGAACGGGGATTATGAAAGCTTAAAACAAAGGGCTTTAAAAGATGGTGAGCTTTATGAGTATCAAAAAACTTTTTTAAATGATAGCTCTCAGTTTAGAATAGTTTTAAAAAGCCGTCAAATTGGCTTTTCATATGTAAGTAGTTTAGATGCCTTGCTAGGAGGTGTGGCTGGAAGAAATCAGCTGTTTTTAAGCGCTAGTGAAGAGCAAGCCTTAATTTTAATGCGCTATTTAAGAAGCTGGGCGGACAGACTAGGCATTGTTTTAAAAAAAGATAGCGAACATGAAATCACACTTGAAAACGACGCAACTATTAAGGCTATGCCACATAACTTTAGAACTGTGCAAGGCTTTACTGGAGATATCTGGATGGATGAGTTTGCTTGGTATCCAAATCAAAAAAGAATTTGGCACGCATTTGTTCCAAGTATTGGAGCTATAAAAGGACGCCTAACAATTCTTTCAACACCATTTGAAGAGCACTCATTTTTCCATGAGTTATTTACTAATGAAACTAAATACTACGCATTTTCACGCCATAGAGTTGATATTTATAAGGCAATGGAAGATGGACTAGATTTTGATTTAGAGACTATGAAGTCTTTATTTGACGCTGATACTTGGGCAAGTGCGTATGAGTGCGTGTTTATCGATGATGAGAGTGCTTTAATGAGTGTTGAGCTTATTAAAAGTTGTGTTGATTATAAATTCTCATATTTTACCCCAAAAAGTAAAGAAATTTTATACTTTGGATATGATATTGGTAGAGTTAAGGATAGATCAGCTCTTGCAGGGATAATTGCAAACGGCGATAAATTTGAGTTAGCTATTTTAAATACTTATCCTAAAACTAAATTTAATGACCAATATAGCGAGATAAAAAATCATCTCTTAACTTATGAAAACTCAGTTTTAAACATAGATAAAACTGGAATTGGGCTAAATTTAGCTGAAAATTTATATGATGGCTTTGGAAGTAGGGTAAAAGGGGTTTGGTTTAGTGCCCCTTCAAAAGAGCAAATGGCACTAAATTTAAAAAAACTTTTTGAAGATAAAAAAATACGCATTCCAAATGATCCTGTTTTAATAGCTGATATTCACTCAATTAAAAGAACTGCTGGGACTAAAAACTTTAAATATGATAGTCCTAGGAATGAAAACGGTCACGCTGATAGGTTTTGGGCTTTAGCTTTGGCAACTCTTCATATACAAAGTGTAAAGGTGCTAAGAAGTGGTAAGGCTATAATTATTTAAAAGTTTTTTTGAATATACTCTAAAGCATCAATAAATGAGCCTTTAAATTTATAATCTTTATGTCTAAACTCACAAATTTCATTCATTAAAGGGTCGTTTTTAGCTATTTTTATAGTCTCATCAGTGATAAAAATATCAAAAATATGAACTATTTTTTTATTTTCTATATGTATAATTGGAGATATTAAATGGTTATAATTTCCTATCTTGCTACCATTATAACCATTTAAATTTATATGCCACTCTCCTAAAAAACTATCAAATTTTATATTAAATTTTCTAAGTTCCATTTTATAACCTCTTTGCTTTCTTTTAATATGCTATTTTTAAAATACTCATAACTTTTTTTCTTTTTCTCGTTTGGACGATAAGCAGTTATTAGCCTATCTCCTTCAAAAACCATAAATATACCATTAGAGCTAAATGTATTTGTTCTATTTTGGATACTTCCATTTTTTCCTATTTCTATTATGGAATTCATAGCTTTTATAATATCATTTTTTGAAATATCACTATGTCCATTTGTGATATGCTCCCATCTTTTGGTGCTTACAACTCTTTCAACTCCACTTTTATCAATATGCCTTATAGTTTCTCCATCTTTTGGCTCCTCTGAGCAGGTCATCTTAACGCCACCTTTTTCATACTCATTAACATAAGCTGGAACTAACATAGTCCTACAATGAAAATGATATGGCGGAAGTCCAAAGTTACTAGGAAGCTTGTCACTTCTTCCGTGATATGCCTTGCTTTGCCAAATAGCAGCTGCTTTCTTATCACTCATATTTTTGGAATTTAGTATCTTTTTAGCTTGAGCATCAAGGTGCTTTACTGGTATTAATCTTCCATGCATAGACCTACAAATTTCACTAGTTTTATCATCCATTCTAGCTTGGACTTTAAAGTATTTAAGCCCCTCATTTCTATCTAAGATAGTAGTTAAATTTCTGTTTTGGTTAATGATATTATCAGCAACTCCTTCAAAGTAGCTAACGCTTCCTTTTAAGGTGTCATTTAACTCATCTTTTAATCTTTTAGCTAAATCTTTCCTAGCAAGTTTTCCACTCATAACATCTTTAACTGCATCTTTTACTCTGTTTTGTAGGGCGTTATTATACTCAGTTCTTAGCCAATAAAAGCTATCATCGATTAACTTCATAGCTTGTTTGTCTAACACATCAAAGCCCATTTTAACTCCACTATCAAGAGCTTTATTTTCATTTTTAAAACCAATAGTTAGATTTTCTTTATCTATTTTATACTCTTTTATTCCAAGATTTTGGATTTTTAAGCTTAATAAATTTAAAAAACTATCCTCATCTAAACCGAAGTTTTCATAAGCAAATACGATTAAATCATTAAAGCTAGTTTTTATATCATTAACCGCAGATCTTGCAAAATGAGTTATTATATCATCTATAAACTCATCTAATGAAATAATAGCCTTTTTTTGTTTAATTAGGCTTTTTAAAATACCGTTATTTTCTTTTAAAATTCTCATTTTTTACATCTTTTTCAAATTTTATTTTTTCAGTTGTGTGAAATATATATCCACATTTTTCACACTTTCTAACTCTAACAACATCAAAGCTTTTTATGGTTGCTACAACCTTTGTTTTTTCATTTAAACACTTAGGACATATCATTTTTATTTTCTTTCCAAGTTTTAATCTTACTCATCACGCTTATTAGCTTTGTAAGGTTTTGTTTTGATAAAGAGTTTATCATCTCATCATTCCAAAGCATGACATTAATTTGCTTTAATACAAACTGTCTAAACTCCCAAGTCTTCCAGCCAAGCTCATCTTTTAAACTAAGGCATTTTATAATTTGGCTCTTTGTAGATAGCTTTTTATCCACAACTCTTCTGCCTCTATAATCAACTGAATTTATGGCAACTTCTTTTCCATTCATCATATCAAGCAATATTAAAAGCTCCTTTATACTTAGCTTTGCTGAGCTTTCCACACCAAAGTTGTTTTTCAAAAACTCCTGCCAAGCTCCCACTCTAAAAGCCTCTTTATAAAAGATATGAAGATGTATTTTAGAAAGTAAATTGTTTCTTAAAGCTCTTTGTTTCTCAGTCATTTTAAATCCTTTAAATACTCTTTAAAAGCTTTTATCAACAACTCTCTTTTGTTAGAGTGTGATGCATTGTTTCCATAAAAAGTAAAATTTCTAAAAACATTGTATAAATTTACCTGTTTTACACCTATTTTTTTAGCAAAGTATCCTGCCATTTCATATTCGTTTTTAAAATCATCAATTATCTTATAGTAAAGATCCCTTGCTAAATTTATCTCATTTTCTACTTTAAAAAATGCCTCATAATCCACAAAAAGTCTGCCATTAACTATCTTAAAACGCTCATAATTTTTATTTTTTTTATCGTAGTTTTTTAAAACATATAAAGCTCTTATGCTCACATCATAGGCACTTGCAAACTCATCAGCTTTTATTAGCATTTCCTATCCTTTTTTCTTTTGCTAGTTTTTCACACATTTTAAAAGCCATTGTGTCTTTGCTAACCTCGACTAAATCATCTTTTTTATCTTCTATAGTGTTTTTAATTTCAACTTGTTTATACTCTACAGCACCGATTTTTTCTTGGTGAGCAAACAAATACTCCCAAACTCTTTTTTCATCACTGCTATCAAGCCTAGCAAAAACACCGTTTTTATTTACAACAAATTTATTTCTTAAATTTCCATTTTCATCTACACAAATGACAACACCCTCTATATAAGGGCTTCCTTTATGACCGCTAAAAAGATCTTCTTCTCTAAAGGCTTCTTTACAAAATTTCTCAACTTCTTTGATGCTTTTTAAAGCCTTAACTCCTTTTTTTATGGAGTTTAAAATCAAAGCTTTTTTATAAGCATTAATTGCCTTAGTCATAGCAACTTCCATGTTTATATATTGTGTTCTAAAGCTATCCATATAAATGCTAAAATCAATGAGTTTATTAGTATCAACTAGTTCTAAAATTTTATGATATTTTATAACCTTAGCTCTAGGTAAATATGATTTATTATCCCCAAATAGCTCTTTTATAAGCTTTCGTCTTTCAAAGCTGATCTCATCATAAATCTCATCTATACTCATCTTTTAACCTTTTTAAAACTTTATAAAGCAAACTACCCACGAAAAACCATCGTGAGGGCTGTTTGGTTTTGAGTGGGTAAGTTTGCAACTAAAACCTTAATCAAGCCCTAAAACTAGGGCTTTGTTAAAGCTTTACACTCCTGCAATATCTAAAACTATCATCTTTAAAGCTCCATCTATCCTTTCATCTTCTCTTTCTTTAAATCTGATATAACTTTTTGTTCCTACTATCTCAACAGCTTCATC
>NZ_JAPXGQ010000022.1:0-10091 GCF_027277485.1 Campylobacter ureolyticus | reverse complement strand
TTTTTATCAAGTCCGATTAAGGAAGTTAGCATATACCATAAAGCAGACGCTGGGTTAACATCACCATTTATCTCATCAAATGCACCACTGTATTTATCCCAATTAGTTAAAGATGTTCTTTTTACAACGCACGAGTAATTTGGCGCACTTCTTACATTATCGCCAATAAATCCATTCAATACAAAATAAGCGGTATTTTTATAGGCTAAACTCTCTCCTGTTTGAGCACTTAGATACTCATTAGGTAATTTTTGCGTTCCATCATAAAAATGAATAGTTGATTTTGAATTGCCACTTCCATGAGTTGGCTGAGCTCTTCCTGTAACAGCTTCAAAACTTCCACACCCTTTTAAATTTGGCTTTGCACCTGTGTCACCATTTAATCTAAACTCTAAAAGCTCATCAACCTTTGTGCATAGGGCATAAGCCAGTCCTAAAAAGTAGGCAAAGCCTATAACTTGAGATTTAGAGCTACTTCCTTTTCCCATCTTAACTCCTTATTTCAGAACTTCTTAAATCTCCATACCAGATAACATTTCCTCTTACATGACATGTCCCAAAAACTTCTGGCACAACCCTGCCATTTGAGTTTGTTGGATAGTTAAAATCATCAAGCCCAGCTGATGAGGCATTATCCATAGTTGGAGTTGGCATCATAAGATATACTGCAACTAAGGCTACTGCAGTGATTGCTGCAATGATCGCATAAAACATAATTACTCCTTAATATCCATCTGTAATTGGATTTTTGCTTGGCACAAACGCAAATCCACCAAAATTTACCCCATTATTAAACTTACTTTTACAAGTTTTTAAAAGCTTATCACACCCAGCGTAGCAATTTATCACACTTGTAGAGTTTAAATTTGCCAAAGGAAACATTAAATAAATCGTATCACCCTCACTTTTTGTGATATAACTTCTTTGGCGATTAAACTCAACATATCCACCACTAAAATAATTAAGTGGCTTTGCTTTGATTAAAGGGGACTTTATACTCATAAAATCCTTTGCTATCTCACACTGACTTCCTAAAAGAGTTAGTTTAAATTTATCTTTATTTAACGCACAATTTTTATCAAAGCACTCAAATGAGCAGTTTCTACTATAAGTTCTAGTTGGGATTTTTGTTTTCATAAGCCCACCTAAGGTAGCAAGGCGAATAGTTGCTTTTCCATCATTTAAGCTAAACTCACAATCTTTTACCCGCCCAACAAAAATCTGAGCGCCGTTTTCTTTTAAGATCCTCACATAAACATTTACGCTTGGATTAAAAAATTTAAACAAATTTATAGGATAAATTGATGCTTCACAAACAATTACCGCATCATCGTTTAAACTATCTTTTGAAAGCTCACTTATATAGATACTGGCTGATTTATAAGTATGATTATTTATCACTATGTCATTTAAGTCTGATGTGTAATAAATAACTTCATTTTCTAAGATAAACTCATAAAGCTCATTCATAAAATACCTCCTTAAAGTCTAGGTTTGTTTTAAATCCAACCGCACCACTTTTTATAAACTCTATCTCATCGCGGTTAAATCTAACATTTATAAGCTCTTCAATTAATGTGTTTTTATCTATCTCAAAAGGTAGGGGGTCTTTTAAAACTATCTCTTCATAATCTTGGATTTGCTTAATATCTAAAATTTGACTAGCAAATTTCCTATTAAAGATTAAATGCCTTGTTTGATTGTAGATCCAAAAAGGTTTGTTTGAGCTAATTACCTTAAATGAAGTTACACCATTTGGAGCTTTTAAAGAGATAATATCTTTTGTGTGGCTTGGTATGAAAAAACTTTTAACCCTTGCTTTCTTATCATTAAAAAAGCTCTCAAACTCCCTAAGTTCTTTTAAATCATGCACATAGTAGTTATGGCTTATTATCCTAGCATTTGGCGTTATACTCCACTTAGTTTGTCTATTTTTACCAACTAAAAAGTAGTTGTTACTAAGAGTGATTTTAGGCTTGATTAAAGGGGCTTTAAACCAAATATCTTTATTTAAATATCTCATCATAACAGCTCCATAAACTCTAACTCATAGCTCTTAACTTCACTTGTTAAAACGCTATAATTTAGACTTTGCTTAGGTGTTGATTTAAGTAGTGGGATTATAAAATCGCCTTTATTAATGTTTACTTGCTTGTCGATTGTTATTTTATCGGCGTCTAGATTTAATATCTTTGCAAACTCATAGTCTTTGAAATTTCTCCAAACTACAAGGTATTTATCAAACTCTTTTAAAGTGGTATCACAAGTTAATATATTTAGTGTTCCACTTGTTTTACTAATTGCAGTGCTATTCCATAAAGGCACTAAACAATACCTTTGCATCGCAAAACTTAATATCTCACCCACGCCACTTTCGATCTCTTTTGAAGCAACACTAAAACTAACTTTTTTCTTAAAGCCATCAGCCAAAGAGTAGCGAACTTCCTTGCCATTTTGGGATGTAAATATGGAAGTTTTATAGACTTTGCTTTCAGTGTAGTTATAAGCTGGTCTATAGCTAAAAACAACAGCTCTTGTGCCTTTGATTAAAATAGTTATAACTTGATTTGTAAAGATAAAATTTACTACCCCGCTAGCGTCTATATCACCAACAGCCAAAGCTATGATGCTAACTTCACGCCACTGATTTGGCTTATAAATATCGCCTATTTTAGTGCCATGAACTGTGATGCCACTTGATGTTATATCAATGTTTTCTAAAGTAGTGTCTTTAACATCAGCATTCCTTAGTCTTAGCTTTAGCACTTTATCACTTGTTATCATCTCAAAATCTAAGCTTCTATTAGTGGTGGTAAATTCTTTGTTGTTTTTATCCTTTTTAATGATATAAGCCCACATGGCTTTGTCATGGTAGGTAAAAACCGAGCTTATTTTTCCACTTCCAGCAAATTTAAATTTTTGTTTTAAAGCAGTTGGCAAGTTGTGTTTTATTAATGATGAGTTTTTATAAAAACTAAAAAGAGATATTTCATAGTTTCTTTTTTTATAAACTGAATATCCTGCTAAGCTTATATCACTATACAATTTTTACCGCCATAATATAATAATTATTTCCAAAATCTTGTGTTTTTGAATACCTTAAAACTATAAATTTCTCACTTCCAAGGTGAAGAATTTGTCCTGTTTCAAACTTATCAACCTCTTTAAAAACTCTAATTTTGCTAAGCTCTCCTGCATGAACCCATTTATTTATATTATTTTTATAAAAGATATTTGGCGTTATCAAAGTGTAAAGCCCACTATAATGAGACTTTCCAACTCTTAAAAGTGGAATTGCGCTTATAGAGGCTATTTCGTTATACTCATCGGGGGTGTATAAATTTGTGGTGATTTTTCTTTTATTTAAATCGTTTTTATAGGTTTCTGGTCCTTGAAAATACATCTTACCGCCAAGCTCCATTGCTAAATTTCCACCATATTTATCTGAAAAAGGAGCATTATAACTAGCTTCTAAAAAGTTGCTATTTTTACTAGCCCAATTATAGCCACTATACCAACTAGCCCAATTTGAGGAATAAGCAACTTTTCCGCCATTAAAATCATGTGTTTTATTTATATATGAGCTTAAAAATATGAGTTTTTGATAGCTGTTAATATCTAAAAACATAATAAAGTCTTTTTCATCAGCAAACAAATATCCACCCTCAAACTCAAACTTGCCACTACCTAGCTTAAACCAACACATTTCTTTACTTAAATTTTGTTCATAGTCTTTTTTAGATAAATCAAGCCCTTTTGATATATAAATACTACATCTATCAGAACTGCCATAATTTGGATCATCTCTATAGCCAATTAATTTAAACATTAAAGCATCTCCTAAGCTATTTATAACCCAAAGAGTATCTATCTCATCTTTTAAAACTTGCCAATTATGCTTTAATAAAAGTGTTTTTATTTGGAGTAAAAGCTCATTTCTTAAATGGCACTCTATTTTTTGAAACTCCATTTTTACTCCTTTATGACAGCAAATGCGTCAAATTTATTAAACCCAATACCATTTGATATAACAGTATAAGGCTTATCATCTATACTTATCTCATCGCCATTATTTACCCCATCGGGTAAAACCACATTTATAACCCCATCAAGCTCACCATAAATATTTGAATTATCATAACAAATTATAGGCATTGAAAATATGCTTTTATTTGGCGGGGCTACTATGTTGCAGTTTTGTGGGTTTTGAGTAGGGCTTGAAAAAGCAGTGCTTAAAATCTCTATAAAATTTCCACCAGCATTTAAAAAAGGTTTTTGAATATTTGCTTTTACAAACTCACTCCATCTAAGACTTTCAAAGCCAGAGCAAATTACAGCGTTACAATCAGGCAAAGCCCACTCTCCGCCATAAATTCTTATCCTTCCAAGATATGCAAACTGCCAAACTTCATTTTTTTGATCTACATCGCCTGGGTGATGGATTTTTAAGATGATAACTATACGGCTATTATTGATGCTTATTTTATATTCCATCTCTTTATCATCGCCGTATAAATAGCCGATTTTTGTGTTTATTTGCTTTTCAACGCTAAAATCCGGGCTATATCCAGTAGAGGTTCCAAACATCAAATTTGTTTTATCAATGTGCTCAATAAATGCTTTAAAGTTTAAAAAAACATTATTTACATCATCATTATTATGTAAAAAAATCTCTTTTTCTAAAATTGGTGAGCTACTTTGCAAATTTAGATGAAAGTCATAAATTTCACCACCATTTGGGATAGCTTCTATTTGAATGTATTCTTTTTCATTAAATGGTACTGGAATTGCTGCATTACTTTCCAGGTTTTCTTTAAATATAAGCTCTCTTGTTTGGTCAAATAAAACCCCATAAAGTGTAACGCCTTTATTTTGACTATTTTTCTCATAACTTAGACTAAATGGCTTAAATCCCCTTGGCATAATAACCCTAAAACTGCTTCTTGAAGGTGTTGTTTTATTTGCTTTAATTGAGTAAATATCTCCATCTGGTATGCAATACTTTGCATCTCTTGGAATATCATTATAAAGCACTTCTTTTTCTCCTACAACTTTCCACCCAGCGCTAATTGCAGTAGTTTTTATAACTTCAAGTAGTTCAAACATTCCAGTGCAAGTTCCTTCTACATACATATTAATCCTTTCTTTAAACTTCTAAATAGTGACGGATTTGCACTAATCCTGGCAAACTTCCTGCACTCACTACCAAAAAGGTAGCTCGTTTGGAAGTTCACCACGATTAGCACAACTACGCCGAATTTATCCTAAGTTATTTTTTAACTTGGGAAATTTCACTATGGCTGAGCCTAGATTTTCAAAATTTTGGCTTAAATCCATAAATCTTTTACTCCCCTGATATAACATTTTTTATAACCCTTTTTCCATTTCTACTATTTGCCCATTGCTCAAATACAGCACTATCTAAAGTATTAACTATCACAACACCATCATTACTCTCATTTTTAGAATTATCCTTTAAATTTGCCACATCACGCCTACTTAAAACATACTCTCCTGTTTGTAAAATAGCAGGGACTTCATCACGTCCCAATCCACCACCTACAAGTCCACCTGTGTGAAATTTTTGTGCTTTTATCATTGCAACTTGAGCCATTCCCTGAGCTATTGCAACAGCTGCAAGAGCAGCACCTAAGATTGGATTTCCAGCTGTGGCATAAGCATTAGTTGCAGCGGTGTAGGTATTTACAATAGCTTTTCCTACCATCATGGCTTGATAAGCTCTTAAAGCTGCTTTATTTTTGCCACCACTTGCATCATAAAACATCTTTGCTAAATTTGCTAAGCCATCAAACCCAGCACCAGCTATGCTCATTCGGTATTGCATCCCAAGTCTGTCTAGCTCAAGCTGTTTAGCTCTATGATTTGCTTCTGTGTTTTCAAGTGATGCATAGTGAGCTTCAATTCTTGCTGCTTCCATGGCTTGGAACTCATCAAGGGCATTAAGTCTGTTTTGAAATTGATTAGTTATGCCTAGGTCATAACCCATAGAACTGTTTAAATTCTCATAGTTTTGATCTCTTGCATCTTTACCATAAAGTGCATCTGAGATTTCAGAGTTTGAGTATCCATCACGCCTCATCTCTATTTCACGCCCTTTTAAGCGGTAATTGCTTGCTTTTACTTTATCGCCTAAAAGCTCATAATACCTTTCTTTAAATCGCAAGTATTCTAAATCTTTTTCTATTTTTATCTTTTGCTCTTCTTTAGCTAAATTTTCAGCGATTTGCAGGTCGTTTAATCCTAGTTCTTTTAACTCAAAAGATCTTTTTTCTCTTTGTTTAAGGCGTTTGTTTTCTAAGTCATCTATAGCATCATAATAAGCGATTTGTTTGTTTAATCTATCTAAATACTCTTTTTTAGGATCAATAAGCTTTGTTTTAACACCCTTTAAAGGGGCTTTAATAAGTGCTTTAGAGTTATCTACTTTGTTTTTAATATCGCTTACTTTTATTTTTTCAAGCTCAATATTCACTTCAGCGGTGCTATCTTTAGCAATATCAATAACTTGGGTCTTAATACTTTTAAAAATTTCATCTGTTGTTTTTCTTGCGTTATTTAATTCAGCCTTTAAAGCATCTAAATTGATGTTTGTTCCAACATCAACCCTGCCTAAGCTTATTTCACCAACTCCAATGAAATTATTAAAAGAATTTATTGCAGTCTCAACTTTTTCTAAGATAGAGTTAATTGTTTTATTTATGCTATCACTTAGATTTTTAACCCCACTTGCTACTAAAGTAACTGCACTTAAAAAACTCTCCCTAACTGCATTTACTACTAAAATTAAGCTTGAGCCAATTAACTGAAAACTTTTATATGTATCGCTTCCAAACTCAATTATTTTACTTTTATTTCTATCTACCCAGTTTGAAAAATAATCCAAACTACTTGCTACGCCGCTACTTGCCCCACTTACTTTATCAAGATCTCCTACTAAGCTTAAAAGTGAGTTTGAGATTTTAACCCTTGCGTTACTGATGGTTAAAGGCATCTTTGAAAACTCACTATCTATTGCTTGCCCTTGACTAGCCAATGCGTTAAAAACTTCTTCGGCTGTTAGTTTTCCTTGAGCACCAAGATCCCTTAACGCTCCAACTGTGACACCCATACCATCAGCTATTGCTCTTGCAAGGCGTGGGCTTTGTTCTAGTATGGAGTTAAGCTCATCACCTCTTAAAACTCCACTTGCAAAGGCTTGAGATAGCTGAATCAACGCAGCACTTGAAGCACTTGCACTGGCTCCACTTATTGTTAAAGTTTGATTAATTGTCTTAGTTACACCTAATAGATCTTTTTGTGATATAGCTAAATTCTGGGTAGCTGTTTTAAGTGAGGTATAAAGTCCCGCAGTGCTTTCAAAACCTGATGCGGTGCTTTGAGAGATAGCATAAATTTCACGCATTCCAGCGATAAACTCGTTATTTGAGCTACTTACTAGATTAACCCTTGCAACAAGGCTTTTATAACTATCAGCTAGCTCAAAAGACCTATCTATCACACCTGCAATGCTTTCACTTAAAGCGCTTAGTCCAGCTGCAAACTGCGATAAATGAGCTCCAAAGTCCACTCGATCTTTTAAGTTTTTAAAACTTTTACTTAGTTTATCGACATTTGAGTTGGCATTTGCACTATCAACTGAAATTTTTATATTTAAATTTTTCATTTTTTCAACCTAAATTTGCTATAATGAATAAAAGGATTTAAAATGATTTTAGTTCCAAATTTCGGAATATTAACGCTTTTTATAGCGCTTTTTATTTTAGCCGTAATTGTTTTTCCAAAAAAGGGTGAGCCAAGATCAAACTTTAGCGACTTTAAAAAGATATTTTCATATAGTATTTTTTCTATTGTATTTTTTGCAGTAGTTTTAGTCTTAAACATTAGCTTTCCTTACTAGCTCACTATTTAGCGCATTTAGCATCTTATTTAAAATCTCCCAAATCATTTCTATATCAAGACCATGCTTTAAGCAAATTTCCCTAACATATAAAAACTCCATCTCATATCCAAAATCTTGACTTTTAAGTGAGTTTAAAAAGATTTTTACTACCAAAGTCTCAAACTCACTATCTAAAAATACAACACCTAAGCTTTCTAAATTTTCTTTATCAGCCTTGCTCTTTGGAGTTGGTGGAAACTCCTTATTTTTATAAAGCTGGATTATAAATTTACAAAGCTTAGTTACTTTTTTTCGTTTTCCTTTAAAATCTCTTTATTTAAATGCTCCCATAAGCTCTCATATCTCACCCCTTTTTCATCAAGGGTTTTAAATAACCTTTCTTTATCCCCACCACTAATAAAAAGCTCACTTCTAAGTCTAAAAAGTCTTTCTAGGTTTGCTGATATATCATCTTGGTTTTGCAAACTTAAAAGATCTTTTTTAATGGCTGCATTTTTTATTAAAAGCTCTTTGTTTTCTAGTAAAAGCTTAGTTTTATCCAAGGCAGAGTTTTGCTTAATTAAATCACTGTTTGTTTTTATAATGCTCTCATTTAGACTTAACTCATCATTTAAATTTTGAAGTTCGTTTAAGGTTTTCATGCTTTCGTTTGCTTTAGCTTCTAAGGATTGTTTTTCCTTTTTGCTTGGATCTTTTATCTTTAACTCAAAAACTTCATCATCTATTTTTAAATTTATTTTATATTCTGTTGTTATCATTTCTTTATCCTTTTTAATTTAATTTTTCTACCGCGTAGCCTAGATTTTAAATCTTTTACTCCTTATAGTAAGTTAAACTAAAATTATCATCACCTTTATTACTTAATGCCAAAAACTCACGCTCTATTACATAAATACCATCCATATCATCAAACTCAGGTGTTTTAGATATCTTTGCTCTTGGAATGCTAAGCTTAAAAATGTCTTTACCAAGGCTATCTTTAAAAATAGCCTCAAAACTCATCACATCGCCACTTGCAAACTCTCTAAAGCCACTCTCACCACCACTTTCAAGACGCATTTTTAAAGTTAGCTTTGGTTCATAATCACTCATATGAAACTCACCGATATTTGTAAATTTTTCATAGTTAATAACATTTCCCATATCAAAGCTAAACTCACTTAGATTAATCTGCACCCCATTTAAACTCATAGCTCCTAAGCGTCTTATTAGTAAAGCCTCACCAGCTTTAATATCAGTTATACTTTGAGGCTCAACCACTTCACCATCATATGCAGCTTTAATGTTAAATTTCATCTCTAATTTATCGCCAACTTTGCCACTTATTGAAAATCCAGCCTTTGCTCCTTTGCCTTTAAATTTCCTATCAGGCAAAATTAGATCCACACTTCCAGTAGTTGGCGAGTGAGTATCTGGTGTGTAAGTGATAGTTTTTTTAGTAGTGTCTTCTTTACTTTTAAGGTTACACATCAAAAACAAATTATCATAAAAATTAATGTCTTTATAAAGGCAAGTTGAGGCTTCTATTTCCATTTGTCCCCAATCAGCTATGGTTACAACATCTTTTGCCCCTCCAAAAAAGCCAAAATTTGGAATTTCAACTTCATCAAAGCTAACCTTTGGTTGGATATTTGAAGTAACCTTTAAAACTTGAGTAGGTTCTTTGTAAGTGCCTGATGTTGTTTCTATGCCTACCTTTAAACCAGTTCTACTTAATACTCGTGCCATTATCTCTCCTTGTTTAAATTTTGATTAATTAAGCAAATAAAGTTTTTGCAAATCTTTTTAGTCAGTATTTGCGACATTGTTTCTACTTTTTTGTAAGACGTAAAATCTCTTTTACATCTTCATGAATTTCATCTTGTTTAATTGAAATTTTATTCACTACTTCTTTGTTTTTGGAGGTGTTTTGGTTTGATTCGCTTATGCCTTTGGCTATTTCTTTGTTTAGAGTTGCGTTATCTCTTGTAGCTTTTGTGTTTTCATCAACACTTCTTTTTATCTCACCTAACAAAAACTTCATAAAGTAGCATAACCCCGCAATCAAAAGCAAAAAGATAATCACAAAAAACACAGTCACGCTTAAAGTTCCCCATTTATCAGCCCCAGCTATGAAATTTCCACTTTTGTCTATAACATCGCTTTCAATCATTTTAATCTCCTTTTAGCG
>NZ_JAPXGQ010000021.1:0-11298 GCF_027277485.1 Campylobacter ureolyticus | reverse complement strand
TCTACGCTCCCCACCTTTGGTTAATTCATCAGGTTTTAGCAACTCTTTTTTATCCCAGTTTCTAAGTGTTTGTATAGTTACACCAAGAACTTTTGAAGCTTGTCCTATTGATAGTAATTTATTCATACACTAATCATATTAAATTTCAAAGTAATTGTCAATATAATAATATAAAATATTTATGGTGTTTTATAGATATTTATAGATTTTATGTTACTGGTGGTTACCTAGGGGAGTTATTGCTCCCTAGCGCCCTTGCCAACTCGGATTGGTGTGTAGGAGGTGGGACGTTCCTACCGCTTTCCATAGTTTTTCATTTCAAAAGCTTTTCAAAAATATTTTTCTTTATTCAAGAACCTTTTAAGGCAATTTTTTAATATAATAAGCCTTGAAAATGTTCTAAAAATATTTTATATCCCAAATTTTACCTTGATACACCATATCTATTACTAGTGAATAAAAAATATTTTTTTGTTGTTTACAGTGGTTGTCGGCAACTTCATATTACTTATTGCAAATCATTATGAAAATACCATTAATTGTGTATTTTATTCGCTTATTTTAAACTCAGTTTCACTAATTGGATTTGCACTTGCATCGATAAATCTTGTAAAATTTTGTTGAAATACAACCTCGACAGTACCTAAAGCACCATTTCTATTTTTACCTACTATTATCTCAGCTTTTTCCTCATTTACATTTTTTACAAATTTTGGCTCATAGTCTTCTATAGCTTTTCCACTGTTTAACCAATTTTCTTTTCTTTCATCTTCTTCTTGTTGCGCATAGTGATCTCCCCTATAAACAAAAAGAATAATATCAGCATCTTGTTCTATGGATCCACTTTCTCTTAAATCACTTAACATTGGTCGTTTATTTGCCCTACTCTCCAAGCCTCTATTAAGTTGTGAAAGTGCTATAACTGGCAATTTAAGCTCTCTTGCAAGAAGCTTTAATCCTCTTGAAATTTCAGCAACTTGCAAATGTCTTTCATCAAAACTACTGCTACTCATCATTAAACCGATATAATCAATTACGCAAAGGCTAATTTCTTCATGCTTTGATTTTAATTTTCTAAGCTGGGTTCTTATTTGATGAATATTAACATATGAATTATCATAAACAAAAAGCTTTTTGTTTGTCATATAGTTACATGCATCACCAAAACGACTAAATTCATCATCGTCCATTTTTCCAGTTAAAATATTTGAAAGAGGTATTGATGTTTTTGCACTTATCATTCTCATCATTAAATGACTAGCTGGCATTTCAAGCGAGAAAAAAACAACCCCTTTATCTAAATCCAAAGTCTGCTGAATTGTATTTAATGCAAAAGCTGTTTTTCCCATACCAGGACGAGCAGCAATAATGATAAGCTCTCCTTCTTTAAAGCCTTTTGTATATTCATTTAGATACCTAAAGCCAGTATCAAGTCCGACAATTTCTTTACCTTCGTTTTCTTTTTGTTTTTTTATTTCTTCTAAGAGCTCATTAACTATTTGTGTAGATTCTTTTATTTCAGCACCACTTGTATTTTCAACTAAAGCGTATAATTTAGAGCTTATCTCATCAACCATATCTTTTGAGTTGCTATCTTCATTTACTTTTTGGGGTATTTTGTGAGCAATTTTAACCAATGCTCTTTTTATGCTTTTTTCTTTTAATTCTTTTGCATATTTTACTATATCAATAATGGAATTTGTTGCTAAAATTTCATTATAAATTTGTTCATTATATTTATTTTCAAGCCTTTTTTTAATAAACGCACTATCTATTGGCTCGTCATTATTGATACAATCTAAAATAGCTTTAAAAACATCCCCATGTTGTTTTTGATAAAAATCACCCTCATTTATTATTCCATAAATTTCACTAAGACCATCTTCGTTGTATAAAATAGAGCTTAAAATCGCTCTTTCCATATCCAAATCATACAAATTTGAAGGTATTAAAGCTTCAATATTTTTATTCGCCACGTTTTTTTACCTCGTCTTCAACTTCTTCTAAAAATTTCTCAACTAGCCTATCCTCTTTTAGTTTTGCTACAACTTCGCCTTTTCTCATAACTAAGCCCTGCCCTTTACCAAAAGCTATTGCCACATCAGCACCTTTTGCCTCACCAATAGCATTTACAACACATCCCATAACTGAGATATTTAAAGGTGTTTTTATATGCTTTGTTTTTTCCTCTACTATTTTTACAGCTTTTACTAAATCACTTTGAAGCCTGCCACAAGTTGGACAACTTATAATATTTACTCCACTTCTTTGAACGCCTGAGTCTTGAAGTATGGCTTTTGCAACCTTAATCTCTTCTTCAAGTTCTCCTGTAATACTAACTCTTAAAGTATCACCAATGCCCTCAAGCAAAAGTCCTCCAAGCGCAATAGCACTTTTTATAGTTGCGTGAAAAATAGTTCCTGCTTCCGTAACACCTAAATGAAACGGATAATCACACTTGCTTCTAAGCTTTCTATAGGCTTGCATTGTATTAAAAACATCGCTACTTTTTAAAGAAATCGCAATATCTCTAAAATCAAAATCCTCCAATAACTTAAAGTTATATTCAGCAGAGGCTAGCATACCATCAACTGTTCTTCCATATTTTTTTTCAAACTCTTCTTCTAGGCTTCCTGAATTTACACCTATTCTAATTGGTAAATTCCTTTGCTTACACGCATCGACTACGGCTTTTATACGCTCCTTACCTCCGATATTTCCTGGATTTATCCTTATAGCATCAACAAATGGCGCCACTCTTAAAGCGTGTTTATAGTTAAAGTGAATATCAGCAATGATTGGAAGCGGACTTTTTTCTTTAATTTCTTGTAAAGCAGTTGCATCCTCAACACTTAAAACAGCACATCTTACGATATCACATCCTGCAAAATAAAGCCTATTAATTTGCTCGAGTGTAGCTTTTACATTATGTGTTTTCGAAAATGTCATAGACTGAACGCTAATCTTAGCATCGCCTCCAACTGCTACATTTCCAACATATAATTTTTTAGTTTTATATCTTTTATAAAATTCACTATTTTCTAACATAAATTTCCTTATGAATTTAAAAATGTATTTTACTATAAAAGTGTTTAAAGGTTTATTTATTAAAAATTTTTAGATTATTTTTTATTATAAAAAAACTAAATTTAGAAAAAATTATATAAATTTTTATATAATAATATAATTAAAAATTTTAAAGGTTAAATGTGATAAAAAAAATTATAATTATGTTTTTTTGCTGTTTTTTAACCCAAATTTTTGCTAATGAAAAATGTGACAAAACAGACAATATTATAAATTTGAATAAATTTTTTGGAAAAACTTGTATGGTAGAGAACTCAACTAAAAAAAGCATGGAAACAAACAATAAAACAGATGCAAATATCATTAAAAAGAGCGAAAAACTCGCTCAAAATGAAGGAAATTTTAGTAAAACTGATAAAAGTGATTTATTGGATTAAAACCTTTTCCTATTTTAAATGATTTTTCTATCGCATCATATACATAATTTTTAGCACAAATTACTGAATTTTTAAGATCTTTGCCATTGGCTAAATTTGAAGCAATAGCACTCGATAGAGAACAACCTGAACCGTGAGTATCATCAGTTTTAATTCTTTTTGTATTAAGTGGCAAAATCTCTTTTCCATCATAAAAAATATCAAGTGATTTACCATCATACTCACCAACTTTTAAAAAGACACTTTTACTTCCAAAATCAAGCAATTTTTTAGCTGAATTTATGGCATCTTCATAAGTTTTAATTTCGTTTTTAAGTATAACTTGTGCTTCAAATTTATTAGGTGTTATGATAGTTGCGAGTGGAAAAAGCTCTTTTACAATATACTCTTTTGCTTCTCCTTCAAGCCAAATATCACCATTTTTACACGCCATAACAGGATCAAGCACAACAGGAGGTAGATTTTTTATATCACGCAAAGTTTTTGCAACATCTTTTATGATTTCCACACTTGGTACAACGCCTATTTTTATAGCACTAACTTCTATATCATCAAAAATAGCTTTTATGCCATCACTTATCATTTTTGGACTTATTAACTCCATTCCAAAAATACCTTTTGTGTTTTGTGCTGTTGTAGAAGTAGCAACTCCCATGGCATAAACTTCGTGAGCTATAAATACTTTCAAATCAGCTATTAATCCAGCTCCACCGCTTGGATCAATCCCTGCTATACTTAAAACATTTTTCATAAAATTTTCCTTTTTATATAAAGTTAGGCGTAATTATATCAAGTTATTTAAAATTACTGACAATGTTTTATAGAATAAATTTTAAAAAATCATAAACTATAAAGAATGTTTATTATAGAATAATTATAGAATAAATTTATTATAAATTCATTTTTTAGCTTTTGATTAGCTTAATTGTAGTAGAATATAAGAAATCAAATAAAGGATTAAAAATTTTGAATAAATTTAAAAATTTAAATTTAATGCTTGCAACAAAAGATAAAGAACTCATTTTAAAAGCTAAAAACTCAATTAAATTATTTAAAAATCTATATATACAAGATTGCGAAAGTTTTATAAGTGCGTATTTAAACTCAAATGTAGCAATTGACTTAATAGTACTTGATTTAGATGATTGTGGTGATATTGACCTAAGTTCTATTATGTATATTCATCCAAATCAACAATTTATATTTTTAGCCTCAAAAAGACAAATTTATCTTAAATTTTTAGAAAATTTTAAAGGCGGAAAGTCAGCTGTTTTATTTAAATCAATCAAATTTAGTGCAATTTTGGATAACTTGCTTTTAATGTTAAAAAATAAAGACCAAAAAGAGGAAAATTTGCTAAATTTAACCAATGAAATAAGCATAAATTTAAAAAAAGAAAAAATTTATCAAAACGGTGAAGAGATTTTTTTAACTCCAATGATGCATAAACTCATACTTTTGCTTTGTGCAAATTTAAATAACTTAGTAACTTTTGAAATGATAAAAAGTTCAGTTTATGAAAGTGTGCCAAACTCTCGCATAGTTGTGCAGAATTTAGTTGGAAATTTAAAAAGAAAATTTAATCTTGATATAAAAAGCATATATGCAAAAGGGTATGTTCTAAAAAGCCTTGAGGAATAATCATAAATAAAAGTTATTTTTTATCTATGATAAATTTTTGTTTTAACTCATTTCCAAGCTCTATATTGCTGTCTTTAACATCAACTTTTTCTATATTTTTATCTGTAAATTCTAAACTTACATTTCCAGCACCAAAGCTTTTTGCTAAAGTTTTTATCGTATCAGTCGCAGAGCTATGAATTTTAGCTCCAAGATCATTAATTATTTGAACGGACATATTTTTAATCTCATCTTTTGCTTCGCCTATTAGTTTGTTTTTTTCACTCTCATCAAAGCTTGGTCCAAATAAAGAATTTAGAGAATCAGGAAGTAAAAAAGGCATAAATTTAGAGTTTTTTTCATCATAAATTTTCATATCAGTTATTGAAAATTTATATTTACACGGTGGCATAATTACTTTAAAATCGTTATTTCCTAAATTTTCTATCTTAAAATCTTTGCTTTTTAAATCATATATAAAATCTATCTCAAACTCAAAAATAACTGCGATTTGTTTTTTTGTCATTGTCCAGCCTAGTACGCTGTCCCAAAGCCCACTAAATGGGCTATTTTTCTTAGTAACTATCTCTTTTGAGTAAATTTTAAAAACATTAAGTTCGCCAACACTTTTAAGTTTTATAATCTCAGTAGAAATATCGACAGATGGCTTTTCATTAACTTTTTTTAGTTTTTTGTTTTGTTTAAAAAGTATAAAAATAACTATGCCTAAAACTAAAATTATCATTAAAGTTAAAAAATCCATCCTAAAATCCTTTTAAAAAATCTTTTTAAAAATATACCCATTTGAGTTTAATACTTCGCAAACTTCATCTTGATGAGCTTTGCCTTTTGTCTCAAGCGTGATAGTAATAACCGCATCTCCGTAATCAATCTGAGTTGAGAATCTATCATAATCAATCTTAACAATATTTGCATTTGCGCTTTTTAAAGCTAAAGTAAGTCCCATCAAAGCACCAGGTTTATCAACAAGTGTAACACTAACTGTCATCTTTCTATGAGATTTTATAAGACCTTTTTCGATGATGATATTAAGCATTTGAACATCGATATTTCCACCACTTAAAATAATGCCAATTTTTGAATTTTTAGGATATTTAAATTTAGAACTCATTAACGCTGCAACTCCAACCGCTCCAGCGCCCTCAACAACTATTTTTTGGCTTTCAAGTAAAAACAAAATAGCATTTGCTATCTCTTCATCATCAACCTGAACAAACTCATCAACATTTTCTAAAATATGTTTTAAGGTAATAGGACTTGCATCTCTAACACTTATACCATCGGCAATTGTTTTTACGCTTTTTGAATTTACTACCTTTTTAGCATTAAAGCTATTAAACATAGCAGGAGCACCTTTTGCGCCAACTGCAATTATTTTAATATTTGGGTTAATTTGTTTTGCGCAACTTGCTACTCCACTTATTAGCCCACCTCCACCAACAGGAGCTACTATATAGTCTAAATCAGGCACAGTATCAAGCATCTCAAGAGCAGTTGTACCTTGCCCTGCTTGAACAAAAATATTATCAAAAGGATGTACAAAAGTTAAAGAGTGCTCTTTTGCATATTCATTTGCATACTCATATGCTTCATCAAAGTTATCACCTTTTAAAATAACTTCCGCACCTAAAGCCCTTGTGCCGCTTACTTTTAAAAGAGGTGTAGCTTCTGGCATAACGATAACTGCACGAATTCCAAACTCTCTTGCACTAATTGCAACACCTTGGGCGTGATTTCCAGCACTTGCAGCAATTACACCTTTTGCTTTTTCTTCTTGGCTTAAATTTGAAATCATATTATAAGCACCACGAATTTTATAAGCACCTGTTTTTTGTAAATTTTCTTCTTTTAAATAAACATTAGCGTTATAATTTTTGCTAAGCTTGTTAGAAACGGCAAATGGAGTTTCATCTACAAATCCTGCTATTGTTCGTTTTGCTTGGATTATTTTATTTAAATCAACCATAAAATTCCTTGTTTTAGACTTTAAAAGGTTTATTATATCAAAATTTGCATTTTACTCGGTAAATTTTCTATAAATGATAAAAACACCCTACATTGCTGCAGGATGTTGGTGTTTAAGACTATTCTTTAATTGAATGATTTTATCTTTGATTTCTTTTATTACTGCTATTAAAACTTCGTCAGATTTTTCTGTAGGATCTAAAAGTCCCCAATCATCATCAAATGCTCTGCCAATAAACGGACATCCTACATCACATCCCATAGAAATAGCGATATCAGGATTAGGTATTTCATCAATAAGTTTGCTATGGTGTCCGTTTGCATTCATATCGATTCCATAAAGTTCTTTTACAATACGAACTGCATCCTGATTAATCTGATTGTTTAATTTTGTTCCAGCTGAATAGGAGTCAAACACATCTGAAGCATATTTTTTCCCTAAGGCTTCTGCAATTTGGCTCCTACAGCTATTATGTACACATATAAATGCAACTTTTGGTTTTTTCATTTTAATTTACACCATTTTGTTCTAATAAATCTTTTACTTCATCCTTGTTTAAAACTTTGCCATAGGATACAACTTTGCCATTTATAACTAATGCCGGAGTGGACATAACTCCATAACTTGCGATTTGAGAAAAGTCAGTAATGTGGTCTATATTTTCTTCAACATTAAGTTCAGCGAGTGCTTCCCTGGTTGATTTTTCTAAAGCAGCACATTTCGAGCAACAAGAACCTAGTATTTTTATCCCCTTCTCTTTTTTCTTTTCTTCTGCTTTTTCTATATTCTCTGATGAGTAATTTAGATCACAACAACTTGTTTCTTTAACTTCCTTATCTTTAACAGGTTCACAATTGCCACCAATTGTACAACCTTTCTCTTCTTTTTCTTTCTTACGAAATAATCTCATTTTTTCCTCCTTAATTTACATCTATTGTTTTCACAATATCTTATATTTTTTGCTTTCTACTTAATAGTTTCATTTTAAATTAAAATAGCATTAAAAATGTTAAATAAGTATCCTACAACAATTATCCCAAAAGTACAAATTCCTATGAATAAAAATAAAAGCTTTGGTTTAACTGCTTTTTTTAACATGATTAATGATGGCAGGCTTAGTGTTGTTACTGCCATCATAAAAGCTAGGACAGTTCCTAGTTGAGCACCTTTTGATAATAGAGCTTCTGCTATTGGTATAGCTCCAAAAATATCAACATACATTGGTGCTCCTATAACAGTCGCCAAAACCACTCCAAGTGGATTCTTGCTGCCTAGGATATTTTCAACCCAAGTTTGAGGAATCCAATTGTGCATCAATGCCCCTATGCCCACACCTACTAAAATATAAGGGAAAACTTTTTTAAAAGTGTCACTAACTTGAGTTTTAGAAAAATCAACCCTGTCTTTTAATGTTAAGCTTGGAGAGCTAATATCAACTTGACTTGCATTTTTTATAAAGTCTTCTACATGCCTTTCCATATGCATTTTTTCGATGAGGCTACCACCAATTACAGCAATAATCAGCCCCAATACTACATATGCTAGGGCAATTTTGGCTCCAAAGATACTCGTAAGTAAAATAAGGCTACCCAAATCAACCATTGGAGAAGAAATCAAGAAACTGAATGTAACACCTAATGGTAATCCAGCACTCGTAAACCCAATGAATAGCGGGATGGATGAACAAGAACAAAACGGTGTAACGGTTCCTAACAATGCGGCCATGATGTTTGCTCCTAATCCATTAAAACGTCCCAGAATTTTTTTACTTCTTTCAGGTGGGAAATAGCTTTGTATATAAGAAATTATAAAAATCAATACGCAAAGTAATATTGTAATTTTTATAACATCATAGATGAAAAATTGTAAACTTCCTCCAAGTTTTGAAGTCATATCAAAACCAAGATTTGTTAATACTTCTCCTATCAATTCATTGAGCCATTTCATACCTAGAATTTGATCTTGAATAAAACTCCACATATCTAACCTCTATAAGATTCTTTATTTTCTAAAAACCAGTGTTTTGTATTATTGGCAATTTTCACTAAAAATAGCATAACAGGTACTTCAGTAAGAACACCTACAGTGCAAGCTAGTGCAACTGGTGAATGTATCCCAAATATTGCTATTGCAACAGCTACAGATAATTCAAAGAAATTTGAAGCTCCAATCATGCCTGCTGGTGCAGCTATTTTAAAAGGTAAACCTACTTTTTTGCTTAAGGCATACGCTATAGTAAAAATTAGGAATGTTTGAAGGGTAAGTGGAATAGCTATCAATAAAATATGAAATGGGTTTTCTAAAATTATATTTGCTTGTGAGCTAAATATAATTATTAGGGTCAATAGTAGTCCAACTGTTGTCGTTCCGTCAAATTTACTTGAAAATTGTTTTTCAAAATAATCCTTTCCTCTTTTATCAATTACTATTTTCCTTGTGATGACACCTCCAAATAATGGAATAGCAACAAATAAAAACACACTAATAAATAATGTGCTATATGGTACTACAACATTAGATACACCTAATAAAAACTTTACTATAGGTACAAAAGCTATTAAAATGATTAAATCATTTGTGGCTACTTGAACCACAGTGTAAGCAGGGTCACCCTTTGTAAGAGTCGACCACACAAAAACCATAGCAGTACATGGCGCAGCCCCGAGCAAAACAGCTCCAGCTAAATAATCATTAGCCAAATCATTAGGAATGATATTTTTAAATATAATAAAGAAAAACAAATAAGCTATTCCAAACATAGTAAATGGTTTTATTAGCCAATTAACAGCCCATGTTACAAATAGACCTTTTGGATTTTCTCTAACTTTTTTAATACTTTGAAAATCTACTTTTATCATCATTGGATAAATCATAATCCAAATTAATATTGCTATCGGCACAGATATACCTGCAATTTGCATTTTACTTAAAGCAGATGGGATTATAGGTATATATTTTCCTATAAGTACGCCAACAATCATGCAAAATAATACCCATAAGCTCAGGTATTTTTGAAATACATTAATTCCATTATTCTTATTTTTTACCATAGTTTTTCTATCTCTTTCTTTTAGTATAGATATATTTAAATATTTCTATGTATAATGCAGAAAAATTTACTTTTTCCAAGTGTGGCAAATACATTCATCTCCGCTATCAAATATTTCCTTTAAGCCAGATTGTATCTTCTTTAAAATCTTTTTATTGGCAATATAATATATGTTTTTTCCTTCTCTTCGACTAATAACTAGATTAGCATCTTCTAATCTTTTCATATCATTAGATAGTGTTGGTTGTGTTATATCAAATTTCTCTAATATCTCACAAGCACAAAGCTCATCGCAAGATAACATATCTATAATTTCTAATCGTTTTGGATCACTCAAAACTTTTAATTTTTTTGATATCTCTATATATTTATTTTTCATGTAAACCTCATTGATATTTTCACGTATAATTATACCAATCATATAGAAGATTGTCAATATGTTTTTTTAATCTCTTAAAGTAATTTTTTTTACATACAGATACAGACAATTTATATCTATAAACTGGTTTTTATATATCAAAATTTGCCAATCTTAATCGTATATAACTTTACTTGCTAAATTTGAAATTATTTTATAGATAATTTCAAATTTATTTTGTATTCATATCAAATTTATTTTGTAAATTTAAAACTTTATTGTAGCAAAATTTAAACTTCAAAGCATATCTTGCTTTTATTTTAGGCTCTTAACATTTTTGTTGCTATTTCTATCATCTCAATGGCGCTCTCTCTATAGTCAATCATCATATTATAAATTTCATCTTCGCTTAAAACTGCTCTTTTTAGATCTGTTGGGATCTCTCCTTTTCTATCGGCTTCTAGGTCATCGTTTCTTTGTTTGCCGTAGTAATAGTCCATAAGCTTTTGATACTCTTTTAAAGACTTTTTTAATGTTTTTAAAAGCTTGTTTAATTTCTCTAAAGTATCTATTTGAAACTCTAAATTTTTCTCAAAAACAGTTATGTGAGCGAATTTTTCTTCATTTAAATTTTTCATTTTTTATCCTTTATATTTTTTAAGTATAACTATACTCTCAACCCCTATGGTTATTGGGAACATATCCACGCTCGTAGATGGAAACATATCAAAGATTGGCTCTCGTTTGTAGGAACATATCGACTGTAATTATTTCATTTTCAAGCCTTTATCGATAGCTTCCTGAATAATCTTATGACAAC
>NZ_JAPXGQ010000020.1:0-12887 GCF_027277485.1 Campylobacter ureolyticus | reverse complement strand
TCAAAAGCAAAAAGATAATCACAAAAAACACAGTCACGCTTAAAGTTCCCCATTTATCAGCCCCAGCTATGAAATTTCCACTTTTGTCTATAACATCGCTTTCAATCATTTTAATCTCCTTTTAGCGGGGTAACAAGCTAGTCTTAAAGAAGCAAATACCAAAGTTACTATTTTTGCGTTTGCTTCGCAAGTCTTTATTGCTTGATTAATGTTTTTCATCTTCAATTCCTAAACAAAATTTTAAGGCATTTTCACACTTTATATAATAAATCATTTTGTTTTTATGAGCTTCAAAACTGCCGTCATTTACTGGTTTAACTGGCATTTTAGCCTGACATCTAATAGGCGTTAAAACTTCTTTATAAACAGGCTCGGGCTTGATGCTGCAACCAGTAAAAAGAGCTAAAAAACCTACAATTAAGATAAATTTTAAGTGTTGTAAATACCAGCGAAAAGTTGCTCGCAAGGGCTGTTGTTTTGACTTTGAGCTGGTATTTGTTAGCCATATATTTGTTAAGCATATAAAGGATTTAGATTTCATCAAAAAGCTCCTTATAAGCTTTTAGCTCTGCTACACAACTTTGATCTTTAATATAAATTTTTTTAACTTTTTCTACGTCTGGAGGCTCTTTTGGAGTGCCTTTTATTTCAAGCTCTTTAATAGCTTTGTTTTGGATTTTTAAGTTTTTATCACATTCAAATAGCTCAAATTTAGCTTTTTCTAGGTCAAATTTAAGCGTTTTTATCTCACTATTTTTAGCTGAAATTTGAAGTGATAAATAGATAAAATAAACTATGCTTAAAGCTATGCCTACAAAATTTAAAGCATTTTTATATTTAAGTATAAAATTTAATGCTTTCATATCGCACCTGCGTTATCAATCTCAACTATAAAATTATCAAATTTAACTACTTCTAAAAACTCTTTAAACTTTTTAATTGAGTTAAAAATCCCATTTTTCCCTAGATTTGAGCCTATTATTATGCACCCACTTGTATCAGAGCCGTATCTTCCTTGATGGATTAAAATTCGCCTATCCTTGCTTACAGCTTCATTAAAAAGTAGTGGCAATTTTCTTTTAAATTTAGGGCTATAACTCCAAACAGCGTTATATCTTCCTTGTGGAATCCTTTTATCTTGATTTGATACAGTTGTATCAGGTCCCTCTGGTTCAAGTGTATAGCCAGTAAGGAGTTCATCCCCTAGCTCATCAAAGATACTAAAAACACCAATTGTTGCGTCTTTTATCTCTTCAATTCTTTTTATAATCATCTTTTTCATTTAGTTTTCCTTGCTTCTATAAATTTTAAGACCTATTTCAAAGTTATAAATATAAAGACTATCTTTAAAGCCTAAAAATGAAATTTCACTAATTGGATCATCTTTTAAATTAATAGCCTCTTTTATGGCTTTTAGCCTTAGTTCATCAAGTAAGCTTATAACACCTAAATTATCACTCATCATACTTCTTGCAGCAACGTAAATTTTAAAGCTTACCAAATCAACCTGCCAGTCAAGTTTGCTAACTCCATTCAGCAAAAGATAAACCCCAGGTTGTTTGATATCATCACTACTAACATCAACTGCTTCAGGGTAAATCTCTTTTATTTTTTCATATGCCTCTTTTAGTGTTTTCATAAAAACTCGCTTTTTCTCATGCCATATAAAGTATTACTTACAATTTCACCATTTTCATTAAATTTCTCAGCCATTTTTAAAGCATCTCTAAAAAGTATAAGATCTAGCTCCGTTGGCTCAATCTTTAATAAAAGCTTGAGCCTAAACATCGCAATATCTAATATTAAAGCCTCAGGAAGAGGTAAGTTCTTCGTTAGATCCTTTGCCTCTTTTAGTGCTATTTCCACTATTTTGTCTGTTATTTCCGCTTCGTTTTGTAGGCTTTGTTTGGCTCTTAGTTTTAGTTTCTCGTTCATCGTTATCTCCACTGATTAATTCATCATCTGTGTTTTGTTCTGTCTGGACACTAGAACTAGTTTTTTCCTTAAACATATCAACGCTATAATGCATCTTTTATCCTTTTTAAAATTTTGCTACGCTAAAGCCTAGATTTTAAATCTTTTTAAGCTCCACTTGATTTATAGGCTAGTTGCCACAATGCATATCCTGCATTCATAAAACTTTTACATCCAAAAAGTGCAGCATCTTTCATAAATTTATGGTCATTACTTGCCTCAAACACGCCATCCTTTGCAACTTGTAAAACAAATGGTTTAACAGGCTTTCCAAGATCCATTAAATACCAACTAGTATCAGTTATTTCAGGTAGCACAAGTAGGCTGTATCTTTTGTAGGTTGGATTTGTTTCCCCACCTGTTAGATATGCTTTTTCTATTGATTGTATTGCTTTTGCTAAGTTTTTAGGACCACAAATTAGATGAGTTGGCATTACACCTAGGCTTTGACCAGTATCACCTTTAATGCTCATCATATAAGCCTCTGCTGCTAATAAGCTATCACTACTTAATACCCCTGTGCCTAAATTTGCATAAGTGTCAGTTCCAATCATATGTGCGTCACTAAAAAATGGCTTTTCGTCATAGCATTTATTAGTCCCAGCATCTTTTAAAATATCAGCTATTAGTTTTGCACCAAACTTTTTAGCATTAAATGCCATTTGTTGTATAGCTGGTTTATATAAACCTACCTTGTCATACTCTAAGTGGTTATTAGGAACTGTTACAGTTGCTTCAAAAGGCTGGTTTTCTAAGGTATATCCATAGTCTTTAAACTTTTTGATATCTCTATCTCCAACCCACTCTTTCATCATTGGAAAATTTCCAAGCCAAACATATTTTTCGCTTAAATTATTGCTATTTACTCTCATAGCTAAAACATCAGCTTCACTTTTAACATCATTAAATGTTTTTTGAAATATCGCTTTAAAGCCGATTGCTGTTTCTTCGAAATGTGCCATTATTTTGCTCCTTTGTATTCATCAAAACTAAGTCCAAGCATTAAAGCTACCTTTTTTTCTTCATCACTTAAATCAGACTTTGAGTTTGTTTCCAAACTCTTCTTACCAAAAAACGAACTTATGGTTTTTAAGGTATTTTCCATGCTTTCAAGCCTTGAGTTTATCTCTTTGTTTTCATCACTTTCATTTTTTATTTTTTTAAAATCTTTAAGAATGTTTTCGATTTTTAAAACTCTTGAGTTTAGCTCTTTTGAGTCCTCATCAACCTTACCACTTTCATTAGCCTTTTGGCTTTCGTTAGCCTTATCACTTTCATTAGCCTTATCGCCATCTTTTTTAAAACCCTCAAGTTCTTTGTTTAAAGATGTGATTGTTTCTTCAAGTTTTTTAACTTTTTCATTAAGAGCATCAAGCTCACTATTTTTTTCGTTTTCCACTTTGTCTCCTTTACTGTTTAATGCGTTATTTAATACATTTGGTTTATTAACAAGTCCCACACTTTCAATCGATAAAACATCTCTGCCACTTAGATCATAAACAGGGCTTAAATATCTGTAAATTTTGTCTTTAACTAACTCCATTCCTCTTTTATTAAGTTCAAGTTTTGCATAAATTCCATCATCTCTTACTTCAAAACTATCTTTATCAAACCAGCCAACCGCACCTGCGAAACTATGGTTTTCATCTAAAACAATATCAACGCCACTTTTTTTGATATTTTCTATTATTTTTTTGGCATCGATTTTAAATGTCCTTCCATCAGCTCCCTCAATCTCTCCAATAGGACTAACTTTTATAAGTTCGCCATTTTTGTAGTTAAGGCTTAAGATATTCAAAAATCTCTCCTTTAAAAAAACTGGCACCATTTTAGCTGTAAAATCTCTTTAAATCACTCTATATATGGGCTATCTAGAGTGAAAGAAAACTTTTTTAAAGGTAAAATGCAGATTTAATAAGTTTGATAAGTTTTTAAATGGCTTTAAAAGACGTTTTAAGTGTGATTAATACTTTTGTATAAGTTTAAAAAGATTTTAAATCCTAAACGCCCTCTAAACGCCTTAAAATTCATTTTTAAAACAAAGGGGTAAAGTTTGAATAATGAAAAATTAAGAAATATGTATATTAAAGGTTTTAGCATTTCTGATATCGCTACAACTTTTGGCACAACAAGACAAACTGTGTATAATAAAAAAGCTGATGATTTAAAAAATGGAATTGATTGGGACGCACTAGCGTTAAACTCAAGTAGAAACAAAGCAAGTTTAAGTGAAAATGAGTTTATTTTAACCCTAATAAATAGCTATGAGTTAGCTTTTAATAAGATAAAAGAACTAAGCCCAAAAGACCAACTTGAAATTTTAAAAGAATATACAAATACCTACTATAAACTAAAAGCCCCTTTAAAAGTAGATGATAAAGCCAAGATTTTAGAAAGTATAAGCAAGGCAATTGAGATCATTGCTGATATTGCCAAAAAAGAAAACAATGAAGTTGTGATGAACTTTTTAGCTTCAAATGCTGATGAAATTTTAGCCAGGACATTAAAACAATGAATGAAGTTGAGAGCTTAAGAGCCAAGCTAAAAAACCTTTATAAAATAACAGATCCTTTGCAAAAAAACCGTATTAAAAAAGCTACTAGCTCTTTTAAAAATATGGTTGGAATATACTTTAATCATCATGTAAAATTCCCTGAAACTTCTAAATTTAGAAACTTTATCTATGATAACCATAAAGAGCTAATGAGCAAAAACAGGCATATTATGCTTAAAGCTTATAGAGGTGCAGCTAAAACAACCTTAATAAGCCGTTTTTTTGTTCTTTATGAAATGGCTGTTTTAAATAAAAAAAGAAACACAGTAATTGTCTCATCTACCATAGACCTATCTAAAAAGACACTAGAGTTTATCAAAGACGAACTAGAAAATAACACATTGTTTATAAATGACTTTGGCATTTGTAAAGGTGCTAAATGGACTGATGAAGAGATTGTATTTTATGCAAATAAAAAAGCTTTTAAAATAAGTGTTTATGGCTCAGGTAAAAAGATAAGAGGTGAGAACTGGCGTGGGTTTAGACCAGATTTAATAATTTGCGATGATTTAGAAAACGATGAAAATGTTAAAACCAAAAGTCAAAGAGATAAGCTTTATGACTGGTTTGAAAAAGCTATTATGAAGCTACCTGCAAGAGATAATGAAAGCTATAACTTAATAACAATTGGCACAACACTTCATTATGATTGTTTATTAAACAGGCTTGAAAAAAGAGCTGATTTTAAAAGCTTTACTTTTCCTTTGGTGCTAGAGTTTCCGCCTAATTTAGAGGAATTTGACCTTAATGAGTTTATTTTAGATGATAGTTCATTAAATAAAACTAAATTTATGCTTGAGTATAAAGCCAGTAAGGGTGCGTTTTTAAGCGAGTATCAACAACTTCCTTTAAGTAGTGATGAGCTTAGCTTTTCATCATATCAAACATTTGATGAGATGCCACTATGCGATGCTTACTACATAGGAATTGATCCAAGCCTTGGCAAATCAAAAGGGGATTATTTCAGTGTTGCAATTTTGGGCTTTTTAGCAGGTAAGTTTTATGCAAAAGTTAAGATGACAAAGCTTCGTCCTGAGCTTATGGCTGAGCGAATTATAAGTGAAGCTGCTGCTATTTTAAGACTAAATCGCCCTTTAAAAATAGCCATTGAAACTGTGGCTTTTCAAGAGTTTTTTAAGGATTATTTAGAAAAAAGAGCAAGTGAGCTTGGGATTTACTTGCCTATAATTTCTCTTAAAAACAGCGTGGCAAAAGAACTAAGAATCGATAGCCTAACACCACCAATTAATAATGGCGTGATTTTAATTGATAAATCTAGCACCACTTTTATAGATGAGCTTGATACTTATCCAAAATCCGCCCATGATGATGGGCTTGATAGCTTAGAGTTTGCATGGAGGATAGCAAGAACTCCAAATTTTGACTACGAAAAGGCAAATAAATTTATCGCCACTCAAAATAAAAAAAAGAGTTTTTTAAAAACTATTTTTGGAATAAATTAGAGTTGGTGGTAGAACAATAACTTAGATAAAGTAGGCAGTATTTGTGTGAAATTTAGCGTGGCAAATGAGACATACTTCATGTATGTCGCAATGCAGACACGCTTAAATTTCACGCAAAGATTGTCAAGATTTAGAAGTTTAAAAAAAGGAATTAAAAAAAATGAAAGAGTTTCTAAAACCAAAAAGAGAATTTATAAAAACAGATATGAGCTATTATACTGAATTAACGGCTAGTAGAGTAAGAGCTGCACTACTAACCAAAAATCAACAAGAGCTATTTCCTCTTTTTAATCTCTTAATTGATAAAGATACAAGCTTAGGCAGTGAGTGCGAAAAAAGGCTTAACTCAACTTTGAATAAATTCTTTACTCATAACCTAGGCGAGAGTGAAGATGAAAACATAGAAGAGATTATAAAAGCTAGTATTGAAGCTAGAATTACAGGTTTTTCACTAATGGAGCTATTTTTAGGAGATGATGGGGCTTTAAAGGTTAAAACTGTTGGAAGGGAGTTTATTGAGTTTAGGGACAATTTACCAACTTTAAAAATAGGCAAAAACCGCTTTATTGCCAAAGAGCCATTTTTTATAAGCATTACTTCAAATCCTGCTATGCTAAAAACTCTTTGGATAGCTTATGCTAAACAATATGTTTTAAGCCTTTATCTTAAATTTGCTGAGTTTTTAGGCGTTCCGCCGTTAATTGGTGGGGCTAATAGTAGCGATGAAAAAACACTTAAAGATATGAGTGAGGCATTTGAAAACCTAAGAAGTGGAAGTTATGCGATATTTGGCGTAAATGATACGATCAAAATCCTTGAAGGGCGTGGAAGCCAAGAAGACTTTATGGAGTTTATCCGTTACTGTGATGCTGAGATAGCAAAGTGTATAAATGGCTCAGTTCTTAGCTCAAACACAGCAGCTACTGGAAGTTACGCACAAGGTAAAATTCACGAAAATAACCGCTTTGAGATAATTGATGCTGATATTAAATTTGCCTCGCGTGAGGTTAAAAAGTTTTATAAACGCTTTGGTAAAAAAGTTGATTTAAATATCCAGTTTGAAAAAGATAAAAATCTACTTCAAAGGGCTCAAACCTTGCAAATTTTAAGCTCGCTTGGTTATGAGATGGATATAGATGATATGGCAAAAGAGTTTGATTTACCACTTCCAAAAGGTAAAACCACAAAAAGTTTAAATTATAAAATGCCATTAAAACCACTTGATAAATTTGATAGTTTTATGTCTAGTTCAAACTTTAAAAAGCCTTTAAAGGATATACAATCACGCATTAAAGAGAGTTTAAACACTTTATTAAAGGAGTGTGAGACTTACGAGGATGCTTTTGATAAATTATATGAAATTTATGATGATGTGGATATTGATATTTTAGAAACTGTTATGCAAAATGCCTTAGAAAATACTGAAATTTTAGGGCTTGGTGATGATTGATTTTTTTAAAAAACCTGATGAGTTGGTAGCTAGATTGAAAGCCAAAAACCCAGAAGCTCACTTTGACTACGATGAGATTAAGCATGATGCCCATAAAAGAGTTTTTACCATTGCTAAGATGATGAACTTAGATCTTTTAAAAGATATGCAAAACTCACTAACTAAAGCATTTCATAACGGCGTTACATTTGATGAATGGAAAAAAGATATAATCCCACATCTTAAAAAAAGTGGCTGGTGGGGTGAGATAGAAGTAGATGATCCAAAAAGTGGTAAGCCAAAAAAAGTATTTGTTGGAGCGCGCCGTTTAAAGCGTATTTTTGATACAAATTTAAGGACAAGTTACGCTGGGGCTAAAAAGCAAAGCCTTGATGAAAGTAGTTTGGAGTATTACCGCTACACCGCTGTTTTAGATAGTCGAACTCGCCCAACTCACAGAGCAATGCACGGCATAATACTTCCAAAAGATCATCCTTTTTGGAAAAACAACTTCCCACCAAATGGCTGGGGCTGTAGATGCACTGTTAGGGGATATTCTAAAAAGCAGTTAGAAAGAAAGGGTTTAAAGCCATTTAGTGGGAAGCTGCCAAATGTCAGCCATGATGATTTTAGTTATGATATGAGTGCGCTAGACAGTGCTTTTAAACAAAAAGCTAAAAAAGTCTTAAATTTGATTCAAAACAAAGACTTAGAAACTGCCATAAAAGAATTTGATAAAAAAAGAGATCTTTATATTTGGCAAAAAGGACTTGATGAGTTAATAGATGAAGTTATAATAAATAAAAATTATAAACACCCTTTAAATATGGTTCAAGTTGGTATGCTTAGTCAAATGACTATGAAGTTAATCTCTAAAATTTTACCACTAAAAGACATAAACAAAAAAGGACTTATTTTAACAAAAGATAGGCTTTATCACGCAAGACCTGAAAGAAAAGGGCAGTATAATCACGATTTTAGTATAGATGAGATGAGACAAATCGTTAAAATTTTAAGTGATGAGAGTAAAATTTACATTGATTTAAGGGATAATCACAAGAATATTTTATTTATATTTGATGATATTAACGACCCAAATAGGCTAAATTTAATACCAATTGAGATGTTAAAAACTCATAAGAAATTTAAAAATGATAATTATATAATTACGCTTGATAAGGTGGATAAAGAAGACATTTTACGGGCAATTAAAAAAGAATTAATAGTTAAACTAAATAGCGTGGGTGGGATTTGAACCCACAACATCGGACACTACCCTGTGGTTACCTGCTTTTAAGCTTCACATCTTCACGCTATTTAGCACTATTATACCATAAAAAGGATAAAATATGGGAGTTGAAATAATAAAAACTCATAAGAAATTTAAAAATGATAATTTTATAGCAACGATTACAAAAATACCACTTATAAACTATAAAGCAATTATAAAAGATAAGGTTGGATATAAAAACATGAGATAAAAACAGATGAAGGTCGGGCATCGAACCCAAGTCATATACAGCCTACATTAAGTAGCTGGAACCCTGCCAAATCTGGGCCATCTCTTCAACTGTTTATACTATTATACCATAAAAAGGATAAATATGGGAGTTAAAATAACAGGCATTGAAGATATTCAAAAAAGTCTTTTAAGCTTAGAGAAAAAAACCAAGAATTTAAAGCCTACTTTGAGGGCAATCGGTGAGATGGTGCGCTCTTGCATTGATGAAAGTTTTGAAAACGAAATTAGCCCATTTGGTGAGAAATGGAAACCTATATCATCAAATACCGCATTTAGCTATGCAGGTGGAAAAACTAAAGCTTTTAAAAAAGGTGCTAAGTCCTTAAAAAGTGGCTTTTTAAAGCGTTATGGAACTCATGGCGATAAGAAAATTTTAGTTGAAAGTGCAAATTTAAAAGATAGCTGGGGTGTTAGAGCTAGTAATAAAAGCGTTGTGGTTGAGAGCTATGCAAAATCACGCGGTTTTCCATATGGCTTAACGCATCAGTTTGGCTCAGCTAAAAAGGGCATTCCTGCAAGACCTTTTTTACCAGTTGATAAAAACGGAAATTTAGAAAGAAATTTAAAAAATGATATTTTAGAAAAAATCGAAGATGATTTATTAAAAGGGGATTAAAATAATTAAACCAAATTTAAGCTAAACCGATAAAAGATTTTTATAAGCTTCTTTTTGAGACCACAAAATAGGCTTAATGCCATATTGATTTGTTGCTTGTGTAATATCATCTGGTACTGTAATATTACTATCATTTAAAATAATTATACTTTCACTATTTTTAACTCTATCATCTTGTAAGTCTAAAAATGAAAACAAAGAAGACTTTAAATTGTCTTTTTTAGGGTTATTAAGAAGTTTTATAAGTCTTTCTTTGCTTTTTTTTGATTTAGAGATTATAAAATCAAATTTATGATTTAAATGACTCTTGCCCTCTAAACTAACAGATGAAATATATCTTGCATCTATACTATCTAAAAATCTTGCTACATCATCAAAGAAAAAGCTTGAAATTTTATTATTTGCTAAAACAAACATATCATTTACACTTATTAATGCTTGTAAAATATTATGTTGTTTAGAAGCAAAATTTGACACACTAGCCTCAACAAAAAGCTCATTATTTTCTCTTTGTATTCCAAAACCATTAAGAATTATTTCAAGTTCTTGTTGTCTTTTTTCTGTATTAAACTGCATACCTTTTAAAGCTAGACTATTTAAAGTATCGCTATCATCGCTAAGTTTTATTTTGTCACCATTTATAAGGGCATATATAACTATATAATCATTACTACTATCCAAAAAAGGTGTAGTTATCTCATAGGTTTTTTTATCTATTTCCTCAATTTCAAAATTAGCGTGAATGTATTGTATGTATTTATTTATAAGAGAGTTTATATCTATCAAAACAAACTCCTTTTTATAAATTCAATTTCTTTGATGTTGCAAAACTCACAAAACTCTTTTGCCACATCCTCTAGCTCTCCTTTTCCTTTTAGCCCAAATTCGCTAATTGGAAAAGCCCATTTATCATTATAACCTTTTACAAAAAAATGTAAGTGTGAACACTCTTTTTCAAAAACAGCTCCTGAATACTTTTGCATAAGGCTACTAAGCTCTTTTGGAGATTTTTCTTTTATAAACTCTGGATTTTTATGCTTTGAGCATATATCAAGCCTTAAAATAATATCGGTTTTATTATGTCTTAGTTGGCTTTTATTTCTTTTGATTTGAAGACCATACTTACTTATGTCAAAAAGAAGCAAAGCATCTATTTGGCTACTAATTAACTCTATTGTTCTATTTTGATTTGATTCATATATGCTTGGAATATCTACTTTAAAAATATCTTTTGGTGTTTTTAACGCATCTATAATTTTTTTAACTTGAAAATATTCCATTGTTTAAACTCGCTTTTTCGTATATTATATAGAAATTTTCTTGAAAATTTGCATAAATTTTACATTTGTTTTAAAAGGGATTAACTACCCTTTAAACTCCCTTTAACCACCTTTTCATATTCTATTAACTCTTCATCTTTTGATTTTATTATCTCAATTGTGCTAAAAGTTCTACCACATTTTGGGCATTTTCTAAATCTTTCATTAACTAGCCCTTTAACAGTAGCGATGACATTTGTTTTTTCATTAGCACAATATGGACAAATCATCTTTATCTCCTTTTATCAAGGCAACTTGTTGTCCCTAAAAAAGCAAACACTAAAGCTATCATCATACGCCTTATTTCGTAAGCTTTATTACTTAAATCAATATCTAGCTTCATTTTTATTTCTTATAAAATTTACACATTTTTTCTAAGCCTGTGATAATACGTCTTGCATCATTTAAGCTTATTCTTTTAAGTTGGCTATCAAGTCTTATTAAAACTTTGATCTGTTTTGCTACAAAGACCATTAATTTTTCATCACTAAAATTAAGCCTATTTGCAAGGTGCTTTATGTAGGTATATTGTTTTTGAGTTATTTTTTTAGTTTTGTTCTTAGTCAAATTATTTACAATTTTAGAGTTTTTTACTAAATTTCTACCTAAAATATCAGGCTCACACTCCATAAACTCATCATTTATTAACATATCCAAAGCTTTATTAAGCTCATCTATAGATAAAAGAGCCGAACTACTTACACCGAATCTAACGTCTAGCCAACTCTCCCACGCATCAACTCTAACAAGTTCTTTATATTTGCTATTTGTGTGAATTCTAGCTAATAAATTTTTTCTTAAAATACGCTGTTTTTCAGTCATTTTAGATCCTTTAGATACTCTTTAAAAGCTTTTATCAACAACTCTCTTTTATTAGAGTGTGATGCATTGTTTCCATAAAAAGTAAAGTTTCTAAACATGTTATATAAATTTACCTGCTTAGCGCCTATTTTTTTAGCAAAATACCCTGCCATTTGCCACTCGTTTTTAAAATCATCCATTATTAAGCAGTAAAGATCTCTTGCTTCATTTATTTCATTTTCTACTTTAAAAAATGCCTCATAATCTACATAAAGCCTTCCATTGATAGTTTTAAAGCGGTCAAATTTACCCACTTTTTTATCATAATTTTTTAAGACATATAAAGTTCTCATGCCTATATCATAGGCACTTGCAAACTCATCAGCTTTTAAAAGCATTTCCTATCCTTTTTTCTTTTGCTAGTTTTTCACACATTTTAAAAGCCTGTGTATCTTTGTTAGCTTTGACTAAGTCATCTTTTTTATCTTCTATAGCGTTTTTAACTTCAACTTGTTTATACTCTACAACGCCGATTTTTTCTTGGTGAGCAAACAAATACTCCCAAACTCTTTTTTCATCACTGCTATCAAGCCTAGCAAAAACACCGTTTTTATTTACAACAAATTTATTTCTTAGATTTCCATTTTCATCTACACAGATGACAACACCCTCTATATAAGGGCTTCCTTTATGACCACTAAAAAGATCTTCTTCCCTAAAGGCTTCTTTGCAAAATTTCTCAACCTCTTTGATACTTTTTAAAGCCTTAACTCCTTTTTTTATGGAGTTTAAAATCAAAGCTTTTTTATAAGCATTAATTGCCTTAGTCATCGCAACTTCCATGTTTATATATTGTGTTCTAAAGCTATCCATATAAATGCTAAAATCAATGAGTTTATTAGTCTCAACTAGCTCTAAGACTTTATGATATTTTATAACCTTAGCTCTTGGTAAATATGATTTATTATCCCCAAATAGCTCTTTTATAAGCTTTCGTCTTTCAAAGCTGATCTCATCATAAATCTCATCTAAACTCATCTTTTATAACTCCTTAAAACCTTAATCAAGGGCTAAATTTAGCCCTTTGTTAAAGCTTTACACTCCTGCAATATCTAAAACTATCATCTTTAAAGCTCCATCTATCCTTTCATCTTCTCTTTCTTTAAATCTGATATAACTTTTTGTTCCTACTATCTCAACAGCTTCATC